>NZ_JJMW01000046.1 GCF_000714435.1 Exiguobacterium alkaliphilum 12/1
ATGCCGAACACGGAAGTTAAGCGCTTCAGCGCCGAAAGTAGTTGGGGGTCTCCCCCTGTGAGGATAGGACGTTGCCAGGCATTACATATTTGGAGGATTAGCTCAGCTGGGAGAGCACCTGCCTTACAAGCAGGGGGTCGGCGGTTCGATCCCGTCATCCTCCACCATTTACACCTGCCGGTGTAGCTCAGTTGGTAGAGCATCTGACTTGTAATCAGAGGGTCGAGGGTTCGAATCCTTTCGCCGGCACCATTTTTTTTAAAAGTCTACCGCATGAATTATACCTTGCCGGGGTGGCGGAATTGGTAGACGCACAGGACTTAAAATCCTGCGAGGGTTTCCTCGTGCCGGTTCAAGTCCGGCCCTCGGTACCATTTATAAACATCCATGAAGGATCATTCGTCTCGCACCCTTAGCTCAGCTGGATAGAGCGTTAGACTACGAATCTAAAGGCCGGGAGTTCGAATCTCTCAGGGTGCACCATTTTTTTCGGGAAGTAGCTCAGCTTGGTAGAGCACTTGGTTTGGGACCAAGGGGTCGCAGGTTCGAATCCTGTCTTCCCGACCATCATACCTTTATGGGG
>NZ_JJMW01000047.1 GCF_000714435.1 Exiguobacterium alkaliphilum 12/1
TAGAACTGGCTAGTTATGTCCCAGCCTCTTTATCGATGGGCCTCTGTCCAGACGATGGCCGGATAGGCACGGTTGGCGAGTTCTGGGAACGGACGTGGGGTATCCGCCCCGAGCCAAATCGCGGTGATCGTCTCATCTGTCAATCCGACGTACCACATATCTTTGTGGGCGTTCGTCGTTCCGGTCTTACCACCGACATACGGACGCTTGATTTGCCCGGCATAGCGACCCGTCCCGTACGTCGTGACAGCCGACAACGCTTGTCGCATCGTCGCAGCTGTCTCTTCTGACCAGATGGCTTGTTTCGTCATGCTCGGGCTAATTGTCGGGGCGCCCGAGGCGAACCGAATCTCTTTAATCGTTTGGCCGGAGACGTAGACCCCGTTGTTCAAAAACGGCGTATACGCAGCCGCCAGTTCTTTCGGGGACACACCTTGTGTCAACCCTCCGAGCGCGCTCGCCATACTGTTGTCTTTATCAGGATCCCATTGGCTGAACATAAGGTCAGCCGTGGCGTAAGCCGCCTGTTGGTCGATTTGATTGAACGCGGCAAGCGCCGGCGTGTTGAACGAATAGGCGACCGTATCGCGGAACGTGACGTCGCTCAGGACGCGATTGCCGCTATTGGTCGGGCAATACGTCCCGTAACAGACGGGACGGCCGTCGAGCATCGTATCGAGTGTCGCGTTCGTCTCCTCGATGAACGGGGCAAAGACGAGAATTGGTTTGATGGCCGACCCTGGTTGTCGGAACGCTTGCGTCGAACGGTTGAACTCGCCACTTTGCTTCATTTCCGAGTCGACGAGGGCGACGATTCGTCCGTTCGGCGTCAGTTCGGCATAGCCGCCGTTCAGTCCGGCAGGCAATTCACTTAACTCCCGTTTCGCAGCCATCTGGCGTGCGACGGACAAGTACGTCTCGACTGTCGCCTGATTGCTTGCCAAGTAGTCGCGCGCCGCCTCTTCGTCTAGGTCGTACCGGGTTCGCACGAGCCGAATCGCGTCTTTCATGACGGCATCCATGTAGTCGGGATATCGAATCTCGTGGCGTTTATAGCTGGCTTTCAGTTTCACGCCATGTGCCGCGTCATAAGCTTGTTTTGAGACGAGCCCGGCTTCTTTCAGTTGCGTCAAGATGCGGTCTTTTCGTTCGTAAAACGCCGCGGACGGGTTGAGCGGGTCGTACAAGGATGGATTGTTCGGCACCGTCAGCAAATAGGCGATTTGGTTCCAGTTCAAGTCCTCGAGCGGACGCGAGAAGTACGTGTCGGCCGCGGATTGGATGCCGTATACGTTATGCCCGAAGAAAATCACGTTGCTATACGAAGTGATGATTTCTTTCTTGCTATAATTTTTTTCGAGCGCCCGCGCGATCATCAATTCCTTCACTTTTCGTTCGTACGTCCGCTCGTGCGTCAAGTAAACGTTTCGCGCCAGCTGCTGCGTAATCGTGCTCCCGCCTTGGACCGATGTCTCATTGGCGTTATTGATAAACGCCCGGGCGATCCCGCTCAAGTCGTAACCTGGATGGGCGTTGAACTTGCGGTCTTCAATGATTATGATGGCGTCACGAATGTGGTCGGGTAGCCCGTCTAGAGAGACGTCATCGCGGCGCCCGCTCAAATAGAGCGTCTCAGCCCCGCCTTTATAGGCGAGGGTGACGGCGTGCTTCGGCGACAACGGCGCCGTTTCGACGGTCTCCTCGCCCCACGCGACAATCGTCTTCGCTTGTTCGATTTCCTCTTTCAACGCACTGCTCACGGTAAATCCGACAGCGATCAGTCCGGCAAAAAAGAGTGTTCCTACCCATGCCCGCATTCGCTCACCCCTCTCTTCATTCATTATATCGTCAATCTTTCAACAAATTTCAAAATGTAAACGTTATCATATAATAATTTGGGCAGGAATACATTAGGAAACAGCGAAAAAGGGTAAAAGAGGTTTATATTATGAATTTAGGAGGCTGTACTATGAAGCAAGAAATGGTTGCGATGCTCCTCGCGGGAGGGGAAGGGAAGCGACTCGGGCCCCTTACGCGTAAGACGGCGAAACCGGCTGTCCACTTTGGAGGGAAGTACCGAATCATCGATTTCCCATTATCGAACTGTACGAATTCGGGAATTACGACAGTCGGTGTGTTGACACAATATGAACCGCTTGAACTGAACCGTTATCTTGGCATCGGGTCGGCATGGGATTTGGACCGCCGCAACGGAGGCTTGGCCATCTTGCCGCCATACCAGGCACAATCGGGGAAAAACTGGTACGAAGGTACAGCGAACGCGATTTATCGAAACTTGAGCTATATCGACGATTACGATCCAGAGTACGTCTTGATTTTGTCGGGTGACCATATTTATAAAATGGATTACGAGAAGATGCTCGATTTCCATAAAGAAAAAGGAGCGGACGTCACCATCTCGGTCATGGAAGTGCCGTGGGACGAAGCCCCTCGTTTCGGGATTTTGAACACGACCGACGACCTCCGCATTAAAGAGTTTGAGGAGAAGCCTGAAAAACCGAAGAGCAACTTGGCTTCGATGGGGATTTACATCTTTAACTGGAAAGTGCTTCGGGAGCACTTGATTCAAGACGCGGAAGATGAGACGTCAAGCTTTGACTTCGGGAAGAACATCATTCCGAATACGCTACTCGACGGACTTGACGTCTTCGCCTACAAGTTCAAAGGTTACTGGAAAGACGTCGGTACGATTCAGTCGCTCTGGGAAGCGAACATGGACTTGTTAGAGGAAGATCCACCGTTCGACTTATACGACCCGAACTGGAAGATGTATTCAGTCAACCCGAACCAGACACCGCAATACATCGGGAAAGACGCCTGCGTCGAACAGTCGGTCATTAACGAAGGCTGTCAAATCGAAGGGGAAGTCCAACACTCCGTCTTATTCTACGACGTGCGTGTCGGCGAGGGGTCACTCGTCAAAGACTCTGTCATCATGCCGGGGGCTCGCATCGGAAAAGATGTCACGATTCATCGAGCCATCGTCGCAAGCTGTGCCGTCATCGAAGACGGAGCGACAATCGGCGAGCCGGGTGGTGAGATTGTTGTCATTGAACCTCACGAAAACATCGAGAGCGGAGCAGTATTCAAACAACGTGCTTGAACTTAAAAAAGACCGACGCAAGGAGGCGTTATTGTTGACGAATGATTTGTTAGGGGTCATCAACTTAGGGACCGAAGAAGGATTATTTCCAGAGTTTACGGGACATCGCAATTTGGCGTCCGTCCCGTTCTCTGGACGTTATCGACTCATTGACTTCACATTGACGAATATGATTACGCAAGGCATCAATCAAGTCGGGATTTTCACGCTCGACAAGTATCGCTCGCTCATGGACCATGTCGGTTCAGGGAAAGAGTGGGACCTTGACCGTTCGCAAGGCGGCCTTCACATCTTCCCACCGGCGTTAAAGCCGGACGGGGAAGCTTATTTGGGCGACTTGGCAAACTTCTCGATGCACCGCGAACACTTCGTACGCAGTAAACAGCCGTACGTCGTCATCACAGGCTCAAACGTCTTGACGACAATCGACTTCCAAGACATGCTCAAGCACCATAAATCGATGGGCGCGGACATTACGCTCGCCTATACCGGGCACGAGCAAAAGTGTGGGTACTGCCGCCCGATTCGTCTCGGTGAGAACGACCGTGTCGTCGGCATCTCGGAGCGGGGCTTTAGCCCGGACGACGAGTACGCATACACGGAGACGATCATCATGTCGAAGAACTTGTTCCTTCGACTCGTCGATGAGGCGACGTCACGTGGCGAGTATGATTTACTCGACGGCGTGATTCGCCCGCAGCTCCATCGCTTACACGTTCACGGTTACCACTATACAGGTAAAATGCAAGTCATCCATTCGGTTCTTTCGTACTATAATGAAAGTATGCGTTTGCTTCGTCATGAGGGAATCATCTATGATTTCCCGCACATCTATACGAAGATCAAGCACGAACCGCCGACGCGTTATTTGAAAGGGTCGAAAGTGAATGAAGCGCTCGTCGCCAACGGCTGTAAAATCAGCGGCGAAGTGCAAAACAGTATCTTGTTCCGCGGCGTCGTCATCAGCGAACATGCCCGCGTCAAAAATTCAATCATTTTATCCAAGTCCATCATCGAAGAAGGCGCTGTCGTCGAGAACGCCATTTTAGATAAAGAAGTGGTCGTGAAACGCGGACAGGTCATTCGAGGGACGGTCGATGAACCGATCGTCATCGGAAAACGGACAACGGTGTGAAGGAGGATATTATGAAAATATGGTATGTCGCTTCAGAAGCGGCACCGTTCATGAAAACGGGGGGGCTTGCCGATGTCATCGGCTCGCTCCCTCAAGCGGTGTCTGGCCTTGGTGAGGAAGTCAGTGTCGTCATGCCGAAGTATGGCACGATTGCTGAGGAATACGTCGAGAAGATGGAATACTTATTCGATTTGATTGTTCCGGTCGGCTGGCGCAAGCAGTTCGCCGCGGTGCTCAAACTCGAACACGATGGCATCACGTACTACTTCATCGATAACGAATACTATTTCAATCGCGAAGGTGTGCTCTACGGACACTATGACGACGCGGAACGATTCGCGTTCTTCTCACGTGCCGCCCTCGAGATGATTGGGAAGTTAGACGAGACGCTCGTGCCGGACGTGCTCCACTGCCACGACTGGCAGACCGGTGTCGTGCCGGCGTTTTTACGGATTCATTATCAACATATCGAAGCGTATCAAAAGATTCGCACCGTGTTTACGATCCATAACCTTCAGTACCAAGGCATCTTCCCTGAAGACGTGCTCGGCGAATTACTTCAATTCGGGCATGAACACTTCACGGCCGAAGGGATTCAGCATAACGGGCTCGTCAATTACATGAAGGCGGGAATCGTCCATTCCGATCAAATCACGACGGTCAGCCCGTCTTATCGTGATGAAATCATGGAGCCATACTACGGGGAAGGGCTCGACGCGGCCCTCCGGCATCGCGCCGTCGACGTCCGTGGGATTTTAAACGGTCTCGACTTGGCGACGAACGACCCGAGCACGGACAAACGCATCGCGAAGACGTACGACTTGGACACGGTGAAAGAAGGGAAGGCCGTCAACAAACGTGCCCTTCAAGAGCGGTTCGGGTTAGAAGTAAGGGATGACGTCATGCTCATCGGATTTGTCAGCCGCCTCGTCGAACAAAAGGGTCTCGATTTGATTAATGGGGTGAGCGATGAGCTCGGTAACCTCGATTGTCAATTTGTCTTCCTCGGCTCAGGTCAACCTGAGTATGAGGCGATCGTTCATGAGATGACGGCGCGCCATCCGGGTAAAATCGGCTCTTATATCGGGTTCGATATCGAGCTCGCCCATTTAATTTATGCCGGATCGGACGCATTCCTTATGCCGTCACGCTTTGAGCCGTGCGGCCTCAGCCAGTTGATTTCGATGCGTTACGGGACGCTCCCGATCGTTCGTGAGACGGGCGGACTTCGTGACACAGTGAAGCCATTCAACGAATATACGCAGGAAGGGACCGGTTTTGGGTTCTTGAACTACAACGCTCATGAAATGCTCGCCACGATTGAAAAATCGATTCGTGTCTTCTATGACCGCAACACGTGGAATGCCCTTGTCCATCAAACGATGACGGCGGACTTCAGCTGGAAACAATCCGCGAAGCAATACCGTGAGCTCTATCACTTATTCGCATGACTGGAAGGAGTTTTACACACATATGTTCACAGACAAACAGAGCTTCGTCACTTCGTTTAAAGACCGATTCGTCGCCTTAAACGGGAAATCGTTCAAGGAAGGGACCGAGCAGGAAGTGTATCAGACGTTGGCTACGATGGTGCGTGAGCAAGCAATCCCGAAATGGATTAACACGCGCGACAAGCAAGAAGAGAAACAGAGCAAGCAAGTCATTTATTTCTCGCTCGAGTTTTTGTTAGGTCGTTTCCTTTACAACAACTTGCTCAGCATGGACGTGCTCGAAGTCGTTCAGGAAGGTCTCGAGGAGCTTGGATTCGATTTCTTTGAAATCACCGAGTTCGAGCCGGAGCCGGGACTAGGGAACGGGGGACTCGGTCGATTGGCCGCCTGCTTCCTCGACTCGCTCGCTGCGCTCAGTCTGCCGGGTCACGGGAACGGGATTCGTTATCGCTATGGCCTCTTCAAGCAAAAGATTGTCGACGGCTATCAAGTCGAGCTCCCGGATAACTGGCTTCGCGACGGCAACATGTGGGAGACGCGCCGCGCCGACCGTGCAGTCGACGTCAACTTCGGTGGCTGGATTGAGATGCGCCAAATCGGCGACCGTCTGCGTGTCGTCCATCATCCGGACGAAGTCGTCCGGGCCGTCCCGTACGATATGCCGGTCATCGGTTACAAAAATGATGTCGTCAACACACTCCGTCTATGGAACGCCGAATCGCCTTACGACGATGAGGAGTATATGGAACGGACGAAAGGGTCATACAAAGACTTGCTCAAATATAAGCAGTCGATTGCGACGATTTCTGAATTCCTTTATCCGGATGACACGACGTACGAAGGAAAAGTGCTGCGCCTGAAACAACAATACTTCTTCGTGTCGGCGGGCATCCAATCGATGATTGCCTCATATCTCCGTCATAACAAATCGCTTAAACATCTAGGTGACCATTACGCCGTCCACATTAACGACACGCACCCGGTCGTCGCGATTCCAGAATTGATGCGCATCTTGATGGATGAGCACGGCTACGGATGGGACGAGGCGTGGCGTGTGACGAAGAGCGTCATGTCGTTCACGAACCATACGCTCCTCGCCGAGGCGCTCGAAAAGTGGCCGGTCGAGATGTATGAGCGGTTGTTGCCGCGTATTTATCAAATCATCGAAGAAATCAATCGTCGCTTCTGTCGCGACGTGCTCGTCAACTATCCGCATCTCGAGCCGCACATGGGGGAAATCGCCATCGTCTCGAACGCGCATATCAACATGGCGAATTTGGCCGTCGTCGGCTCGCACTCGACGAACGGGGTCGCTCAAATCCATACGGATATTTTGAAGCAGCGTGAGATGCGACACTTGTATGAGATGTTCCCGCTCCGTTTCAACAACAAGACGAACGGGATCACGCACCGTCGTTGGTTACTCAAGTCCAACCCGCGCCTCTCGAACTTGATTACGGACGCGGTCGGCCCATCGTGGATTGAACATCCGAACGACCTAGAGAAGTTGATGGGCTTCTCGAAAGACGCGAGCTTCCAAGAGCAGGTCATGGACGTGAAGCAACAGAACAAACTCGATTTGGCGTCATATATTCAAGACGAGACGGGCATCACCGTCGATCCGAACTCGATTTTTGACGTTCAAGTGAAACGGCTGCACGCCTACAAGCGTCAGCTTATGAACGCGCTCCACATCCATGCGCTCTATCAAAAGATTCAGTCGGACCCGACGTTCACGATGGTGCCGCGGACGTTCATCTTTGGTGCGAAAGCAGCCCCAGGCTACTATTACGCCAAAGAAGTCATCCGTTACATCAACGCTCTCGCGACGATGATCAATCACGATAAACGGGCGAGCCAGTTCATTAAGATCGTCTTCCTTGAGAACTATCGCGTCTCCATGGCAGAACGAATCTTCCCAGGCTCTGATGTGAGCGAGCAAATCTCGACGGCGAGCTACGAAGCGTCAGGGACCGGCAACATGAAGTTCATGATGAACGGTGCGCTCACGATCGGGACGCTCGATGGGGCGAACATCGAGATTCGAGATGCGGTCGGAGATGACCATATCTTCATCTTCGGCTTGACGCCGCAAGAAGTCATGAACTACAAGAAGTTCGGCGGTTATCATGCGGCGGACATCTATCATGCGAACCAAGAAATACGTGATGTCGTCGACGGTCTCGTCAACGGAACGTTCGATAAGGTCGGTGAGTATCAATTCCAGGCGATCTTTGATTCGCTGCTCGTCTACAACGACGATTTCCTCGTCTTGAAAGACTTCGCCTCCTATATGCAGGCACAGCGTCGGGCCGGGGAAGTGTTCGCCGATAAGGCGCGTTGGGCCGAGAGTTCAATCGTCAACACGGCCAAATCGGGAATCTTCTCGAGCGACCGGACCATCACGGAATACGCGAACGCGGTTTGGAACATCAAACCGACGAGCGTGAAATAAAAAACGAGATCCACCCGTTATGGGTGGACCTCGTTTTCTGGATAAGAGATCCAGTCAGAATAAGAGCCGGGGTAAAGACGGACATCATCTTTGCCGAGGGCGTGTAACGCTAAGATGTTGACACAGGCGGTGACCCCGCTCCCGCAGTAAAAGATTGGGTTCGGGACATCGAGCACGTCAACGTAAAGCTCTTTCAAATCATGAAAGTCTTGCAACGTGCCGAGATCCGTGACGGCGTCAGCATATGAACAGAGGAGGGCGTTCGGAATATGTCCTGCCTTGTGGTCAATCGGTTCGTGGCTGCCGTCGAAACGGTCGGCCGTGCGGGAGTCATACAGCTCTGCCGTACGTGCGGCCTTCACGTCTTCGATCGTGGCAATCATCTCGTCTTGGAATTGAGGGACATAGTCAGACGCCGGATAGTTCGGGATCTCTGTCGTCGTCTCGCCACAGTATGTGATACCGGCTTGAATCCCGCCTTCGAGCACAACGACGCGCTCATGTCCGGCCCATTTGAAGAGCCACCAGGCGCGCGCGGCGTATGGGAACCCGTCGTCGTAAATGATAATCAAATCGTCTTTTTGAATCCCGATGCGACGGAGCGTCGCCGTCCATGCTTCTTTCGAAGGGAGCGGGTGGCGGCCACCGTGCTCTTCAACGGGACCAGACAAGTCTTCCATCAAATCGAGAAAGACCGCGTTCGGGAGATGGCCTTGACGATACACGTACTTCCCGTAGGAAGCGTCGTTCAGGGAATAGCGGCAATCGATAAAGCGAATCGAATCCGTGTGGACGATGTGTTTCAATTCTTGGGCACGCATAGTTGGGAACATAGAATCACCTCGAAGTTTCGTTACTTCCATCCTATACAAGATGGAACAAATTGGCGAGTACTTCGATTGAATTTTAAATGTCGAAAGGGGAACTAACCATGGCATGGCAACAAACGTATGAACGGTGGAAACAACACGAGGCGCTCGAGCCGCATCTTCGGGTCGAGCTCGAGGAGATGGCGAAAGATGATACGTCACTCGAAGACGCCTTCTATAAGACGCTCGAATTCGGGACGGGCGGAATGCGTGGCGAAATCGGGCCTGGGGCCAATCGGATGAACATCTATACGATTCGGAAAGCTTCAAAAGGGTTCGCCGATTTCATCGCCGCTTCTGGCGAAGAGGCGAAACGTCACGGTGTCGTCATCGCGCACGACTCCCGTCACTTCTCACCAGAGTTCGCGCTCGAGGCGGCACGGACGCTCGCTTCGAACGGGATTAAGACGTACTTGTTCCCGAGCCTCCGAGCGACGCCAGAGCTATCGTTTGCGGTGCGTCACTTGAACGCCTTTGGTGGGATCGTCATTACGGCGAGCCACAATCCTCCAGAGTACAATGGTTTCAAAGTATACGGTGCGGACGGCGGACAGTTGCCGCCGGCAGAAGCCGACGAACTCGTCTCATACGTCAATGCGATTGAAGACGAACTGTTGATTGAAGTGAAAGAAGAGGCGGGCCTTCGTTCAGACGGCACGCTCGTGACGGTCGATTCATCCGTCGACGCGGCCTACATGGAGGCGTTACAGTCGATTCGCATCCATCACGACGTCCAAGGAGATCCGCTCAAAATCGTCTTTTCACCACTCCACGGCACCGGCCGTCGCCCCGTCATGGAAGGGCTCAAGGCGTATGGCTTCGAGCACGTGACAATCGTTGAAGAACAAGCCGAGCCAGACGGTGCGTTCCCGACGGTCAGTTACCCGAACCCGGAAGAACGGGCCGCGTTCGAGCTCGCCATGCAATACGGCGACCGCGTCGGGGCTGACCTTTTGATGGCGACGGACCCGGATGCCGACCGTGTCGGCTTCACGGTCCGAGACCGAAGCGGGGAATGGTTCGTCTTGACGGGCAACCAGACCGGGGCCCTTCTCATGGATTACATTTTGTCGCAAAAAGTAGAGACCGGGACGCTCCCGTCGAACGGGTTCGTCGCCAAGACGATCGTCACGTCTGAACTCGGGGCGGCGATTGCCAAGGCGTACGGGGTCCATCTCGAGAACACGCTCACCGGCTTCAAGTTCATCGGCGAGAAGATCAAGCAGTACGAGGAGTCGGGCGAATACGAGTTCTTGTTCGGTTACGAAGAGAGCTACGGTTATTTGATTGGCGACTTCTGCCGCGATAAAGACGCCGTCCAAGCATGTTTACTTGGTGCCGAAATGGCTGCCTTCCATAAACAGCACGGCCGGACGCTGTATGATGCGCTCCAAGCCGTGTATGAAAAGTACGGTTTCTATGAGGAGTCGCTCCAGTCGATGACGCTTAAAGGGAAGGCGGGACTTGAACAAATCGGCCGGATGATGGAAGCGTTCCGTGCGAACCCGCCGCAAGAAATCGGCGGCTACGAAGTCGTCCGTTTCGAGGACTATAAGAAACAAGTCGCTACCGACCTGCGTCAAAACAAATCCGAAGCGATTGACTTACCGTCTTCGAATGTGCTCAAATTCATCTTTGAGGACGGCTCATGGTTCTGCCTCCGTCCATCGGGGACCGAGCCAAAAATCAAGTTCTATTTCAGCGTTCACGCGGACAGTGCCGAGAAGACGACGGCGAAACGTGAAGCGATTGAACGCGATGTGATGAAGCAAGCGAAAGCCATCGATTGATGTTTGACCACTGCCCTGACGAGGGTGGTGGTTTTTGTTTGACAACGTATGCCCCCGTCAGTATGATGAGTATATTGTTTAAAACCATGTAATCGTATATGGATTATCAGGAAGGTGGAATTTATATGAAGAAATCATTAACGGCTGTACTCGCATTCGGCGCATCATTCGGGGTGCTCGCAGCTTGCGGCTCAGAGACGAACAGCGGTTCGGAAGAGACGGTCATCACGGTCGGGACAGAAGCGACATACCCACCGTTCACGTACAAAGACAAAGGTGAACTCACAGGGTACGACATCGATGTCTTGAACGAAGCGGCAGAGCGGGCCGGTTATACGCTCGAATTCGAAGCGATGGACTTCAAAGGACTCGTCCCGGCACTCGACGCGGAACGGATCGACTTGATCGCCAACCAAATGAGCATCACGCCAGAGCGCCAAGAGAAGTATTCGTTCTCTGACCCGTACGCGATCTCAGGCGCACAAGTCATCGTCGGATCAGACAACGAAGACATCCAAGGCATCGACGACCTCGAAGGAAAAGTCGTCGGCTCGACGCAAGGATCTGTGTACGCACAGATGGCTGAAGAAGCTGGCGCCGAAGTGAAGTTCTACAAAGGTGCGAACCAAGTGCTCCAAGACCTTCAAGTCGGTCGCCTCGACGCAGCCTTGAACGACCGTCTCTTCATCTTGACAGAGCTTGAGAAGACGGGCTACGACGTGAAAGCAGTCGGTGACGTCTTCAACCAGAGTCAAGCCGGCTTCATGGCCCGTCAAGACTCAGACGTGCTCGAAGGCTTGAACGAAGCGCTCGCTGAAATGAAAGAAGACGGCACGATGGAGGAAATCGGAGAGAAGTACTTCGGTGAGGACATCAGTCAATGAATGAACTGATCACGACCGTCATCGATAACCGTTCGGTCTATCTTGAAGCCGTGCAATTGACGTTGATCGCCAGTGTGCTATCGATTCTGCTTGCATTGGTACTCGGTCTGATCATTGCGTTGCTTCATAGTAGTCCCATCAAACCTGTCCGGTGGTTCACGCGGTTATACATCTCGTTCTTCCGCGGGACCCCGCTCTTGTTACAATTGCTCATTCTTTACGTCGGATTGACGGGCTTCGTCCAGTTGAGCGGCATGCAGGCGCTCATCTATGGACTCGGTCTCCACTTCGCGGCGTATATCTCGGAAGCGTTCCGCGCGGCCATCCATTCGGTCGACAAAGGGCAAGTCGAGGCGAGTGTCGCCCTCGGGATTCCGCGTGGGAAACGATTCAAAGACATCATCTTCCCACAAGCCTTGTCGCGTGCGATTCCACCTGTCTCGAACTCGGTGATCGATATCATCAAATCGACGTCGCTCGGTTCGGTCATCGCGGTTCAAGAATTGACCTACGTCTCGGATCAAATCGCCGCGACGACGTATCTCGTCATGCCGCTCCTCTTGTTCTCGGCAACGATTTATTGGATTTTGTCGACGCTCATTCAAGCGGGCCAGCATCGTCTCGAACGTCGCTATGCGGTTCGTTAAGCACAAAAAGCAGTCACTTCTCATCTTACGGTTGAGAGATATGACTGCTTTTTTGTATTATGGATTGCAAAAATCACAGTATGCCGGGGAGGCGTATACGTCAGGATCAAGATATTCTGTTAGTTGATAGTGACAAGTAGAGCAGGCGTGGATATGTCGCACAATTTGTTTAGTAGGAGAATGACACTGCTCGCATAATCGCCCAGGTACTTTTCGTACGACACGGAAACCCGGTGTTTCACATTTTGGGCATAATGAATTTGCTTGTTCAATTAGTTTTCTCGTCGCCATCTCAATATTTTTCATGCGGGTTGGATTGGCGTATGCCCGCATGTCCGTCTCTATAAAAACTTGTCGATTCGTCGATTTGTTTAAGCAATACGTAAAAGCTTCCTGCAGCGATGATTCATCCGCAATATTTTTTAATATAACGGAAGAGTGTTCATCATCTGGTCGGAGGATTACGTGATGGTCTGGAAACCCAACTTCATTCACGAACTGAAGCGCGGAAGAATAGTTTTGAACGACGGTATGATTAAAATTTGTATCGATTCCTTCGTAATAACCTTGTAATTCAATATTTCGTTCATAATCTTTTAGTAACACCAATTCAGTGTTCCATGGAATAGGGGCAAGAGGATGAAATCCGAATGTACCTTCACTGGCTATTCCAACATGTAGGTTTGACAGCTCTATGACCATATTTGCTTTTTTTCGTGCTGTTTCGAGTTGTGAGTCTTGCCGACCTATCTCTCTAGTAAATGTTCCGAACTGGTCGGTATCAAATTGATTTACATATAAGCGGCATCCTAGCTGTTCTTCAAGAAGGGGCTTTATAACTATTTCTTTTTGGTGCATTGTGACTAACATAACATCTCGATCTTTTAAAAAACTCATCACACGTTTCCTTTCTATTCACATACAGATTCCTTTTGAAAAATATAAAGGAGCGATTCAGTCAAAGTAAATATATTTTCAACAGTATGAAATAAAAAAGAAGTGAAACCACATTTAATCTGTACCCCATGTAAAGGACATTAATA
>NZ_JJMW01000048.1 GCF_000714435.1 Exiguobacterium alkaliphilum 12/1
AAACTGCAGACAATGTTTTGTCTACAGCCTGAGGGTTCACCGCGGCGAACCCTTTTACATTTGTTCATATGATTTAATCCAAGCTTCAAGCTCCTCAATCGGGAGCGGACGCGAGAAGTAGTAGCCTTGCATCTCATCACACCCGAGCGCCTTCAGCGTCTGGCGCTGGCTCTCCGTCTCGATTCCTTCGCACACCGTTCGTAACTTCAACCCTTTGGCGAGCTCGATGATGGACTGGACGATGACGTTCCCGGTCGGGTCGCTCTCTGTCGCCTGGATGAACTGCCGGTCAAGCTTAATCTCGTGAATCGGATAGTGCTTCAAGTAGACGAACGCCGAGAAGCCGGTGCCGAAGTCGTCAATCGAGATGGAGAAGCCGACGTCCCGGAAGTCGATGAAGCGTTCGATGACGTGCAACTGGTTCTCCATGCCGACGCTCTCCGTGATCTCGAACGTCAAATACGTCGGACAGACGCCGATGTCGCGGACGATGTGCGCGAACTTGTCGACGACCCCGTCTGACAAGAAGTGACGGGCCGACAAGTTGAGCGCGAGCCGGTACTTGCGCCCCGCATCGTGCCACTCCTTCAACTGCCTGCAGGCGATGGTGAACATCTGTTCTTCGAGCGTGATGATGACGCCGGTCGATTCGGCGAGCGGGATGAAGTCGAGCGGTGGGACGAGTCCTTGCTCCGGATGTAGCCATCGCATGAGCCCTTCAAACCCGTTCAACCGCCCGGTCGCCGCATCGATTTTCGGTTGATAGAAGAGAGTGAACTCGTTCAAGGCGATGCCTTTACGAAGATTCATCTCGAGCGTCAGTTCGGCCGCCGCCTTCTCCCCCATCTCCGGCTCATAAAACGCGACGACGCCGCGTTGCACGTTGCCGCTCTCCGCGAGTCGCGTTGCATGAATCAATTCAATCGTCGAATACGTCTTGTCCTCGATTGCGATGAAAGCGCTCATCGTCAAGACGACATCGAGCGCGCCTACGGCATACGCCTCTTTCGTCACCGTCTCCGCGAGCATGTCGGCGACCCCGAACGCTTTGATGCGGTCCCCGTAAGGCGTCCAAACCATGAAGCCGGACTGCGAGATGCGCGCAAGCATCGTCGGGTCGACGATGTGGCGAAGCCGGGCCGCGACGTCTTTGACGAGCGCGTCGGCCTTCTCGAGCCCGAGCGCGTCCTCGATCGCCCGGAACTTGTCGACCTTCAAATAGATGAGCGAGCCGAGACGGCCGTCCGCCTCTTCCCGGACGCGGTCGACGTGTTCGACGAACGCGTTCTCGTTCATGAGTCCCGTCAGCGCGTCCGTGTAGGCGAGACGCGTGACGTGTTCCTCAATCGATTGACGCTCGAGTCGGAGGTAGAGGATGGCGATGAAGTCCGATAACGTGCTGACGATGAGTTCCTCCATATACGTCCACGTCCGCGGGGCGAACGTCTCACAACAGATGACGCCTTTCGCGTGATTGTTCGCATAAATCGGCGCGTCGAGCATGGAGTAGATGCGCTGTCCTTCGACGAAGTATTGTTGATACAAATCCTTCACCCACGGGTGGCTACGTACATCGTCGAACGGGAGCACCCGGTTCGTGCGGAGCGCATCGAAATAGACCGGCGCGGCATCCCGATCGACGATCAAGTCCGGTTGGGTGTGCCCGACCTCTTTCGAATACGCGACTTGGCAACGGATGGACGCGTACGTGTCATCGAAGTGCCAAATCGAGACGGTGTCGACGTCGAGCATATCCGAGACGACTTGACACATATAGCTGATCGCCTGATGGACCGTCGCTTCATTCACGTCCGGCATCCGTACGAGGTCGAACAGTTTCTCTTGATGTTTTCGATACGATTGTGCGGAAAAGTTCCCCTCGGTCATAAGTCCCCTACTCTCCTCATTAATCTTATCTTCATCATAGCATGAATACTTGGGAAGAATAGTTTCCAAAATTCAACAGAAAGTCAATTTCTGATTCACCCTTTTTACCCAATTCATCCCATTTATACCTGTCAAAAAATATTGACCTCCTTTTCAACGGAATTGGCCTGTTTGAGTCCTTCCCCCCATTGCCTGCCGATTTCGAAACACCTTACAATATAACTGTATTGATTTTATCGAACCGTTACCTACGCCATCTACGAAGGAAGTGACTCCATGGATCATAAGTCCGGCCTCATGTACTCATTCGCCGCCATCGCCGCCGTATCCGTCCTCGCTCAGGCCGACGACGCCGCTGCCGCTAGCACACACACCGTCCGTGCCGGAGATACGCTCTGGTCAATCAGCCAGCAGCACAATATCCCGCTCGCGACATTGAAATCTGTGAACAACTTGACGTCCGACCGAATCGCCATCGGACAGACACTGAGACTCTCTGGCGCCGTGACGCTCGCACCTGCGAACAATAACGCGACGCAAGCGACCGCGACCCGTACGACGACCGCGAACTTGAACCTCCGGAGCGGCGCCGGGACGACGCATAGCGTCCTTCTTACGATTCCGCGCGGCCAACGACTCACCCCGCTCAAGACGAGCGGAGTCTGGACGCAAGTGACGTATAACGGCCGCACAGGTTGGGTGCACAACGACTTTTTAAGCGCCGCACCTGCACAACCGGCAACGCCTGCCCCGGCACCGACTGCACCAATCGTCACCCCGAGCGCGACTGCATCAAAGACGACGGCGAACTTGAACCTCCGCGCCTCGAAGTCGACGACCGCACGCGTGTTGACGACGATTCCGAAAGGACAGAGCGTCACCGTCTTGAAAGTCGAAGGCACATGGTCGCACGTGAAATACGGAACGCAAACGGGCTTCGTCGCGAATACATATTTGACGAAGGCGGCGTCCACGCCGACACCGGCACCGGCCCAGCCGGCTACACCAGCTCCGACGCAACCGACGCAAATCAAAGAAGAGAGCATCAACACGTCGTACGTGACGACCGCGAACTTGAACGTGCGCCAAGGCGCAGGGACCGGCTTCGCCCTCGTCACGACCATCCCGAACGGCACGACCGTGACGGCGACGAAACAGAGCGGCTCGTGGGTGTACGTGACATATAACGGCAAGTCCGGTTACGTCAGCACTGGCTTCTTGAAACAGACGACGACCGCACCGAGCGCACCGGTCGCCCCGAACCTCGGGGATGCTGGCGCCGGCAACACGGACGTCGATTACGTTGTCAACACGCCGTCATTGAACGTACGCGCCTCGGCGACGACGAGCTCGGCCATCATCGGCAGCGTTACAGCCGGCCAGACGCTCCGCGTCGTGCAGACGTCAAACGGATGGCACCAAATCTATATCGGCAACACGACGGGCTTCGTCTCGGCTTCGTTCGTGAAACAAGTGCCGAAAGGGACAGCGGCGAACCCGACGTGGGTCTCAGGCTCGTATGACGCCCACACGTTCTTCACGGCAAGCCCGGCCGCCATCCGAGCCCAAGCGAGCGACACGAGCGCGATCGTCGGTTCGACGCTTCGCGGTGGCCTGTTGAACGTCATCGGTGAGACGGCGACCCATTACCGCGTCGCCGAAGGGTTCATCGCCAAATCGTTCGTGACGCACGTGAACGGACAGTCTGCCCAGGCGACCCGCCTCGCGACGATCGCCGTCGCCCAGCGCTTCGTTGGCACACCTTACGTCTGGGCCTCGTCAAGCCCGGTCAATGGCGGTTTCGACTGCTCCGGCCTCATCTTCTATGCGTTCAACCAAGCAGGCGTCAACATCCCGCGCACGAACGTCGCCAACTATTGGAGCGGCGCCTACTTCGGCCCGCAGTTGCCGAAATCGTTCACGCCGCAAGCGGGTGACCTCGTCTTCTTCGAGAACACGTACACGGCCGGGCCGTCCCACATGGGCATCATGATCAACGCGGACACGTTCATCCACGCCGGCACGTCCGGCCTCGGCTACAACCAAATCAGCAAAGAACCGTACTGGCAATCGCGCCTCATCGGTTACAAGCGTCCGTGACTTTCGTCGCACCTTGAAAACCCGACCTTAGTCGGGTTTTCTTTTCGATATGCAGGATTCCGTACCGAAGATGCGAAATGCGAGATAAGATAAGAAGAAAACAGGAGGTGTCCGATGGGCCAAGATCGCTTCGCCAAAATCCCGTATCGGATTTATACGATGGGACTCGCCATCGCCTGCCTCATCGGCGTGCTCTCGTTCGGGCTTGGACTCAGCTATTATTGGAAAGAAAAACATACCGCCGTCGACCAAACGGTGACGAACTTGAACCACGCCGCCGACCTAGCGGGCGTCGAGGCCTATCTCGTCCTCCATCAGACGGCAAGGCTGTATGAGACGAACTCGGACCAACCGACGAACCTTCTCTCGGCCCCGTACCGGGAACGGGCGCTCCAATACAACATCCAGCTCCGTGACGACTTCGAGACGGGCGTGAACGAACGGGAACGCGAGGCGCTCCTCGCCTTCTCGGAACGCCTCGAGGAGACGCTTGACGAAGCCCGCTTCGACATCGTCCCGTTCGATGTCATCGAATCGATCGACCGGCGTTGGCTCTATCAGGGGCTCGAACGTACGGCGCAGGAGAACACCGCATACGAACTCGCGGACGCCGTCATGCGCATGCAGATGACGTTCGTCCAAAACGTGCCGAACTTGCTCGCCGAGACACCGGACGCCGAGGCGCTTGAGATCGAGGTCGCCCCGCTCGCGAACGAGGCCCGCTTGATTGAAGACATCGTCGCGACCGATCCGTCACTACGGACCCGCGCCGTCTCTGATTTGATTGAGAGCGCCCTCGCCCTCGGCCGGCTCGCGACGTCCGAGTCGACGCTCGAGGCCCGTTACGTCAACAGCACGAGTTTCTATGAAGACACGCATGACGTCCTGCGCTCGCTTCGCTCCTCGTCCGAGACGACGCTCGCCTCGGAAGGGAATCGCTACGGGGCGCTCGCCATCGCCGCGCTCCTGTTGACGATTCTCTTGTCGTTCGGCCTCCTCGCCGCCCTCTGCCTCACCCGGAAAGCGTACGCCCATGACCTCGACCATTTGAAGGCGCGGGCGCTCGCCATCGACCCGAGCACGGAGCCGGTCGAGGCGACGTTCCCGGTGAGCCATGATTTCCGCGGCATCGAGGACGAGCTCCGAGAGATTGCCGTGAGCGTCCATTCGACCGTCCACACGCTCGAGACGCAGTCGACGGACTTGTTGCGCTATCACGAGCGCTGGTCGTCGCTCTTCTCCGAGACCGGTCTGGCCATCGCCCTCGTCGATGACGCGTACGATTTCCTCGAACGAAACGATGTGTTCCGTCAGTTCTTCGGCGACCGCAACTTGTACGAAATCAACCAACTGTTCACCGAGACGGGACGTCGCTTGTTCCGCGAAGCGCTCGACGGTGTGACCGAGCACGGGACGAGCGCCCAGTTCATCCTGCATTTGAAAGGCGAGCACGTCCGCTTTTTGAACATGAAGATTATCCCGCTCAAACGCGGTGAGGCGTTGACGTATTACCTCATCCTTGAAGATGAGACCGAGCGCGTCGAACGGGAGCGGAAAGTCGACCGGCTCGTCCGGTTCGACATGGCGACGAACCTGTATAACGAGTACGGCTTCGTCCAGGCTTGGGCGAAACAAGACATCGATGGGGCGTTCGTCGTCATCAAGCTGAACGATTTCCACCATCTCGTCGACTGGTACGATGCGACGTATGCGGACCTGCTCATGACCGAGTTCGCGCGCCACGTCGAGGACCGGCTCGCGAAGTACGCCCAGCACTTGTTCGGGCGCTATCGGGACGACACGCTCATGCTGTACGTCAAAGGCTTCGCCGCGGCAGACGAGCATGAACTGATGGAGCTGTTCCCGACCGAGCTTTTAATCAACGGCAAACGCCAGACCGTCCACGTCCAAATCGGGGCGACGCACACGACGCCGAACTATACGGACTGTCTGTTCGAGGCGACGAAGGCGCTCCAACACGCCAAAGAGACGCGAACCCCGTTCGTCTGGTACGACGCGAGCATCCTCGCCCAGCTCCAATGGGCCGCATTGATTGAACAGGCGCTGCCGGATGCGATCTCAAAAGGTCAAATCACCGTCGCCTATCAGCCGCAAGTCGAGCTGAAGACGGGCAAGGTCGTCGGGGCCGAGGCGCTCGCGAGGTGGCATCACCCTGAGATTGGCCACGTCCCGCCGAACGAGTTCATCCGCATCGCCGAGCGGTCCGATCAAATCCTATGGCTGTCGCACTCGATCCTTGACCAGGTTATCGACCAGCTCGTCACGTGGCGACAGACACCGTTCGCCGAGATCTCGCTGTCGTACAACTTGTCCGCCCACTCGGTCGACCCGTCGATCGTCGCGAAACTGCGCGACCAAATCGAGGCGTACCCGTGGCTGCCGGACCGATTGAAAATCGAGTTGACCGAGTCGGCCGACATCATGTCGCACACGGGCGAACTCGACCGTCTCGAGGATATCGCCGACCTCGGCTACTGCCTGTCAATCGACGACTTCGGGACGGGATACGCCTCGTTCGAAGCGATTTGGCATTTGCCGATTCAAGAAGTGAAGATTGATCGCATGTACGTCAGCGGTAAGGCGAAAGACAGCACCTCGTTCCTCCGCGCCGTCTCGCGGTTCGCGAGCGAACAAAAACTCACCTCGCTCGCCGAGGGCATCGAGACCGAGGAGGACTTGAACCGCATCCTCGCCGAAGGCGTCGAGCTCGGACAAGGCTATTACTACGCCCCGGCGCTCCAAGCGGACGCGTTCGAGTCGTGGGTCCATGAAAAAACAGGCCACCGTGAGTGACCTGTCGCTAGACCGGCTGACGATTTGTCAGCCGGTCTTTCGTTTGATTCCATTAAGGAGTAGCTTCAACGCGATCAAGCTGAAGATGATCGGCAAGACGATCGGGAGCGACCCGCGCGGCAACAGCCCGAAGACGATGAACACCGTCATCCCGACCGTGAAGAATAGCTTGATACCCCTGTCCGTCGTGAACTTGTCCCAGCGCCAGACGAGCAAGAGCAGCGCGAGCGGCGGGAAGAAGAACGTCAGGAAAAAGAAGGGCATGTTGCGTGTGTACCATGGACTCATCGATTCACCACCTCCTCATACAACGCCCTCGTCGCCTGTTCCGTCTCGAGGTTCAAGTAAATCGGTTTACCGCTCCAATCGATGCGGATGACCGGGGCGACGTCCCGATTGATGAAGAGGAGCACGTCTTCTTTATAAATCGTGCGGAAGTTGCCGGTGAGGCGTGATGATGTCGCCGACCCGTTCTGCCGACGTTCGATGCCCGGGAACGACGTCAGCGTGATGGCCGTCATGTCGGCATACGGCACGGCCTGACCGTACGCACCTTCGATGACGAGCGCCGACTCGGTGAGCGTCACCTCGGTCGGTTGCGAGAACCAAAACATGAGCCCCGGGATGACCGTCAACAGCAACACGCTGACAATCGCGAGCGGGATGAGGCGTTTCTTCCCGCCCGGACGAAGCCGGCCCGACTCGTCGAAGATGTTCCCGTCATACTTCTGGGCGCGCCAAAGTGTGACGACGACGAACAAGAGCAGCGCGATGAAGAGCGGTTCGAGCGGGATATTCAATCGGAGCACTTCGATGGCGGCGATGAGAAGAAAGATGACCCCGATCCCGTACGCCATGATGCCGATGAGCCGGGCGACCGATTTGATGTCGACGCGGGCCTTTCGTTCCTGATTCATTGTGTTGTAGCCGGAAATGAGGAAATGCCAGCCGAGTCGATGGACGGCAAAGCCGAGGAAGAACATGAGCAGTGCCGCGAGTACTAAAATCCACATAGATGAGACCTCCTGTCTTCTCTATTCTACGTGAAAACATACGTTTCGTTCCAACAATCGTCAGATGCACGCGAAACAGCGGTTCTCCCGTATACTGGTGGTAGAAACACAGAAGGAGGAATTCGATGTATCGCACGAAACAAGATTTCATCACGGATTGGACGAAATCATCGGCCGGCACGCTCGACGTGCTCCGCACTGTCACCGACGAGACGATCACGCAATCGATCGTCCCGGGGCACAACTCGCTCGGTTGGATCGGGTGGCACGTGACGACGGCACTCGGCTACTTCACGAACTTGCTCGGCTTCCGGTTGTCGGCACTGAAGTCGTTGACCCAACCGACCACGGCGGGTGTGATCGCCGCTCAGTACGAACGCTATGCAAACGAAATCGCCGAGGCGGCCGAATCGTTCACCGAATCATATCTTCTCGAAGAAGTGAACGTGCACGGCACGATGACCCCGCGCGGCGCCGTCCTCCGGATGATGCTCGACCATCAGACGCATCACCGCGGCCAGATGACGGTGTTGCTCCGGCAAGCCGGCCTCCCGGTCCCAGGCGTCATGGGGCCGACGAAAGAACAGATGAACGCGTGACGACCCGCCCTCGGCGGGTCGTTGTCGTTTCACGAAAACAGGCTCAGCTTTTCCATCACGTTGTCGTTTTCCGTTCCCTCGAATCAGGAAAAGAAAGAAAGCGTTATGTGATTCGAAAGGAGGTCCGATATGCGCCGCTCCCCGTTCGCCGATGTCCCGTTCCGCACCGTCCTCACCGTCTTGTTTGCGCTCTCGTTCGTCGCCGTCGTGTTGCTCACGTTTTGGAGCGGCTATTATTGGAAAGAAAAAGCCGAGACGTCGCGCCAAGCGATCACGAACATGACGTACGCGAAAGACGTGTCCGGCGTCGAGAGCCATTTGATCCTTTATTATGTCGCCCGGCAGTATGAAATCGAGCGTGCCGAGACGTTCACGCTCGTCTCGGACCAATATCGGGATCAAGCCCTCGCCTTTAATCGCTCGCTCATCAACGACGTCCACGCCGGTCTCTCCGACCGGGAACGTGACGCCGTGCTCGCCTTCTCCGACAATATCGAGGCGGCGACGACGAGCATCAACACGGATTGGTTCCGGATCGTGCCGTTCGATTTATTGAAGTCGCTCGACCGCCGTTGGATTTATGACGGGCTGCGCCAGACGAATCAAGACAGCTCGCTCTACGAGGCGACCGACGCCTTGCTCCGGCTCCAGATGGCGTACACGCGAAACATCGACCGCGTCTTCGTCGCCGACCCGGACAAAGACCAACTCGCGGAGTTCGAAGCGTCACTCCTCCCGGAACAAGCCTTGTTGCAAAATCTCGTGCTCGATCGCCCGATTTTGTCAGATACGGTCGACAATCGCATCAATCAGGCGTTCACCGCACTCGACCAACTGTCGAACCCCGACGTCCCGTACGAGGCGCGCTACGTGAGCGCCATCGCCTTTTACGACCAGACCCAGCGTATGCTCGACGCCATCAGCGACAAGGCGCTCGCGGCGCTCGAGACGGAACGACGTCAAGAACAGTCATTTTATGTGTTCACCTTGATTTTTGGCATGTTGACGCTCGCCTTGCTGTCGTACGGGTTCGTCCGCTATTATTACCGCTATCGGTTCGACTTGGTCCATCTGCAGGAACGCGCCCTCGCCATCGACCCGATGCTTGAACCCCCGGCGAACTCGTTCCCGGACCGGCACGATTTCGCACCGGTCGAACAGGAGTTAAAACGCATCGCTCGCGACATGTCGCTCACCGTCCGTCATCTCGAAGCAAAATCGTTCGAGCTCGCCGAAGTGCATGAACGTTGGGCGTCTCTTTTCACGGAGACCGGGCTCGCTATCGCATTGATTGATGACAAGTTCGAGATTATCGAACGCAACGACGTGTTCGAACGACTGCTCGGCAATCGGAACTTGTACGAGTTCACCCAGCTACTGACAGCGACCGGGCGCAAAATTTGGGAAGACGGTCTCGCCCACGTCAAACGGGAGCAGCGGCCAAGCGAGTTCATCCTCTTCTTTGAAGAGACGCCGCGGCGCTACATGAGCGTCAAGCTATTGCCGCTCGAGGTCGGCAATCACCGGCATTACTACATCATCTTAGAGGATGTGACCGAACGAATCGTCCGCGAGCAAGAAGTCGACCGGCTCGTCCGTTACGATGACGCGACCGGCCTGTTGAACGCGTATGGTTTCGCCCAGACGTATCGAAAACGAGGACTCGCGGCGACACATGGCGTGTTCCTCGTCTTCAAAGTGAACGACTATCAACACTTGTCCGACTGGTACGGAACGGCTTACGCGGAAGCGGCGCTCAAACGGCTCGTCTCCCGGCTCGAGGCCCGTCTGAAGAAATATGCGACGAGCCTGCTCGGACGTTACCGTGACAACACCCTCCTCCTCTACATTCAAGACTTGGACGCCGAAGACAAAGACGAGGTCGAGGACTTGTTCCCCCGTGACTGGGATGAGCGGACGCGACGCCAAGCGCTCGACAGCCAATGCGGGATGACGGTCGTCCGGATGCAGTCGTATGACGAGGCGTTGAAACAAGCGATGAACGCGCTGCAACTCGCCATCGAGCAACGGACCCGCTTTGTCTGGTACGACGCGGACGTGCTCCGGCAAGTCGAGCGGCTCGCCTTGATTGAGCGGACTCTGCCTGACGCCATAAAGAAACGCGCGATTCACGTCGCCTACCATCCGCAAATCGAGTTGAAGACGGGCGCCATCGTCGGGGCAGAGGCACTCGCCCGCTGGGACAGCGACACGCACGGGAAAATCAGTCCCGACGAGTTCATCCGCATCGCCGAGAAGTCGGATCAGATTTTATGGCTGTCGCTCAGCGTGTTGGAACAAGTGATTGAACAGTTGCTCCGTTGGCATGACACGTCGCTGTCGGCGCTCACCGTCTCCTACAACTTGTCCCCCCGTTGTCTCGACGCAGCGATCGTCGACTTGTTGACGGAGACGGCCGAGACGCATCCGTGGATCACCGACCGGCTCGTCATCGAGTTGACCGAGTCGAGCGACTTGTTGACGTACCCGACCGATTTGAGCCAGCTCGAGACGATTGCCCGAAACGGCTATCGCCTCTCCATCGACGACTTCGGGACCGGCTACGCGTCGTTCGAGGCGATTTGGCATCTTCCGATTCATGAAGTGAAAATCGACCGTATGTACGTCAGCGGCAAGGCGAAAGACTCGTTGTCGTTCCTGCGCGCCGTCGCCCGCTTCACACGGGAACAACGGCTCGTCCTCGTCGCCGAGGGAATCGAGACGAAACTTGAGTTGAAGCGGATGATTGAGGAAGGGGTCGAGATTGGGCAAGGGTATTACTTCACCGAACCGCTCGACGCCATGACGTTCACGGCGTGGGCAGAAGCACGCATACAAAAAGACGAGACCAGTTGAGGTCTCGTCTTTGTTCATTTCGACGTCGAAGGATTCACCTTCTGTTGCATCCGACCAACGCCCTCGTATTGAACGTCACGCGGGTCGCGGGCGAACTTCCATGCGTTGCGGGCGTCAATGAAGCGCGGTTGACGCATGCCGGCGAACGCTTCCGGTTTCAAGTTGACGAGTTCTTCCCACTCGGTGACGAGGATGGCGTAGTCTGCTCCGTCGAGCGCCTCTTCCACCGTGTCGGCTTGGCGGTAGTCCCACGTCGCGAGCGGGTCGTAGCCGATGACTTCGACTTCTTGCAGGAGCAGCTGCTGGGCGAGCGCGATGGACGGGGCGTCACGCATATCGTCCGTCCCCGGTTTGAAGGCGAGCCCGAGGAAGGCGACGCGCATGCCGCGGGTCACGTCGAGCTTCGACAACAAGTAACGGATTTGGGCGTCATTCGTCTCCGCAGCCGCCCGGATGACCGGTAAGTCGAGACCGTTCTCCTGCGCGACGTGAAGCAGCGCGGCCATATCTTTCGGGAAACACGAGCCGCCATACCCGAGCCCAGCGTTCAAGAACGAACGCCCGATGCGGGGGTCGAGCCCCATGCCGTCGGCGATCGTCGTGATGTCTGCCCCGGCCTTGTCGGCGAGACGGGACAAGTCGTTGATGAAGCTGATTTTCGTCGCGAGGAACGCGTTCGAGGCGTACTTGATGAACTCGGCGTTAATCGGTGATGTGCAGACGAGCGGGACGCCGAGGCGGCCGTAAATGCCCGCGAGTTCTTCACACATCTCGAGGTCATCGCTGCCGATGACGACGCGATGTGGTTTCAATACGTCCGCCAAGGCGCGTCCTTCCTGTAAGAATTCCGGCACGATGGCGAACGTGTGCGCCGGATACATCACCTTCAAGACGTTCGTCGTCCCCGGCGGCACCGTGCTCCGGATGATGATCTTTTGCGGTGTCTTGAACGCGGCGAGCGCCGCTTCGATGTATGACAAGTCACAGCTGCCATCTTCGCGGCTCGGCGTCCCGACGGCGAGAATGACGTAGTCGGCACCTGACGCGAGCCCGACATCGTCCGTCCACGTGATCGCGTCTTGATATTCGGAGAGCACTTCGGCCATACCCGGTTCGTGGAACGGGACCGTGCCGCCTTTCAACTGCTCGAGTTTTGGTATGTGTTTCTCGACGCCGATGACCTCGTGCCCCGCTTTCGCGAGTCCGCACAACGTGGCCAATCCGACGTAGCCTAAACCAATGATTCCAAATTTCACGCTAGTTCCTCCTTCGGTATGCTCCCTTCAACAGTAGCGAAAAGCCGGGATGAAGGGAAGGCGATAACGCGCTCGAATGTTCTTTCGGGACTGACTTTTTTCATTTGGTAGGGTGACGGGTCGGCTCGGAAGTGCGCGCTGGCGCGGGGAAGTGCTATAATGGGTCAAAATGACGCTAGAAAGGACTAACCGCATGGGCTTACTCGCTTTCTTTTTGGTTACACTCTTCATCTATTATTGGTTTCCGGTCCGGGGGGGACTGAAAACCTTCCTTCTCATCTTGATTATGGTGAGCGGTTGGCTCTCCATCTTCGAAATCGTCTCCATTTTGGAAGCCCGTCCATGGGTGGCCGCCCCATTACTTCTCATCATCGGTCTCATCGTTTGGAAGTGGCGCAGAGATCGCAATCGGCAAGAGAAGAGCGTTTGACGACCGTCAAATGCTTTTTTTGATGTATTCTCTTTCTTTACCAAAATTCCCTTGCAAAAAGACGTATTCATTCTAGTATCGTGACGTCTTTCACAAGTTTTTAAAACATATGGGAATCAGTTTAAACGGTGCTATCATACAAGCATCTTTCATTTTTATTCCGTACGAAGGGGACCTTTTTATGCAATTTTATTTGCTCGACTTGGCACCATGGATTGAACCGCTCGCACAGTTCGTCTTCTGGTACCCGTTTTTCATGGCGCTGTTTTGGATTTCTGGCGCCGTCTTGTTCAGCTTGACGCGTGAACAAGAGAAACCGCTCGATTTGAACGAGCGCGAATGGCCGCTCATCAGCATCCTCGTCCCATGTTACAACGAGGAAGAGACGATTGAAGAGACGATTACATATCTCGATCGCCTGACGTATCCAAACCTTGAAATCATCGCCGTCAATGACGGCAGCTCGGACCGAACCGGCGACCTCTTGATCGGGCTCGCCGACAAGCACGATCGGCTCCGGGTCATCGACTGCCATGAGAACCGCGGCAAGGCGAACGCCCTCCACATGGCCGCCCATGCCGCCCACTCCGAATACTTGCTCTGTGTCGATTCGGACGCGTTCCTCGACGAAGAAGCCCCGTACCAGCTCGTCCGCCACTTCCTAGAAGGCGGCGAACGGGTCGGTGCCGTCACCGGCAACCCGCGCATCCGTAACCGCGACACGCTTCTCAGCCGAATGCAAATCGTCGAGTACGCCTCGATTATCGGATCGATTAAGCGCACGCAGCGCGTCATGGGGAAAATCATGACCGTCTCTGGCGTCATCGTCATGTTCCGCAAAAAAGCGCTCCTCACGGTCGGGCTGTGGGACCGGGACATGATCACCGAAGACATCGCCGTCTCGTGGAAGCTCCAAAAGAAATTTTGGGACATCCGCTACGAGCCGCGCGCCATCTGCTGGATGCTCGTCCCGGAATCACTGTCGGGCATTTGGAAGCAGCGGGTCCGTTGGTCGCAAGGCGGGCAAGAAGTCGTCTTGCGTCACTTCGACATCTTCAAAGACTGGCGCCAACGCCGCATCTGGCCCGTCTATATCGAACAAGTCATCAGCGTCCTCTGGGCGTATGCGTGGCTCGTCGTCACGATTTACTTGTTCGTGACGGCCGACACGGTACAACAGATGCTCGTCTGGTTCACGTACAACTCGTTCGCGCTCGTCTTGATTAGCCACATCCAGTTGCTCATCTCGCTTTGGAACGACGCGCGGTACGATAACGTCTTCCGCTATTACGTCTGGGCCGCCTGGTACCCGGTCATCTATTGGATGCTCAACACGTTCGTCGTCATCGCGGCGACGCCGCGGGCCATCCGCTCGACAGTGAAAGGAGGCTATGCGACATGGAACTCTCCAGATCGCGGCACGAGACGGAGCAGCTTATAGGTCAAGACGTCCTCGTCAAGACGAAGCGCTCCTTCATCCGAAAAAGTATCGAAGTTTTCTTGACGCTCGTATTTTGGGCGTATACGTTCGTCGTCAGCTGGTTCTTCCTCAGTGCGGCGCTCGGTCAAAACGACCGCTACATCGCCACGCTCAAGACCGCGTTGAACGTCACGAACGCCGACATCCGTGGGTTGCTCGCCTTCGGTGTCCTGTCACTCCTCGCCTCGGCGCTCATCTTGTTCGTCTGGCGCACGTACAATAAGAAACGCTATGGCTCACTCAGACGCCGTAAGCCCCCGACCCCGACGACGACGGAAGAATTCGTAGCGCTCGGATTGATTGATGAGTCGGAAATCGTGCGCCTACAGACCGAGAAAGTCATCGTCTTCACCGATAACCCGGTAAAGGAGTTGACGAAGTGAGCAAAGTCTTTAAACTCCTCCTCGCCCTTGTCATCATCGCCGGGGTGACGTGGAAAGTGAACGACGTCACCTCGAAGCGGCCGGATACGCCGGACCCGATGCTCGTCGCGAAAGACGGCGTCTGCCTCGGGCTCAACTATCACCGTGTCAAAAAGCCACACGCATGGAACAAGACCGTCGAGACGTTGACCGGGTCGGACGACTTGAAACGGTATAACGTTTACGCCGACGAGTTCCAAGACCAGATTCGTTGGATGAAGCAAGCCGGCGTCCATTTCGCGACGCTCGGTGAAATCGAAGGATACGTGCGCGGCGAAGCGATTCCTGAGAAGTGCGTCTGGCTCTCGTTCGATGACGTCGACCATACCGTCTACGAGAACGCCTTCCCCGTCCTCCGTGAAGAAGGCGTCCCGTTCACGTTGTTCGTCATCACCGGCCACGTCGGCGAGACGTTCCAAAACTTGAACCTCGCTCCGTGGCATGAGTTAAAAGCGATGAAAGACAGCGGACTCGCCGATTTCGGATCGCACACGAACGATATGCATTACATCGAGGACGGGATGGCCGTCTTCCTCGACCCGGCGAACCACGACGCGTTCAAACGCGACCTCGAGGCGAGCCGGGCCGCCTTGAACGAACAGCTCGGGATTGACGCGACCGCCATCGCCTATCCGTTCGGGGAGACGGACGACGCCGTCACCGCCATCGCCGAGTCGGCCGGGTTCACCGATGCGTTCATCTTGAGCCCGAACCCGATCACGAACGACAACGCCCCGTACTTCATCGACCGTTACTTACTCGACAAACACGTCTTCGACGAGTTCGTCAAACCGTACCTGTCACGCTAAACACGCCATGCCGGCGTGTTTTTTTCATGAGCTCGTTCGTTCCCTTTCATTTTGAATCGAACGTGGAAAAGACGAGTAGACTATGGAAGCGAGGGATACGGATGACCGTCATGACATGGATCATCGCCGCCTGTGTCGCGGCCACGCTGAGCGTGATCTTCATTTGGCTCGCCGAAGAGCCCGTCGAACGCATCAAACTGCAAGTGTTCGCCACCGTCCTCTGTCTCCTCCTCATCGGCTTGAGCACGTATACGTTCGAACTTGAACGGGAGTCGCGCGACGCCTCGAACGCGCGCGTGATGACGGAGACGGACTACGCGGAACGGCTGCTCGCCTTAGAGGAAGAACATGCCGACGACTTGGCGTGGCAAGCGATTCAAATCGAGCGCGACGTGACCGAGAAGCTCGAGGCCCGCTACGCCGCCCGCGAGGACACGATGAAAGACAACCTGTTCTTGAAGGTGATTGATTTAGAAGACGTCATCAAGGCGCAGCGCGGTGAGATTTATGCCCTCGAGGACCGGCTCCGTGAGGCCGAGGCGATGAACGAGGCGCTCACGCTCGCCCTCGCGGACGCCGAGCGCTTGATGGACACAACGCCCGACGAAACGGAAGACATCGTCTTTTTTGAGACGTACGGCTCGTGCGAGGACTTGAACGCGATTTATCCGGAAGGCGTCCCGCTCGAACACGACGCCTATCTCCTCACGTTCGACACCGACCTCGACGGCATCGCCTGTGGACAAAACGACACCCGCTGAGCAATCAGCGGGTGTCGTTCACTCAGCCGGCACGTCGACGACGTCACCCGCTTGGATGTCTTTGTTCAAGACGCGCTCCATCTCATCGAGGCTGAACGCATCGAGCAACTTGATGCCGTTCACGTAAACGGTCGGGACATATTCGACGCCGAGGTCACGTGTGTAGAGCCGCGCGTTTTGGATGCTTTCGTCAATCTGCGGCGCGAGGAGCAGCTCAGCGTCCACGTCGAACAAGGCAGCGAGCCGATGGACGTACGCCTCGGTCCCGAAGTCGTCCGTTCCCGAGTCCATCCCGATTTGGCGCTGAAGCGCGTAATAGCGGTCCGGCATCAACCGTTCGGCGTTCGCGTCGACGCTCGCGAGCCGTTGCGACCGTTCGTTCAACAAGGCGAGCGCCTGTCCTTTGAACGACACCTTCCCCGTCTCAATCCACCGCGCCTCGATCTCCGGCAAGACGCTCTCCATCCACTTCTTGCACCACGGGCAACTGTAGTCGAAGACGAAGACGATCTCGTCGGCCCCGTCCCCGAGCTTCACTTTCTCGTCGAGAGGGAGCGCGTACTCGACGTACGTGAACGTCTCGGTCGCATCACCCGCCTCGCTCGTCGTACAGGCGGAAAGTAGAAATATCAGTCCAATCATAAGAAATCCTAGCCGTTTCATAAAAAACCTCCTCTTGTTCAATATTTCACATAAGTAGTTATACCATGCCCCCGCCCAAACCTCGAGTGACGTTCTTGCGACAATTGTCCGGTCAGACGAAAAGAAGCGTCCCGACGCGTGTCAGGCCCGCTCCATGATGACGTCTCGATTCAGCCGTCCGATCTCGATGAATCCGTGCCGTTCATAAAATGCAATCGCCCGGGCGTTATCGGCCTCGACGTGAAGCCGGACGACATGTTTCGCGGTCCGCCTCATCTCATCAAACAAGGCGTTCAACAGCGTGTGCCCGCTCCCTCGCGGAGCCTCCGGCAACACGCAAACATGGCTGATGAACGCGACGTCCGCGTCCATGTACGCCGACAATAAGCCGACGAGCCGGCCGTCTTCCCATAGCTCGAACGACGTCGCCCGGTCGTGCAGTTTCGCGGCGTACGCCTTTAAGTCGACCCGCTCGGACAGTTTTGTCGGGAACAAGCCGTCACAAGCCTCGAGATGGGCCACGTAGTCGGCGACCGACCCGCGACCGAGCGTGATCATACGTCCTCCAATACGGCGACACCGAACCCGTCCCGGCCGAACGCGTTGCCGTTATAGAGCAGATAGTGGCGCCCCTTCATCGTGAACACGTGCGGATAGCATTCCATGTCGGCGTCCCAACCGTCTTCGCTCCGCTCGAAGCCGAGCGCCGCATCGTCCCGCGTCCAGTCGACGAGGTCGTCGGAGTAGGCATAGCCGAGCCGATAGCCGCGCGTCGGATCGGTCCGGAAACCGAACGTGTCGCGGAAACAAAACACCATATGATAGCGACCGCCCGCCTCGAACACGGTCGGGAGCGCCTGGCTCTCGTCGGAGATCGCGTCCGGCACGACCCGCCCGTGCCGCGTGAACGTCTGGCCGTCCGTGGACGTGGCGAGGGCGATTTTATACGTCCGCTCTGCCACCCCGTCCGGACCTTCTTTCCACGTCGTCCCGTAAATGTAATACATGTAGTGTCGTTCCCGGCTGAAGACGAACGGGTCGCCGACGAGGAACGGTTCATCCACGCTCGCCGACAAGATCGGTCCGTCTCCGAGCCGCTCGAACGTGACACCGTCGTCATGGCTGACCGAGAGGCCAATTCCCGTCTCGACCGACACCGACTCACGCCGGCTCCAGCCGCTCGTGTAGCCGTACAAGGCGTCCTCTGTCCGGGTGACGTGAAACGGAAAGATCCCGTCCTCGTCGAACGTGCCGAGCTTGCCGAGCGGGATGACCGGCTCCCTCGAGACGTGAATCACGTCGAAGTCGGGCGTCATGTCGACGTAGCGGACGTGGCTCTTGAATAGGTTCCCATCTCGCTCGCGGGTCGAGAAGTAGATGCGGACGAAGTCGTCAAACACGAGCGCCTGCGGCGACTGCGCGAACGCCGAATAGTCCCCGAAAAAGCCGTACGGCTCCGGGTCGAAGATGTGTCTGAGCTTCTTCCATCTCATGTCGTCCCCTCCTTCCGTTCGGCGATGCCGAAACCGGCCCGTCCGACCTCGTTGCCGAGGTAGAGCAGATAGCGTTTCCCATTCACAGTGAACGTATGCGGATAGGCGACCATCTCGTCGTCGAACCCTGCTTCGGCGCGCGTGAACTTCATGACCGCGTCATCCCGCGTCCAGTGGAGGAGGTCCGGCGACGAGGCATACCCGAGCCGATACGTCCGCTCCGGGTTCTTCCGATAGTCGGTCGCGTCCCGGTAACAGAAGAACATGTGATAGCGCCCGTCCTCAAAAAACACGTCCGGGCTCGCCTGTGCCTCGTCCGGGAGCACGCTGTCGATCAAGTCGCGGTGCTGCTTCTCCCACGTCACGCCGTCGGTCGACGTGGCGAGCCGAATCTTATACACCGGCTCCGGGCGGGCTCCATCGAGAATCCATTCGCGCCCGGCGATATAGAACAAATACCAAACGTCACCGAAGCGCCGAATCTTCGGCCCGCTCAAGATGAACGGCTCGTCGAGCGTATAGGAGAGGATCGGGCCCGGCCCGACGCGTTCGAACGTCTGACCGCCGTCCCGGCTGACGGCTTTGCCGATATTGACGTTGAACGGCACGGACACGGTACGCGTCCAACCCCCGTAATAGGCGTGCACCTCGTCCCCGACGTCAATCGCCGAGAACGGATAGACGCCGAACTCGTCGAACGTCCCACGCGCCCCGAGCTCGAGCACCGGACGCTCGCTCACCCGGAGGATGCGGAAGTCCTGCTTGTCGACGTCGACGTACCCGCTATAGCTGACGTAACGCCCGTCAACCGGCTTCGGCCGACAGCTGAAATAGATGCGCACATACGTGTCGCGCTCGAGGACGGACGGCGCCTGTGCGAACGCATCCATCCAATCGAGGGCGGCGTCACGCGCCGGGCTGAACAACAGCCGGCGCTTTTCCCATTCGAACGTCTTCACCGTCTCCATGTCGGTCACCCTTTCGCGTACATCGTCTCATAGTACGATGCGTATTCGCCCGAGACGATCCGGTCGACCCAGTCGGGATGGGTGACGTACCAGTCGATCGTCTCATGCAAGCCTTGCTCGAACGTGTAACGCGGACGCCAGCCGAGCTCGGTCGTGATTTTCGTGTTGTCGATCGCGTAGCGGCGGTCGTGCCCCGGCCGGTCAGCGACGAACGTGATTTGCGAATCGTCACGCCCGAGCTGTGCCAAGATGAGCCGGACGATCGTCAAATTCGTCATCTCGTTGTTGCCGCCGATGTTATACACCTCGCCGTCCCGCCCCTTCTCGGCGACCGTCCAGATGGCGTGGCAATGGTCGCGCACGTGGAGCCAGTCGCGAATCTGTTGCCCGTCCCCGTATACCGGGAGCGACTCGCCGCGCTCGGCGCGATGAATCATGAGCGGGATGAGCTTCTCCGGGAACTGATACGGGCCGTAGTTGTTGCTACAGCGCGTGATGTTGACCGGCAGGCCGTACGTCTCGTGATAGGCGCGCACGATCAAGTCCGAGCTCGCCTTCGACGCCGAGTATGGGCTGTTCGGGGCGAGCGGCGTCGCCTCGGTGAAATAGCCTTCCGCCCCGAGCGTGCCGTACACCTCATCCGTCGAGACGTGGATGAACTTCACCCCTTCCGAATAGTCGCGGGAATGCTTGTCGTCCGGGGCGAGGTTCCAGTACCGTTTCGCCGCCTCGAGCAACACTTGCGTCCCGAGCACGTTCGTCGTCAAGAACACGTCCGGCTCGAGGATGCTCCGGTCGACGTGCGACTCGGCCGCGAAGTGGACGACCCGGGTGACGTCATAGTCGCGGAACACCGCCTCGACCGTCGCCTTGTCCCGAATGTCACCTTTGACGAAGACGTAGCGGGGGTCGTCAATCCCGTGGAGCGTCTCGAGGTTCCCGGCGTACGTGAGGGCGTCAAGGTTGATGATGCGCCACGACGCGTCGGCCAGAAGCATCTTTATGAAGTTTGATCCGATGAACCCGGCTCCGCCAGTTACGAGTAAAGTCTTCATGTTCTTCACGCTCCTCTTCTAAAAGGGATAGGATGTACTGTCCATAGTCGGTCATCTTCAACGTCTGTCCGATATCGCGCAACTGGCCCGATGTGATGAAGCCGCGGCGCCAGGCGATCTCCTCGAGGCAGGCGATGTAGTAGCCTTGCCGCTCCTGTACCGTCTGGACGAACACGGACGCCTTGATCATCCCTTCCGGCGTCCCCGTATCGAGCCACGCCATGCCGCGTCCGAACAAGACGACGTTCAAGTCGCCCGCCTCGAGATACATCTGATTGATCGATGTGATTTCGAGCTCGCCGCGCGGCGACGGCTCGACCCGTTTCGCATATTCGACGACGCGGTTGTCGTAGAAGTAGAGGCCCGGGACGGCGTAGTTCGACTTCGGCTGGGCCGGCTTCTCCTCGATTGACAAGACGCGGCGGTTCGCGTCGAACTCGACGACACCGAACGCGCGGGGGTCTTTCACCGGGTAGCCGAACACGGTCGCCCCTTGCGTGCGCCCTTTCGCGTCCCTGAGGAAGCTCGTCAAGTCGGGCCCGTAAAAGACGTTATCGCCGAGGATGAGACAGACCGAGTCGTCGCCGATGAAGTCCTCCCCGAGCAGGAAGGCGTCGGCGAGCCCGACCGGCTTCTCTTGTACCTTGTACGTGATCGACACGCCGAGCTGGTGGCCGTCGCCGAACAAACGCTCATAGCCGGCGATGTCTTTCGGGGTCGAGATGAGCAGGATGTCTTGGATGCCGGCGAGCATCAACACCGACATCGGGTAGTAGATGAGCGGCTTGTCGTAAATCGGGAGCAGCTGTTTCGATACGGCTTTCGTCATCGGGTAGAGCCGGGTGCCGTTGCCGCCGGCCAAAATGATGCCTTTCATAATCGATTCCCTCCTTCGATGATCACGTCACAAATCCGGTCGACCATCTCGAGCGTCAAGTCCGGATAGAGCGGCAGCGTCAAGACGCGGTCCGACACGTACTTCGCGTTCGGGACGTGCGCCGTGAACGCGTAACAGGCAAAGTCGGTGACGAGCGGATAGAAGTATTTCCGGGCGAAGATGCCGTTGTCGGCGAGCCAAGCCATCATCTCGTCCCGGCGGCGCCGGTCGCCTTTGAACAGCACCGGGTAATACGCGTAGTTCGATTCCGTCTCGTCAACACGCCGGTTCAACCGGAGCGTCGGGACGTCCTTGAGCCGCTCGTCATAACGTTCGACGATGGCGCGGCGCTTGGCGATGTCGTCCTCGAGACGGGGAAGATTGCAGCGGCCCATCGCCGCCTGAAACTCGTTCATCTTGGCGTTCCCGCCGACCGCCTCGACCGACTCGGGACCGGTGATGCCGAAGTTGACGGCGAGGTCGATGTCCGCCTTGAGCGAATCGTCGCGATAGGCGAGCGCGCCGCCTTCAATCGTATGGAACACTTTCGTGGCGTGGAAACTGAACATGTTCATGTCCCCATATGTGGCGATGCCGCGGCCCTCATGGACGACGCCGAACGCATGGGCCGCGTCATAGAGCACTTTCAGCCCGTGTCGCTTGGCGATGCGGTCAATCGCCTCGACGTGGCAGACGTTGCCGTACACATGGACCGGGAGAATCGCGGTCGTCTTGTCGGTGATGAGCGCCTCGAGCTTCGTGACGTCAATCGTATAGTCAATCGGGTTGATGTCACAGAACACCGGCGTGATGCCTTTTCGGACGAGCGCGTGCGTCGTCGAGGCGAACGTGAACGGGGTCGTGATGACCTCGCCTGAGAGGCCGAGCACGTCAATCGCCGTCTCGAGCGCCAAGTGCCCGTTCGTGAGCAACGAGACGTGCGGGACGTCGAGGACGTCCGTCAGCTCCGACTCAAGCGCTCGCACGTGCTCGCCGTTGTTGCTGAGCCAGCGCGACTCCCAGAGCGGCCGAATCATGTCGACGTACGCCTCGAACTCGGGCATCGACGGCCGCGTCACTTGAATCGGTGGGGCCAGGTCATGTTTAGGTAGATTCATCTCATTTCCCTCCTTTGTCAGACGAGCGTATAAGCGTCGAGCAACTGACGGACGTCCTGTTTCGCGTTGTACATGAGAACGTCGATGATTGATAAGTTCGGGACGAACGGATGGCCTGCTTGTCGGTACGTCACGGGCTGCATCTCGATAAAGTCGAACTGGACACCTTCCGAAGCGAAGCGTTCCTTGTTGTAGAGGCCACGCCCACCAATCGCGTTGATGTAATGGTTGGCTCCGAGGTGATGGCACAGGTCGAGGACGAGGTCGCCGCATCGTTTCGACTTGTCGTTTTCGAGCGACGAGGCGTAAAGGAGTGGCGTGTCGAGCCCGAGGAAGTTGCGCATCTCGGTCAGCTGTTTGCCGAGGTAGACGGCGACGTTTCGTTCGTCGTCGCGGATGAGGCGGCTCACGAGCGGCATGACGTCGGCGTACGACGGGGCTTTCTTGTACGCATGTTCGAGCAGCCGGAGCTGATAACGCTCATTTTGCACGTCGATCCGTCGCTCGTGCGCCCGAATCGTGCGGTGTTGCGACATGTGATCAATCGTCATATGAATCGGCTTCGCCTTCCCGTCGAGGAGAATCTGATTCTTGTGAATCCAGCCGTGCTTGATGAACTGGACGTCGTCGAGGATGACGAACGCGTCGACGGCCGCCATGAGCTGAAAGTAGCCGAGGTATGGAAAGTAGTACGGTTGCATGATGGCCAATCTCATCCGTCTCACCCCTTACGCGAATTGACGTTCCCGGAGGCGGATGAGCCATTCGGTCACGAGCGGTTGCTTGACCATGAGATAGGGACGGATGCGGTCCTTCCCGACGAAGCGGTCGAGGTAGCGGTCATAGCGTGGCGACTTCAACGCGGCATGGTCGCGTCTCAGGCGGTGCAGCCCGACCTCGAACGAGATGCGCGACAGCTCGAGCTCCTCGTGGAATTTCCCTTCCGTATAGGTGTCGAACGTGTCGAGGAAACGGATGAACGCCTCGTGGCGCTTGATGTCACGCTCGCGGTTCCCTTCGTTCCAAATCGTCGTCGCCGATCCGGCGACCCCGTAGCGATAGACGCTCATCGCTTCCGGCATATAGTAGGCGTATCCTTTGCTCGCCACGTACAGCTTCATCGAGCCGTCACTCGCCGGCGTGTCTTTCAACCAGTCCGGTGCGTTCGCGATTAAGCCGTTCGGATACAGCATCGACATCGTCGGGATGAAGCCGAGCAGCTGCAACTCGCCGGCCGTATAAGTCCGCGCCTTTGTCGAGGCGAGCAACTTATTCTCAGGGAGCCACGGGATGACGCGCCAGTCGGCGTGCACGTGGCCGTCCATCTCGACGTACGCGTCGTGGAAGCAGAGCGTGCAGTCCGGGTGCGCCTCCATGTAGTCGACTTGTTTTTGCAGCTTGTGCGGGTCGGTCCAATAGTCGTCCCCGTCACAGAGGGCGACGTATTTGCCGCGGGCACGCTCCTCGTTCAACCGGTTGATGAACACGCCTTTCGAATATTGGTTCTCCGTCTGATAGATGACGCGGATTTTGTCCGGATGCTTCGCCTCGTACGACCGGACGATGTCGGCCGTCCGGTCCGTCGACGCGTCCTCGTGGATGAGAATCTCGAAGTCGAAGTTCGTCCGTTGCGCGAGGAAGCTCTCGATCGTCTTACCGATATACGCCTCGTGGTTGTACGTGATGCAGTTGATGCTCACCATCATCATCGTGTTTCCCCTCCTTCCATTACCTCTCGCATGTCTACCGTCTCTGCGTACGTGTCGGGATGAACCGGGTCGAACGGTTCGTTCACCCACATGACCGTGACGAGGTCGGTCGTCCCGACGTTCTCGATGTTGTGGACGTAACCGGCCGGGATGGCGACGACCTCGAGCGTCTCCCCGCTCACATGAAACGTCATGACCTCGCCCCCGCCGACCGGGCGGAGCCGGATGACACCCTCGCCGCTGACGACGAGGAACTGTTCATGTTTCGTGTCGTGCCAATGCTCGCCTTTCGTGATGCCGGGACGGGCGACGTTGATTGATACTTGGCCCCGGTCCGGCGTCTTCAAGAACTCGGTGAACGAGCCGCGGGCGTCGCGGTGCATGACGAGCGGTGTCAAGATGCGTTCACGCGGCAAGTAGCTCGTGTACGTGCTATACAGCTGTTTCGTGAACGGGTCCGATAAGTCCGGCACCCCGCGCGACGTGCGCATCGCCTCGAACGCCTCGAGCGTCCGGACGACGTCCAATAGCCCGATCGTGTGGGTCGGGACGCTTGGATAGAGCCCGACGTCGGTCGAGAGCGCGTCGAGGAACGACGCGACGACGTCATCGACGTGGGCGAGCGTGAGGACGCGCTCCGGGTCGTGGACGGTGACCGTCTCGCCCCGTGCGATTTGATGACAGAACGTGGCGACGGCGCTGTTATAAAATGGACGACCCCACTTCCCGAACAGGTTCGGCAACCGGTACAAGTGGACGCGGGACTCGGCCCGCTCCCCGTAGACGGCGAGCACGTCTTCAGCGGCCCGTTTGCTCATACCGTACGGATTCGCCTCGACGGCCTGAGTTGAGGAGGCGAAGACGACCGGCACCGGGTTGTATGACAACAGCTCGGTCGCGATCAGCTCCGTTAAGTCGACGTTTCCTACCGTGAACTCGGCCGGGTCGTCGGGCCGGTTCACACCGGCGAGATGGAAGACGAAATCGGCCCGGCGAAGCCGAACACTCCGTTCGGCAGGGCTCGTCTCTCTCGTGACGGATAAAACGGCATGCCCTGCCGTCTCGAGCGCGTGCGTCACATGTCTCCCTAGAAAGCCTGTGGCGCCGGTGACGACGATATCCATAGTTTCTCCTCCTTTTTTCGGATCGGCTGGACGTGCACGTTCACCCAACTGTCCGGCGCGTCGAGCAGGCGCAGCATCGTCTCCGTGTCCGTGAAGCGGAGGACGAGACTGCCGAGCGACTTGTTCGCCCCTTCGAACCGCGGCACGTGCGTCCCGACCACGTAACATAAGTTCGACTTGATGATTTCATAGTCGTCCGGTGTGAAACTGAGCCCGACGAAACGTCCGGCGATTTGGCTGCCGAGGATGAAGTACGACGACGGCACTGTCACCGGCTTCATCTCGAGCGTGACCGGACGGCCGAGCGCGAGGTCGATCGTCGCGCTGACCATGTCGACGCCTGTCGCCTGTTCAATCACTTGCGGGATGTAGTTGCCGCCGTTGCGCGGCCCGATGTCCATCAAGTAGATGTCGTCCCCACTGACGAAAATATCGAAATTGAGCGGTCCGTTCTTCAGCCCGACGAGCGTAATCATACGCTGGAGCGTCGCATGGACGTCCGTCAAGACGTCCGGCGGCTGGACGCTCGGGAAGCTGGCGGCGACGGGCGCAAACGGGTTGACGCCGCGCGTATTGAAGTGGCTGTTGCCGAAGCAGCGGAAGACGAGCTCCCCGTCGAGGACGAACCCGTCCCCGGCGACTTGATAGCCGTCCCGTTTGACGAACTGCTCGACGACGATTTCACCGCCCGGGGAGACGGCGAAGGCGGCCGCGAGTTTCTCACGGATTTTCCTGGGCGGATCGCTCGCGAGCAACTTGCTGATGCCCTTGCTCCCGGACGAGTCCGCTGGTTTGACGACGTGATTGCCCCGCATCGTCGCCAGCGCCGAGACGGCCGTCTCGAGCTCCGTGAACGCGTACGCCTCGGGCGTCGGGAAACCGTTCGCCTTCAAAAAGGCCCGGAACTTCGCTTTGTTCGTCAACGTCTCGACCGTCTGGAACGGATTCGTGATGAGGCCGAGCGCCTCACCGACGTAGGCGGCTGTTCGGGCCGCGGGGTCCGACGCGTAGGCGAGGATGCCGTCAATTTTTTCCTCGCGCGCCACCTCAAGGACGGCGTCACGGTCGAGCGAGCTCACACAGTAGTACCGATCGGCGACGTGACGACCCGGATTGTCGGGTAGGTAGTCGCAAAGAATCGTGAAAATCCCTTTCTCCTTCGCCTTCAAGATGACGGGTACTTGATGCATCGCTCCTCCGAGCAGCATGAGCTTGACCATGATCGTGTTCTCCTTTTGTGTCAGATGGTAGAATCGTTTGAATCAAAGCACGGTACGTCGTCGCCGTCACGCGGTTTTGGCGGTGGGCGACGTGTTGCTTGGACATAGCCCCGTGAATCCAGAGGAGTTGCGGGTCGTCTAAGTATCGTTTCAGAGCCGATGCGAGCGACGCGGCGGTCGGTTCGCACTTAAAGCAGTTCTCGCCTTCGTGCAGATGTCTCGTCACGTTGTCGACGTGATGGCTGACGATGACGCCCATGCCGGAGGCGCACGCCTCGACGATCGTCAAGTTTCCGTTTGAATACGTCGCCGGCAAGACGAGGATGTCGGACGATTGATAGACGAGATGCAACGCGTCCCAAGACTCGATTTGGTCGAGGAACGTCACGTCCTCGAGTCCGTGCGTCGCGATGAACGTGCGACACGCCTCGTACAAATGACCGTCCCGGTTCAGGGCGAGCGACACGTGCGGGTAATCCACTTTCAACTGTCGATACGCCTCGAGGGCGACGAGCGGCTGATAGCGGTCGACCAACCGGTTCGCGAACAAGATGCGGATTGGGTCGCACGGTCGTTTCAAACGGAGTGGATGGTCGAAGTGCGCGTCAATGTCGATTGGGTACGGGGCGTTCACGACTTGGTCGGCCCGGAAGCCGAACTCGTCGACGAACTGGTCGCGGGCGACCTGCCCCATCGCAAACAACAAATCGGTATCTTGAAACAACGTGTGGAACAGCTCCGTCTTCCTCGGCGCGCTCGCCCGGGTGAGCAGTTTGTCCGATCCCGCGTCCTCGTCGTCGACGTCGCGGATTGGTTCGCTCAAGACGATGACCTTGATGCCGAGCCACCGGGCGTAACGGAGCAGGAGCGCATGGAACGGGGTGAAGCCGCCGAGGAGCAAGACGTCCGGTTTGAAACGATGGATTTGCTTGAACACGTCGAGCGAGACGTAATTAAGCCGGCGCGTATAGACCGAACCGCCGAGCACTTTACAGCGTTCGCCGAGCGGGACGCGCCACCAGGCGGGCCGCCGGTCGGTCAGCTGCTCATAAAACCAAAACTCCGTCTCGAAATGCGTCTGAAGCGCGTCACAAAATTTGACTTGATACGGGGCGGCGATGTTTGAGAGAAAGACGAGACGCTGTCTCACGGCGTTCACCCGATCCGTTTCACGGAAGCAGGGACTTCCCAAGCGGCGAGCTCGGCTTGGATATAAGGGAGTGTCAACAAGAGCTGTTTCACTTCCTCGACGTCGAGCTGTTCAGTATTGTTCGAGTTGTACTCGCCTTGGACGGTCAGCTCTTTGCTGCCCTCGCTGAAATACTTGTCGTAGTTCAGGTCCCGGTTGTCGGCCGGGACGCGGAAGAAGCCACCCATGTCTTCGGCGACGACGTGCTCTTCGCGGGTCATGAGCGTCTCGAACGCCTTCTCCCCGTGCCGGGTGCCGATGACTTTGATCGGGTTGTCCGCGTGGAACAGCTCTTTGAGCGCCTGGGCGAGCACGCCGATTGTCGAGGCCGGTGATTTTTGGACCATGATGTCGCCGGCGTGGGCGTGGTTGAACGCGAACACGACGAGCTCGACCGCGTCACTGAGACTCATAAGGAAGCGGGTCATGAGCGGGTCGGTGACGGTGAGCGGCTCTCCGCTCTTGATCTGTTCGACGAAGAGCGGGATGACCGAACCGCGCGACGCCATGACGTTGCCGTAGCGCGTGCCGCAGATGAGCGTCTGCTCGGGACCGACGGCTCGGGCCTTGGCGACGAACACTTTCTCCATCATCGCCTTCGAGATGCCCATCGCGTTGATCGGGTACGCCGCCTTGTCGGTCGACAGGCAGATTACTTTCGCCACACCCGCCTCGACGGCCGCGTTCAACACGTTCTCGGTGCCGAGGATGTTCGTCTTCACCGCCTCGACGGGAAAGAACTCGCACGACGGCACTTGTTTGAGCGCCGCGGCGTGGAACACGTAGTCGACGCCGTACATGGCGTTCTTCACGCTGTTCGGGTCGCGGACGTCACCGATATAAAACTTGAGCTTGTCGTCGTTGTAGCGCTTGCGGATGTCTTCTTGTTTTTTCTCGTCACGCGAGAAGATGCGGATTTCTTTGATGTCGGTATGGAGGAAACGCTCCATGACGGCGTTGCCGAAAGAGCCGGTCCCGCCCGTGATGAGGAGTGTTTTGTTCGAGAACATGAGGAGTCTCCTTTCTAGGTGTGTGATCAAGGATGTCAGGAGTTGGTGTATGGAGTCTTTTACCCGTCAAATTTGAAATGAATTGGTAATAGGAGGGAAGCCGTTATCATTTTTTCGCAACATGTGTCATCTCTTTTTCTTTCAACGGGACGACCGGCGGTTCGACGCGTCCTTCGATAATCCCTTCCCGCAACAAGACGTTGCGGACGGTGAGGACGAGGCAGAGAAGGTCCATTCGGTGACTCATGTGCCGGACGTAATCCCCGTCGAGCTTCGCCTTCACGTCAATCGGTAGTTCGTCGCGCCCTTTCACTTGCGCCCAGCCGGTCAAACCCGGCAACACGTGCGCAGCGCCCGCGTGCCGTCTCGCCTCGATCAAGTCGTCCTGATTCCAAAGCGCCGGGCGCGGCCCGACGAGCGACATGTCGCCTTGCAGGATGTTAATCAACTGCGGCAACTCGTCAAGGCTCGTCTTCCGGAGAAAACCGCCGATCGGCGTGATGTGTTTTGTCGATTCGTTGAACAGGTGCGTCGGCACGTCGTTTGGCGTGTCGTCGCGCATCGTCCGGAACTTGTAAATCCAAAACAGCGTCTCGTCCCGCCCGACCCGTTGCTGTTTGAAGAAAACCGGTCCGCGCGAGTCGAGCTTGATGAGGACGGCGAGCATCAAAAACAAAGGGGCGAGCACGACGAGGGCGGTCGCGCTCACGAGTACGTCAAAGCGGCGCTTCTGGTTCAAGTAGCGCATGGCTCACACCTCCTCGGTCATCGAACGGACCGGCTCTTGCTTCCACACTTCGCGCATGACGTAGTCGGTGTATGACAGCAAGATGCGGAGCACCTTGTCTGACACGTTCGGCATCGCGTAATCGGAGACGAGGCGCATCGGTGTCGCCGTCTCTTCGAGCACGCGGAGCGCCTGGAGCACCCGGTCGCGCTTCAACCCGACCATCATCGCCGCCCCTTCCTCCATCGCCTCCGGACGCTCGTGCGCTTGACGGATATTCAGCCCTTTCAGCCCGAGGATTGAACTCTCTTCGCTGATCGTGCCGCTGTCGCTCAGCACCGCCTTCGCATGGAGTTGCAGTTTGACGTAGTCGCTGAAGCCGAGCGGTTTGAGCGTCCGGATGTGCGGATGGAGCGGCACGCCCGTCTCCTTGAACCGTTTTGCCGTGCGCGGGTGCGTGCTGACGATGAGCGGGACGTCGTAGCGTGTCGCGACGGCGTTCAGCGTCTCGACGAGGTCGAAGAAGTTTTCGTCCGACGAGATGTTCTCGTCCCGGTGCGCCGAGACGACAAAGTAGCGGCCTTCATCTAAGTCGAGCCGGTCGAGCACGTCCGAGCGGTCAATCTTGTCACGGTGCCGCGTCAGCACCTCGTACATCGGGCTGCCCGTCTTGATGACGCGGTCGGCCGGGAGCCCTTCTTTCAACAAGTACTCGCGGGCGATGTCGCTATACGTCAAGTTGATGTCGGCGATATGGTCGACGATGCGGCGGTTCGTCTCTTCCGGCACGCGCTCGTCGAAGCAGCGGTTGCCCGCCTCCATGTGGAAAATTGGAATCTTGTGACGCTTCGCGGCGATGGCGGCGAGACAGCTGTTCGTGTCCCCGAGGAGGAGGACGGCGTCGGGCTTCTCGGTGGCGAGCACCGGGTCGACGGCGATCAAGATGTTGCCAATCGTCGCCATCGGACCGTCGGCCGAGGCGTCAAGGATATAGTCCGGCGTCCGTAGCCCGAAGTCCTCGAAGAAAATCTCGTTCAGCTCATAGTCGTAATTTTGCCCCGTGTGGACGAGGACGTGCTCAATCGCCTCGGACGTCTCGAGCTTATCCATCACGGCGGACAAACGGATAATCTCGGGCCGTGTCCCGACGATGGTCATCACTTTCAGTCGCTTCATGGTATTCCCTCCTAAGATGTGTGATGGGTGGACAGGATGCGAATCTTCACTTGGGCGAACACTTGCCGGATGAGCCCTTTCTCACTGTCGTCGAACGCGAGCAGCCACATGATGGCGGTATAAAGGAGAACGAAGCCAATCCCTTTGACGGCGAGCCCGAACAAGTTCGTCGCCGGGAACAGCTGTTGGATGCCCCAGCCGAGCGCGGTGTAGAGGACGAGCCCAGGCAGTAGCTTCAAGTGGCACGCCCGGAAGAAACCGAAGACGTCGAGCCGGAGCACACGATGGTAGATGACGTTCATATAGAGGACGAGTCCGACGGTGTTGCCGATACAGATGGCGACGGCCGCCCCGATCGGTCCATACATCGGGATGAGGAGCGGCGACAGCGTCATGCTAATCGTCGCGACGATCATCGAGGCGTACGCCCGATACTTCACTTTGTTCTCGGCGATGAGCGTCGTGTTGCCGATGTCTTGCGTCAGCGTCACGAGACTCGGGACGACGAGGAGGAGCGCGATATAGTAGGAGTCGTTGAACGCCTCCCCGACCCACAGGTGCATGAACTCACGGCCGAGGATGAAGAACGACGTGACGATGAGACCGACGATATAGAGCTGGATGCGGCCGATCCGGACGAACAAATCGGCGATGGCGCCGCGGTCGTCGCGCGAGATCATCCGGCTCACTTTCGGGAGGAACAAGAAGCCGAGCGCCGAGGCAATCGTCCAGACGTACCCTTCGATGACCATCCCGACCGAGAACAAGGCGATTGAGGCGCTGCCGGCGAGCATCCCGAGCAGGCTCGGGGTGATGTTCAGGACGAAGCGTTGGGCGACGAGCGTCACCGTGCTCCACGACGTGAAGCTGAAGATGTCTTTGTAGATGCCTGAATCCCGTTCGGTGAAGTTGGCCCGGACGCTCGTCTTCCGGCGGATGAAGACGTACTCGATCACGAGGACGAGCGTCCCGACGAGCGCGTTGACGAGGACGAGGGCGTACAGCCCGTAGCCGAGGAGGAGCGCCGTGACCATGAGGGCGACGGTCGCGACCTTTTCGCCGAGGTGGAGCGCGCTCGCAAACAGAAATTGCTCATGCGAGACGAGGATGCCCGAGAACGGCTTCGTCGGGAACGAGATGACGATGAACAGGCCAGCGACGAGATAGAGTACTTTGAGCGACTCGAGCTCGCCCGGCGTCAGGCCGGCATAAATCGAGTCGAGGAAGAAGTAGACGATCGCCAAGATGACGAACAAGAGGGCGGCGAGCCCGATGAACAGCTTGTAGGCGACGCCGAGGAACCGGGCCGCCTTGTCCTGCGCCCCTTCGGCGAGATACTTGCTCATAAAGCGTGACACGGCGGCGTCGAGCCCGAAGTCCATCGCGAACATGCTGATGAGCGAGATGGTGAGCATGTACAGTCCATAGCTCGCCTGACCGATTTCTTGAATCATCCACGGGGTGTAGATGAGCCCGGACAGGATACCGAAGAAGATTTGTGTGTACGACATGGCGGCCCCGTATTTGATTTTTCGCGTGCTTGCGGCCTCATCGGGCTCGACGCGTGTCGACATGTAGGTTCACCTCTCTTTCTATTGCCAGAAGAACGTGTACACCGGCGCGTCCTGTAGGAACAGGAGCAACAGGAGCGTCACGGCCGCGTAATAGACGACGACACGTTCGCGTCGTTCGAACGTCTTGATAATCTCCGGGATCATGAGGAGCAAGAACAGTGTGAAGTATTGGACGAGTCGCATCATCGACGGGTTGATGAACGTGAGGGGCAAGAAGCACGCGGCGAGGAACAAGGCGTTGAAGTAATGGATCGCCTGCGGGTTGTTCTGTAAAATCTCATCCCGGCGCCAAAGCGCGACGAGCAGCACCGTCATGAGCATGACGCTAAAGTTGATCGCCCCCGCCCCGTCGAGCGCCGAGTACGTGTCGTAACCCGACAGCGAGACGAGCAAATTGAAGAACGGACCACGGAAGGCGAACAAGGCAGCGATGACGCCGAGCATCCCGAGGATGTAGGGCTTCGTCAGCCGCTTGTCGGCGAGGAAATAAAACGGCAAGAAGATGAGCGCCGACTTATGGATCGTCAAGGCGACGAACAAGATGGCGAGGAAGGCGACGATCCGCTTCGCCCGGATGAAGTGATAGCCAATCAAGACGACGAGCGCCGTCGCCACCGTCTGCCTTAGCCCCGTGACGGCGAAGAACTCGTAGAACAGCACCGAGAACAACAGGAAGCTGATGAGCGGCTCGGTCGAGTACTTGTAGATGAAGTAGCCGAGCGGGATCATGAAGATGAGCGCGATTAAGACCAAGTACACTTGATAGTCGGTGATGACGAACTGGACGAGCCGTTGGAACAAGTAATAGCCCGGGTCCTCGCTCTCGGTGAAGACGATCTTGAAGAAGTCGTTCGTGAGCGCCGACACCGGCAACCCTTCCGTCCCGAGGAAGAGCGCCTTGTACTGCGCCGTGTCGTCCCCGACCGTGATATGTCGGAAGCCGGACAGCACGATCCATTGAATCGTCGCGAACGTGACGAACCAGCCGCGTTTGTAGGAGGCGTCGCTTCGCATGAGGAGCATCGCCCACATGACGAGGAGCGCGAGATTGACGAGATAGATGGTCATGGGTTCTCCCCTTTTCTACCGATAGATGAGGTTCGTGACGCCCCGGTACAGCGTCAACAGGTTCGACACGGCCCAGCCTTTCATCCGGTGCGTGCCATACTCGAGCGGGCTGAAGTAGTCGCGCACATTCCGAGTCGCTAAATATTCATCGCGCACGTCGGTCGCGTCTTCTTTGAACGTGTGGCGCAAAATAATCGGGACGAGCTCTCTCGAATCCCCTCTTCGTTCGACGCGCAAGAGGAGCGTCCGCAAGTAGCGGTTCGACTCGAGCTCGGCGCGATGCGCGATCTTTTTCGTCTGTTGCGCCCCGTGGAGGCGCGAGTAGACGAGCGGCTCGTCCGTCAAGTAGTAGTCGAAGCCGTCGAGCGCGAACTCGACCCAGCACATCCAGTCTTGGATGAACTTGTCCTCGAGCGAGAAGCGGTGCGCGCGGAACGCATCACGCGGGATGAGGAGCGCACAACCGTTCAGCGACGCCGTCAGCATCAAGTGCCGGAACATGTCGTTCGAGGCGTAAAACCCGTTGAACTTGCGTCGGTAGCGATGAATCGGGGCCCCTTGTTCGTCGATGAACGCCGTCCCCGTGACGAGGATCGTCCGTCTCGCGTCGAGCCGTTCCCGTTCGAGCGTCTCGATTTGGGACTCGATTTTACGCGGGGCGTACAAGTCGTCGTGGCTGAGCCAAGAGAAGAAGTCGCCTTCCATCTCATCGATGCCGCGGTTGAGCGCGCTCGAGACGCCGCCGTTCTCTTTCTCGATATAGCGGATCTTGTCGCCGTAGCGCCGCGCGACGTCGGCCGTCTTGCCGCCGTCGGTCGACCCGTCGTTGACGACGATGACCTCGACGTGTTCATACGTCTGGGCGAGCGCGCTGTCGATGCACGCCGCCAAATAGTTGCTCCCGTTATACACCGGGATGATGATGGAGACGAGTGGTCTCATAGCGCATTCCTCACTTTCTCGTAACGGAGCGTCTCATAGACGTCCAAGTAGTCGCGCGCCCGCTCGTGCAGGGCGAAGTTCGTCCGGGCGTGGGTGACGCATGCGTCACGGTAGGCCGCCTTGCCACGGGTGAGGAGGCGGTCAATCCCGTAGGCGAGGTCCTCGAGGCGTCGCGTCGAGACGATGACGCCGGTATCGTCGGTGACGAGTTCCGGGCTAGCCGTCGCGTCGATGACGAGAACCGGGGTACCGCACGCCATCGCCTCGACGGTGACGTTGCCGAACGACTCTTCTTCCGATAAGTTGAGGAACACATCGGCGAGCGCGTAGTAACGGGCGAGCTCGCGGGCGTCGTTCGTCTCCGGAATGTGGAGGACGTTATCTGGGAGTTGCATATCATCAAGCTGGCCGATCAAGAGGAACGTGTCATCGGGCCGGGATCTGGCCAAATCGAGGAAGGCCGTAAGCCCCTTCGCCTCGCCCCACGTGCTCGCCACGCCGAGGAGCACGGTCTTGTCGGTGAGTCCGAGACGTTCCCGGAGCGTTGCCGTCTCGGTCGGACGGAACACGTCGAGGTCGACCCAGTTATGGATGCGCCGGATGACGTTCGCCTGTCCGAGAAACGAGAAGCGCGCCTCGGTCGTGATCCAATCGGAGACGCCGACGACACCGAGACGCGGGATCGCCGTCAACCATCGTCGTTTGTCCGCGAGCATCTCGCTCGTCCGGTCGAACAGCCAGCTCGGGATGTCGGACTTTAACAGCGGACAGCCGCCGCAGCCGTGCTGCCACTTGTCGCATCCGACGGCCGCGTAGTGCGTGCACTTCCCGGTGAAGAACCAGCAGTCGTGGAGCGTCAACACGGTCGGGATGTCGCGGACGGCGAGGAAATCGAATAGCGTCTTCAGATGGAGATAGTTCGCGTGCAAGTTATGGAGATGGACGACGTCCGGGCCGTAGCGCTCGATCTCGCGCACCAAGTTCTCGGTCGCGAGGCGTGAGGCGTACCCTTGTCGCCCGGTGATACGGGCGTGGAGCGCGTGCAGTTTCACATCGACCGCATCCCCGATGACGTAGCTGCCTTCGGTGACCGGGCCCGTCGAATGGGCGACGCGCGTCTCGTGCCCGTATTCGCGATGGACGGCCGCGAGTTCCTTACAGATCCGTCCGGTGCTCTTCACGTCATTGATCGCGTTGATGTGGAGGATCTTCATCGCCGTCACCTCACTCGTACGCGTAATACGTACGGCGTCCGCTCGATGGCCGCTTGTTGAGGACGAGGCCGAGCATGTGCGTCCCGGTCCGCTCGAGCTGTTCTTTCGCCTTCAACACGAGCTGACGGTCCGAGTTCTCACAACCGATGACGAGGATCGTCCCGTCCGACACGTTCGCGAGCAACCGCGCGTCGGCCACTTGCATCATCGGCGGGGCGTCTAAGATGACGATGTCATAGTCGCGACGCACGTCTTCGAGTAGCTCCGTCATCCGTTCGGAGGCGACGAGCTCGGTCGGGTTCGGCGGGACGGGGCCGGCCGCGAGAATCGACAGCCGCGCGACGTCCGTCTTTTGGATGGCCCGGTCGAGCGGGATGCGGCCAACGAGGATCGTCGACAGGCCGGCGTGTGCCGACGTCTTGAACGTGAAGTGTGCCGTCGGTTTGCGGAGGTCGCAGTCAATCAACAGCACGCGCTTGCCGAGCTGGGCGTAGACGACGGCGAGGTTCGCCGCGGTCGTCGACTTGCCCTCGCCGTTTGAGGCCGAGGTGACGGTGATCATCTGCAGCTTCTGACCGATCGATGTGAACTCGAGGTTCGTCCGGATGGTCCGGTACTGCTCCGAGATCGGCGACTTCGGATTGACGAGCGTGATCAACTCACGCTGTGAATAATCAGGAAGATTGGCGTTCTTTTTTCGAAGGAACATGAGGAATGTCTCCTTTCACGTTAGGCAGTTTCGGCTTCTTCACTTTCATATCGCGACGCTCGATGACCGGCACCGAGCCGATGACCGGCAAGTCGAGGAGGCGTTCGGCTTCTTGCTCGGTCTGGATGCGTTTGTCGAACAAGTAGCGCATTAAACCGATGAACGCACCGAAGAACAAGCCGACAAAGATGCCGATTGCCGTGTTCATGAGCAAGTTCGGTGAGACCGGGTCCGTCGGCACTTCGGCCGGCGACAAGATGCGGACGTTATCGATGTTCATGAGGTCCGGAATCTCGGCGGCGAACACTTCGCTGATGACGTTCGCCGTCTCCGCTGCGCCCGCTGCGTCCGTATGGGTCACGACGACGTTGATGACTTGCGAGTCCTCCTCGCTCTCGACGGTGATGGCGTCGGCGATTGGGTCCGGCGCGTTCGGGACGCGCTCTCTCACTTCGCTCAAGATGGCCGGGCTCTTCATGATGACCCGGTACGTGTTGACGAGCGAGAGCGACGACAACACTTCCGAGCTGTCGACACGGTCGTCTTCTTGTTTCGTGACGAGGAGCACTTGGGTCGACGCCTCGTACGTCGGCTCGATGAAGTTCGCGCTCAAGTAATAGGCGGCGAATCCGCCGATGAGCATGAAGGGCACGAGCAGCCACTTGCTTTTCTTCAGCACCTCGACGAGATCGCCGACGATCGTCGTTTGATCGTTCATGGATTTTTCCTCCCTACAGACAGAATGGACGACAGAAATAAGGCACAAGTCTACCGTAGTACGTTCTTACCCCGTTCATCTTGACAATCCGAGAGATAGATTTATCATTTTTTCGCAACATCATGTCATGTTGCCGTTCCGTTTCGTTCTTCGTCTTTTTAGGAAGTTGGACCTAAAAAAAGACCGCCTCATGAGGAGACGGTCGTTCACTTCAGTTCGCGATGCAATTCGCGGTCGGTGATGTAGTCGGGTTCGAGTTTCAAGATGACCCGGTCGAACGCGTATTGAAGACCGAGCACGGTGAGGACGAGAACGGCGATTGGGATGAGGAACGTGATGCCCGGTGTGGCCGTATCAAACCACCAGAGCAAGCCGAGAAATCCGATGAACCCGACGGTCGTAAGCCAAAACGGGAGACGGACGAGCCGTCGATACGTTTTGTCGTCGTTAAACGAACGGCGGATTGTGCCGAGCTTCCACTCACGGACGAGCAGCGGTACGACGCCTAGAAAGCCAATCGAGGCGAGGAGAGGCTGCGACAGCTCGACCGTTCGAATCAACGTTCCGGTGATGATGAGCGAGGCCATCCCGAGGATGAACGTCTTCGCCTTGCCTTTTCGCGCGTACTCGACGAGTTGGCGGATGTGTTGTTCGCGTCTCATGAGAGTCCCTCCTTTGGATTACATGTTCATGTACGTAAAAAGCTCGGCACAAGTTTCGAAATAAGAAACTCGCCCCAGCTTTTCTTAAAAATCTTCCAGTTCAAACAAATAAGGTTTTTGAACCGAGAATTGATGGGAAGATTTTAAAATCAATGCGTCTTGATTTACATTGAGTTTAATTTGTTTGCCATCCTCCGTTTCGATGACTAATACCCCATCCGCGTAAGACGCATTCTTCACTTCAGAGTTAAGCTGAAACTTAACTACTGACGTCTGTTCTGCATTCACTGAAAAAGAAAGCATGAGCTCATTCACCTCTATTCTAAGCTTTAAAATTGTGTTGTTTAATGCAAGCTTCGGTGAGACATTTTTAGTCTATCATAGAAAAAAATTGCTTCGATTCGGCTCCTTTGATGGAGTGTAAGTTAGTGTAGGTCGATAATGCATTTTTGGTTTGGAAGAAGAGTATATTAAATCACCACATGGTGAAATGAAATAGTGGAGCGTGAAAAATATTACAAGTTTGTTACAAATAAGTTTCTGGTTTTGCTAGAATTTAAAATTTCAAATCTTAATTCATTCAAATGTATTCGTTCCGATGAATCCATTCTCATGAGGCAACTGACTATTGTATAAAGACGGTCTGCGTCTGTTTCACATACCCTGTCTTTTGTTGCGTCACGAGCAATCTCTTCCCTTTTGGTTGCGTCGGGATGCTCACCCGGTACGTCCCTTTGGCGTCCACTTTGACGGTCTTCCCAATCATCTTGTTATTGGAGAACACACGGACGAGCGATCCCGGTTCACCTTTTCCTGTGACGACGCGTGAAGATGCCGTAGCGGTGAGTGGCGCCTGCACCCCGAGGACGGTGCGCTGTAGGATGGGTGACGTATTCCCTGCCTCATCCATCGCCTGCACCGTGACGACCTCACCAATTCGTAACTTTGGCAGATTGAGCGAATAGACGCCGGCTGTCGTGGTCTTCGTCGTCAATCGCTTCTTGTCGTGGCGAACGACGATGGTCGAACCGGCTTCCGCACGTCCGAACACACGGGTCAATCGGTCGGTGAGCGTTGACATCGTCGCGAGTGTCGGTGGTGTCGTATCGAGCGGTTGAATCGTTTGCGTCGTCTCACTTCCGTCCGCGTGGATCAAAACAATCGTGAGCGGTTTAGTTTGCGGCTTAAAATCGAGCCGGAAGAAGAACGTCGTCTCGTCTTTCGCAAGCACGGTCTTTCCTTGACGAAGTTCTACCCGCACCGGTGTGAACGCCATCCGTTCGAGGTGTCCGGTCAGACGGGTCGATGCATCGGTCAACGTGTCCATCAGCCTCAATGAGACGCTCTCGCCTTCCTGCACATACGTCTGTGCCCCGTCGCTCATCGTCCCGCCTTGTAGTTGGACGACACGGACGCCAATCCCTTGAGGCAGCTTCCGTTCAAGCGGGATGCGGAACGAACCATCTGTATTGACCGTCGCCTCGCCGAGACGGAACCCGAACTCGTTCCACGCCTTCACGACGAGCCCGGGTGTCCCAGAACCGGTGAGACCGAGCGCGTCACTCGTCACCGGCTGAAGGATCGGGGCGCCTGGTTTCACTTCAGAAGGAGGCACGATCACGATGGGCGGGGTTGGTTCGTTAAACGTTTGAGAGACCGTCGCGACAGTCGGGTCGCTTGGATAATAACCGTCTGCCGACTGTATGATGTAGACGGTAGTACCTGCCAGGAGCAATTCTTTCAGTTGGCAACTGAACGTGCGGTCAAAATTGACGTGGGTTTCGCATAATTTGTTTTGACGGTTGTCGTAAACGTACACGGTTTGGTCGTCAATTTGATCTGCCGCAACGTTGATTTTTCTTTCAACTGTCCATCATGAGCATGACGGCCATTGGGATGAATGCGTCATCCCGGTGTCGGAGACGAACCCGGACGTCTGTGCCCCGATGGAATGTGGATGCAACCACGATGAGGACTGTGGCCACGAGCTCGTGCCGCACGGTGATCACATGGATTACCTCGTCAACGGTCGCCTGCACCACGTCCATAACGGGCATTGCGACGACCAGGGTCCGGTCGAACTTGTGAAGGCAGAGTGAGGAAACAAAGAAAAGCAGCTTCGGCCGAAATTCGGCCGAGGCTGCTTTTTCTCATCGGACGACTTTACTCGTCTTCTTCATTCCTTCGTATCCCGTTTGGGTCATGTTCACCGTGAGGACGGTCCCCGTCTTTTGTTTCGGGATCGTCAATCGGTAATTCCCTTTCGCATCGACTTTCACCGGTTTGCTGATCGCTTTCGTCCCGACAAACGCCTGAACGGTCGCGTTCCGGTTCCCTTTCCCGGTCACGACCGTTTGCGTCGATTTGACCGCATTGATCGTGAACGATGGGAACGTGTTGAGCACTTTCACCGAGGTCAAACTCGATGCGTTCCCGGCCGCATCGCGCGCGCGGACAGAGACGATCGCGCCTGGTTTCGTCGTCTTCACGTTATAGGCATAGACCCCGGTCGAACTCGCCTTCGTCGTGTACGTCCGTCCGTCATACGTGATCAGTACGGTCGCCCCCGCTTCCGTCTTCCCGGTCACCCGTGTCGACTTGTTCGTCAGCTTGAGAATGGTCGGCTTCGTCGGTCCGACCTTGTCAATCGTGAAGGAAATCGAACTATAGTTGCCGGCTGCATCCGTCACGCGAAGCGCGTATTTACCGGATGCGCTCACTTGTGTGTTCGTACGGAACGCCTTGCCGTTCAACGTCGCCGTTCCTTCGTTGAAACGGATTGTGACGCTTTGATTCGTCAACTGGTTCGCAGTGACACCTGTCACGACAGGTCGCGTCCGGTCAATCGTGAACGTCTCGACCGTCTCGTTTCCAATCGTGTCGACGAGACGGAGCGTGTACACTCCTTCCCGGGAAATACGTGTCCCCGAGACAAATGGTTGCCCGTTCAGTGTCGCCACCCCTTCCGTGAAGAGAGGCGCGACTTCCCGGTAATGCGTATTCCCTTTCGTCAAACCGCTCAAGACAGGAGGTGTCGCATCAATCGTGAAACGGACGACCGTCTCGTTCCCAGCTTCATCGATGACGCGCAACGTATAGCTCCCGTCTTTTGTGACCGCTTGGCCAGACGCGAACGGGACTCCGTTCAACGTGGCTTTTCCTTCGCTGAATCGTGGTGTGGCACGAACGAATGTCTTCCCGTCTTCGACGCCGCTCACTTCGACCTTCGTGCGGTCGATCGTGAAACGAATCTCCGTCACGTTCCCGGCCTGATCGGTCACGACGAGCACATACGTCCCTTCCTCCGTGATGATCGTGCCACTTGTGAAGGCTTGTCCGTTCAGCGTCGCCGTTTCTTCAAACACGGGTGTGACGTCTTGATTGAACGTCCCGTTCGTCACACCTGTGACGAGCGGTGCCGTCCGGTCAATCGTGAACGTATGCGTCGTCGTGTTTCCAGCCTGATCCGTCACGACGAGCGTGTAGGCGCCGTCTGTTGTAATCGGTGTCCCGGACGTGTACGGCTTCCCGTTCAGCGTCGCCGTTCCTTCGATGAATATTGGAGTCACGACGTCTTTCGTCAATCCGTCTGCCACCCCGTTCACCGTCACCGGTGTCCGGTCGATATTGAACTCACGTGTCGTCTCATTTCCGGCCGCATCCCTCAAACGAAGCGTGTACGCCCCTTCTGCCGTGATCCGTGTCCCGGAAGTGAACGGTTGCCCGTTCAACTTCGCGACGCCTTCAGTGAACACCGGCGTCACGCCGTCTTGATAGAACGTCTGGTCAATCCCTTCGATACCAGGTGCGGTCAAATCGATCGTGAATGTGACAAGCGTGGCGTTGCCGACGAGGTCGACGACACGGATGACGTGCGTCCCTTCCGCATTGACAGACCCGCCCGCGAACGGCTTCCCGTTTAACGTGGCCGTCCCTTCATTGAATGTCACTGTGACCGCTTGATTGAGCAATGCTCGGTCGGTCACCCCGGTAATGATCGGAGCCGTTTGATCGATTGTGAACTGACGAGTCGTCTCATTACCACTCGTATCTCGAACGACAAGTATATACGTTCCATCTTGATCAATCGTCTCGCCTGAGCCAAACGGCTTCCCGTTCAATGTCGCCGTTCCTTCGTTGAATGAGAGCGTCACAGGCGTCGCGACGGATGACCCATCGGTGATGCCTGATACGACCGGCGGCAAGACGTCACGAATCGGCTTCGTATATTCGCCACTTGTGAACAGCCCGCGCTTCGCCTGAATCGTGAACGTGCCGTCGCTCAGCTCGAGCCCGTCAAACACGAACGTGCCGTCTGGTTTCGCCGTCGTTTGAACCGGCAACGACCCGAGCGTTAAAGTCAACTCGGTTCCAGGTTCTGCCTTCCCTTGAATCGACGTGTCGCGGTTCGTCACATCCTCGACGTGGAACACCTCATACCGCCGGGTCACGTTTTCCGATGTGAGCTCGGCCTCATCGATCGAATAAGCCGTGAGCGTCACACTGTCGTTAAGTGGCATGGCCTCAGTGTAAGGTTGTGGCGACGCATCGTTCTTCGAAACATAGATGGTGGCTTGTTTCGTCGTCGTCAGTTCGACCGTCTCGCCTTGCAAGTAGATGCCACTGTTTTTATTCGTCGTGACGACCGGCAAATCAGGTGAGTAGACTTTGTACGTCCAACGATGGATCTTGCCGAACTGGTCGGTCATCGTGAACCGAAGCATGTTGTCGCTCGGTGTCGGGACGGTGAGTCGGAACGTGCCGTTCGCTTTTGCTTGAATCACCTCCCCGTTCACAAAAAGTGTCCCGAGCGGTACGTATGAACCGGAGACGTTCACTTTTCCATTCGTTTCAAACACCGGCGTCTCGCTCAAACGGAACGGGAGCGTGCCGTAAAGATTGTTCGTCGCGATCATCGAAGAAATCGAGTTCGAGCCTGACATCGTCACCATCCCGTCTTGATATGGATAGTAGTAGCCAAAAGTGAAATTACTCGCCCGGATCTCACGCTTCGCTTGGACACCACCCGTCAGACGAAGCCGTCCGCCGACATAGACGTTTCCGTTCAAGATGGTGTTCTGCCCGAGTGTGAGCGTGGCCCCCGGCATGATATAGACGTCTTGATCGACGGTCATGTAGCTCCACCAGTCATCCGAGCTGACGATGATGGCGTTGACCGGTTCGATTTTCGGGAGCGTCGTCACCGTGAAGGCAAACCCATCGGACACGGTCGTCGTGTTTTGATTCAAGTCGGTCAGCGTAAGCGTATGTAACGCCCATTTCCCTGCGCCTTCCGGGAAGTCGCTGCGGTTCAAGTCGAAGTGAAAACCTTCAGGCGTCACGTGCGAACTTGAGAGCGTGACGCGTTCCTCTCCGTTCACGAACACCGCCTCTGCCGACTTCAGCTTCAAGTCATCTGTAGCGTGGACGGTGAAGGACGCCGTGTCATGTTCGTCGAGTTCGACATCATTCGCTTCAAGACGATCGAAAGTCGGTACTACGGTGTCTGTTGAGGGGTAACGGATATTGAACCATTGATTGTCACTGGTGTCTAGATACCTAAACATCCTGTTTCCAAAACCATCCTCGGCATAGATAAAGTCAATCACATATTTACCTGACTCCATTCCTTCTTGGACAGTAATATATCCTTTGTATAGTCCATCACCATATGATGAGAGACTAACGTATTGTGAAGCCATCGTTCGAGGCTTTTTCAAGTGCAACTGGGCATACTTGATATAGGAGCTGTTATCTACAAGATAAATCTGTACCTCGATTGTATCGCCAATCGTGTATTCCTTGTTCGTCAAGGAGTAGCTAATCATTTTCGGAGCTTCCGTGTCCGACTGAGTACCCTGGATTTCAAACCATTGATTGTCCTCCGCATCTAAATACCTGAACGTTTTATTTCCATAACCATCCTCGGCGTAGATGAAGTCAATCACATATTTACCCGACTCCATTCCTTCTTGGACAGTGACATAGCCTTTATATAATCCATTGTTCTGAGCTGACAATGGGACATAGTAGGATGCTCCTGTCTGAGGTTTTTTCAAGTGAAGTTGTGCATACTTGATATATGAACTGTCATCCTCTAAATGAATCTCCACTTCGATTGTATCGCCAATCGTGTACTCCTTGTTCGTCAAGGAGTAACTGAGCACTTGCGGTGCTTCCGTGTCGGGAGTCGTCCCATAGATTTCAAACCATTGATTGTCCTCTGCATCTAAATACCTGAACGTTTTATTTCCATAACCATCCTCGGCGTAGATAAAGTCAATCACATACTTACCCGACTCCATTCCTTCTTGGACAGTGACATAGCCTTTATATAAACCATTGTTCTGAGCTGACAATGGGACATAGTAGGATGCTCCTGTCTGAGGTTTTTTCAAGTGAAGTTGTGCATACTTGATATATGAACTGTCGTCCTCTAAATGAATCGCCACTTCGATTGTATCGCCAATTGTGTACTCTTGGTTCGTCAATGAGTAACTGATCAGTTTCGGTGCCTCCGTATCCTCCATCGCACTTCCTGTCAGCTGAAACGAACTCATCACAAACATCACAATAATAAGTTGAGCCATCCACTTCTTCATCAATTTTCCTCTTTCCCATCTATATATGTAGACTTTTGAATGTTAATCCTATAAATCCCAACTAAGAATATAGCACGTTTCTCAAAAACAGGATGACCTATTTTTAAAAACGAGTGTATGATTGCACCAAAAAAGAGTGAAGCCACATCGCTTCACCCCTGCCTCACTCATAGTTCGCCATCGCCGTCACTGGATACTTCCCTTCCTCCCACGAATGGTCCGCTCGCAATGTCGCATCGGACACTAAGAAGTAGTCGTACCGGACTTTCCCCGGCTGGTTCGGCACCGGATCGTTCCACGTCGTGTCCAAGTGATACCATTCCCCGTCAAGCTTGACGAGGTTCCACGCGTGAAGACCGGTCTCGACTTCTCCTGAGATATATCGCGTCTCGACACCGGCCGCTTCTAATAGAAGCAACGTCGTCAGCGCATACCCCTCACAGACGCCTTCCCCATTGAACAATATCGAGTACGGCGTGTACGGGCTCGCCGCGCTCTCCAAGTTATACGCCGTGTTCAACACGACGAAATCGTTCACGTATTTCACTTTCTCAAAGTCGTTCAGCCCGATCGGCATCTCTTGCACGATGCGCTCGACGCGGGCCGCGATCTGATGGGCCTCATCTGTCGTCATGTCGTACGCCAACTTCATGTCGAGGTCGACATAGCCCCCGTGATCCCGATATTGACTCTCCCCGCCCCGAGACAAACGGAAGACGTAGATGTGATTCGCCTCGAGCCAGTCCCACGCGGCTTCCATCGTCTCCTCAAAGTCTCTCGTTTTCCCGATGTAACGGATGCTGAACGCCTCATCGAATCGGCTCATGTGATAGGCGAGTGCCATCCCGAGTTCCTCAGGTGAAGCGATTTGGCTCGGCAATTCGAACGTTTCATCAAGTATCGTGGCCGACGAACTTACCACATGTCGCGAACCCGGCCACTCGATGATCTTTGCCTCTTGGTACGTCGCATATCCGCCGACCGCACTCACACCCAACATGATCAACGCCAACACGTTGCGTCCTGTCATCGCAATCGAAGACCAGACCGCCGAGCGTCGACTTTTGATTAACCGATTCAACTCATCGCTCACAAGTTGCTCCAATTCGGCTCGTTTCATCTTCACGTTCGAGTGGACTTGGAACACGACTTTTCGATAGATTGGATCGAGCAAGTCAAACTGTCGGGCCGGGTTATGTTCCGCCCGTTTCAATTCGTCGTCGATCGTTCGCAGTTCTCGTCGCAACGCCTGCTGAACGAGTCTTGTCGCACGCCCAGTTCGGAACAATAGTACACCCACTCCTCCGCTCAATCCCATAATCAACATATACATAATGATTTCCACGATAGCCGCTCCTCGCATTCTTCTTTACCAGTTAGAATATTTTCCCTACCCAGCACCCTCTATAAGTATATAATAACTTTATAAACAATATATGGAAGGTGTTGCATGATGAACATTAATACATATTTGAAAGAATACGCCCACACACTACTCGGCGACGGCACACATATCGCCCCGAACGTTCCCGACAAAAAATTGAACGGAGCCATTAAGAATTATGCGGAGGACGCGCTTCCTGAACACGTTGTCGTCTTATACGATTCAACGCTCTTTAAGAGCGGTAAAGAAGGCATGCTGTTTTTAGGTGACCGCTTCTATTTCAAACCGTTGCTCGAGAAGCCGATTTGCGTCTACTACAAGGATTTGCAACGCGTCGATTTGGACCGTGAAGTCACATACAAGAACGATAAGCGAAAAGAAAAACTTCATATCGTCATGCACACAGAGAAATACGATTACAGTCTGTCTGACAAGCTTGCGACGTATAACGTCGAAGGCGTCGTCGAGCTATTGAACGGGATTTCCGCTTTGAAAGACAAGGAAGACGAGCTCATCAACGTCTCACAGGTCACCCCGCTCGCCGACTTGCCCGAGGCGTATAAGCTCACCTACTTAAAAGTCTTGGCAAACTTCACGTTCTTCGATGATCAACAGATTGATGCCGAAGAGTATAGCGAACTGATGTCGCTCGTTACCCGTATCCATCTCAGTTCGGACTATCGCTTGCAACTTCGGGGCTATTTGAGCAATCCGAATGAACATGCACCGACGATCGCGTTGATTGATGAATTACGCGACTTGTCGACGACCATCGACTTCTCGATCGTCGAGAAATCGTTGTTCAAAGACTTACTCTATCTGTTCAAACTGAAGCGCCCGCTCTCGGCTTGGTTCGAGAACAAGTTTCTTGAAGAGTTGAAAGAAGTTCTGTCGATTTCGCGAGAAGAAATCGAACTGATCTCAAGCGCCATCCAAAGCGACGAAGATATTTTGACGTTTCGGAAAAACGACTCGGAAATCGCCAAGTCGATGAAAGACTTGGCGGCGAAAGCAGCCGCGGTCGGTGTCCCGCTCACCGCTATCTACTTGTCCGGTTCGGTCGTCGGATTGAGTGCGGCCGGGTTGACGTCTGGTCTCGCCTCTCTCGGCATGGGTGGTCTGCTCGGCTTCTCGAGCATGTTCACGGGTATCGGGGTGCTCGTCGTCATCGGGGTCGGGACGTATCAAGGATTGAAGAAAATCACGGGCATGAAAGACGTCGAGAATAACAAGCAACGTGAATACATGCTCCAGGCCATCATCCGAAACACACAACAAACCCTCAACTACCTGCTCGAAGACATCAATGAAATCTCGAATCGACTCGTCGCTGCCGTGCAGCATGGTAACGCCAACTCGGAGAAAATCAACCAGTTATCGAACATGCTACAAATGCTCAATGCGAGTGCCCAGTTCAGTGCCGGCAAACAAGTCCATTCTCAAAAAGAACAGGTCATCACGCAACTCCCTTCGAAACTGAGTACGATTCGGTTAGACGAGTTGACGTCAAAACCGACACATCAAAAACTTCGTGATTACGTGTACACGTGTTACGCCCCGAAACTTGTCCAACTCGATGATGTGACGTTCGATTCCGAGGAAGCGCTCGTCTTGAAGGATACGCTCACGCTCGAAGAATTGGAGCAGTTGAACGAATCACTCCAAGCAATCGGCTACTTCGACGTATCGGGAGGCGGGCTCGCCGAAGTCACGGGTGGGGCGAAGCGCCTCGTCAAGAACGTATTCGGTGACAAATGAAACGGACCGAACAACAGCTGACCGACAAGGCGAAGGCGTTGCTCACCCAACAACACCAAGCCACGAAAGCCGAACAACGTCTAGGTGATGTCCAGACGCATTTGAGCCAACTTGAAGAAGCGCAAGACGCGCAATCGGAAGTGCTCGACCAGTTGTTCGAAGACATGATGCGGCTCATGGACGGACAGGCGACGCAAACGGTGGTCACCCCGCTCGCGCCACTCGCCGTCCCAACGTTTGAGGAAATCCAGCCGATTCAAGTCGCGGACGTCTCGTGGGAAAGCTATTTGGACAACCTCGACACGTATGCGGCACGCCATGACGTGACCGGACGAGACGACCCGTTCGCCCACTTGTTGACGGCACGACAACGGCACGACTTGGCGACCGCGTTCAAAGCGGACTTCTTGCTGAAGGAGGCGGAATGTGACTGCTACGATTACATGATTGCGTCCTTCAGCGGCCTTGTCGCTGGTCTCATCGACAGTTTCTTTGTCGGTTCACCGAAGGACAGCAAACTCCGGCGTTGGTCAGATGAGAAAGTCGACAACGTCGTCATCCAGTTCGCGAACCTCGTCTGGAAACAAGACAAACAGAACGGTGGCCGCCTCCGCAAACAACCGGATTCGATTGCGAGTGCCATCGGTTATTTAGAGCGTCGCTTTAAAGTGAACTATGACGCGCGGTATGCGAAAGATTTGAACATGGGGGACGCGACACTCAACATGCGTCCGGCGGACCACCATTTGAAATCGCTCGCCCACGCACCGGACATCGTCGGTCTGTTCTTTTCCATCTTGGATCAGTTCACGGGCAAGGCAAGCTTCGTCTCGGACGGTCGGCTGCTTCGTCTCGAACCGAAACAGGACGGTACGCCACGGCTCCAAGGTGAGAATCTACTGGCCAAACTATTCGCCGGTTTCGCGAACTGGCTCGGGCATCTCTTGTCCGACGTATCGGGGTCGAGCGGTGTGCGCGGGCACGACGACGGGCGGCGCGGCGCCGGTATCCCGCTCCCGTTCTTTGAGTTGTTTCAATTCGCTGACTTCGGGCACATCTCCCACGACGGGGGGACGCTCTCGTTCGCCGACTTCTCGACGAAAGTGTTCGAGAGCAGCTATGATGCGCGTCACGGTGTGGCGATGGCGGTGCCGGTCGTCTTCAACGAACTCGTCATCCGTCTGCTCTGGGGATTGAAGAGCCTGCTTTATCATAAGAACGGCTGGCTTCACTCGATACCGGTCGGCAACAAGCCGACACTCCGGAAGATGTTACTCGTCGGCCACGGTGCCCTCTGTCTGACCGACGGGATCGATGCCTACATCCGGAGCGGAAACGTCCCGATTTTGTTTGCGACGCGCGTGAACTACGTCGCCTGGAGTCGCTTCGCATACGCCGCGACGCAAGAGCTGAAGCATGTGCTCGGGAAAGACGTGTACGATTGGGGAGCGGTCGACGCCCATCTCGAGCAAGAATGGAAGAAACTTAGCCGTACAGATTAATGAAGGAGTCCGCCATGACCTACTCACTAGAGAACATCTTACAACTTGAAAACACACCTGAATTCAATAAACTCGACCAACAGTTCAATGCGTTCAACCCGTTCAAAGTGCTTCGCGTCGCCAATTATGAGATTCGTCATTCGAACGTGCTCGCCTGGTTGTTCGACCCGAACGAGAACCATCGCCTCAATAGCGTGTTTCTACGGAAGGTGCTCATGCATCTCATCATGAAAGCAGACAATGAAAACAAAATCGATGCGTTCGATTATTTAGCGTTCGCCCATACCCCTTTGTCTGACGTTGTCGTCCATCGAGAGTGGTCGAAGCGAGGCGTAGGTGCAATCGATTTGCTCATCGAGATCCCGACGTTGAACGTAATCGTATTCATCGAAAACAAGGTGCACGCCATTGAGTCGTCAGGCCAACTCGATCGGTATGTAACAAGCGTGACCGAACACTATCCGCATCGAGACATTCTTCCCGTCTTTTTGACTTTATCCGGGGACGCACCTTCCCATGACGCGTATTGGATGTTGACGTATGACGAAATCTTACGCATCATCAAGCACGAGCTTGAACTGAACCATACAACGATGGCCGACACGATTCACGACTTCCTGTCCTACTATGTCGCGCTCCTCGAAGAACGACTCGTCGATGACGAAGCGACGACGGAGACGGCGTTGCAACTTTATCAAGACTATACGTTGGCCATCCATCTTTTGTACGCGAACGCCAACCCGGCGAAACAAAAGCAAGTGGAATTGCGTCAAGCGGTCAAGCTACTCGCCACGTTCGACGAAACGACGAAACAGCATCTAAGGCTCATCTACCATCGGAAGCGCCAAACGATTGACTATCTCTTCAAGATTGGGTGCAACATCCTCCGTCAAGCGTTTCGCGAGTTCGTGAGCGAACAGAACATCACGACCTATTCCGCCCATACACGCGTCCCGCACTTCGTGATGGATGACTGGTTGCCGTCGTTACAGAAGATGCATCGTTTGAAACGCTACTGGCTCAACTACGGCCTCATCGTCTGGTTCGAGCGCAAAGGCAGTAAACGACTCAAGCTTTACGTCGAGGTCGGGCCAATCAATTATAAGGAGCGACTCGAACTTTTGGAGGCACTCGAAGTAAAAGGCATCTCGTTCTTAAAATCAGGGAAACAAGAAGAGAAAAAGTTTACCCGCATCTACACCGAGACAATCGACGTGTCAGATTGGACGAACGCCACCGTCGTCAAAGACGCGATGATGACACTCATCGAAGACCCTACTTTCCGCTCGTTCAGCGCAACCGTGACCGACATGTTGGATGAACTGTATGCTATCAACGCCTAAAAAAGACCATCGCACTTGTCTCAGACAAGTGCGATGGTTTTCTGTTTATTCTGCACGAAACGTATAAACCGTCCTCGAGTGATACAACTCTCCCGGGTTCAGTTCAATCGATGTCGTCACGTCAAGATGGTCCCGTGCCTGCTCTTCGAGGACGATGGCGTTATGCTTTTGCCAGCTGCTCTAATCATTCGACAAAAAAAGCCAGCTTTCCCTTAAGTGGAAAGCTGGCTTCCTCAGACAATTCAGCTTAAGAGTTTCTCCGCAGCATGACGCAACGGGTTCGTATCACTCAGCCGTTGAAGACGGGTTGGCGCACCACCGCTGGTGACAAATAGACTTGGTGACGCAATGGTCCAATTTACCCGTCGGCAGTGTTGAATATCCCAGCTATGAGTAGTAACTTGACTAAAAATAGCTTCATAGCGATATGGTCCCGTGACCTCCCCCCACCGCTTTGATCTCCCATTGTTGTGTATGTAGATTAACAAGGCGTTTCAAAACAAGAACATCACCTATTTGAACTTCAGATGCAAACTTTTTAATGAGGTGTCCGTCAAGCAACTGGTCGTATTCTCAAAATATTCACCCAAACGGGCAGGACCAATCAGCGCAACATTTAACTTTAAAAATAACTCTTCTAAATTGACCTCTCCATTCCCTGCTGCGATTTGCCAATATGTTTTCATCGGGTCCTCCTTAGTTGTTTTTACTCCAGTCAAGCTTTCCGATTTTGCTGTAAGGATTGCCACGATTTATCAAATTCATATAGCTCTTCCGTCTTAAATTCTTTTCGCAGTTGGCGAATCCGATGTCTCTCTGCGTGAACTTGGCTAACCTCTACTCCTTTCTTCGCTCCTTCGATAAGAGCCACGAGCACAAATAGTGGCACTAGCACATACAAGGCCTTGAAATAAAAATATCCTACGATTCCAAGGATGATTGCGGATCCAAATGCCATTTTAAAAAATTCTAAGAAGAACCCAATGAAAAATCCAAACATTCTACTCAATTGTTCAACCTCCTAACGCTACATATAAATCATTTTCTTCAATTGCAATCATTCGTTTTATTTCATATGGATACTTTTCTTGGATATAGACCTTTACCAGACCCTTTTCTTCGAGACTAACATCTTTGCCATGAAACAATCGGTTCAAAATATTGTACATTAGCTCTTGTGGTGAATTTGTTTTAATCATTCCGTCAACGTGTAATCGGACGAGTTGTAAATACTCCTTCAAAGCGTACTGAAAAATAATAATACCTCGCGTTCGTTTCGATAACGCGGCACGTTTCATAAAAAAGATTGCATTTAAACTTTGATTTTCAACTTTTAATTCTTTGATGACGTTGTTCTGACGAGCAATCATTTCTTGATGTATCTTAAGTTCCTTCTCCAATTTCATGATTATTTGCTTTAATTCATCAACTTCCCCTTGTCTAGAAAATCGTCCTATTCCAAAAGACGCACCAGCCAACAATGCTCCAGCACCTAATAAGAAAAATGGCATTTCGACTCACTCCTCAAAAAAATCTATTGTACTTTCAATTGCTAGATTCGTCCGAGTCATTCTACTTAAAATATCATCTGTTTGACTTACTGATAAATCCATTGCGATCGAATCGAATTCAGTCTGAAGCCGCATCCGATTATGAATTAATTCAGCAGAATTGGCCATCAATTCCGAAGTAGAAGGGAGCATAGACCATACCTGATCAATCATATACATAATGGTGGCTAATGCAATCCCTGTCAAAACTCCTACCATTGTGGACGAAATTAATGGTAGAAATGGTAGAGCAAGTCCCCTCAACATATTTTCAAAAACTTCTTCAAACGCTATTCCACCTGCTACAACAAGCCCCGTAATCAATAATTTTGTCACTTCACGATAAAGCATCGATTGGGATAAGTTCTGTGGATTCGTGAATAGTACTCGAAACGCCCGGACGATTGACAAGAATCCTTCACGAATGATGCGTACAACTCGTTTTTTCGTTGTAATAAATGTATTGATGACTGTTGTCAATATGGAACTCATGAAGCCACTCAAGATACCTTCCCCAAAAATCTTTGTAGCCGCTCTTAATAGACCACTTAGTTGTTTTTGTGTATTCTTAATCACACGTTCAGCCATTTTGTTCAGTTCAGTCAGCATTATTCCATCAGAACGATACGTTTTCAACTGTTTAGCATACTGCTTCATCTCTTTAAACAGTTCACTTATGAGCGTGTGGAGAACCATACCAATCGCTTCTCGAGCTCCGAGCCGGAGTCCGTCTTCAACGCCCGCTTGCAAACTTCGAGAGGTATATCCTTTCATCGTTTCAATTCTAGAGATTTGATGATCGTCGTAAGCTACGTTTGCTTGGTCAGCGATTTGTCGCGCTCGTTTCTCATCAATGGCGAACCGGACATCGTTTGTATCTTCTTGTCCACCGACTCGATGATTTCTGAAATCATCGAGTCGCAAATCTCCTTTCGACTTATTTAATGTTTCATCTGTTACCACTAAATTTCTAGTATCACTTGAAAAAGCTTTTTTACGATTGTCATCCAATAGAAATCCACCATTTTTATGGAACGAATTTAATGGAACAACATGATCCACGTTGGCGCGGTCTATTGATTTACCCGTGTACGAATCGACTTGCTTTCCTTTTCTTTTTTCATTTTGGTGAAGGACAATTTTTTTTGAGGAATCGTAACCATATTTTGATCTTTCAAATTTATCTTCCTCTCGCGCGTAAATACCTTGTCTTGCGTTATGTTTTGTTGTCACATCACCACCATCTTGGTTTTGATGAAAGAACGGAGCCAAGCCAAATGTTTGAATAATGGTACGTGAGACAACTTGTCCATACTCTCCAATTAAATCGTCAAACATACTATTCTTTTCTTGCTCTGATTTTGCATGCAAATCGAAAATCGTCTTTTCGTATTCTTTGATATCTAATTCATGCTGTTCATAGCAAATGTCAAATCGCTCTCTAAAGTATTGGAATAGCATTTCTTCATCTGTGCGGAACGAGTGACTCAAGATGACCCCTCCTTAAAAACTTACGGAACTGTGCCCGATTTATTGATTAAATCTATGATTTTAGTGTATCAATCCCATTTCAAATAGCGGATGATTCTTTCGTAATGAAGGGAATACATTTTTTAGAATCACCGATTACCGTTCGACAATATATGACATGTTATTGAATTTTATGAACATTTTCTACGCCCTCCAACCTCCGCTTCTATCGATTATGTCCTTCTATACCTTCTCAATACACGTAGCATCTGAAACCACAATATTCAATGGGCTAACGCTTATAAGAGAATAAATCGCCAGCCCCATTCATAATGAATCCGTCCTAGCAAGAGCAACTTTCTTCTCACCCACTTTCCATGGTCACGTTGTCGTTTCTCAAAAGTTTCACGACTAAGTGCATAGGAAAAAGACCATCGAACTTGTCCATGACAAGTCCGATGGTCTTTTGTTTCATTCCACCCCAAACCGATAAACCGTCCTCGAGTAATACAACTCCCCCGGATTCAGCTCAATCGACGTCGCCACATCCGGATGGTTCGGCGCGTCCGGGAACGCTTGGGCCTCCAGGCAAATCGCGCTATGCTTTTGCCGTCCTTCGAGCGTCACCGGCGTCTCTTCACTTAAGAAGTTCGCCGTATAGACGACCATGACCGGCTGGTTCGTCTCGACGTCCATGATGCGTCCACTCACCGGGTCGTGCAAACGGGTCGTCCCTTCCTTCAAGAGAAACGGATGATCCAGTCCACCCGCCTTCACGATCGCCTCGTCCTCGGACGTAATCGCCGCACCGACCGGTCTCCCGTCACGGAAGTCGAACGGCGTATCCGACACGTCAAGCAACTCCCCCGTCGGTAGCGACTCGTCATCGAGCCGTGCCACGTGATCGGACGGCAGCGTCAGCACGTGGTCGTGCACCGTCGGCCGTCCGCCGAGGTTGAAATAGTTGTGGTGGTTCAAGTTGACCCACGTCCGTTCGTCCGTGTCGGCCGTCATCGTGACGACGAGCGCATCGTCGTCCGTCAGTTCATACATGACTTTGAAGCGAACATTTCCAGGGTACCCTTCCTCCCCGTCCGGACTGAGGTACGTGAAGACGATCGCTTGTCCGTCGACGTCCATGTCCCAGTGCCGGGCCGTGATGCCTTCCTCGCCGCCGTGGATGTGGTGCGGGGCCTCGCTCGGGGTCAAGGCCACCCCATCGATCTCGGCGTTGCGGATCCGGCCGGCGATGCGCCCGACGACCGCCCCGACGTAAATCGGGTTCTCTAAGTATTGTTCCGGGTCACCGTACTTCAAGATGACGGACTCATAGTTCCCGTCCCGGTCCGGCGCCGTCAACTCGGTCATGGCGCAGCCATAATCGATGGCCGACAGGCGCATGCCGTTTGCGTTTTCAATCGTTGCTTGTTTCACTCGCTCACCTACTTCGACTAGTTTATCTGTTCATTCCCGTTGAAGTAGTGTCTTACTCTTATTCTTGTCGTTCCGTCGCAACGACACTATCAAAAAAGTCCCTCACATGATAATCATGCGGATACATCGACAACTCCTTCGCATAAGCGAAGTCGCCGAACAGCTTGTTCATCGTCACGTTCTTGTCAACGAGCGTGCCGATGACCCCGTTGAAGAGCCCCGTCGTCCGGACGTGGTTGCCGTGGACCGCGCCGATCGTCTTGACGAGCTCGGACGTACAGACGTAGTCGGCGTTTTGCGGATGGAACGTGCCGTGGTCTTCATGGAGGATGAGGAGCGCCAAGAACTCCGACAGGTTGTCGACGTGGATCATGCTGCGGCGGTTCGGATAGTCCGGGAAGATTGGCACCTTTCGCGCGAGCCCGGCGAGTTTGATGTAGTTCCCTTTCGAGCCGTTCCCGTAAATCATCGGCGGACGGACGTTCGCGACGCGGAACGATTCGTCCGCGAGCGCCTCGAGCTTCTTCTCGGCCTGGAGCTTACTGTTGCCGTAGAAGTTCGTCGGCTTCGGTTCCGTGTCTGTCGTGATCATCTGCGCGTTCGAGGCGTCCCCGTAGACGATCATGCTGCTGAGGAATAGAAATTGGCTTACCCCGTCCTGCTTCGCCTTCACCGCAACCTCGGCCGTCAAATCGGTGTTCACTTCGTAATACAGGTCCTCCATACTCTTGTCTGTCGAGACGTGGGCAATCCCGGCCGCATGGAGGATCGCGTCATACCCCTCGAACGACTTCTCTTTCCATTCCCCTTTCTTCATCCCGACCGTATTGACTTGAATGTCGTCCGCATATTTTGCCTCAATCCACTGTTTGAACGCATTGCCGACGTAACTGCTCGCGCCGGTGATCAACACTCGTTTCATCTGTCGCCCTCCTCATAAAAAAGAACAACCGTCCCAGCCGAAGCGTGAAGCAGTTGTCTCTCGATGTGTTTATTTTACCATATGCCGACATTCGATATCATACCGATCGCAAGTAGAGCCACATCTCGCCACTCCCCCATGGTCACATCCCCTTGCCTCTTCGAATATTCATCGATATCCGAGATGGGACAGCGCCCTTATCGCACATAAGCCCGGGGCTTGTTTGAGATATCGGCTTACAATTGATAGATGGAGCCGAGAGGCGTACGTACAGCAACACCCAATCCACGAATATCGATGACTATACTCGAATTAACCTAGGAAAATCAACAGAGCGCTCGGAAAAGAATCCATCCATGAACCAGCTTGATGACCAAATCGTAGAATGGGAGCCGATGATCCATTACGTCATCCGGCATCTCCACATCCATCCGAACGAACAAGAGGACTGCGCCCAAATCGCGCGCATCGCGCTATGGGAGGCATTGAACCGGGGCTGTACGTTATCGAAGACGTATTGCTTCCAACGGATACGGGGCGCCATCCTCAACCACCAACAGAAGAACGCCCGACACTTGAAGCACGAAGTCGCGGCCGAGCGTATCCCGGAACAGTGCATGACGTCCGAGCGCCATCTGTTCGACTGGCTCGACGAACAACGGGTGTTGCTGTCACCACGCCATTTCGAGCTCCTCTGCCACTTGATTGACGGGACCGAACAGACGCTGCCATATTCCGCGAGCCGGTTGCGGGCATATAAGGCCGACGTCCAACGGGAACTGCGAGCGGCAATAACCTTGAAGGAGTGATTGTGATGAAACGTGTGTTACTGAACGATGCGATCGACCTGTACTTAGAAGACTTGAAAGAACGGAAGGAGTCCCCGGAGACGACGCTGAAAAGCAAACGCAACACGCTACGGAGCTTCGCCGAGTATGCGACCGAACGGGGCGCCGTCTACATCCAGGACATCACCGAGATGGGCTACGCGGTCCCGTACAAGAAGCACTTGAGCGGGAAAGCCGACAACACAGTCCGGTCGTATATCATGCGTGTCCGTGGGCTGTTCACGTTCGCCGTCGAGCAGCGCTGGATGGAGCAGAACCCGTTCAGCCGAATCATCACGCGGGAAGGCGTCACCGAACCGCCGACGATCATCAGCCGCGACCAATTGGATGTCGTATTGTATCACGCCAAAAACTATACGCTCTATACGATCTACCTCGTCGGGGGCGATGCCGGGCTACGCATCAGCGAGATCTTGGACTTGGAGCTCAATCACATCAACTTCGAAGAGCGCTTACTCAGCGTCATAAAAGGCAAAGGCGGCAAGACGCGCGTCGTGCCGATGACGCAGCGGCTCACGAAAGAGTTGAAGCGCTACATCGACGTCCGGCGTCCGAAGGCCGGGAACTCGAACAAAATCTTCTTGATGCCGACAGGACGCGTCGTCCAGCCGGGCTTCGTGAACAAAGACCTGAAAGAAATCGCAGCCGAACAGTTCGGCCTGCATCTGACGAGCCACATGTTGCGTCATAGCTTCGCGACGACGTTGTACGAACAGAAAAAAGACATCGTCGGCGTCGCCGAGCTCCTCGGACACAAGTCGATTAGCACGACCGAGCGGTATCTTCATGTGTCACGTGAGCGGACACGGCAGCTGATTGAAGGGCTGAATAAGAAATAGAAGCTTATTAGACATGTATACTCACTTCTTCATAACTGTTTTTTAATCTATTATCAAAAAGTTAAAAATGCAAAAGGTAGTTAGTCATAATTTCAAAAGGCATCCCAGGGGATAATTAATTATTCCCTGGGATGCCTTTTATCTTGCTGAAATCAATCCAGAGCACATTGAATATAGATTACCAAAATTCACAACCGCAAGGTCGCTGTCATCGGCCTTCACGATGTTACGTGTGTCAAAGATCATCGGACGGTTCATCGCCGCGTTCAACTCGCTGAAGTCGAGCGCTTTGAACTCGTTGTGGTCAACGAGGACGAGGACGAGGTCCGCATCTTTGATCGCTTCTTCTTTCGACACGAGGTCGAAGTGTTTCGATGACGAGACTTCGACGTGTGGGTCGTGGACGGCCACGTTCATGCCTTGCTCGAGCATCAATTCGATGATCTCGACAGCCGGGCTTTCACGCATGTCGTCGACGTTCCCTTTGTACGTCACGCCGAATGCGGCGATTTTTGCCTCGGGCTGGTCTGAAACGAGCTTCTGCACGTTCTCGACGACATAAGCCGGCATCGAGACGTTCGTGTCGCGTGAGAGCTTGATGATTTTCGCAAGCTCAGGCTGTTTCGCCACGATGAAGTACGGGTCGACCGCCAAGCAATGTCCACCGACACCAGGGCCTGGGCTGTGAAGGTTGACGCGCGGGTGCTTGTTCGCCATCTCGATGACGTCAAGGACGTTGATGTCGAGAGCGTTACACACTTTTGCGAGTTCGTTCGCGAGGGCGATGTTCACATCGCGGAACGTGTTCTCCATGAGTTTCGACATTTCAGCCGTCTTCGCGTCCGTCTTGATGATTTCCCCTTTTACGAACGTGCCGTATACGTTTGCACCGGCGTCTGCACAAGCGGGCGTGATGCCACCGACGATGCGGTTGTTGTGCACGAGCTCATGAAGGATTTGTCCTGGGAGGACACGCTCTGGGCAGTGGACGAGGAAGATGTCCTCACCGACGACGAAGCCTGCTGCTTCCACGAGCGGCTTGACATGGTCGTCCATCGTACGTGGCTCGATTGTCGACTCGACGATGATGACGTTGCCCTTCTCGACGTATGGAAGGACGCGTTTCGTCGCTTCGAGTACGTATGTGAGGTCGCATGACTTATGCTCGTCATCGTTGTTCGGTGTCGGGACGGCGATGATGAACGCGTCCGCTTTCTCCGGCTCGAGCGAGGCGTGGAACTTGCCTTTCGCGACGACGTCTTTGACGACGTCTCCGAGGCCTGGCTCTTCGATGTGGATTTCGCCACGGTTCAATTTATCGACAACTGACTGATGAATGTCCACACCGACGACGTCGACGCCGTATTGGGCGAAGACCGCAGACGTTGGGAGTCCAATATATCCTAATCCGATCGTACATACTTTAATTAGAATCTCCACCTAACTTATTATATTTTTTATTCACTTAATTGAATATTGGTCAGAGAAATAGTTACGGTATTCTCCATTTAAAATTTGTTCCCACCACTCTTTATTATCAAGATACCACTGAATCGTTTGGGCAATTCCAGTATCAAAGTTGTAAGTAGGCTTCCATCCTAATGCTTGGAGCTTAGTTGGGTCAATCGCATATCGTTTGTCATGACCTAAGCGATCTGTAACAAACTCAATGAGTTCTTCTGATTTACCTAACTCTTTAATGATAGTTTGAACAACTTCCAAGTTTGTCTTCTCGTTATGGCCACCAACATTGTATACCTCTCCGTTGATTCCCTCATGCATAACTAAATCAATGGCTAAACAATGATCTTTGACATGTAACCAGTCCCGAATGTTTTTGCCATCACCATAAACAGGCACTTTTTGTTCATTTAGTACCCGGGAAATAGTCAAAGGGATTAATTTCTCGGGAAAATGATAAGGTCCGTAGTTATTTGAACAACGTGTGATATTGACCGGAAGTCCAAACGTTTCATGATACGCTCGAACCAGAAAGTCACTTGACGCCTTACTCGCACTGTAAGGACTGTTCGGTTGAAGAGGCGTCTCTTCAGTAAAGAATGTAGTCGGATCAAAATCAAGTTCCCCGTACACTTCATCAGTCGAAACATGAACAAACTTCTTAATGCCATTGGCCTTGGCTGCATCAAGCAATACTTGCGTACCCATGACATTCGTTTTCACAAAAATCTCAGGATGTGTAATCGAACGATCCACATGACTCTCAGCAGCAAAATGCACTACATAATCAAATTTTTCAGCTTTGAACAAACTCATAACAGCCTCTCGATCAGCGATATCAATCTTCACGAACGTGTAGTTATCTGCGTTCTCGATTTCTTTATGCTTAACCAAGTCGCCAGCATAAGTAAGCAAATCCAGATTAAAAATTTGATATTCAGGATATTTGGAAACCATGTGTTGTACAAAATTACCGCCAATAAACCCTGCTCCACCTGTTACAAGTACTTTTTCTTTATTCATTTAAATGTTCACCTCTTGATCCAATTCTTTTAAATAGTGTGATAACGCTTCTTTCCAATGTGGGAGGGGTTCAAATCCCATTTCAATCAACTTCTGTTTAGACATACGCGAATTTTTAGGTCTCGCAGCAGGAGTTGGATATTCTTCAGATGTAATTTTATTTACTTTAACATCTCGATTAGCTTGTGCAAAAATCTCTAAAGCGAACTCTGCCCAACTGCAATATCCTTCATTTGTTGCTTGATAGACTCCATATTTATCAGTAATTATCATGTCGACTAATAATCTTGCCAAGTCATACGTATAAGTAGGAGATCCAATTTGATCGTCTACCACACTTAATTCATCTCTAGATTCGCTTAGACGTAACATCGTATTAATGAAGTTATGTCCATTCGTTCCAAATACCCAAGAGATACGCACAATGAACAACTCATTTAGAAGTTGTTGGCAGACTTTCTCCCCTTCAAATTTTGTCAAACCATAATAACTCTGCGGTTCAACGGGAGACGTTTCTTTGAAGGGTGTGTCACCTTCCCCGTTATATACGTAATCCGTACTGATATACATAAACTTAGAACCGATTTCAGCAGCCAATTCAGCTAAATAACGCGTCCCGTTAACGTTGACATCCCAAGCCAATTCCTTTTGTTCTTCCGCTTTATCAACTGCAGTGTATGCAGCACAATGAATAATAGCGTCTGGTTTTACATTTTTGACGAAGGCGATGACATCATCTTTTTTAGTAATATCTAAATCCTCAAACCCAATACCAATCATGTCTAAGTTTCGCTTTTGTCCTTCTTTAACAACATCGAATCCTAATTGTCCATTGTAGCCTGTGACTAAAACTTTCATATAGTACGCACCAATACAAAATTGTTTTCAGCATCCACAAACGAAGGCGCATTTTGATCTTTGTCTGACAAAATCGGATTAGAGTTGATTGGCCAATCAATGTCAAGAGTTGAATCATTCCATTGTATGCTTCGATCATGTTCAGGTGAATAGAGTTCATCTACTTTGTATTGGACTTCAACACCTGGAGTGAGCGTTAAGAATCCATGCGCAAACCCTTTGGGGACAAGGAGTTGCTTTTTATTTTCAGCTGATAACTCTACACCAAACCATTGTCCTTGTGTAGGACTACCTTGACGAATATCCACAGCAACATCAAAGATCGCCCCTTGTGTGCAACGTACTAATTTTGTCTGCGCTTTTGGGCTGAGTTGATAGTGTAGACCACGAAGAGTACCTTGTTCTGCAGAATAAGAATGGTTGTCTTGAATAAATTCGATATCAATTCCATTTTCTATTAGAACAGACTGATTGAAAGTTTCGGTAAACCAGCCCCGATGATCTCCAAATACTCGAGGTTCAATAACTTTGACGCCATCTAGTAATGTATCTGTGATTTTCATTTATACTCCTCTTTTAGTAACGAATTTTTCCAGCTGCAACTTTAAGTAAATACTGTCCGTATCCTGTTTTTTGAAGTGCTTCTCCTGAAGACCTTAAAGCCTCTTTATCAATCCAACCATTGAGATAAGCAATTTCCTCAAGCGCTGCGATTTTTACTCCTTGATGATCTTCAACAGTTTTTACAAAGTTAGTCGCCTCTACTAAGCTTTGATGAGTTCCCGTATCTAGCCATGTGAATCCACGCCCTAACAATTCGACACTTAATTCACCATTTTTCAAGTACGCTTCGTTGATAGATGTAATCTCCAGTTCACCTCTAGCAGAGGGCTTTATACTTTTCGCAATTTCTACAACGCGATTATCGTAAAAATAAAGTCCAGTGATTGCGTAATTTGATTTAGGTTTTTCTGGTTTTTCTTCGACACTAACTACAGTTCCATTACTGTCAAATTCAACAACACCAAAACGCTCTGGATCAGTAACGTGATAACCAAAGACAGTTGCACCTTCTTCTTTTTGTGCTGCCTTCTGGAGAATAGTACGCATTCCGCTCCCATAATAGATATTATCACCGAGCACCATCGCAACCGATTCACTTCCAATAAATTCTTCACCTAGAATAAACGCTTGTGCTAATCCGTCAGGAGACGGTTGTACTATATAAGTTAAGCTAATACCGAATTGTTTTCCATTTCCCAAAAGACTTTTAAAACGAGAGAGATCATCAGGAGTTGAAATGATTAAAATATCTTTAATACCTGCTAACATTAATGTAGACAAGGGGTAATAAATCATTGGTTTATCATAAATGGGGAGCAATTGCTTACTAGTTACCATGGTTAAGGGATACAATCGCGTCCCACTACCACCAGCTAAAATAATCCCTTTCATAAATTAAGTAACCCTCCTATTAAAATCAATTGCCCTAACTTAATTAGGACTTTTATAATTCATTAGAAAAACGTAACTCATAGTCTTTAACAATTTTATTCCAGGAATAGTTACTAGTTATAATGTTAGAGGACTTTTTATCAAATTCATTAATCAT
>NZ_JJMW01000049.1 GCF_000714435.1 Exiguobacterium alkaliphilum 12/1
CAACGGATTTTTTTTTATCTCTTCACAAGGATGACGGTCCCGCCTTGATCTTGGGCAGGCAATTGTACCGTGACTTTGCCATCGTGTTGTACGACGTAAGCGCGTCCACTATAGCGATCGACGAGCACGGTCTTATGCTTGTGTTTCGTTTGGAACGTCGCCTTTTGCGCCGTCTCTTTCGTGTTCAAGCCGACAAGGACAGATTGTTTGCCGTATGTTCGTTCAAAGATGGAATAGCCTGTGCTCGATCCCCCGGAAACAACAGTGCGTGTCCCTTTGCTGAACACTTTCGAGTAATCGGCACGGATGTTCAACAGCTTCTGGTAATGCGTATGCATCGCTTTCCCTTCACCCGTGACGCGTTTCCAGTCGAAGTCGTAACGGTTTTCGTTAAACTCGCCTTTATCCATGTCACCAGCATGTTTTCCAGATTGGCCGATCTCTTCACCGTAGTAAATGACCGGTTGCCCTTTAGCTGTCATTTGAAGCGAGGCCGCGACCATATGTTTTCCTTCGTCGCCACCTGCACGCGAGACGAGGAAGCCATCTTCGTCATGGCTCGACAAGAACTGACCAAGCGTCGCCTCGTTTGATAGTTGCTTGTTCCGGTATTGAAGGGCACTTTCGACTCCATCAATGTTCCCGTTCACGAAGCTCTCCGCTTGATATTTGAAATCAAAGTCGAGGAGGGAGTCCATTTGACCGCTACGCAAGTAACCGCCTGTGTTATTCACACTTGCACCGTAATGTTCACCAATTAGCTTGAAGTCCGGCTTGATGGCAGTCAACTCGTTTTTGAACGACTTCCACGTCGTCGAATCGACGTGTTTGACCGTGTCGACCCGGAAGTAATCAATCGTGTTGCCTTTCTTCGTTTTCGAGCGCTTAATCCAGTCGGTTTGCCATTTGACGAGTTGGTCCCGGACGGCAGCTTCTTCTGTCTTAAAGTCCGGAAGTCCAGAAAGCGACATCTTCAAGTCGTCCCCGTCGACCGGATTCGAACGAATCATGCCTTCAAATACTTGCCGCTCTTTATTCGTCGGGAAGTTCGTCGCTCCATTCGATACCGCACCAGGTTCCATCCCATAACCTGGGTGGTTCAAGACGACATCGACCATGATTTTGATACCGCGTTCGTTCGCGGCGTCAATTAAACGATGGAACGCTGCCATGTCCCCGAGATGTTCATCGAGTTTCTCGAAGTTTTTCGCCCAATAGCCATGATAGCCATATTGAGATCCTTCTTTTCCGTAGCGGAGATCCCAGTCGATGTTATCCACAATCGGCGTGATCCAAATCGTGTTGATGCCTAGCTTATCGAGATAGTCGAGTTTTTTCGTGATACCGGCGAAATCACCGCCGTGATATGACTCAGGATGATCTAAGTCGTAATACTCTCCGTTCGGATTGTTGTTCGTCTTGTCGCCGTCATAGAACCGGTCCGTCAACATGAAGTAAATCCGTGCCTCGTCCCAGTCGAATTCTTGTTTGTCTTTCATCGTGACCGGTCGGACGTTGACGCTTGTCTTCGTCGTGTGCACGTTACCGTATTGGTCGATTGCTTGAATCGTCAGCGTTTTATTGCCCGGCTTCACAGAGTCTTTGACCGCGATCGTCTGTTTGTTTAGCGCTGGGTCGATTGCTAGTTTTGCCGGTCCACCGAGTGGGCGGGCATCGATGTAAAGCTCACGCAACGTCACTCCTTTTGGAAGCGTCGGCTTCACGTGAACGACGGCGTTTTCCCGCGAACTGATGGCTTTTGGTGAGACGGACGACGTCAACTTGACGTTCGGACGCTTGTATTCGACACGTGACGCTTCGAAATAAGGGTCTTTCACCTCGGTCGTCACACCGTCTTTCGTCACGAGGAACGTGTAGTCGTGTGTTCCTTCCGGTAACTTGACCGTATGGCGGAACCATTCGTTCTTCGCTTCGTACGTCATCGGATACGTCGTCCCGTTCACTTTTAAGGCGACGCGCTCGACTTGATCGAGTGTCCCTGCTTCGTACAATTCTTTATCACGATAAAAGAACGTGATCTCACCGTTTTCAAAGACCGGTCCTTGAATTGTCGGAACTTGGTGGAACACGCCTTTTCCACTCTCAACGACGACTTTCGTGATGCGATCGGTACCGAGTTTGACGTATCGGTCTTCCCCGTAACCGTCTTTGACGGCCCAGTCCGTGCCTTTGCGAATGACGAAGCCGACGTTCGTCGCGTCTTTTCCGACCGGGATGCGGAAGATGGCCCCAGCTTCGGTCACTTTGTACGGATCGACTTGCCCATCTTTCGCACCGGTGCTCCACGTCCATAAGTTCCAATCCTTATAATCCCCGTCTGCCCGGACGTACGTCATCTCGATATACCGCTGCGTCTTCCATGGATCCGCCACTTCCGTGATCGTCTTAAACGACGTCGTGAGGGCAGGGAGCGTCGTGTTCGACAATTTGCCTGTGACGGCACCTGCTGGGATGGTCGCTTCCAACGTTTGACCGAGTGTAAATGGAGCTGTCGGTGTCACCGTCACCGTCGATCCGCTCGTTTCGACACGGAACGGGACAGACGTATCCCCGCTCTTCAAGCTGACATCGGAAGCATTGAGTGTGACGGGTTCATTGAACGTCCATGTAATCGGGGCATCGAGGGCGATGTCCGTCGATTGGTTCGCCGGCGTTACGGTCGTCACTTCCAATTGGCTCACCGACTCGACACCGCGCAGCGTATAGGCCGAGCTATACACGGATTGCGTCGATGGGTTCGCCGAGACGTTCCAACTGTCGGCTAGTTTGTTGCCCGGATTGCTTGGGATGGTGTCAAATGCGCCGTGTTCTCCGGCATTGTTTCCACTCAGCACGGTCAAGACCCGGAGCTGGTCGTTGTTCGTTAAACCAAGCAGCGACAATGGAATTTTTCCTTCGAAACCTTTCGTCCGATCGAGGGCGAACGAGGCGCCGTTCAAGTTCGTCAAATTCGCGAGTGGAACGGACTTGCCCGATTCATAGAGCGCGGCTTCTTTAATCGCTGTGTCGCCATCGACGCGAAGTAAAATATGATACTGCGGCTTCCGATCGGTTTGACTGAAGTTGAACGGGTAACCGAGTGGATTCGTGTTCACGCCCGAGTCCTCGTCATTCACTTGAAGTGCGATGTTTATGTACTGGCCGTTGTCGCCCCAATTCGGGACATTCTTCGCATCGACATAGAAATAAAGATGCTTGGCGTCATTTTGCATGTACAAGTCGCCGAGGTCAAACCCTTGCCATCCGGCCGTAGGGGACGTGGCGAGCGCCGGGATGTTGGTCCAATCACTCTTGACTCCATCAATGGTGATTGCCGTCGGTTCGGCGAGGACGTTCACCGGGACGCCTGTTTGAATCAGGAGGACAGAAGATAACAGGAGGGTGGACGTACGGCGTGCGGTTTTATTCTTCATAAAGCACCTCTTTCAGGAAATTTGATCGTCTACAGGGCAACGAAATAGGAAAATTGTGCAAACGGTTTCAAAAATAGTGTAGCCGATTATGTAAGCGCTCACAATATAATTTTTAAAAAATAAAAAGCCGCCCAACATTTTTGTGGGCGGTCACGGGGCATAAGGTGTTGTCTGAGCCAATCTTCCTTTGACAATCAATCGCTCGGTCGCATCAAACGTACACGTGACGAGCGTGATGGTCGGATCGATTGTCTCATCGAGCACATCGACTCGAGATGGCGGAACCGTTTCAAGCGATGTGACAACATATTCATACGTGTGCGTCAAGTCGGTGACGTACACGCTCATTCCCGTTTCAATCTCATGGAGTGGGCCAAACAAGGAGGTCGGGCTTTGGGTATAATGACCGGCCAAAGCGTAATTGCCGAGCCCCATCTGTTGGTTTGGACGCATCGTCCCGGCCCCGACGGCCAAGTTATCGGCTTCAAGTCCATACATGATGGGCAACTCCAACTTGATTTCCGGCACCGAAATCACTCCGATTGTCGGCAATTCATGAAAACGATTGCGCACTGTCACTAAATCGTTCCATGACAGCGGAGCGACAGCTGAAAAGTCAAACTCGCCTGATTTCGGTTGCTTCAGTTGCAAGCCTTCGGTCACGCGTTGACTGTTAGACACCGCGACTTGGTCTTTCCACCACGCGTTCGATAGGAAAAACAACCCGACAAGGATGAAGAGGATACCCAGTCCGAAGCGGATGCGTCTCATGATTGTGTCATCCGTGGTGGCTTAGCCCCCGGATGTCCCTCCTTTCGGTATATTCCAACACGACATGAGTCGGTCGATCACGATTGGCAACACGGCCTCTGAGATGGCGGCAAACCCGAACAGGAACTGTCGGGTCAAATCTTGCCGATGAATCGCGTATTCATCCATCGCTTTCATGCGAATACTTGCCGCCTCGGCTTGTCGGCGCAACGTCTCATTCGAATGAGCTGTCTTCACTGTCAGGATGACATGGAGACCCGCACTCGTTCCAGAGACTGTTACGGCCGATTCATATGGTTTGAAGGCGGAGACGACAATCTCGAGTTTTCGCCGATAGGTTTTACGCATCCGGTTCAAATGTTTCTCGAAGTCTCCACATGCCATGAACTCGGCAAGCGTATGCTGTTCGAAGCGGGGCACGCTGCAAGTGAAATGACGGTAACGTGCCCGGTATCGATTCAACAGTTTTGGCGGCAATACCATATACCCGATTCGAAGCGACGGCATGAGCGATTTTGAGAACGTGCTCAAGTAGATGACGCGCTCGTTTTGGTCCATGCTTTGCAGTGAAGGGATTGGCTTCCCGCTATAGCGGAACTCGCTATCATAATCGTCCTCGATGATGTACGTCTGACGGTCGGACGCCCAGTTCAAAAGGCGTTGCCGTCGACTGACGGACAAGATTGTACCGGTCGGGAACTGATGGGCCGGCGTGACGTAGACGGCATCGATTTGTTCTGTCTCGAGTCGGTCGACGACGAGACCACTCTCATCGACGGGGATTGGAATATAACGAAGCTTTTGCTGTTCGAATAGCTGTTTCGTGAGCGGGTACCCTGGGTCTTCAATGCCGAACGTCTTCGCGTCGGTCAACAAGTCGAGAAGTTGCGGGAGCAACTGCTCGGTGCCGGAACCGACGATAATCTGTTCAGGAGAACAGCTCACACCTCGGGAATGATAGAGATACGTCGCGATCTCTTGACGGAGCACGAGGTCGCCTTGGACGGGACCGAGGTTGAGCAAGTCACTGTTCTCCTCGGTGACAACTTGTTTGATATGGCGGCGCCATCGTTCGAACGGAAAGGCGGCCGTGTCGATTTGACTCGGGTATACGTCAAACGTATACGTCTTCTTCTCTGGGAGCGGCTCAATCGTCTGCATCCGCTCGTTGCGCTGCACGTATAGCTCTTCTTGCGGCAACACGTAGAAACCTTTCCTCGGAACGGACTCGATATAGCCCTCGGCAAGGAGCTGAGCGTAGGCGAGTTCGATTGTCGTCTGGGAGACGTCGATGAAGTCGCTCAATTTCCGCTTGGACGGCAATTTCGTCCCGGTCGTCAACGTATCGTCGACGATCGCTTGGCGGATGTGTAAATAAAGTTGTTCATATAAAGGCGTGCTCGATTCAGGTTCGAGCGCGAGCGTGAGCATATCCATCATGAATCCTTTCCGTGGTCACCCGAAGAAGAAATAAAGGACGAAACCAAGGACGAGGAGTAAGCCGAATAAACCTGGTTTCCCATAGTAAGTACGATCTTGCGCTTTGTCGCGCGGGTCGAATTGTGCCATCTCACAGTCCTCCTTTCTCATTGATTCCATTCGAGAATGCAAAACGGAAGTCCTTCAACTGAACTGACCACTTTAAAAACTATCAAACTGACACTTTCAATATAGTCAATTCAATCTATACTTACAAGTAGATTAGCCTATATGGAGGGGATTTAAATGGAAAAGAGACAAGTCGGTACAGATAAAGTAAAACGCGGGATGGCCGAGATGCAAAAAGGCGGCGTCATCATGGACGTCATCAACGCAGAACAAGCTAAAATTGCTGAGGCGGCAGGTGCGGTCGCCGTCATGGCACTCGAGCGCGTTCCTTCAGATATTCGTAAAATGGGTGGAGTTGCCCGAATGGCAGACCCAACGATTATCGAAGACGTCATGGGAGCGGTCTCGGTCCCAGTCATGGCAAAATGCCGGATCGGTCATATCGCCGAAGCACGTGTCCTTGAATCGATGGGGGTCGATTTCATCGACGAGAGCGAAGTGTTGACGCCAGCGGACGAAGAGTTCCACTTGTACAAGCGTGACTACAAAGCACCGTTCGTCTGTGGCGCCCGTGACCTTGGTGAGGCAGCGCGTCGCATCGGCGAAGGCGCAGCGATGATTCGGACGAAAGGTGAGCCGGGAACAGGGAACATCGTCGAAGCGGTTCGTCACATGCGCACGGTTCAAGCACAAGTGAAACGTCTCCTCTCGATGAGCGTCGATGAAGTGATGACGGAAGCGCGCGACCTCGGTGCACCGTTCGAAGTCCTCATGCAAATCCGTGAAGCTGGCCGCCTTCCGGTCGTCAACTTCGCAGCAGGCGGCATCGCGACACCGGCCGATGCGGCGCTCATGATGCACCTCGGTGCGGACGGCGTCTTCGTAGGATCAGGAATCTTCAAAGCCGAGAACCCGGAGAAGTTCGCCCGTGCGATCGTCGAAGCGACGACGTACCACGACGACTACGAGCGTATCGCGAGTTTGTCAAAAGGTCTCGGCGAAGCGATGAAAGGCTTAGACGTCCGGACGCTTAAAGAAGAAGAGCTCATGGCACCACGGGGCTGGTAAGATGACGACGATTGGCGTACTCGGAATGCAAGGGGCGATTCGCGAACACGTTCGGATGCTCGAAGCACTCGGCGTGGACACGCGCGTCGTCCGCTCGGTCGAAGACTTGAGTCAAATTGACGGGCTCGTCCTACCAGGTGGGGAAAGCACGGCGATGCGTCGTCTACTCGACCGCTACGGGTTACTCGAACCGCTTCGTGACAACACGGAACTCCCGATGTTCGGAACGTGTGCCGGCTTGATTTTGCTCGCGACGGAAGTCGAGGGATACGATGCCCATCTACGGAAAATCCCGATGACCGTGAAACGGAACGCGTTCGGCCGTCAAGTCGACAGCTTCGAAGTCACGTTACCGGTGAAAGGGATTGACGAGGCGGTAGAAGCGGTATTCATCCGCGCTCCGCAAGTCGCGTCGGTCGAACCGGTCGTCGATGTCCTCGCAGAAGTGGAAGAGGCCATCGTGGCTGTCCGCTACGATAAATACGTCGCCTGCTCGTTCCACCCTGAGCTGACAGACGATTTGTCGATGCACCGCTATTTCTTGAACGTCGTGGCGGCGAACAAGCATCAACTCGCATAAAGGAGAGGCTCCTGAAATCGGGAGCCTTTTTTATGTCGTTTTTTGCTACACTAAGACGAGACATGAATAGAAAGGGGCAAGGTTGTGAAAGCGAGATGGATGATGTGGTTGCTCATCGGAGCAATCTTCATGAATATAATGAATCCGAACAACGCAGCGGCCGCACCGAGCGTTGAGGCGAGCGGGGCGATGCTCGTCGATTTGACGACGGGTCAAGTGCTGTTTTCAAAAGAGGAAGATGCGATGTTGCCTCCGGCCTCGATTACAAAACTGATGACCGCGTTCCTCGTCCGTGAAGCGATCGAGGCGGGCGAACTCAGTTGGAATCAGGAAGTGACACCGAGCGCGGAGGCGCTCGCATTGACACAGAAGCCGGGTCTTGCTCGCATCCCGCTCGTCAATAAACCGTATACGGTGAAAGAATTATATGATGTGGCGTTGATTCGCTCGGCGAACGAAGCCGCCGTCACGCTCGGTGAGGCGGTCTCCGGGTCGGAAGCGGCGTTCGTCGAGTTGATGAACGAACGGGCGACGGCGCTCGGGATGACTCAGACGACGTTCGCGAACGCATCTGGACTCGACTCGGTCTCCGCCGGACGTCCGGGCGAGAACTTGACGTCGGCGAGCGATTTGATGAAACTGGCGCTCGCTTATTTAACGAAATACCCCGACGTGCTCGATGTGACGAAGCAGGCGTACGTCGATATTGACGGTGTTCGTTTCGAAGCGACGAACCGGATGCTCGCCGGCCGTGATTTGTCGTATACCGGCATGCTCGGTTTCAAGACGGGGACGACAGACGACGCCGGATACTGTTTCGTCGGTGTCTCGACGCGGGATGGGCGGACCGTATTGTCTGTCGTATTAGGCGCGAAGACAGACGAAGGTCGTTATACGGCGACGAAAGCACTCCATGACTATGCGTATGGCGAGTTTGTCATGACCCCGCTGTTACGGAGCGGCGAGGTTGTGCCAGAGTCTGTCTTCGTGGCGGGCGGGGAGACGGAGCGGGCTACGGTCCGCACGACGTCCACGTTCGAGGTATTGATTGAGAAAGGGCAAGAAGTTCCGTCCCTCGTTTATGATTTACCCGACACGACAGCACCGCTTGCTACAGACAAGCAAGTCGGCACGGTGACGGTCGAACTTTCTGAATCGGTCCGTTACTTAGATGGCGAGCAACCGCCGAAAGCGACGCTCGTGGCAGCAGAAACGGTCGACACGGCATCGTTTTTAACACGGATGACGCGTGCGTTTTCAGATTTTCTTGATGAGGTCCGACTCGTGCTCGGAAAACTGAGTCTTGTCGATAGACTCGAGTTGTTGTAAAGTAAAACTAATTCAATGACAGATGCAATGATGAGGAAAAGTACGTTACAGTCATCTACTGACAGAGAGCTAGTGGTTGGTGCAAACTAGCGGGATGGTGTAACCGAATCGGCCTCGGAGCATTGGCTTGGAAACAAGTCACGTCCTGCACACGTTACGTGCATCGAGTGGCCTGGATTTCAGGCAACGAGGGTGGCAACGCGGATCCAAGGTGGTTCGTCCCTTTCCTACGGGAAAGGGACGTGCCGCCTTTTTTATGTGAAAAAGGAGGAAATAAGAATGTTAGACATTAAACGATTACGCCAAGATTTTGAAGACATTAAAGCGAAGCTCGCCCACCGAGGGGAAGACTTGAGCGCGCTTGACCGTTTCCCAGAGCTCGAGGAGAAACGACGCAACCTGATTAACGAAGTCGATGTAAAGAAAGCAAAACGGAACGAGGCGTCAAAACAAATCGCCGAATTGAAGCGGAACAAACAAGACGCAGACGCACCGATTCTCGAGACACGCCGACTCGGGGATGAAATCAAGTTGTTGGATGAAGACTTGCGTGAAGTCGAAGCGGAGTTGAACATGATTTTGCTCAGCATCCCGAACATTCCGCATGAATCAACACCAATCGGTGAAACGGAAGACGACAACGTCACGATTCGTGAAGTCGGAACGAAACCGACGTTCGATTTCGAGATGAAACAGCACTGGGACGTGATGGAAGACTTGAAGATTGTCGACGTCGAGCGGGCTGGGAAAGTCACGGGCAGCCGCTTTGTCTTCTATAAAGGACTCGGTGCCCGTTTAGAGCGCGCCTTGATCAACTTTATGATGGACATGCATGCCGATGAGCACGGCTATTCAGAAGTCCTCCCGCCATACATGGTCAACCGCGATGCGATGACCGGGACGGGTCAGCTTCCAAAGTTTGAAGAAGACGCGTTTAAAGTGGCGGATACGAACTACTTCCTCGTCCCGACAGCGGAAGTGCCGGTGACGAACATGCACCGTGATGAGATTATCGCAGAGGAACAGCTTCCAATCACGTACACGGCGTACAGCGCTTGCTTCCGTTCAGAAGCCGGGTCGGCCGGCCGCGATACGCGTGGTCTCATCCGTCAGCACCAATTCAACAAAGTCGAGCTCGTCCGTTTCGTGAAGCCTGAGGAGTCTTACGAGCAACTCGAGCTGTTGACAGGTCACGCGGAGGAAGTGCTCAAGCGTCTCGGTCTCCCGTATCAAGTGCTCAGCATGTGTACGGCCGACCTCGGTTTCACGGCTGCGAAGAAATACGATATCGAGGTGTGGATGCCGGCTCAAGGCATGTACCGCGAAATCTCTTCTTGCTCAAACTTTGAAGATTTCCAAGCGCGCCGTGCTGGGATCCGTTTCCGTCGTGACGTGAATGCGAAACCGGAGTTCGTGCATACACTGAACGGATCAGGACTTGCTGTCGGTCGGACAGTCGCTGCGATTTTGGAGAACTTCCAACAAGCGGACGGCTCGGTCGTCATTCCTGACGTGCTTCGTCCATATATGGGCGGCATCGAGAAAATCGAGATGCCACGTTAAGCTCGTTTTTACCCCGTCGACACGACACTCGTGTCGACGGATTTTTTATAAAAATTTTTCTAATGTTTTTTCACAAAAGGGTTTGACATCTGTCCCATCAGTTGGTACTATAAATCATGTCGAGCGAGATGATTGTTCGCGAATTGTATATGAGCTTTGGAGGTGTACCCAAGTGGTTTAAGGGAACGGTCTTGAAAACCGTCAGGGGTGTAACAGCCTGCGTGGGTTCGAATCCCACCACCTCCTCCATTTTT
>NZ_JJMW01000050.1 GCF_000714435.1 Exiguobacterium alkaliphilum 12/1
GTGGTCACACCCGTTCCCATGCCGAACACGGAAGTTAAGTACTTCAGCGCCGAAAGTAGTTGGGGGTTTCCCCCTGTGAGGATAGGACGTTGCTAGGCCAGCGCAAAGGACGATTGAGCAAATGCTCGATCGTCCTTTTTTTGTCGTTTAGACTGAAACTTTCGAGACATTCTTTCGTACAGATAAGAGACCGATAGAACGAAGGCCTCAAAGCAAGCGAAAGGAGAACCTAACATGACCGATTTTCATCAACAACAACTTGATTTGCAACAGCGTCTCTCTGAACGAGATCGACTCGCTCGCAAGTTGAAAACACTTGATAAACAAATTGCCGAACATGAAACGGTGCGAAAGCAATTGCTAAACTCCTTCACGAAAGAACAGCGTGACGTGTATGATTTAGAGTCGTTCTCGCTCGTTAATACGTGGCGAAAGTTTCGCGGGACGTTCAATGAACAAAAAACAATTGAATTGGAAGAGGCAGCCCGGGCCGAATTGAAGTTACGAGAACATGAGAAGATGATTGATGAGTTGGAGCTCGAACGCCGCGATCTTCGTGAGACGTTTGAAGCGTATAGAGACATCGATACGGAATGGGAACGATTTTTGGAAGCGAAAGAAGCCCGGCTAAAACAAGATCCCGACGTTAGAGAAACGTTGTATCGTCTCACAAACGACCAGGCAGATACGAGTGAGGCGTTAATTGAATACAATGAAGCTATTGTTGCAGGACGGTCGGCTCGTGCAGCGATCGCGAAGACGCTTAAACATCTCGACAGCGCGAAAGGGTGGTCGACGTATGACACGTTTTTCGGCGGTGGGTTGATTGCGACAGCGATGAAACATGATGCCATTGACGCCTCTGAACGAACGATGCATGAACTTCAATCCGCGCTTGAACGCTTCTCGCGGGAACTCGATGACGTGAAAGAAGTCGTCAGCGGCTTACACATTGAACGTGGATCGCTCATTCAGTTCGCGGACTATTTCCTCGATGACATCTTCTCCGAATGGACGATGCATGGACGAATTAATGAGTCACTTGATAAGGTGAATGGCCTCGATCGTGAAATCGAAAAACTCATCGAACGCATGATGCGACAAGTCGAACGTTTAGAACGGCGACGTGAGGAGACTGAAAACAAACGAAAGCAGCTCATCGTCATGCGATGAGCTGCTTCACTTATTCAGGTCGCTTTAACCAATGGCGTAACCCTTTCCCGGCGTGCGGTCCGTTGGCGTAACGAGGGATGACGTGTAGGTGCGCATGTGGCACGGTCTGGTTTGATGCCGTTCCGACATTCCAGCCAAGCGTATAACCGTCAGGACCATACGTCTCCTCGAGGAATGACTTCGCTTCGTGAAGTAACGCATATGTATCGTTCCACTCTAAAGGTGTAAGCTCGAACGTTGTTGCGCGATGCTGTTTCGGGACGATGACGCCAGAGCCGACAAGCACGTCTTGTTCACGTTCGTGCATCAAGAAGTAGCATGTCTCATTCTCGGCGACAATCGTCTGGGATGGATCTAGCTGTGGATGACAAAATGGACAAGTTGACATGGACTTGGTACACTTCCTTTCTATATGAAGTGTACCAAAAGGGGGAGCATTATGAATGAATTGATTGATAGGATAGTTGCCCAGGCCGAACGAGAGGAGCGCACGATGATCGCCATCTCAGGACACGGGGGTGCTGGGAAGACGATATTCGCAGATGCGCTACGTGAGCGCCTCGGGGACGTGAACTACATCAATACCGACCCATATATCACGGACTCGATGTTACGAAAGAGTGCCATGCTCGATTACACGGTCGATGGACAGGCGCATCACTATAAGATGACGGCCTGTCATCCGTCCGCACACCATCTATTATCGCTAGAGCGTGACGTCCGCATGGTACGTGAAGGCATCGGTTTCTTCACGATTGACGTCCCATACCTTGAACGAACGTGGATTGATCCGGCAAAACGGATCACGATCATCGAAGGCATGAGCGTCGCGTTTCTCGCTGCTGACTGGTGGGACATAACGGTATACCTATATACGGACAGTGACACCGAGTTTGCGCGACGTTCTGTACGCGACGTGCAACAACGGGGAATGGACCTGGCGTATTTAAAGGCGTCACACGACGAGCGTCGGCTCCAATACGACCTGTTCATGCATCCGCAGCGCGAGAAGTTTCAAACAATCGTCTCGACGAGTAACGATGTATGGAAGATTGAAAACCACCGCTCATGAAGAACGGTGGCTGCGTAACGTCTCTTGGATGCCGAGGCCGAGTCTGTCTTGCTCACGTTCGAGCTGTTCCCACGTGAGCGAGCGATGGCGCATCGTGACATCGTTGGCGATGGAATCGAGCGTTCGTTGTTTCTCGATATTATCGAGCCAATAATAGACGTCGACCCCATCTTCATCGATGCGCCAAAATGATTTAACGACCTCGAACTCGTCAGCCCAGTCGCCGATCGGCTTAAAACCATACTTCTCGACAAACGGATACGGCCGCTCCTCGCCAATCGGGTCGATCACGTTACGGGTGAACATGAGCTCGAGACCAGCGTGCTCAGTCGCCTCAAGTAAACGTTTTAAGGCAGGGAGCGGCTCGACTTCGACTTTCTCGATGACATCGAACCAGACCCGTTTCCCATCGGTGTCCCAAACGGTCGCTTCGACACTGTAAGGCGCGCCGGCAGTCGAAGGGGCGTACATCGTCAAATCGAACGTGAACGGGATATGCTCTTCGGCGCCCGGTTCGAGAACGGCCGATAAACTGATTGGCACTTCTTGAATGTCGGCTTCACGATTGAACTCGTTTCCTTCGAGCGTGATGTCTTTGAACGTCGTCAGGAAATTGAGCGTCAACTCTTTTAGTCGGACGACGTGTGTCGTCGTGTTCGCGACACGTAACGTGCCGTGGACGGTCTCGTTCGGGATGAACGGGACAGTATGGAAATAGACGGACGCATCGAGCTCGGAAAAGAACCATTTTTTAAAGCGATTGCCCCATTTCGACATGACGGTCGCGCTCCTTTTCTTTTATAAATTGCACTCTTATAAATGTTCCCGATTCCAATTCTGAAAAAACATGAAGAAAAAGGTTGCATTATATAACTACTTCACTTATTATAGAGGATGTCGAAACAATTCAAACCATCGCGGGGTGGAGCAGTCTGGTAGCTCGTCGGGCTCATAACCCGAAGGTCGTCGGTTCAAATCCGGCCCCCGCAACCAATTTTTAT
>NZ_JJMW01000051.1 GCF_000714435.1 Exiguobacterium alkaliphilum 12/1
TTATGTTCTAGTACAATCATCATTATTTGTCTAATATGTTCATCGTCTAACGAATAAAACGCTAGTTTTCCTTCTTTTCTATATCTTACAATCCCCTGCTTATGAAGGGTCCTTAAATGATGAGAAGCATTTGCCACCGTAATACCAATAATATTTGCTATATCACACACACATAACTCTTCATCTTGACACAAAGCATAGGTAATCTTTGCCCTATTTTCATCCGCAATTGCTTTTAACATTTGGGCAACACTAACAATATCGATTGTTTTTAAATCACCTTGTATTCGATTGACCTTTTCCTCGTCATAACAAAAAATTTCACAAGTATCTTTCTTATTCACATTATCACCCCATTGATATTCAAGTGTTCACTTGAATATAGTATATACCTTTCCTTGGTTAATATTCAAGTGAATATTTGAATGAAAAACATAAAATGATTTTTCTAATAGTAATTCCCGTTAACGAACGTTAAGAAGACATGTTTGATAGTTAGTACACATTAAAATGAAAAGAGGCTGGGACATAACTCAGTAGATTTATAAGAAAGAGGCCACCTGGCGCGACTCGTTCGCGCCAGGTTAAACTGTACCTGAGTAGTAGACACTAAAAAAGTCTACTGCTCAGGGTTTTTGTGTACACTGGACTAAAA
>NZ_JJMW01000052.1 GCF_000714435.1 Exiguobacterium alkaliphilum 12/1
AACGGCACAAAAAGTCGTCACCACAACATGTGGCAGAGAACGTATTAAACCGTGAATTCACAGCTAAAAAGCCGAATGAGAAATGGGTAACGGATGTGACAGAATTTAAATATGGCCTATCTAAGAAGGCCTATCTCAGTGTGATTCGTGATCTTTATGACGGATCCATTATTAGCTATGTGCTGGGACACTCTAATAATAATCAACTGGTATTTAAAACGCTTGACCAGGTAATCGTACGATTGCATCAAGAACACCCACTGATTCATAGTGATCGTGGATTCCAATACACCTCTAAGGCGTTCAAGCGTAAATTAGAGTCGGCAGGAATGACTCAAAGTATGTCACGGGTTGGTCGCTGTATTGATAATGGACCAATGGAATCTTTTTTCGGCACGTTAAAATGTGAAAAGTATTATTTACATAAGTATCAGACCTTTGAAGAACTTAACATTGCCATAAATGAGTACATCTATTTTTATAATCACGAAAGATACCAAAAACGATTAAACGGCCTCAGCCCTAAAGAATATAGAGCGAAAGCCGCTTAAATCACTTTTATTATTTCCACTGTCTACTTGACAGGGGGCAGTTCAGATTATTTTTTAATAATTTATTAAACTCAAAAGGGCACTGAAAGTTTCGTTCTCCACCATGATATAGATTCCTAAACCAATAAAGACAATGGGTATAATCCATCTACCGTAATTCTCTAAGGTTTCAGAGACATGTTTAAAAGCTGCCAAACGATATCCAATAAAACACCAAATCGCAACCATAATAAAGAAAGTAATAACCGTTACTGCTAGTTGGTTCATGGTTAAAGTAGAGAAGAAAGGAACATATATTCCAATGTTATCTCCGCCATTAGCAAATGTTATAAATGCTACACTTAAAAAGACACTATTATACTTTCCAGAATTTAAACTTGAAAGAATTGCATTTTCATCCTCATCTTCTCCCTTTATAAACAACATAATCCCTAAATAGATTGGGATTAGTCCAAGTAATCCTACCCATTTCTCTGGAATTAACATAACTCCAAAAGTTCCTAAGAGACTAACTACTACTAACAAGGTAAAACCTAGATATTGTCCAATAATTATATCCTTAGGGGATATATGCTTATTCTCTGTCTGGTTACCTTTTAAACCTTCACTCGTTTTCACCTGTGCTTTTGCCTGTGAAAATAGCAGCATCAAAACAAAAATATCATCAATATTGGTAACTATAAATGCCCCTATTGCAGAAATAACGTTCAAAATTAAAGTCAATTACATCAACTCACTAACTGATTTTTTATTATATTTAGAAGTTATACTCATAATGAGTCCTTTTTAAAAAAGGAATTTCCATCTGTCTGGAAGAGCCCTTTTTAGCACTTTTTCCTTTATTCTTTCACTCTCATTAGTCGCAAACCATTTAGAGCTACTAGAAGGGTTGCGCCCATATCGGAAAGAATGGCAATCCAGAGAGTTAACCAACCTGGGATAACCAATAGTAAGGCAATAAATTTAATAGCAATTGCAAAAGTAATGTTAGCTTTGATGATATTAAGAGTTTTCCGGCTAAGTTTTACAGTGAATGGAAGTTTTCTTAAATCGTCTCCCATTAGAGCGACGTCTGCAGTTTCTAAGGCTGTGTCTGTACCAGCTCCACCCATTGCAATCCCAACTGTTGAGGCCGCCAATGCAGGTGCATCATTGACCCCATCTCCTACCATTGCTACGTTGCCATACTCGGATCTCAACTGTTTAATAAAGTCTAATTTGTCCTGTGGCATTAATTCTGCCTCTATATCAGATACTCCAACCTGCCCTCCGATAGCATTCGCAGTGCCTTTGTTATCACCAGTAAGCATAATTGTTTTTTTGATTCCAAGTTGATGTAACTTTTGAAGAATTTCCTTACTTGACTCACGAACTTCATCAGCAACTGCAATAACTGCAAGTATTTCTTTTTCGGTTCCAATAATCATGGCTGTCTTACCTTGATTTTGAAGAGTAGTAACATTTTGCTCTAAGTCTTTATCGAAATCATTAGTCAATAATTCCTTAAAGAGTTTCGGGCTACCGATGTAATAAGTCGTCCCGTTTACGATACCCTTTATACCCTTTCCTGTGATAGAAGAGAAATCCTCTACCTGTATGTCAGAATAAGTAATGTTTTCTTCTTCTGCTTTTTTCATGATGGCTGAAGCAAGAGGATGCTGAGAACGATACTCCAATGCAGTAATAATGGATAGTAATTCTTTTTCATTTATCTGTTTGTTCAACACATTATAATCAGTTACAGCTGGGACCCCTTTTGTTAATGTTCCTGTTTTATCGAATGCAATGGCCTTTAAGGCGCCCATTTCTTCTAAATACACTCCGCCTTTTACAAGGACCCCTTTTTTCGCAGCATTTCCAATCGCTGAAACAATAGAAATAGGAGTCGATATAACCAACGCACAAGGACAACCAACAACAAGAACAGCTAATCCTTGATAAATCCATGTTTCCCAACTGCCATCAAAGAATAATGGAGGGACTATAGCAACTAATGCTGCAATGATCATAATAATCGGTGTGTAATATTTTGCGAATTTATCAACAAATGCTTGCGAAGGAGCACGTTCCCCTTGTGCTTCCTCTACAAGATGAATAATTTTAGAAATTGTTGTATCTTCTACAAGTTTCGTTATTTCTACTTCAAGTAATCCTTCTTCATTTAAGGTACCTGCAAATACTTCATTATCAACCGTTTTCTCGACAGGGACTGATTCACCTGTAATAGCTGCTTGGTTAACGGCAGAGTACCCACTTACAACTACACCATCCATCGCAATCTTTTGACCAGGTTTTACAATCATGATATCCCCAACAGCAATATCATCAACATGAATCATTATTTCTTGTCCATTACGTCTAACAAGTGCCTCTTTAGGAGCGATATCCATTAATGAACGAATCGATTGTCTTGCTCTATCCATAGAGAATCGCTCAAGTGCTTCACTGATTGCAAAGAGAATAACAACAATGGCAACTTCTGCCCATTCTCCAATAATAGCACCACCTATAACAGCCACTGTCATAAGGGTTTTCATATCAAATTCAAAACGTAGTAAGTTTTGCAAACCAACTTTAAAAAGTGATAATCCTCCGATAAACATGGATGCTAAAAACAATAAGGTAGTAACAATGTTCTCTTCTCCATTCACATACGAGGAAAGATAACCAAAGGCAATCAATAAGGAAGCATAAAGTAGAGTACTATGCTTTTTATAAAACGGCACTTTATCTTCTTTTGTATCTTCTTTTACCTCTTGTGATGCTTGGCGAGCAGATTTTTCAGGTGTCACTTTGAGATTCTCAAATGCACCTGCTTTTTCTAGTTCTTCTATCGTTGCATTACCATAAACAGCAATTTTAGATGCACCAAAATTTACTTTTGCATCCTCAACTCCAGATAGCTGTTTTACATTTTTTTCGAATTTACCCGCGCAGTTTGCGCAAGTAAAACCTTGTACACGATAGGCCTTCATTTCTTGTTCAGATGTTATTGCCTTTTGATCAGACATTGACATTCACTTCTTTCTTATGATGAATTATAAAATTAAGTGCAACACCCAA
>NZ_JJMW01000053.1 GCF_000714435.1 Exiguobacterium alkaliphilum 12/1
CGCTCATTCCGTCAACGTCCCCCCGAAGGGTTCGGATGACTTCCTGCGCTCGACTTGCATGTATTAGGCACGCCGCCAGCGTTCGTCCTGAGCCAGGATCAAACTCTCCAAAGAATTTGATATAGCTCTTGAAATGACGAAGCTTGCGCTTCATTCAAAAATTTAAAACTTATTTTTGCCTCATCGTTCAGTTTTCAAAGACCAAAAAAATAAATGGTCGGGAAGACAGGATTCGAACCTGCGACCCCTTGGTCCCAAACCAAGTGCTCTACCAAGCTGAGCTACTTCCCGTTAAAATGGTGCACCCTGAGAGATTCGAACTCCCGGCCTTTAGATTCGTAGTCTAACGCTCTATCCAGCTGAGCTAAGGGTGCAATATAAAATGCGGTCGAGAGGACTTGAACCTCCACGGTGTTAACCACCACTAGGCCCTCAACCTAGCGCGTCTACCGATTCCGCCACGACCGCATGTAAATGGAGCGGAAGACGGGATTCGAACCCGCGACCCCGACCTTGGCAAGGTCGTATTCTACCACTGAACTACTTCCGCATAATGAAGTTTGAGGAGATGCGGGTGAAGGGACTCGAACCCCCACGTCAAAGACACTAGATCCTAAGTCTAGCGCGTCTACCAATTCCGCCACACCCGCACAATATTTAAGTATAGTTAATTAATGAGAAATGGTGAGCCATGCAGGGCTCGAACCTGCGACCCTCTGATTAAAAGTCAGATGCTCTACCAACTGAGCTAATGGCTCATTAATTAAAAAATGGGGCGGCTGAAGGGAATTGAACCCTCGAATGCCGGAATCACAATCCGGTGCGTTAACCACTTCGCCACAACCGCCATGCAAAAATGGTGCCGGCGAAAGGATTCGAACCCTCGACCCTCTGATTACAAGTCAGATGCTCTACCAACTGAGCTACACCGGCGCTGTAAATGGTGGCTTTGGACGGAATCGAACCGCCGACACAAGGATTTTCAGTCCTTTGCTCTACCAACTGAGCTACAAAGCCAATATGAAATTAAAAAATGGCGGTCCTGACGGGGGTCGAACCCGCGATCTCCTGCGTGACAGGCAGGCATGTTAACCACTACACCACAGGACCACATTAAGTATTGTATCGACTTTACCTATTTTAAATGTCCTAGACAGATAAGTCAATAACTTTTTCAAAAAAACAAACCGCCTGGCAA
>NZ_JJMW01000054.1 GCF_000714435.1 Exiguobacterium alkaliphilum 12/1
TCTCACCTTTTTCAATCGTCAGCGACACGTCATCGAGCGCCGTGACCGTTCCTTTGTTGACGGTGAACGTCTTCTTGATCTGTTTGAGTGCGATCATAGTGCCTCCTTAAAATGCCGGGACGATCGAGCCGTTGAACGTCTCTTCGATGAACGTCCGAATCTCGTCAGAGTGGTAGTATGACTTGAGCGTCTCGACGACCTCGTCTTCTTTGTTGTCGGTCCGGACGACGACGTAGTTCGGGTACGGGTTGTCGACCGTGTCTTCATGGAAGAGGGCGTCCTCGTTGATCGAGAGCCCCGCACCCATCGCGAAGTTCGTGTTGATGGCGGCAAGCGCGACCTCAGGAAGTTGCGTCGGGAGCTGTGACGCCTCGAGCTCGATGAACTCGAGGTTGAGCGGGTTCTCGGCGATGTCTCGTTTCGTCGCCTTGTCCGTCAAGCCCTCCTTGAGCGTGATGAGACCAGCCGTCTCATAGAGGCGAAGCGCACGGAGTTCGTTCGCCGGATCGTTCGGCACGGCGACCTTGTCGCCTTCTTTCAATTCGTCGATATCGGTCAGCTTGTCCGAATAGAGCCCCATCGGGAAGGCGACCGTCTTGAACACGTCGTCAATCTTGTAGCCCTTATCCGCTTTTTGGAGCTCGAGGAACGACAGCGTCTGATAGCTGTTCACATCGAGGCTGCCTTCAGCGAGCGCGGCGTTCGGGGTATTGTAGTCGTTGAACACTTTGATATCGAGCTCGAGCCCGTCCTCAGCGGCGAGCTTCTTCACTTCCTCGGCGATTTGTTGGTGCGGCCCCCCGGTCACACCGATCGTAATCGACTCGTTGCTGAGCGCCTCGCTCGCATCCGATTGTCCGCAAGCTGACAGCGCGATCGCGGCGAGTAACGATGTCCCGGCAAGGACTGATTTTGATTTGATGTTCATTGAATGATTCCTCCTTTAATATGAAAAGCCCGCCACTCATCAAGAGAAGCGGGCACGACACAGCGAAGTCGGACACGCTCATCTCCCAGACGCTTCCGCCTGTTGGAATTAGCACCATGATCTTACGATCTGGTTGCCGGGTTTCATAGGGCCAGTCCCTCCACCGCTCTTGATAAGCAAACGTTCAATTTAATTGTCTTAATCTTACTCATTATTCTTTTATTTGTAAATAGATTTCTGCAAATTTTCAATAATTATTTTCAAATAGTCATAATCAATCGGTTCAGGCAACTGTTGGAGCGTCGTCTCCCTCATCACTGCTGCCACGAGGAACGGGATCTCGTCCGTCGAAAGACCGAGCGCCTCGAGCGTCGTCGGGGCCTCAACCGTTTCGAGCCATGCCCGAAGCCGAGCCACGTCTTCCGAGCCGCGTAGCGATTCTTGGACGAGCAACCCGAAGCCGACCTTGTCCCCGTGCAGGAACAGATGCGTCGTCTCGAACTGACTGAGCGCGTTATGGACGGCGTGCGCGACGGCGACCCGTGTCCCGGCGTCGCCGAACCCACCGACCGCCCCACCGATGGCGAGAACGTGGTCGACCGCATAACGCGTCCCTTCCCCATACGAGCGGAAGGCGGTCTCGGTCAATTCGAGCTCGAGCAGGCGATGACATTGCTTGGAGAGCGCGAGTCCGGCATCGACGCCGGCATCGGTCGAGGCGTCCCCGCTCAAATAGCGGGCCTCATAAAACTTCGCGACCGTGTCGATGACGCCGGCTCGATAATAATCATACGGCGATGATGCGATGACCCGGGCGTCGACGATGACACGTTCGATGACGACCCGGAAGACGTCATAGCGGTCGTAGCTCCCGTCGTCGCGATAGACGACGCTGAGCGGGGTGAACGCCGCACAGTTGGAGGCGAGCGTCGGGATGACGATGAGCGGGACGCCGTTCCGTACGGCGACGAGTTTGGCCGTGTCGACGAGCTTGCCGCCACCGACGGCGATGAGGACGTCCGCCCCGTCGAGGTCGACGCGGTCCGCCTCACGATCCGTGCACTCTCCTCGGAACGTCGTTGCCGGATAGGTTTGAATCGAAGGGAGTAACCGTTCGACGGTCGGGTAGCCGTTTTGCCCGCGCAACACATGGACCGAACGAGCGCCGATCAGTTCGTCGAGACGATCGAGCGCGTCAGCGGCGTGATCATACTCGAGCACGGCTTGACGGATCACGCCCGCACCTCTTCATAGGCGGCGAACAGCCGCTCGATTCGCTCGACGGCCTCGTCAATCTTCGGCTCCGGGGAGACGAGTCCGAAACGCACGTAGCGCTCCCCTTCGGTGCCGAAGAAATAGCCCGGTGTCACGGCCACGCCTGCCTCATGAAGCAGCTTTTTGGCGAACGAGGCGGAATCGCCTTCCGGCACTCTCGCCCAGACGAAGAACGAGCCTTTCGGGGCCGTCACGTCCCAGCCGGCTTGGCGCAGGCCGTCCACCAATCTGTCGCGCCGCGTCTCATACAGACGGGACAAGTCATCTCGAATCGACTTCGGTGACTCGAGTGCGGCGACGGCCGCTTCTTGAATCGCGGAGAAGACGCTGACATGGACGTGGTCTTGATACGTGTTGATCGCCTCGATGATGTCTTTGTTGCCGACGGCGAAGGCGACGCGCCAGCCGGACATGTTGAACGCCTTCGACATCGTGTACACTTCGATGCCGACCTCTTTCGCCCCGTCGGCTTGAAGGAAGCTCGGCGGCACATGCCCGTCAAAGCCGATGCTGCCATAGGCGAAGTCGTGGACGACCATCAGTTCCTGCTCTCGGGCGAAACGGACCGTGTCCTCGAAGAATTGTGGCGTCGCGACGGCGCCGGTCGGATTGCTCGGATAGTTCAAATACATGAGCCGCGCCCCGTGCGTATCGAGCGTCTTGTAATCCGGTAGAAAATCGTTGTCTTCTGTCAGGACGAGGTCATGCACGACCGAACCGGCCAGCCGTGCGCCCGATATATAATCCGGATAGCCCGGATTCGGGAGCAAGATGCCTTCCCCCGGTTCAAGGACACATTGTGGGAGCGTGATCAGCCCCGATTTCGACCCGATTAAAATCGCGACTTCCGTCTCGGCATCGACGTCGACTCCATACTCGTTCAAGTAGAACGTCGACACCGCCTGTTTCAATCGGCTTTGCCCACGGAACGGGCCGTACTGATGGGTCTCCGGGTTCGCGAGCGCCGTCTCGAGCGCCTCGCAGATGGGTTTCGGCGTCGGCAAGTCCGGCGTGCCTTGCCCGAGCCGGATGATATCGGCCCCGGCCTGTTCGAGCGCGGCCACTTCTTTCGCGAGCCCGACGAAGTGCTGTGGGGGTAAAGTCTTAAGTAAGTTTGAACGTCTGTCTGCCATGGATGGTCCTCCTATGCAAAAACACCCCTTTCCGCGGAAAGGGGTGTCGAGATACAGACGTATTCAAACAACCACCTTCCCATCTCTCAAGGTTACCTTGCTGGAATTAGCACAGTATTGAAACAATCTGTTGCTGAAGCTTCATCGGGCCAGTCCCTCCGCTTCTCTTGATAGAAAGTGTTTATATGCGATTTATGTGTAATATGTCCTTAAGTAAACCAAACGTTCCCATTGCTGTCAATCCTTATTTTGAAAAATGACGAAGTGCTCTTGAAACCCTGAAAAAAAACGGTCATAGTAAAAGAAGAACGTTATTCTGAAAAAAATGTAGGGTGAGGGGTTGGACTCGTGGAGCTAAACCGGCAATTGATTTGGAAACTAACAGTGATCGGCCTGATTTTACTCGTCTTATGGCGGGTCATCAGCGAACCGGACACGATTTCACGCGTGTTGCAGTATACGTTTCAACTATTGACCCCCGTCATCATGGGGATCGCGATCGCCCTCTTGTTGAACACGGTGCTGTCGTATATGGAGGAGCGATTCTCGTTGAAACGATACCAAGGCCTCTTGATCGTCTACGTGACGTTCATCGGGCTGCTCGTCATCTCGGCCGTGACGCTGTTCCCACGCATCTATTCGAGCGTCGCCTCGCTCATCGAGGAGTTGCCGTTTTATATCCGGCAACTTGACGGCTTCGTCGGTCAGTTGAATGCGTTTTTGCAAGATTACAATGAGACGATCGCCCAGACGCTCGACTTCAAGCGGTTCGAGGAGCGTTACTCGGGCTGGGTCGAGACGGCCGTGTTGTCGTCGGTCAGTTACGTCTCGAGCTTCACGATGACGCTCATCAACTTCTTGATTGGGATCGTCATCTCCATCTATCTATTGAAAGACAAAGAAGTGTTCGCCCGGATGTTCAAACGTCTGTTGTATGCGCTGTTCCCTGTCGCCACGGCGAAGACGACGATTGACATCTTCCAGGAGATGGATTACATCTTCAAACGTTACATCATCGGCAAATCGCTCGACTGTCTCATCATCGGTGTGATGGCCGTCATCGGTCTACTCATCATCAGGGCACCGTACGCCCTCTTGCTCGGGGTCATCATCGGGATCTTAAACTTCATCCCGTATGTCGGGCCGCTCCTCGGGATGATTCCGGCGTTCATCATCACATACTTCTACGACCCGTTCACGGCCGTCCTCGTCCTCGTGTTCATCTTCTTATTGCAACAGTTCGATGGATTGTGGCTCGGACCTAAAATTCTCGGCGACAGCGTCGGGATCACGCCGTTTTGGGTCATCACGTCGATCATCATCGGCGGCAGCCTCTTCGGCCTCGTCGGCATGTTCATCAGCGTTCCTGTCACGGCGATGATTCAAGTCATCCTGTCACGTCTCATCGACTATCGATTGTCACGAAAGAATTTGAACGAACTGCTCTAAAATAAGTTGACACATTCAAACAATCTGTCATACAGTTTAGCTGTAGACAACTATCAGAAAGGAGGCTGCCCCATGTCAGTCATGAACGGACTACAGACGAAACTTCATACTGACAGACAGGCGCCTTGACTTTCGTGACAATCGAACGGTTCCGCCTGTCTTTCGAGGCATGCGTAGACAAAGGGACGAGTATGCCTCCGCGCACGCTTCGTCCCTTTTTACTTTCTCAGAAACAGGTGAACCCGTATGTATCAATCACTCAAGCGGCTCGACCGCAACATTTGGATCCGTTTCCTCGGCGAGACGATCACCGGCGTCATGATGTTCATGATTGCCCCGTTCCTCGTCCTCTATTATAGTGACAAGCTCGACAGTTACGTCCAGGTCGGGGTCATCCTCGCGACCGGACCGATCATGGCGCTCATCGGCTCGGTCGTCGGCGGGCGTCTCGCCGACCTTTACGGACGTAAGCCCGTCATGATGACGGCCATCGTCGGGGATGCGCTCGCACTCGTCGGCTTCGCCTTCGCCGATACGTTCTGGCCGCTCCTGCTCTTGAACGCGATGCTCGGCTTGACGAACTCGCTCTTCCATCCGGCAGCGAGCGCCATGGTCGCGGACGTGACCGAGCCGGAACAGTTGAACGAGGCGTTCGGCCTACTCCGAATGGGGCACAACATCGGTGCCGCGTTCGGTCCGCTCCTCGGCAGTGCCGTCCTCTTCCTCGACCGGCAGTATATCTTTTTCGCGGCGGCGGTCGTGTTCGGGCTCTACGCGTTCGTCCTAGCCAAGTTCATCCGTGAGACGTTGCCCGAGACGACCGAGCATGAGACGTTATCCAACCAGGACGTGCTCCGCGTCTTCTCACAAGATCGCGTCTTTCTCGTGTTCATCTTTGCCGGCGTTTTCATCTCGATGGGCTTCGCCATCGTCGAGAGCATGTTGCCGCTCTTCTTGCGTGAGTCGCTGCCGACGTTCACGGACCGGCAAAACCCGTTCGCTTACTTGCTCGCCTTGAACGGCATCATGGTCGTCTTGTTCCAGTTCCCGATCGCCTCGAAGCTCGGCCAGAAGCCGTTCGGGAACGTCATGCTCGCCGGGGCGACCGTGTTCGGTGTCGGCATGATGCTTCTCGCCGTCGTCCCGCGTCTCCTCTATTCACTCGGCACGCCATATCTCATGCTCGTCTCCGTCCTCCTCGCCGTCTATGCGTTTTACACGCTCGGCGAGATGATCATGTCGCCTGTCCAGCAGACGTTCATCGCCATGATCGCGCCCGAGAATATGCGCGGGGCCTACAACGGTGCCGCCAGCATCCAGTGGTTGATTGGCGGTGTGACGGCGCCGCTGTTCGCGAGTTTGTTCTTCAACCGGGGCGCCGGGCACGTGGCGCTGCTCCTCGTCGGCATCGCCAGTTGCGTCTCCGGTCTCATCTACTGGCAGCTCGGACGCAAAGTCCGGGCGGCAGAAGCGAAACAAAAGACGGCCTGACCGGTAAAACACACTAAACCTTGTTGGTTAGTGTGTTTTTTGGTTTCATTTCAAATGGATTAAATTTTGAAACAGAGATTCAATTTTACTTTACAAACATAACGGTTCTTTTTATGATATGAAAGTTGGGAGGAATCTTTCATGGAAAGAATCGATAAACAGAAAATCGTAGACAGTGTGCCACAAAAAGGATTTTTCGGACAGCCAAAAGGACTGTTCACCTTGTTCTTCACCGAGTTTTGGGAACGATTCTCGTATTACGGGATGCGGGCCATCCTCGTCTTCTACATGTATTACGAGGTGTCCGAGGGTGGACTCGGCTTAGACCGCAACGTCGCCTTGTCGATCATGTCGGTGTATGGGGCGCTCGTCTATATGTCCGGCGTCATCGGCGGCTGGCTCGCCGACCGCGTGTTTGGGACGTCACGCGCCGTCTTCTATGGCGGCGTGTTCATCATGCTCGGCCATATCGTCTTGTCCGTTCCCGGTAGCCTGACGTTCTTGTTCATCTCGATGGGGCTCATCGTCATCGGGACCGGCCTGTTGAAACCGAACGTCTCGAGCATCGTCGGCGACTTGTATCATGAGACCGACCGTCGCCGCGACGCAGGGTTCAGCATCTTCTATATGGGCATCAACCTCGGGGCGTTCATCTCCCCGCTCATCGTCGGACAAGTGCAGGCCGACTACGGCTTCCATTGGGGGTTCGCCCTCGCCGCCGTCGGAATGTTCATCGGTCTCGTCGTCTTCATCGTCACGAAGAAAGGGAACCTCGGCCTCGCCGGGTCGTATGTACCGAACCCGCTGACGCCTTCAGAACGGAGAAATGCAATCAAATATTCGACCATCGCCGTCCTCGTAATCGGGGGACTGCTCGCCGCCTTGATTCCACGCGGGCTGTTCACGATTAACACGTTCATCGGACTCGTCGGTGTGTTCGGGATCGCGATTCCGACGATCTATTTCATCGTCATGTACCGCAGTCCGAAGACGACCGAAATCGAGCGGTCGCGTATCATCGCCTACATCCCGCTCTTCATCGCCTCGGTCATGTTCTGGGCGATCCAAGAGCAAGGGGCGACGATCCTCGCGAACTACGCCGATCAACGCACAAACTTGAACTTCCTCGGCCTCGAACTGAAGGCGGCGTGGTTCCAGTCGCTCAACCCGCTCTTCATCATCCTACTTGCGCCTATGTTCGCTTGGGTTTGGGTCCGGCTCGGCGACCGTGAGCCGAGCATCCCGGTCAAGTTCGCGTTCGGGATTCTATTCGCCGGACTCAGCTTCTTGGTCATCTTGCTACCGGCTTACTTCGGTGGGCCGAATACGCTCGTCAATCCGCTCTGGCTCGTCCTCAGCTACTTCATCGTCGTCCTCGGCGAGCTCAGCCTGTCGCCGGTCGGACTGTCGGCGACGACGAAACTCGCGCCGGCGGCCTTCTCGGCCCAGACGATGTCGCTCTGGTTCTTGTCGAACGCGGCGGCCCAAGGGATCAACGCCCAGCTCGTCCGCTTCTACTCACCAGAAAACGAGATGATTTACTTTGGGGTCATCGGTGGCGCCGCTATCGTCCTCAGTCTCATCTTGTTCGCCCTTGCACCGGTCATCAAACGCTATATGCGCGGGATCCACTAAAAAGGCGCCATTCCTCAACTAAGAGGAATGGCGTCTTTACTTGTTACTTGCGCACTTGGATGAGCGACAAGTAACGATCGATCAAATCTTCGCTGAAATAGTTGTGGAAGCTGTCCGACTTGAGCGATTGGATCGACTCATGGAACGTCGCCGGGAGCGAGGCGATGCCTTGGCTCTCGATCTGTTTCGCCGAGTACTCGAACAAGTCGTCCTCGTTCGGCGCCGACGGTTCGAGTCGTTGCTCGATGCCTTCGAGGCCGGCATAGATGAGTGCGGCGAGTGCCAAGTACGGGTTCGCACTCGGGTCCGGGTTGCGGACTTCGACGCGTGTCGCACTGCCGCGCGATGCCGGAATCCGGATCATCGAGCTTCGGTTCGACGGGCTCCAGCAGATGTTGACCGGTGCCTCGAAACCAGGGACGAGACGTTCATACGACTCTGGGAGCGGGTTCGTGAAGATGGCCGTCGCCCGGGCATGTTTCAAAATCCCTTCGATGAAGTGACGGGCCGTCGTAGACAGACCGTAATCCGCATCCGGCTCCTCGAAGGCGTTGTCTGTCGGCTTCCCGTCATTGTCGTTCTTCCACACCGAGATGTTCAAGTGCATCCCCGAACCGTTCACATCACGGAGCGGTTTCGGTAGGAACGACACTTTCGCGCCTTTCTCTTGGGCGGCGAGCTGGACGATCTCCTTGAAGAACTGGATGTTGTCGGCCGTATGGAGCGCATCGTCATACTTGATGCCGATCTCATGCTGGGCCGGTGCCACTTCGTGGTGGACCGCTTCGATATTGAAGCCGACTTCACTGAGTCGGTTGGCAATATGTTGGCGCACCTCATAGCCTTTGTCTTCCGAGCGGGTCGAGAAGTATCCGGCCTCATCATAAAACTCGCCGTTCTCGTCAAAGATGAAGAACTCCGGTTCGGCTCCGACGAAAATCGAGTAGCCGTCACGGGCAGCACGCTCGAGCGCATCTTTCAAGACGTTCCGGGGATCGAACTCGTAACGTTCCCCATCAGGTGTGCAAACGTCACAGAAGAAGGCGAGGATGCTCTCTTCACCGTCTTTTTCGTACCGTGGACGATCTAAATCCGGGCGTAAGAATAAGTCTGAGTTTTTGATGGAAGAGAACCCGTCGATGGACGAGCCGTCGAACATCGTTTTCCCTTCAAAGACTTCCGGCAACAATTTCGCAGACAGCGTCAATAGCTTCAAATCTCCGAGGACGTCCGAGAAATACAGATGGATTTGGGTGATCCCTTTCTCTTCGACCGCTTTCTCAATCTCTGCTTGCTGCTTCCTGTAGCCATCCTTATCAGTTCCGAATAGATTTGCCATGATTCTAAAAAACCTCACTTAAGTTATTTGACAGGTCAACACTGTCATGACGTACCTTGCGTACGCTTCTCTTTAGTTCATAACCCACTTTAAAAATTGTTAAACCCCAAATTTGAAAACAGGAATCAAAGTAGCTTGAAATCCTCCTTGTTGGTATGATGGAGAAAGACTGAACGAGAGAGGAAGAACGCTGTGAACATTTTTATGACAGGTGCGACTGGATTTTTAGGGGGACGGCTCGCGAAAGAGTTGATCGCGCGAGGCCATCGCCTCCTCGTCCTCGCCCGCTCACCCCAAAAAGTAAACAACGCCTTTACCCCGAGAGAGCGCGAGTCGATTGAGGTGCTCGCCGGTGATTTGACGTCGCCACTCCTCGGGGCGGACGAGACGTTCATCGAACGACATCACGGAAACGTGGCCCTCGTGCTCCACATGGCCGCGCTCGTGAAGTTCGACGAAGCGCTTCGTGACGAACTGTTCGAGACGAACTTGACCGGGACAAAACAAGCGCTCGAGTTGGCGAAAGCGCTCGGATGCCCCCGATTCTTCCATGTGAGCACGGCCTACACGCTCGGTGCGCAGGAAGTTGGGCATGAGACGCTCTATACAAACCAGACGTTCCACAACCCCTATGAGGAGAGCAAGGCCCACGCCGAACGTGCCGTCTGGGAGACACGGGATGATCTCGACGTCTCGATATTCCGACCGGCGATCATCGTCGGCGATTCAAAGACCGGAGAGGCCGACTCGAAGTTCACGATGTACGGGTACATGCGCGCACTCGAAGTGTTCAAGCGTCGCCTCGAGCGACGTGCGGCCCCGTCAGGCCCGATTCGGCTCGTCGGTTCAGAGACCGGGACGTCGAACCTCGTCCCGGTCGACTATGTCGCGGACGTCCTGCTCGCGGCGATTGAACACGCCCGCCCGAGCACAATCTATAACGTCACGAACGACACGCCGCCACGGAACGCCGACATGCTCGAGTTCATGAAAGAGGCGCTCGCCTTCCCGCACTTGAAGATCACCGATACGCCGACGTCGTCGCTCAGTTCGGTCGAGGAGATGTTCAACGAGATGGTGAAAGTGTTCAACCCGTACTTGGACCGCGATATCCGCTTCACCGATGCGAACACGAAACAGTTGCTCGCCGATGCCGGCTTTCAACCACTCGATTTGAACGTCCGTTCTCTGAAACGGATCGTCGACGCCTATTACGATACAAAATAAAACAAGACGGAGCTTAGACTGACCTAGCTATATGAGACACTAATA
>NZ_JJMW01000055.1 GCF_000714435.1 Exiguobacterium alkaliphilum 12/1
TCTACTGAGTTATGTCCCAGCCTCTTTTCATTTTAATGTGTACTAACTATCAAACATGTCTTCTTAACGTTCGTTAACGGGAATTACTATTAGAAAAATCATTTTATGTTTTTCATTCAAATATTCACTTGAATATTAACCAAGGAAAGGTATATACTATATTCAAGTGAACACTTGAATATCAATGGGGTGATAATGTGAATAAGAAAGATACTTGTGAAATTTTTTGTTATGACGAGGAAAAGGTCAATCGAATACAAGGTGATTTAAAAACAATCGATATTGTTAGTGTTGCCCAAATGTTAAAAGCAATTGCGGATGAAAATAGGGCAAAGATTACCTATGCTTTGTGTCAAGATGAAGAGTTATGTGTGTGTGATATAGCAAATATTATTGGTATTACGGTGGCAAATGCTTCTCATCATTTAAGGACCCTTCATAAGCAGGGGATTGTAAGATATAGAAAAGAAGGAAAACTAGCGTTTTATTCGTTAGACGATGAACATATTAGACAAATAATGATGATTGTACTAGAACATAAGACGGTTTGTCAAATTAAGCGCAACACTTCC
>NZ_JJMW01000056.1 GCF_000714435.1 Exiguobacterium alkaliphilum 12/1
TTATATTGTCTCAAAAATTTAGGTTAGCCCATGCTCACGATTTGAGCAACGGATTTTTTTATCTTGAGTAGTTTGGTGCTTCTTTTGTGATATGCACATCGTGCGGATGGCTCTCTTGCAGTCCAGCACCTGTCATGCGGATGAACTGCGTGTCTTCACGCAACGCACGAATGTCCGCCGCGCCACAGTAGCCCATCCCTGAACGAAGACCACCGATGAGTTGGTAAACCGTATCGGCCAATTCACCCCGATAGGCGACGCGTCCTTCGATACCTTCTGGGACGAACTTCTTATCAGCTTCTTGGAAGTAACGGTCTTGGCTACCACGTTTCATCGATGCTTCCGATCCCATTCCACGATACGTCTTGAACTGACGGCCCTGGTAAATTTCCATTTCGCCCGGGCTTTCTTTCACACCGGCCAAGAGGCTACCGAGCATGACAGCATGCGCACCTGCAGCAATCGCCTTGACGATATCGCCTGAGTATTTGATGCCACCGTCGGCGATGACCGTCACGCCATGTTCACGGGCTTCTGTGACACAGTCATAGACAGCCGTGATTTGCGGCACACCCACTCCTGCGACAACACGTGTCGTACAAATCGAACCAGGACCGATACCGACTTTGATGACCGAAGCACCGGCTTCAATCAATGCCCGTGTCGCTTCCGCCGTCGCGACGTTACCTGCGATGATCGGGAGTGTCGGGAAAAGGTCACGTAGTTCTTTTACTTTCTCGATGACCCCTGCCGAGTGACCGTGCGCCGTATCGACGACGAGCGCATCAACGCCGGCATCGACCAGGATTTGTGCACGTGACGCAGCATCTCCCGTGACTCCGACTGCAGCCGCGACGAGGAGACGACCTTGCTTATCTTTCGCAGCATGCGGAAATTGTTCGACTTTCTCGATATCTTTCGTCGTGATGAGTCCCTTTAAAATGCCTGCATCATCGACGAGTGGTAACTTCTCGATTCGATGCTGGTGAAGGATGCGTTCCGCTTCTTCAAGCGATGTGCCGACTTTGGCCGTAACCAAGTTTTCAGTCGTCATGACGTCTTCAATCACCGTGGAATAGTCTTTAATGAAACGAAGGTCACGGTTCGTCAAAATCCCGATGAGTTTTCGTTCTGTTTCCGAGTTGACGATTGGTACGCCAGAAATCCGATATTTGCTCATCAAATATTCCGCATCATACACTTGCCGTTCTGGAGTTAAATAGAAAGGGTTTGTGATGACACCGTTCTCTGAACGTTTGACGCGATCGACGTGCTCGGCTTGCATTTCCATGGACATGTTCTTGTGAATGACACCTAGACCACCTTGGCGCGCCATCGCAATCGCCATCGGTGCTTCTGTGACTGTATCCATCCCAGCACTGATGACCGGAATATTCAACTCGAGGCCTTCACAAAGTTTCGTACTTAAGTTGACGTCTCTAGGTAAGACGTTTGAGAACCTCGGTACGAGTAAGACGTCATCAAATGTTAATCCTTCTTTTGCAAACTTGTTTTCCCACATAAAAATCGATTGCCCCTTTCCTATCGGACCCGAATCTTTGTTTCGAAATATTTCTGTAATGGTAACAGGTATGACGAGAAAGTGCAATTCAATTGAGGATGTTCAGAAAGTTCTGAATTGTGTTCGTTTGAGCGAACGTATGGGAAAAACATTCGGAAATCGTTTAAATTTTATTCATATAATAGGTAGTTTTAGAAGAAAAGCATAGAAAAAGACGACCAAGCAGATGCTTGACCGTCTCATGTTGCCTGGCAACGTCCTAT
>NZ_JJMW01000057.1 GCF_000714435.1 Exiguobacterium alkaliphilum 12/1
TCTACTGAGTTATGTCCCAGCCTCTTTTCATAATCTTCCATATTTTATGCGGGGCGCCCGGTCCCCAGTAATGATCGAGTGACATCACCGGCGGTCCGATCCGTTTTTCCCAATAGTCTTGTGAGGACGGGAAACCAGCGTCTAAGTAAAACGTCGCATCCTCCCCAAGCGTTGCCATCACTTCTGAAAGTAAGAACGAACCGACACCTTGCCGTTGCTGATCCGGGGCGACATAAACGCAGCCGATTTCGACCGCTCCTGGCTCCACGTCCAGATGGGCCGTGATAATCTCGTTTGGAGGCAATACCGCCGCCGTCCCGACGATTTTCCCTTCTCGTTCGACCACGAACACGTCGACGGCGTCATCATCGAAACTATCTTGAATCGTCGTATTCAGACGGGCGACTTCTTCCTCTAACAAGTCAGCGTCCTCGAACTGTTCGCGACGAATCAAGTCGCTCAAACTTTCCATGAACAGTCGCTGGAGCGGTTTCACATCGTTCGGTGTAATCGGGCGAAAGTCCACGGCCACCCCTTCTTTCCATTTCGCATTTTTTAGTCTTTACCCGCCGTTTCGTAGCAGGTAACGCGCGACCGATCAAATCTAGACAACGCAAAAACGTTCAGCCTTGAAAATAGTTCTCTAAATTGAAGCATAATGATAGGTAGACTCCTATTTCCCGAGTATAATAAATTATCAAATACAATTATATCCTAGCGAGGTACTTATGGATCCAGTCGTCGAACACTCAATGAGTCACAATCTGTTTCTTGTTGTTTTATCTTATATGATTGCCGCCGTCTCTGCCTACGCCGCCATCGAATTGGCACGTCGAGTCAACTCGACGAACCGCACCGCACAAAACATGTGGATTTTAGCGGGTGGGGCAACGCTTGGACTAGGCATATGGGCGATGCATTTCATCGCCATGTTGGCGCACGAAGGCTTGCGCCCTGTCACGTATTCGATGCCGCTCGTGTTTCTGTCGGTCGTCATCGCTATGGCCGGCTGTATCCTTGGCTTCCTGATTGTCTCGCGCCATACAACTCGTCCCACCCTTATCGGTGCAGGACTGTTGATGGGGATCAGTATCGCGAGCATGCATTACGTCGGGATGGCCGCCATTCAAGGTGTGACGATTGCGTATCACACCGGGCTCGCTTTGTTGTCGCTTGCCATCGCAATCACAGCCTCACTTGGCGCCCTGTGGATCGGCTTCTTCTCAAAATATGCGAAGGAGAAGATTCACATGGAGCTAAAAATATTCTTCTCCCTATTGATGGGCGTCGCCATCTTCGGGATGCATTACGTCGGGATGCTGTCAGCCTCGTTCACGTTCTTGACGGACACCCCAGCTGCAATCGGCATCGAACCGTCGCTGTTGGCATGGCTCGTCACCGGCATTACGACCTTACTGTTCGCCATCTTCTTCTTGTCGCTCACACTCGACCGGCATTTACGAAGACGTGAATTGATTCAAGCGACGATTCTCGATTCGACGACGGACGCGGTCGTGACGACGACGAAAGATGGCGTGATTCAATATGCGAACACCGCGTTCTATCGGTTGTTCGACCGGACCGAGGATCAGTTTTTCCAAGACTATCACGCGGCGCTGTCGATTCAACAACCGTTCTACGAAGCACGTCGGCTTGAAATGGGCGAGTCGACGATTGAAGTGACGGCCTATCCGCTCCAAGGTGAGCGGATGGATCAAATCCTTTGGTTCTTGCGTGACGTCTCGGAGACGATTGCCTCACAGCGGCTCGTCGAACACATGGCGTATCACGACGCGTTGACTGATTTGCCGAACCGCCACAAGCTTGAACGGATTCTCGCCGAACATATCCGGATTGAAGACCCCGTCGCCTGTCTATACATCGACATCGACCGGTGGCGTTTCATGAGCGATATGCTCGGGCATCACGGTTCAGATCAGTTGGCGCTCCAAATCGCGGACCGGCTGCAACATACGATCCACCCGGACGACATTTTGACGCGTGTCGGCTCATCCGAGTTCATCATCCTACTGTTTGACAAGCGGAGCACGCTCGCGAAACAGAAGGCGGAGAAGTGCATCAAAGCTATCTCTCAGCCGTTTGATATCGACGGGACGACCGTCGAGCTGACGATGAGCGCCGGGATTAGCCACTTTCCGAAAGACACGACCTCAGCGGATGAGCTCGTGCAATACGCCCGTCTCGCCGTCCATGAATCGAAACGGACCGGCAAGAACCAAATCAAGGAGTTCGAAGAAGAGTCGAGACAACAGATTTTACGCACCGTCGAGATTGAAAAGGCGCTGGCTCAAGCGCTCGACCGCTCTGAGTTCTCGCTCGTCTATCAACCAAAAGTTTCACTCACCCAAAACCGGCTTGAAGGGGTCGAGGCGCTCTTGCGGTGGCATCACCCTGTCCTCGGCCACGTCGGACCGGATGAGTTCATCCCGATCGCGGAAAATACCGGCTTGATTCACCAAATCGGCACGTGGGTGTTGCGCGAATCATGTCTCGCCTGGGTCCGGTGGCAAAAGACCGGGGTGAAACCGTTCACGCTATCTGTTAACGTCTCCCCGCTCCAGTTCGCCCGGGAAGACTTCGTCGACACGCTCCAAGCCACACTCGACGCGACAGGGATGGACCCGATGTTCCTCGAGCTCGAAGTGACCGAATCATCGATGCTGTCGTATGAACAATCGACGCGCGAGAAACTTGCCCAGTTGCATCAGTTCGGCATCATGATCTCACTCGACGATTTTGGGACCGGATATTCGTCGTTCCGTCAGCTCCGTGAGTTGCCGGTCCAAGTGCTCAAGATTGACCGCTCGTTCATCGTCAATCTGTTCACCGACCGTAACCAAGAAGCGATCGTCCGCTCGATGATTCAACTCGGCCACAACCTCGGCATGAAAGTACTCATGGAAGGCGTCGAGACGTCGGACCAGCTCGAATGGTTATTGAACGAGCAGTGCGACTACGTCCAAGGCTATTACTTCAGCCGCCCGCTCCGGGAAAAAGAGGTCGTCAAGCACGTCAAATCTGTCACGACGTACATCGAGTTCGGCAAGACCCGCGCTTAACCACATAAAAAGGTGACTCGTCCGAATTGGATTAGAGTCATCTTTTTTGTTAACGTGAACCGTTCGTATGATTAAATCCATCCTCAAACGATAGGTTAATCGGCGCATCCTGAAGAATTGTTGCCCTCTGAAGATTTGTGACAGGCAACCGCTCATCTACCGCCATAAAGCTTAACTGATCAATCCATACCTGTCCTTCTCCCGATAACAAGACGCCAAACGAAATGACCTCACTGCCTTCAGGTACATCTAGAACAATTGAATAACGATTCCAATCGGTCGTTCCTTGAATCAGTCGGTTGCTCATGTTGTCAAATTGAAGCACATCCCCATTCTTATGATCGACCCGCATCCAAAACCCGGCACCTCCCCTAACTTGTTCGGTTTTTAAAAACCCTGACAACCGAATTCGTTGCGTCACGTAGTGATCAGCCTTGAACTGTTGCATCATCGTGCCAAAGCTATCCTTTTTCATCAATGAAGTCGATTTCAAATAGCCCGACGCTTTCCCGCCATGAACAACCTGTTGGTCAATTCCTATCTCGTAATGCTGTAAGTCTCCACCACTTAAAAACCATCCGTTTATCGATTCCATTGTTTCCTCTTCTCCTTTTTCTCGTAACGTTCTCATACTGGTACGATAACGACCTGGAGGCAGTCCATACCTTTTTTTGAATGACCGGGTGAACGATTCTTGCGATTCAAAATGATGTTGCAACGCAATGTCTAAAATCCGTTCTTTCGTATAGATAAGCAAGCTGGCCGCACTTGCGAGACGGCGCATTTTGATATACTCGGTAATTGTCATATCAACGTCCGCCAAAAAAATACGATGGAAATGAAATTTTGAAAATCCACTCTGTAGTAACAGTTCTTCTTCTGTAATCGTGTCGTACAAATGGTCTTCAATATAGGCGATCGTACGTCGAATGGGTTCATCATACACAGGTTTCTCCTCCTCTTATGGCAATCTTATCAAACCGTCTTTTGATTGGTTTGATCTTTTTTGCCATGAAAAAAACCTCTCCTTCTAACGAGGAGAGGCGTCACATTACGACACGCGCGCTTTTTCTTGCTCGCGAATCAAGTGATATTGTTCGAGGATAAGCTTCGTCAGCGTGTCCGTTTCACTCAACCCGAGGTACTTCTCAATCGTCGACAAGATGCCTGACTCTTCAATCGACAAGTAAAGTTCAGAAGATTCTGAATCCTCAGGGTTGTAATAGTTCAAGGCTGCGGCGATCCCGTAGGCGAGTTCATTCGGTTCGATCCCGTTGTCGACGAGCTCTCGTGCCGGTTTGACGAGCCGGTCACTCGGTCCGAGCTTACGAATCGGAGAACGGGCGACGCGTGAAATTTCATCTTTTAATTTCGGATTTTCGAAACGTTTGATGATTTTCTGAATGTACCGGCTATGTTCTTTCGCTTCGAAGCCGTACTTTTCAAGTAATAGCCAACCTGTCTCATACAACGCACCTTGAACGACTTGGCGGACGCGACGATCCTTGAGCGCTTCGTCAATCGTTCCTTTTTCAAACAATGAGCCGATATATGACGCGATCGCATGTCCTGTGTTGACCGTGAACAACTTCCGCTCGATATATGGACCAATCTCGTCGACCCACGTCACACCGTGAAGCGGGGGCCGCGCGTCCAATCCTTGCGTCTCGATCACCCATTCATAGAACGTCTCAACTTCGACGAAGAGCGGGTCCTCGTGTTGTTGCAATGGGACGATGCGATCGACAGCCGCGTTCGGGAACGACGCGCGGGCCGTCCCGATTCCACCCGACGCCTCGATTGCTTGTTTGAGAGAGGCGCTGCCGCCAATCATATTCTCACAGGCGATGACGTATACAGGCGCCTCCGTCTCGCGGTCACGGAGTCCTTCACTGATGAGCGGTGCGACTTTTGGAAGCAACGTCGGTCCGACCGCTGTCGTGACAAGATCGGCCTCGGCGATGAGCGCGATGACACGCTCCGGGTCTTTCAAACTGTTGACGCCGCGCACCCGGTCGACGACGACGTTGTCGACGCCTTCTTCAGCGAACCCGACCTCGTAATAGCGTTTTGCCTCGAGCGCTTCAATCACCGTATCGTTAATGTCGACGAACGTGACCTCGTAGCCACTCTGATTCAAGAGCAAGCCGATAAACCCGCGTCCGATGTTCCCTGCCCCGAAATGTACAGCCTTCATTACGCCACCTCTTCCATGAATAGCGACAAAATCTCTTCTTTCGTCTCGGCACGGACTAACCGCTCGACGTTATCCTCGTCCGAACAGATGACAGCGATTTGCGATAGGAGATCGAGATGCTCATCGTTCACCCCAGCGATCCCGATGACGAGCTTCGCCGTCTGTCCTCCAAAATCGACGCCGTCCGGTACTTGGATAATTGAGATGCCCGTCTTTTGAACGGCCGACTTCGCTTCTTCCGTCCCGTGCGGAATCGCGACATGGTTCCCGATATAAACGTTCGAGAGCGCTTGACGCTCATGCATCGCCTCGATATAGGCCGGCGATACGCAACCGGCGGCGTGTAACACCGCTCCGGCTGCATCAATCGCTTCGGCACTCGTGCTGAACGTTTGGTTGAGTCGAATCATCTCTGTCTGAATGAATGGCATTTTAGTTCCTCCTATATCTAAACCTTGTCTCTGTCTGCTTCGTTATGAAATTTTACTGCGCTCTGCTTGAATCTCTTCAATCAACTGGTCATAGTAGTCCGCGTTCAAGAAGTTCGTTACCGAGCGGTGAATCGCGTTCGGTGCCTGTTCTTCGGCACGGTCCGTCAAATCTTGATGGGTGATGACGAATTGGGCGTCTTTCGGCAATTGACTGATGGACGTGTTCGTCACTTTGATTGGCAAGTTCGCCTTATTCACTTTATTGCGCAGGACCGAGGCCCCCATCGCGCTTGAACCCATACCGGCATCACAAGCGAAGATGATGTGGTCGACTTTGTCGAGGCGATCTTGAACGAGCGCCGACGCATACGACTGTTTGCCTTTCATCGCGCTGACGTTTTGTGTCGCTTCTTCGAGTGACACTTCTTCGGCTGCACTTGATTTCAAGATGACACTCGCCACGGCGAACGTGACAGCTGCCGACAAGAGAATACCTGCAACGAGACCGAGGTGTGAACCGCGTGACGCCATCGCAAGAATCGCGAAGATACTACCTGGCGAAGCTGGTGCGACGAGGCCGACGTCGAAGAGTACGAATGTGAAGATCCCTGTGGCACCCCCTGCGATCATCGCAAGGATTAAGATCGGCTTCATCAACACGTATGGGAAGTAAATCTCGTGAATCCCACCGAGGAAGTGAATGATTGCCGCACCAGGTGCTGTCCGTTTTGCTGCGCCTTTTGCGAAGAACATATAAGCGAGAAGTAAACCAAGACCTGGTCCTGGGTTTGCTTCAAGTAAGAAGAGAACCGATTTCCCAGCGTCTGCGACTTGATCGACACCGAGTGGGCTCAAAATCCCGTGGTTGATGGCGTTGTTCAAGAAGAGGACTTTCGCCGGTTCAATGAACAAACTTGCGATTGGAAGCAACTTCGCCCCGACGATCCAGTCGACGCCTGCTGCCATGACTTTGTCGAGCCCGCTCATGATCGGTCCGAAGATCTCGAAGCCCCCGAGCATGAGGAGACCACCGACGATCCCGACCGAGAAGTTGTTGACGAGCATCTCGAAACCAGCTTTTACTTTTCCTTCAAGGGCACGGTCGACTTGACGGATGATGTAACCACCGAGTGGACCCATAATCATCGCCCCGAGGAACATCGGGATGTCCGTCCCGACGATGACACCCATCGTGGCGAGCGCCCCGACGACACCGCCTCGAACGTCGTGAAGTAATTTACCACCTGTGAACCCGATCAAGAGTGGTAGTAGATAAGTGATCGTTGGACCGACGAGCTCGGCCAAGTTTTCGTTCGGCCACCAGCCTGTCGGGATGAAGAGTGCTGTGATGATCCCCCAGGCGATGAAGGCGCCGATGTTCGGCATGACCATCCCGCTCAGGAAACTCCCGAACCGTTGTACTTTGACTCGAACCCCGCCCGAGCCAGCTTGCGTATTCGCCATGTATAAAACCTCCAGTCTTTAGTTGTGAAAGGTTATCGTGTAGTGTAGCTAACCGGTTTGTGCTCTACACCTGTATTGTAGACCCAGAGTAAGCGCTTACTCAATTCAATCCAGTTCACACTTTGGCAACATTCCGTGCCAAATAAAAAAATGACCACGGCGGGTCATTTCTCATGCAACGCATCTTGCATCATATGTTTCATGCAGTCATGAAGCAACAGGCGCAGTTCTTTTTTTGAACCCGTGCTGTATAACGTCATCTGTTCTTCACTCTCGATGAGCGAGCCGCTGACCGCACTCAAAAACTGGAGCTCGACATCGCGCGCCTCTTCCGGTGCGAGTAAGACGAGCAGACGGGAAACGGGTTCCGTCGATTGATCCATCATGAGGAGCGGGATGGACGTCGTCAAATCGAACGCGAACACGCTCGCCCGTTCAATCGACGCGTGACGTCCATGGAACAAGGCGAGTTTTGTGCCCGGGATGCCGAGTCCAGCCACTTCGTGGCGCCGGAGCAGTTGTGCCGATAATTGAATCCCGCTTTCGACGAGTCCCCGTTCTTCTAACTGCGTGCCGATATCGAACAAGATGTCCTCGAGCCGATCACTGTTGTCGAGTGTGACGAGGTCGAACTGACGGTCCATCCGCTCAAACGTGTCCACGAGTTCCGCGAGCTCTTGGAAGTCGAGCATCGTCGAATGCGGTTTGACGTCTTTCGTTTGGAACGATTGCGGCAAGGACAACAGGAGGTGGCGGACCCGTTGCACTTCCTCGGTCGTCAGCAACGGATTGACCATGAGCGTCGGCACCGACAACGGAGGGAGCGGGACGGTCGACAAGATGACGTCATAGTCATCGAGCCGATGCTGTTCGAGACCGAACAATGAGGAGTTGACGACGTTTTGCATCTCCGGGAACTCTTGTTTCACGCGATTGACGAGCATCTTCGACGAGCCGAGGCCCGCCGAGCAGACGACGAGCGCCCGATATTCACGACGGCGGACCGGTTTGACGAGCGCGGCCGCGAAGTGCATCGCCCAGAACACCGTCTCTTCCTCTGTGAACGTGTTCGTCCCGAAGACGATATCCGCCGCTTGCTGAATGGCGGCCCGCAAGTTCGGATAGTCCCGGTCGATGTGCGGACGGACCGTATCCGTATCCGGAAGCGCCTGCGTGTTCAGACTCGATAAGATATGGGCGAGCAACCCTTTCTCGAGCGCCGCGTCATCTGTGAAGGCGAAGCCGTGGATGAGTGAGACGTGATGAATCAGTTTATGGACACGGATTTGCATGACCCAGCGTTCTTCCTCATCTTCTTGCATCTGTTCTTTCAAGGAACGGAGCCGGTTCGCCTCTTCCGCGAGCCAAACCCGTTCGGCCATCGAGAACGTCGTACCGAGTGCCACTTCCATGTCCCGAGCGACTTTCAAATAGTCGTCCGAACGTCCTTTCGTGTACATCTCCAAAAAGAAACCGGCGTCGAGTCGCGCTTGTTGCACGCCATAGGCGAACGTGACACGCATAATCGTTCGGTCATCCATCCGCTCGAACGCATGACTCTTTAAATAGTCGTATCCGTCCCGGAGCGCCTCAAGCATGGCGTCACATGAGACCGTCTTCAAAAAGGCGGGAATGTACTCATCTTCGCCGCGGACGAAGCGATAAAACGCGAGCGTGTCCCAATGCGCCATGAGCGCATTAATCATGAGCTTGCGTTTTTCCGCTTCCAAGCCAAGTACTTGCGCACCGACCCCTTTCTTCCGCTCGACTTCAAGGTGATATTCGTCGAACCAGCGGTCAAGTTTCTCCAGGTCCTGTGTCAGTGTGCTTGGCGAGACGTGCATCTGCTTGGCGACAGCCTGCAGCTTCAACATGTCTTTCTCGAACAAGAGCCGCCAAGCCAGTTCAAAGATGCGATCCTCGGCTGTCGGGATGGCCTCGGCCGACAAAATCAAATCCTCACGGAGCTGTTGTTTCGCAGCCGTCGCTCCGACGAGGCTGAGTCCGCGCCCGCGCTGCCAAGACAGCTCTAGTTCGAACTCTCTCAAAATCCCTTCGAGCAGTTGACGTTCCCGTTGAATCGTCCGCTCAGACAAATTGACCGCCTGCGCGATCTCCGCGAGCGGTGTCGATGTCTCCGTGCCTAATAAGTGTAGTAAAATCGAGCGCTCCCGCGCACTCCATTCATGCTTCATATCGCTTCACCCATTCCTCGACGATTTGTCGATATTCCTCGAGCGACAAGATTTGTCTGACCGAGCGGACGTGCGCGGTCGGATGGTCAATCGCCGCTGTCCCGATTTGATAGACGATCAAGTCGACGTCTTTCGGGATATCACGATTAGTGCCGTGGTGAATCACACACGACAATTTCCCCGAACACGCTTCAGCAAACAGCTTCGCTGCCATGGCGCTCGTGACGAACCCGCATGGACAGACAATGTATACGTTCATGTCAGACCTTCTTTCATCGCTTATCTTTATATAACCATACGATGGAACCGCTTACTTATCCTACTATTTTGCCTGTTGGCAAAGATATCGGCAAGCAGTAAAAAGCACCTCTCTGTTTCGAGAAGTGCTTAGGTGTGTATAGTGTTATTCCACCGTCACCGATTTCGCCAAGTTGCGCGGCTTGTCGACGTCGCAACCCCGGCCAAGTGCGGCGTAATACGCCATGAGTTGAACCGGTAATACCGTAACGAGCGGTGCAAGGAGTGGTTCGACGTGCGGCAAGATGAACTCATCGTCCTCGTGTTCGACGCCTTGCATCGAGATGATGCAGGCGTTCGCGCCACGGGCGACGACTTCCTTGACGTTGCTGCGGATGTTCAAGTTCGTCTTCGGTTGCGAGATGAGCGCGATGACCGGCGTCCCGTCCTCGATCAAGGCGATCGATCCGTGCTTGAGCTCACCACCTGGGTAACCTTCCGCTTGGATATATGAGATCTCCTTCACTTTGAGCGCGCCTTCGAGACAGACCGACGCGTCAAGGCCGCGTCCGATGAAGAACGTGTTCGGTGTCGTCTTCAAGTAACGTTCTGCCAACTCTTCAAACAGCTCTTTTTGTGACATGATTGAGTCCATGATCGTCGCGACACGCGCGAGTTCTGGCATCAATTCGAACGGTAGCTCTTTTCCGTTCGCACGAGCGATGTCGTAGGCGAGGATGGCGAGGACGGCGATTTGGGCCGTGTACGCCTTCGTCGACGCGACCGCGATCTCCGGGCCGG
>NZ_JJMW01000058.1 GCF_000714435.1 Exiguobacterium alkaliphilum 12/1
ACACACCACATGTGACGTTTGAGAATCGGTTAGACGCCCTTAAACATGCGGCGCTACAAGGACTCGACGGCAAACGAGTCGTCGTCGTCGGAAAAGGCCATGACCACATCGAACGTGTCGGGAAGCAATCGATTCCGTTCAACGAATCTGACATTTTGTTGGATGAACTGAAAAAATTGAAGGGCCAAGAACCGGCCGTTTAACGAAACGATGACGCTTGTCATCGTTTTTTAATGTGTAGAAACGATGAAAACAGGAAATACCTATAACTGTAACGCAATTGAAGGAGGAGAATAGACATGTCAGTTTTGTACAAAGAGTTCACAAATGATGAAGAAGTCGTCACCGCCATTCAATCGATGAAAGCAAAAGGGGTTGACGAGTCGCACATTTACGTCATCACCCACGACGATGACCGGACCGATCGAGTCGCCGACAACGCGGACGCGAATACGGTATCGGCATCGGACGTCGGTCTCGGAACGGCAGCGAAAAACTTGTTCCGTAAAAAAGGGGACGAGTTACGTGCCCAGTTCGAGGAACTTGGTTTCTCAGCGACCGAGGCGGATAGCCTTGAGAAGAAGTTGGACCAAGGGAAAGTGATTGTCGTCGTCAAAGACGCGCCGAACGGCTTCACATTATAACCTTTCCTTGAAGCATACAGAGACAGGGCTGAATCCATCGATTCAGCCCTGTCAGTTTGTTGACTAGCAGAATGTTTTCATCCTCTTGGCGCTTTCGCTCGCTATTCCTTTAGGAGTCTTCGGCGCCGTCGGATGAGCGCCGCGAGAGGCTGTCCTTGTGCGGTCTCTCGTCTTTGCATGTCTTCAATTTCATGTCGGGCAGTGCGCCACGGGACCATTGAATCCAAAAGAAGACGAACCAAATCGCATGTCACGATTCGGTTCGTCAACAGCCCTGTTGTATTAGGAATGGAGTCGAACGACCGTCCGTCCGCTCAGTTCGCCGCGTAGCATCGCCTCTGCTTGGCGCGGGACGTCATGGAGCGGAATCTCGTGGACCATATGTTTCAATACCGTCTCGTCAACCAACTCATGGAGTCGTTCCCAAGCGGTCATACGCCGGGAGACGGGCTGCATCACCGAGTCGATTCCGATGAGACGGACGCCGCGCAAGATGAACGGATAGACGGTCGTGTGTAGTTCGTGACCGCCGGCAAGGCCACAAGCGACGACCGTTCCCTCGTAACGGGTCCGGCTCAAAATATTACCGAGCGTCTCCCCGCCGACGGAGTCGATGGCGGCGTCGAACCGTTGCTTGTCAAGCGGCCGGGCTGGGCCTTCGAGCTCGCTCCGAGCCATGATGTTCTCGACGCCGAGCGCCCGTAAATACGCTGGGTCGGTCTTTCCAGTCGAGGCGAGCACGTGATACCCGAGCTTATGGAGGATCGCGATGGCAAAGCTGCCGACACCGCCCGATGCGCCCGTGACGAGCACTTCTTGACCTGGGTGAATCTGTTCATGCTCGAGCGCCTCGACGGCGAATATGGCCGTCAGACCGGGTGTGCCGATCGTGATGGCGTCCCGCATCGACAATCCTTTTGGCAATTTGACGAGCCAATTGCCCGGCACTTGGGCGTAATGGCTGAACCCACCGAAATGACGTTCGCCGATCCCGAACCCGGTCGCGATGACTTCATCGCCCTCCTTGAAGTCGAGATGGTCGGACTCGACGACTTTTCCGACGAACTCACAGCCCGGGATGAACGGGAACTCGTTAATGATCGCCCCCGCTCCGGTCAGTCCGAGCGCATCTTTATAGTTGAGCGCGGAGTAATGGACTTCGACTAGTACGTTCCCATCTTCTTCTCGCGGTAGTGCGTCGCGTTTCACTTCGGTCACTTCGGCATGAAGCCGGTTTTCTTCTCTGTTTAAAACGAGCGCTTGAAACGTGTCATGCATCGTCATTTCCCCTTTCGAATCGTAAGGTTTCATCCTCTACTATGATTCCCGTTCGTAGAAAATATATACACAAATGTTTCGTTCTCACGTGGAGTGGAATGGTATAATGGAATAGATTCAACTAGAGTGAGGAGGAATGTAGCATGCGGCACGATGACTACGAGTTTGACGAAGAAGTAGAAGAAGGCGAACTGTTTAACGTATACGACATTCTACCGCCCGATGGTACGATTCTCGAGATGGCGACTGCCGAAGAGATGGTCCGAGCGGCGGAGCTTGAAGCGAAGCATCACGCGCTTCAACGCATCCAAGACTCAAACTTTCAGTTATCCGGCGTGACGTTCAAAGAGTTACTCACAGAATTCGAACGATATGAACAAGAATCGATGGAATTCTGGACGGGCGTATATAGCCGATTGCGCATTCCATGGGCATGGACGATTCGAATCGACGTGGCCAACGGTCCGATTCACGTCGTCAATGACCGTGATATTTTTATTGATGAAGAAGATTTTGAAGAATACGACTTCGACGATTTCATCGATGACGAAGACGAAGATTGAATCGAAAACGTCTTTCCCTCATTCAGTAGGGAAAGACGTTTTTTTCATGGAGTGGACGTCCGAGCGCATGCGCATGACTTCCGTCGCACCGAACCATAGTCCGACGCTCGAGAGGATGGACACGCCGCTCACCAACGCGCCGACGATAGCTGTGTCGCCAATCATCGTGGACGAGAGAACAAGGCTGAATAAGCCGAAAAACAATAACCCTCCTGCAATCGTCTTCATGACACCATCATCCTTTCTGCTTTTGTCTGACTTCAGTGTAGACGCTTAAGAACAGAAGGGGTGGGTGAATTTTGACCCGGGTTAAAAATTAGACGAGGTCGTAAATCGAATACGTCTTCCCGTTCTCAAACGGCGTATCAATCATATACTCGATCAAGACACGGGCCACGGTTTCCGGAGAACGGAGCCGGCCTTCCGCGACGTATGCCTGAAACTGTTCGACATCTTGGAAAGCGTCTTTTGACGAGGCTCGAATCGTCGCTTGCATCGATGTGTCCATCACGCCCGGATTGAACAAGGCGGCCCGGTGGTGCGTGTCGGTCAGCTCGAGGGCGAGTGTCTCCGTGAAGTGATCGAGACCGGCTTTCGTCGCGCAATACGCGCTCCAACCAGAAATCGGCCGTTTGGCGGCGCCCGACGTCACGTGAATGAACGAGACCGGTAACGTATAACGGAGCACATGGTTGGCGAGGAGCATCGGTGCGAGCAAATTCGCTTGGACGTGTGACATCAATTGGTTGGAGTCTAACTGTCCGACCTGATGAATCGGGTCAATCAGCGCCGCGTTTTGAACGACGAGGAGCGAATCGACGCGTTCGATGAGCGGACGCATTTGTTCGAGCGCGTGGAGTAGACTCACAGAATCGGAGAGGTCGACGCTCACATGGCGGAACGGGGCATCGCCTTGCGTGCGTGAGAAGTTGACGACCTCGTAATCCCGTTTCGATAGTTCTTCGGCAATGGCGCGGCCGAGGCCGCGTGAGGCACCGGTGACGATGGCAAGTTTCATCATTTTTCCTCCTATTCATGTATCGTTTTACGATAACCGTAAAACGGACGGAAGTTCAATTTCTCATAGTACGTCTGCGATGAGGCGCTCGCAAGCATCTCGAGGCGTGTCGTCGGATAACGTGAATGCACGTACGTCAAAAGTTGCTCCCCGAGTCCGAGTCGACGATGTGAGGCGGCGACAAGCAGTTCACAGATGTACAGGCTCACGGCCGTGTCGGTCATCCCCCGGACGTACGCGACGATTAATCCGTCGACCTCGATGACATAGGCCACGTTTGAATGGTCCCAAGCCTGCCTCGTCTCATCCGAACGTACGACGAGCTGTGTCCAGCCTTCTGTCTCGTTTAATGTTTGGATTTGTTCAAAGTCCTTCTCAGTGTAGGGACGAATAAAGTAGCTCACTATAGAAACCTCCAAATGAACTGACGTGGCACATTGATGACAAGATCTTAAAAAATCATTCCCCTAAATAACGGAGGACGCAAGAGGCATAGGCGTGCTCCATGATACGATAGATGAAGATTTTTTAAGACAGGGGTGTACGTCGTGGTCGAGTTTATTTTAGGGATCTTTATCGGGTTAAGTGTAGCATTCATTGTCTATAAAATCCGTCGTCAAGTGAATCAGGCGGATGAACCGATGACCCGATTCACCGACCAAATGAAAGATGTCATTTACGTCTTTGACGTAAAACCGGTCTTTCGGTTTCGTTATATCAGTCCGTCACTTGATGACTATCTAGGAGAAGGGACGGTTGCGAAAAACTATGACGACCCGAATGACTGTTTTCATCGCATTCATCCAGATGATTATGAGCTACTTGTCCAGAAAGTGACAGGGCAGGTTAACTATGAAGAACCGATTTTGCAGCGGTGGCAAACGAATGATGGCCGTTATTTATGGTTTGAGGAGTATGCGACACCGATCTATGAAGGCGAGGAACTCGTCGCTGTGCAAGGCGTCATCCGGAATGTCGAGGCGGCCGTCACGGAACGAGAAGCACTCGTATATGAGAGTCGCCACGATAGTCTAACCGGCGTGTGGAATCGACGGGCGTTCGAAGAGACCGTCGATCGCTTACCCACTGCCTCATCATGCGGCGTCATTGTAATCGATTTAAACGATTTAAAGCAGGTAAATGATACGTACGGGCACTCCGCCGGCGATGTGTTGCTCCAACGAGCGGCACATGTGTTGACACGAAAAAGTCCAAAAGTGTACCGACTCGGTGGAGACGAGTTCGTCGTATTGATGACCGGTTCGGACCAGGAGTTGTCGGAACTTGTTACGGCGATTCATTTCGCATTTAAAGAAGCGGGTATATCGGCTGCGATTGGTTCTTCTTTTACAGAGGACCATACCGATTTCGTCGCCTTATACGATGAGGCGGACCAAGCCATGTATGAACAAAAACGCCGTATGAAACAAAGCAACCTCACCGATCCGGTAATGGATCGGTGAGGTTTTTGTTAACTACCGCTTGCCTCTTCTTCAGTCTCTTCGGTCGTCCCGAGATTGTTCAAGTATGTTTCGTAGCGTGGGAGCCAGAAGCGATACGAGACAAAGACGAGCCCTGCTGTTACGGCAAACAATCCAATCGTTGCCGGGAAGAACCAGCCTGAGACGATCCCGTCCGCGTAGGCGAGGCCAATCGGTGAGAAGACGAAGTAGACGAAAATCATCGATGCGATAAGAAGAATTGACGTCGAGATGGCGTGACGCCACGGCTTGACGCGACCGAGCTCGATACGAATCGGATTCACTGTCATCATCGGGCGAATTTTCGCGAACAAGAGCATAATCGATGTCTCGATGACGAACAAGATGCCATAAATGTGAATAAAGTTAATCCCAAGGTCAAAGCCAAACCACTGCTGCGTGCCCCAGACGAGGAAATAGTAGGTGATGACATGGAATACGATGACGATTTTCGCGGCAATCGGAGGGACACGCTTCACGAGCATCCCAATCAAGACGATGACGAGAATCGGGATGTTGAAGAAGCCGGTGAAGCGGCGAATCAAGTCCCAAAGTCCGTCTGGCGCATACATCAAGTTCGGAGCGACGAAAAACGAAATGAGGGCGACGAGCGTCCCGAACCATTTACTGACGCGAATCAAGTCTTTGTCCGATGCGTTCGGTTTAAACTTCGGTTTATAAATATCGAGTACGAACAACGTGGCGATACTGTTCAGGAGCGAGTTGAACGAACTGAACACGGCCCCGAGCAAGACGGCGAGGAAAAAGCCCATCAGCCACATCGGCAACAAGTCGGCGATCAAACTCGGGTAAGCGAGGTCGGCCTTGTCGACGTTTGAACCGTACAAGTGAAACGCGATAATCCCTGGAAGCAACATGAAAATCGGGACGAGCAACTTCAAGTAACCGGTGAACAAGACACCTTTTTGTCCTTCGGCCAAGTTCTTGGCGCCGAGCGCACGCTGGATGACGTATTGGTTGAGCGCCCAATAAAACAAGTTGGCGAAGATCATCCCGGTAAAGATGGACAAGAACGGGACCGAGTCGTTGCTCGAACCGATGGCGTTCAGTTTCTCTGGGTTCGACGTCGCGATCGTCTTCATCCCATCGACGAGGTTACCGTCACCGAGGGCGATGAAACCGAGCGTCGGGACAAGGAATCCGATGATGATGAGTCCAATCCCGTTCAACGTATCCGACACGGCGACGGCGCGAAGGCCGCCGAAGATGGCATAGATTGCCCCGATTATCCCGATGAACCAGATGACCATCCAGAGCGCCTGTTCGAAACTGACGCCGAGTAGTTCCGGCACATCGAACAGCTGCAAGACGGCGAGGCCGCCTGAATAGAGCATCGACGGGATCGTGACGCACATATAGCCGAACAAGAACAAAAGCACTGTCAGACGGCGGACGTCCTCGTCATACCGTTGGCTCAAAAATTCAGGGATGGTCGAGATGCCGATTCCGAGGAAGCGCGGCAGTAAAAAGAGCGCCATGATGATGGCGGCAATCCCGGCCGTGACTTCCCACGCCATGGCGGACATATTGCCCGCGAACGACTGACCGTTCAACCCGATCAGTTGCTCGGCGGAAAGGTTTGTCAAAAGCAATGACCCTGCGATGAACAAACCGGTCAATCCACGGCCTGCGAGGAAGTAGTCATCGGCGCTGTCGACTTTGCCGCGCGTCATCCGATACGATACGTATGCGACGAGCCCCATGAATAAGGCCCCGGTAATCAATATGTAAGCGACTTGCTGAATGGTCATATGAGAGACCTCCTTCGGTTTCTTCTTATTTATAAGTATTTATTTGTAATACCCATTCAGGCAGGCAATCATTTCCCGTTTTCTCGTCTGTAAACAAAACGTAACAAAAAAAGACACGTGCGCGAGGGCACGTGCCTTAAAGGAACTGGAGCATCGATGTGGCGACGGTGAAGTAGATGATTAACCCGAGGTTGTCCATCAACGTCGTGATGAACGGTCCCGAAGCCACAGCCGGATCGAGTTTCAAGCGATTGATGAGGAGCGGGATGAGTGTTCCGACAATCGTCGCCACGCTCAGTGCGGCGAAAATCGAGATACCGACAATGATACCAATCAAAGCGTTGTCATACAGGAACGTGATGACGCCGAAGATGACGATCATGCAGACGACTCCGAGGATGACGCCGGTCCCGAACTCGCGTCGTACCATCTTCATGACGTTCTTTCGATTGATTGTGCCGAGCGCGATCGAGCGGACGGCGACGACGAGTGATTGGGTGGCCGCGTTCCCGGCCGACCCCATGACGAGCGGCATGAAGACGGCGAGGAGCACGATCGTCTCAAGCGTTTCTTCGAATCCGCCAATCGTCGAGGCGGTAATCATGCCGAGGAACATGAGACTGATAATCCAGGGCGCGCGTTTCTTGGCCGCCTCGACCGGTCCCATATTGATGTCAGATGAACCTTTCGTCGCGGACAGTTCTTCAAAGTCTTCGGTCGTCTCGCGCTCGATGACGTCCATGACATCATCGACGGTGATGATTCCGAGTAGTTTCTCTTCATCGTCGACGACGGGAAGGGCAAGCAAGTCGTACTTTTGGACGGTCCGGGCCAAGTCTTCTTGGTCGGTGAGCACGTTCGCGGAGACGACGCGTCGCCCCATAATGTCGGCGATACGGGCATCGAGCCGTGACACGATCAAATCGCGGAGCGAGACGACACCGACGAGACGACCGGATGCATCGATGACGTAAAGGTAATAAATCGTCTCGGCGTCCGGTCCGAGGTCGCGCAACTCTTCGAGCGTCTCGCCGACGGTCTTATCTGCCTTTAAGACGACGAACTCTGTCGTCATGACGGCGCCGGCCGTGTCGTCTGGATAGCGCATCAAGTCTTTGACTTCTGTGGCCTCGGTCTCATCCATCTGTTCGAACAGTTCGTTCATGAAGTCGTCAGGCAGTTCATTCATCAAGTCAGCCGCATTGTCCGAGAACATGTCGTTCAAGACACGGACCGCATAAGGCCGCGGCATCTCTTGGATGAATTGCTCCTGGTCTTCGAGTTCCAACTTCTCAAATAAATCCGTGAACGCTTCCGGTGTGAGTGCTCGATAGACGAACTGGCGCTCAGGCTGCTCGAGCTCGATAAATAAATCCGCCTGTTCACCAGGGTGAAGGGTAAGGAACAAGTCGCGGAAATCGACCGGGTCCCCCTTTTGAATGAGCGCGGTCACTTGAGCTTGGTGACGCGCATGTTCTGTACGTTCGATTGCCATCGACTCACTTCCTTTTCCGTAGTAGATTCAGGTACGTCCCTATCATACAGGAAAGGAACACAAAAAAAATAATGAATTTATTTCACAATGTATACAGCGATTATACAGAGGTAAGTGATTGTGCATACTTGTGTAATGATTCACAATTGTTTTTTCATTCAGTTTTATCGATCGTTCATTCATCTCGATGTGGAATTCGCCACGGTCCCACCGTCGGACTTACCCGTCCCGATATTGGGTAAGTTGATAATGTAAGGGTAGCAACACACCCGAAACACTAGGAGGAAGCGAGATGATAACGATGATGGATCAACAGACCTCACGGGATACTACGCTCAAACATCCAATCCACGTGTATTCAGAAATCGGTGAACTCAGGACGGTGCTGCTGAAACGTCCGGGCCGTGAACTTGAAAATTTGACCCCCGAATATTTAGAACGACTCCTCTTCGATGACATCCCACATTTGCCGGTCATCCAAAAAGAACATGACTACTTTGCGAGCGCCCTGCAAAACCGTGGCGTCGAAGTGCTGTATTTAGAAAAATTGATGGCCGAGACGTTATCGCTTCCGGGCGTAAGGGAACGGTTCGTCGCCGACATCTTGTCCGAGTCAAAGTCGAACATCAACGGATCGTATGAGACGTTGAAAGAATATTTGCTCGCCTATGACAATGAACAGTTAATCGAGACGGTCATGGCTGGGATTCGCAAGTCGGAAATCAAGCCGGAGAAACGACGTCACTTGCATGAGATGATTGAAGACACGTATCCGTTCTACTTGGATCCGATGCCGAACCTATACTTCACCCGCGACCCGGCAGCGGCCATCGGCAATGGCTTATCAATCAACCGTATGAAAGAGCCGGCGCGGCGGCGCGAATCGTTATTCACGCAATATATCATGAAGTACCATCCACGATTCGCCAAACATGACGTCCCGATTTGGTCAGACCGTGACTACCGGTTCGCGATGGAAGGCGGGGACGAACTCGTCTTGTCTAAAGAAGTCGTCGCCATCGGGATTTCCGAGCGGACGACAGCGCAAGGCATCGAGCGGGTCGCCCTTAATCTGCTCAAGCATGGCGGGACGTTTAAAAAAGTGATTGCCATCGAAATCCCCAAATCGCGAGCCTTCATGCACCTCGATACCGTCTTCACGATGGTCGACCACGACAAGTTCACGATTCATCCGTTCATCCAAGGACCGGAAGGAAAGATGAACATCTTCGAGCTGTCACTGAATCAAGACGGAGAACTTCATATCACGCAACATAGCGATTTGTTACAAGTGCTAAAAGCCGCACTCAATCTCGATGACATCGTTCTCATCCCGTGTGGCGGCGGCGATCCGATCGCGGCGGCACGGGAGCAGTGGAACGACGGATCGAACACGCTCGCCATCGCACCAGGGGTCGTCGTCACGTACGACCGAAACTATGTCTCGAACGAGCTCTTGCGTTCGGAAGGTGTCGAAGTCATCGAAATCATGTCAAGCGAGTTGTCACGCGGCCGTGGGGGCCCACGTTGCATGAGTTGCCCGATTATTCGTGAAGATATTTGACGAGGAGGAACCTGAACATGTCCACAACGTACAATGTTGATTTGGTAGGCCGTCATTTTTTATCACTCAATGCGTTTTCTCCGGACGAACTGAACTACTTGATTGATTTGTCGGCCGCGTTCAAGCGTCAAAAGAAACAAGGCATCCCACATCGCGTCTGTGAAGGGAAGAATGTGGCGCTCTTGTTTGAAAAGCCGTCGACGCGGACACGGTGTGCATTCACGGTCGCAGCCGTCGACCTCGGCATGCATCCGGAATATCTCGGAAAGTCGGACATTCAGTTTGGTAAGAAAGAATCCGTTCGTGATACGGCCATCGTGCTCGGTCGCATGTTCGATGGCATCCAGTTCCGAGGCTTCGCGCATGCGACGGTCGAAGGACTCGCACGTGACGCGGGCGTCCCGGTCTGGAACGGGTTGACCGATTTGTATCACCCGACGCAAATTTTAGCCGATTTCTTGACGGTGAAAGAGCAAAAAGGCGACCTTGCCGGCATTCGGTTCGTTTACGTCGGGGACGGGCGCAATAACATGGGTAACACGTTGTTGATCGGCGGTGCAAAAGTCGGAATGGATATCCGGATTTGTGCCCCGAAATCACTCTGGCCGTCAGACGAGGTCGTCGATTACGCCCGCTCGGTCGCACAAGAGACGGGCGCGCTCATCACCCTCACAGAAAGCGTCGACGAGGCGGTGGCGAACGCGGACGTCATCTATACGGACGTCTGGGTATCGATGGGTGAAGAGGCCGAGTTCGCAGAGCGGATTCAACTGCTCCGGCCGTATCAAGTGAACATGGAGATGCTCGAGAAGACGGGGAACGCAGATGTCATGTTCCTCCACTGCCTCCCGGCGTTCCACGATTTAGAGACAGAGGTGGGCCGGGCCATTTACGAAGAGTACGGCTTGGCCGAGATGGAAGTGACCGATGAAGTATTCCGGAGCCGTCATTCGTTCGTGTTTGACGAGGCCGAGAATCGGATGCACACGATTAAAGCAGTCATGGCGGCGACGCTTGTCGATACAGCGGAATGGCTCGAACGTTGAGGAGAGGGGGGATTTCCCCCCCTTTAATGAAGCGAAAGGGATGAGTTAAATGTCTACGAAATTAGATCATGACTCAAGCGGTTCAGCTGGCGCAAATCCTAGTCCGAAAGACAAACGGTTGGGGCTCGGGGCCCTGACGGCACTCGTCGTCGGTTCGATGATCGGGGGCGGGGCGTTCAACTTGGCGGCCGACTTGGCCCAAGGTGCGAACGCGGGTGCGATTCTCATCGGTTGGGTCATCACCGGCATCGGGATCATCACACTCGGATTAAGTTTCCAAAACTTGACGATGCGGCGACCGGACCTCGACGGCGGGGTGTATAGTTATGCGCGGGCTGGCTTCGGACAGTTCGTCGGATTCAACTCGGCTTGGGGCTACTGGCTCTCCGCCTGGCTCGGAAACGTCGCGTACGCGACACTATTGTTCAGTTCGATCGGCTATTTCTTTCCAATCTTCGAAGGCGGTCAAAACATCGCCTCCATCATCGGTGCGTCCATCATGCTATGGCTCGTCCACTCCCTCATTTTGCGTGGGATTCACGAGGCGTCGATGATCAACATCATCACGACCATCGCGAAACTCGTTCCGATTTTTGCCTTCATCACCATCACGTTATTCTTCTTCAATCTCGACAACTTCACGTTCGACTTCTGGGGACAGGGCGGCTTCTCATGGAGTAGCATCCGCGATCAAGTCGTCTCGACGATGCTCGTCACGCTCTGGGTCTTTATCGGTGTCGAAGGGGCAGTCGTCTTGTCAGGACGGGCCCGGAAGCGCTCGGACGTCGGGAAGGCGACTGTCATCGGTCTACTCGGGACGCTCATCATTTACTTGCTCATCTCGATTATGTCGCTCGGTTTGTTGAATCCAGAGAACGTGGCGAACGCCACGCAACCGGCGATGGCGTACTTGCTCGAGTCGGCAGTCGGTCCTTGGGGGGCGATGCTCATCAACGGCGGGCTCGTCATCTCGGTGCTCGGGGCGTGGCTCGGTTGGACGCTCCTTGCGGCAGAGATTCCGTACGTGGCAGGGAAAGACGGTGTCTTCCCGCGTTGGTTCACGAAAGAGAATAAAAACAACGCGCCGGCGAACGCACTTTGGCTCACGAATGGTTTAATTCAACTGTTCCTGTTCACGTTTCTATTCTCGGACGCGGCGTATAACTTCGCTTTCTCGCTCGCATCGAGCGCCATCTTGATTCCATACGCGTTCTCGGCCTTCTATCAAGTGAAAGTCGCAAAAAATGGCATCGGCTACAACGCCGGTGAGCGTCGGACGCGCGATCTCGTCATTGGGGCGGTCGCTTCCATCTATGGGATTTGGCTCATCTATGCGGCAGGCGTCGATTACTTGTTGTTGACGACGCTCCTCTACGCACCAGGGACGTTGCTCTACGTGAAAGCGCAACGTGAGAACGGGATCAAGTCGTTGACGAAAACAGAATGGACTGTCGCCGGTATGTTGACCGTCCTCGCCATTTTAGCGGTCGTCCGCATCGTCTCAGGCAACATCACAGTCTTTTGATCGGGGGAATGGATATGAAAAAACGACGCGTCGTCATCGCGCTCGGTGGCAATGCAATCCAACAAGGGAAGGATGCGACCGCGAACGCCCAAATGCGCGCGGTCGAGATGACCGCCGACGCGTTGGCGGGTCTAATCGCAGAAGGAATCGAGGTCATCATCACGCACGGCAACGGGCCCCAAGTCGGAAATTTGATGTTGCAACAAGCAGCTTCCGATAGCGAGGCGACACCGGCGATGCCCTTAGACGTCTGTGGCGCGATGACGCAAGGGATGATTGGCTATTGGTTTGAGAACGCGCTGACGAAAGCGCTCCGTAAACATGGACTCGAACGGTCGGTCGCGCCACTCGTCACACGGGCCGAAGTCGACCCGAACGATAGCGCCTTCAGTCACCCGACGAAGCCGATCGGTCCGTTTTATTCGGAGCAAGAAGCGATTCGACTCGAGCGAGAGACTGGCTTCCTGTTTAAAGAGGACGCTGGCCGCGGTTATCGTCGTGTCGTCCCGAGCCCGTTCCCGATTGCGATTTGCGAACATGCCGTCATTCGTGACCTCATCGACAACGGACATGTCGTCATCGCCTCTGGCGGGGGCGGCATTCCGGTCATCGATACACCGGACGGTTATGTCGGTGTCGAGGCCGTCATCGATAAAGACTTTGCCGCCGCAAAATTGGCCGAGCTCGTCGAGGCCGACATGCTCCTCATCTTGACAGCGGTGGATCACGTCTATGTCCATTTTGGGACGCCGGACCAAACGGCGCTCGAAGAGACGACGAAACAACAACTCGAGACGTATATCGCGGAAGGGCAGTTCGCGCCCGGTAGCATGTTGCCAAAAGTTCGCGCCGCCCTCCAATTCGCGGAGACGGGGGAAGGGCGCCTTGCCGTCATCACATCGCTCGATCAGGTCAATGAGGCGGTGCGAGGCCGAATCGGGACGCGTGTTCGCATGGCGGCGACGCTAAAACAATAATCGATTAACCGTGGCCGACCCGGGTCACGGTTTTTTGTGCACCCACATCCTGTCGTTTTCGAAACAGAGACATCGGGAAGGAAGATTGTATGTCGAAACTGACATTGGTATCATTCTTGGTGTAAACGTTTGCACAAACAGAGAGGGAGTGACGAAGAGCGGCAACGCTCGAACCTATGCGCTTATTTGAACAGGATCACGTCTATTCGAAGCAGATGAAACCGAAAGCGGATGAACGAGCCGTCGTGCAGGGAAGCTGTTATCGCTTCACCGTGCTCACGAGCCAATTGATTCGTATGGAGTACGCGGCAGATGGTGTTTTTGAGGACCGACCGACCCAAGTCGTCTGGAATCGCGACTTCGACGTCCCAGATTTTCGGGTCATCGAAGACGAGCACGAACTGCAAATCATCACCGACCACGTCCACTTGTACTATACGAAAGGCCCGTTCGCACCGAACACACTCTATGTCGATGTGAAAGGAAACTTCAGTACGTATTACAGTCGCTATACGTTCAACGGGCCAGAACGGACGCTCAAAGGGACGGCCCGGACGCTCGACCATGTCGACGGCGCGGTCGAACTCGATGAAGGGATCGTCTCAAAACAAGGCTACGCCGTTATTGACGATTCGACATCATTCATCATGACGGACGACCGCTTCGTCGAGCCACGCCGTAAAGACGTCCATGACTTGTATTATTTCGGTTACGGTCACGAGTATCGGCGTGCGCTCCGAGATTTTTATCAGCTGACCGGTCCGACCCCGTTGCTGCCGAGAAAAGCGCTAGGGAACTGGTGGAGCCGATATTGGCGCTACGACGAGACGGAATACAAGGCGCTCATGCGTCGCTTCAAGACGGAGGACATCCCATTTTCGGTCAGCGTCATCGACATGGACTGGCACGTCACCGACATACCGGAGGAGTACGGGAGCGGTTGGACCGGATACTCGTGGAACCGAAACTTGTTCCCGGACCCGAAAGGTTTCTTGAAATGGTTGAAAGAGGAACATCTCCTCGTCACGTTGAACCTCCATCCGGCTGATGGGGTGCGCGCCTTCGAGGACCAATACGAATCGATGGCCGAGGCGATGGGGGTCGACCCGGCGACCGGTGATCGAATCCCGTTCGACTTTTCAAATAAACGATTCATCCAAGCGTATTTCGAACAGATGCATCACCCGCATGAAGCCGACGGGGTCGACTTTTGGTGGATCGATTGGCAACAAGGCTCGACCTCGAAGATGGAAGGACTCGACCCGCTCTGGATGCTAAACCATTACCACGCCGTCGATATCGCCCGAGACGGGAACCGTCCGCTCATCTTCTCACGGTACGCAGGGCCGGGAAGCCATCGTTATCCAATCGGTTTTTCCGGAGACACGCTCATCTCATGGGCGTCGCTCGCATTCCAACCGTATTTCACCGCGACGGCCTCGAACATCGGCTATGGTTGGTGGAGCCATGACATCGGTGGCCACTATCGCGGGGCGAAAGACGACGAACTCGCCGCGCGTTGGGTCGCGTTCGGGGTGTTCAGTCCCATCATGCGCCTTCATTCGACGTTCAGCATCTTCAACGGCAAAGAACCGTGGCGTTTTGGATTAGAGGCCGAACGCTCGATGCAGTCGTTCCTGCGCCTACGTCACCAGCTCATCCCGTACTTATATACGATGAACTGGCGTAACCATATGGAGGCGACCCCGCTCATCTTGCCGATGTATTATGAACATCCGGATGAGGACGCGGCGTATGACGTGCCGAACGAATATTATTTCGGCAGTGAACTGATTGTCGCGCCGATTGTCGAGCCGATGAACAAGGCGCTACACGTCGCCGCCTCGAACGTCTGGTTACCGAAAGGCGATTGGTTCGACTTCTTCACCGGACATCGTTATGCGGGTGACAAGTCGGTCCGTGTGTTCCGGGGAATAGACGAACAGGCCGTGTTCGCGAAGGCGGGAGCCATCATCCCGATGGCCCCGCACCATTCTGGGCGGAACGACACGGACAACCCGGACGAATTAGAAGTGCTCATCTTCCCGGGGGCCTCGAACAAGTTCACGCTTTATGAGGACAATGGGACGGACCGTTCTTATGAGACCGGCGCGTATGCTGAGACGACGTTCACACTCGACTGGGAAGCCCGCCGCCTCGACATTCGTCTGTCTGGAGATGCGACGGTCTTGCCGGAAGGGCGTACGATGACGCTCCTCGTTCGTGGCGTCAAAGCCGAAGGTGCGTACAAGCAGGAGACACAGACGCTCCGTCTAGAGCTCGGAGAAGTTGACCGCGACATGACCGTCGAACTCCCGGTCGACTTGACGAGTAACGACCACCGCCTCGATCGGTTGTACCGTTTCCTCGACCGGGCCGAGATTTCCTATGATTTGAAAGACCGGTTGTATCAGATGTCGGCAGCAAAAACGCGCCTCGAGGCGTGGCTGTTCGATTTGCATGCGCTCGAACTCGAGCGAGATCTCCAAGATGCGATCATGGAACTGATGTTGGACTGAAGAGGGGGCTGTCCCCCTCTTTGTCTTGTCAGAAAACTGTCGGATTTTGAAAGCGTTTACATAAAACGATTTAGTATACTGAAGGGGGAACGATTCGATTGTGGAAAGTGAGGGATGAGACATGTCGCAGCAATGGACGGTTGAGGACTTGAGACAAATCGACGTGTTCAAGCAGTGTGGGAGTCGAGAACTCGAGGCGCTTTTGCCGCACGTCTATCAACGGACATATCGAAAAGGACAGATTTTGTTTATGGAAGGCGACCCGCGGGAGCGCGTCTACTTTCTCATGGACGGTTACGTCAAGCTTGAGCGCCTCCATGAGACGGCGATGTATCAATACGCGGACTACTTGAAGCCGAAGCAGTTGTTCCCGTACAGCGGGATGTTTTCCACGACGTTCTACCGCCACTCCGCGGAGGCACTTACTGATATCACGGTCATTTATATGCCGGCGGACCGATTCGAACAGCTCGTCAAACGAAGTGCGACGATGCTGTTGAATATCGTCGGGCAGATGAACCGGATTCTCGATTTACATGAACGGCGTCTCCAAGAGATTATTACGCCAAGCGCGACGGATCGCGTGCTCAACACGATTCACTACTTGATTGAAGACTTAGGGGAGCGCGAGGCAGACAGCGTCCGTATCCGCTGCCCGTTCACGACGGTCGAACTGTCGCGCCTGTCCGGGACATCACGGGAGACGGTGTCGGGTATTTTGTCGCGGCTACGGAAAGAAGACATCCTGCAATTCGATGCCCGACAACTCGTGACGGAGCATCCGGAATATTTTGAACAAGCGACGCATTGACACCGTACGGACGTACGGTGTTTTTTGCATGCTCTCGTAAGCGAAGCGTTCGCTATGGAGCGATGCATGCGATATAATTAGTGAGAATCATCACAAAGAAATGATGTTATGACTTGTTAGAAAGGATGAACGCAGTGAAACGACTGCAAGCCCTCGCGTTAGCTGAAAAGCGGCACATCATCGGCCTCGTCATCGCGGCCGTCATGATCGGTTTGTCGATTTTAGCCCAAGCCTATTTAATCGTCGACGTCGTCGACCGTGTCTTCTTACAAAATCAATCGTTTGAAAGCGTCCTTCCGGCGCTCGGTTGGCTCGTCGTCGCGCTTCTCGTCCGGGCGTTGTTCGGTTACGTCTCGGGACGCATCGGTGCGAGCCTGTCAGAGAAGGCGAAGCGGTCGCTTCGACGTCAACTCTTGGATCGTTATACGTCGAACCCGGTGGAGACGTCGCTCTCGGGACAATCCGGTAAGAAAGTGAGCGTATACATGGACGCCGTCGACGAGGTAGACGCCTACTTCAGCCAATATTGGCCCCAAGTGATTCAGACGTCGATTATTCCGCTCCTCATTCTCATCGTCGTCTTCACCCAACATTGGATCTCGGGCGTCATCATGATGGTGACGGCGCCGTTCATCCCGATTTTCTTCATCATCATCGGGATTGCGACGCAGAAGAAATCGGAACAACAGATGGAGAAGATGAACCAGTTCTCTGGTAAGTTTTTAGACGTCTTGCAAGGACTGACAACGCTGAAGCTATATGGACGGACGGAGCGAGAAGCGCAAGCCATCGAGAAGAGCAGCCTCGACTTCCGAGACGCGACGATGGTCGTCTTGAAGACGGCGTTCTTGTCCGGACTCATGCTCGAGTTCATCTCGATGCTCAGTACCGGTGTCGTCGCCCTTGAAGTGGCGCTCCAAATGGTCGTCTGGCAGAACTTGACGTTTTTCGCCGGCTTTCTCATTCTCGTCTTGGCCCCTGAATATTACTTGGCCATCAAAGACCTCGGTGGCGCGTTCCATACGGGACGTGGCAGCATGGGTGCGGCCGATCGAATCTTTGAAGCGCTCGACGCCCCGGATGATCGCATCGTGTGGGGTGAGCGCGTGCTGACGAACCGGACCCCTGAGCTTCGACTCGAGGAGGCGTCGTTCCAATATCAGGGCGGTCGCTTCACCTTGCAGCCGCTCAACGCTACGATTCCGGCGCGGTCACATATCGCATTGGTCGGGGCGAGCGGGTCAGGGAAGACGACGGTGTTAAATCTTCTTTCCGGGCTCGTCAATCCCGATACGGGTCGCGTCCTCGTCGACGGGAAGCCGCTCCACTCGTATACGGACACGTCGTGGTACGGCACGGTCGGCTATATCTCGCAGACCCCGTACTTGTTCGCTGGGACGCTCGCTGACAATATCGCCCTCGGCGAGACGGCTGACGAAGCGGCGATCATGCGCGCGGCCGAAGCGGCCGGCCTCGTCGACGTGATTCGCCATTTGCCGGACGGGCTATACACCGAACTCGGTGAGGGCGGCTACGGCTTGTCTGGCGGCGAGCGGCAACGGCTCGCGTTGGCCCGCGCCTTCTTGAAACGGCCGGGCATCATCTTGTTCGATGAGCCGACGACCGGTCTCGACTTGATGACCGAGCAAATCGTGCGCCGCTCGATCGAAGAGTTGTCGCGCGACGCGACGCTCGTCACGGTCGCCCATCGTCTGCATACGATCAAGCAGGCGGATGCGATTTGGTTCATGGACAACGGGACGCTCGTCGCGAGCGGGACGCATGAACAGATGCTCCATGCCCCGGCTTATGCCGACTTATTCACGTTACAGAAAGGAGTGAGAGGATGAGTTCCCTTTGGACGATCACGAAATGGATGATGCGAGAGAAGAAGGATATCGTCCTCTCCATCTTCTTTGGATACGTGGCGGGACTTGCCGCCGTCGCCTTATTCGCGGCGAGCGGATACCTCGTCGCGCGGGCCGGCCTCGTACCACCGCTCTACGCGCTTATGATTCCCGTCGTCTTAATCAAACTGTTCGGTGTCATCCGAGCGAGCGCGCGGTATCAAGAGCGACTCGCCTCGCACCGGGCGACGTTCACCATTTTGAGTGAGCTCCGTGTCCGGTTTTATCGACAGCTCGAACCACTCGTCCCGAATATCTTCGCGAAATATCGAAGCGGTGACTTACTCGCGCGCGTCGTCGGGGACGTGGAGAGCTTACAGAACTACTTTTTACGCGTCTTCTATCCACCAATTATTTTAGTGCTCGTCTTCTTGAGCACCATCTTTTTCGTCACGTACTTCTCAATTTTCGTCAGTCTCTGGATTTTGTTCGGTGTCTTCGTGACTGGCTTCTTGATCCCGGCTTTCTTCGCCCGTGTCCGAGCCCGACACGACCGCAAACTGCGGTCGCTTCGTGGTGATTTGTCGAGCGGGATGACGGAGATGATGTATGGCTATCGTGACTTGTTGCTGCATCAACATCTCGGAAAGACGAAGCAAGACTTGATGGAGCGGAGCGACCGCTACGTGGCGGCCGAGCGTGAAGATGTGACGAGCCAGTTCTTCAACTCCTCGCTCGTCGTCGGTACGTCATTGCTCGTCTCGTGGGGTGTGCTCGCGATTGGTGCTTACTTGGTCGTCGGTGGAGAGCTTGACGGCTTGTTCCTCGCCATGCTCATCATGATGTCGCTCACGGCGTTTGAGAACGCGACGCCGATGGCCGTCTTCCCAGGTCACTTTGCCGACAGCAAACAGGCGGCCGACCGCTTGTTTGAGGTCGTGGCACCGAGTGAAGCAATGGAGCAAGCTGAAGCGGCAAGACGCGACATCTCGCTTCAAGGGGCACCTGAGATTACTATCAGCCGTGTGAACTATCGGTATCCGGACACGTTCCGCGACGTCCTCGTCGACGTCGATGCGGTGTTCCCGAGCGGGTCGAAGACGGCGATCGTCGGGCCGAGCGGCTCGGGGAAATCGACGCTCCTCCAAATGCTCCTCGCTTTCATCCGTCCAGACGAAGGCGACGTCTTCATCGACGAGGCACGACTCGACGACATCGCACAGGCGTCGATTTGGGAGCATGCGAGCGTCGTCCTTCAAGAGAACCATTTCTTCTTCGGGACGGTGCGCGACAATTTGGCGCTTGCCGGTGAACACACGGACGAGGCGATGACGAGAGCGCTCAGTAGCGTCCGGCTCGGCTTCTCGCTCGATGAACCGGTGCTTGAGAAAGGCGCCAACTTGTCGGGTGGGGAACGCCAGCGGCTCGCGATTGCCCGGGCGCTACTCAAAAACGGCTCGCTCTGGCTACTCGACGAGGCGACGTCAGCGCTCGATGCGCGGACCGAGGCGGACGTGTACGCCGAGATGTTCGACACAGCACAGGCTTCGACGCTCGTCATGGTCAGCCACCGTCTGAACGGGCTCGAGGCGTTCGATCAAATCATCGTCATGGAAGCCGGGCGCGTCATCGAGACCGGTTCATTCGATGAGTTGATGCAGGCGCGCGGCACGTTCTATGCGTTGAAACAAATCGAACAAGATGTATTCGCCTAAACGAAAAGCGAGCGGCTCCGTCGGAGAGCCGCTCGCTTTTTCATATGGCAAATCTGGGTGCAACAAATGGTGGTTGTCGCATTGCTTTCAAAAAGAGTGTCGTGGAGGGGAATCCACGTGACGCATGCGTTTGGGGAACGAGCGCGTCAAGCTTTTGGGAGCTACAAGTCGAGTATAAGTGATAACGATTCTCATTGTCAATTAGTAATAAAATAAAAACTGCAACCGAGGTCCGATTGCAGTGTCGAGGGTCAGTTTGACGGGACGCCTTTACTGAGCGTGAACCGGAGCAAGCTGAACAGATAGCGGATATAAAATAACGCGAACGCGTAAAAGACGGCGATAATTGGAGAGGCGATATTGACGCCTGGAATATTCAATAGAAACTCGAAGACGAGAATCGAGAGTAAGAAGACATAGAGGCTTGCATCGAGATAGAGCGGCATCACGTTTCCGCGCTGGTGCCAGAACGTGCGCACGAGCGGAGCGACAATCATGCCGATGATGCGTTCGGCGAACCCGATGCTCAAGACGGCGATGAGGAAAGATGCAACCGCATCGAATCCGATGAGACGCGGGAAGGCGAACATCGAAATGAGCAAGAGCGGTCCGATAAAAATCATCATGGAGATCGAGGTGCGTAAAAAGATGAACAAGTTCCGCTTTAACGTATCGACTCCCCCAAAGAGCGATTGGCGGAACGTCTTACCGCGTTGATAATCGAGGACGAAAGATCCCACGAACATCAACCCAAATAGTGATAACAAGACTGTCATGAAATGTGTTTCCCCTTTTTCTAGTCAAATCGATGATTACAAAAAGCTTACGAACCAAAGTCTAGCCTAGTGTACCGATTCGACCAGGGAAAGTAAAGCAGGAAAACTGATGAACGTGTTAAACTTTTACGAACGCTTTTTGGCTTCATGAAGCCAAAATGAAGCGATTGCGTCCCGATTCTTTTGCGTGATATAACGCTTCGTCGGCATGTTTCAAGACACTGTCGACCTCGATATCGTTCGAATGGCAGGCACCGAGCGAAACGGTGATGTGGAGCGTCCCGGCACTCGTCTCGAACGGGAACGTCGAGACTTTTTCTCGTATAGATTCGGCGAGGCGTGACACCTCGTCTTTTTGGGCGTTCGGCATGATGATTAAAAATTCTTCTCCACCGAAACGTCCGACGAGGTGATCTTCGCGACTCTCGGCGACAAGAAGCATCCCGAGCTCACGCAACACGTCGTCGCCGACGTCATGGCCATACGTATCATTAACGCGTTTGAAATGATCGATATCGACGAGGATGAGCGCATACTCTTCTGCCTCGACCGTCAAGTTTGCCATCGCCTCGTTCAACAGGCGACGATTGGCGATCCCCGTCAAAGCGTCCGTGCGCGCGAGCTGTTGCTGATGCTGGACGTTCTCAAAGTGCCGGCGCAACTCTTGGAGCAGACGATAGGCGGCGCAAGCGCCGACGTACGACATGACGATATAGACGAGTAAAATCGGATAGAACAAGTCGAGTGGCAACGTGTAATAGATTGCCGCACCGAAGACGATGGCGCCGATTGTCGTGAAGACGAGCAACGTGCTCCGCGTGTTATCAAGTTTGAGCCGCAACAGGCTCGCCGGAAGAACGAGCGCGACCATCGTGGCGATCGCCAAGTAAAACCCGACGTACTCGCCGTTCGTGATCATGAAAAAACGACCGATCAAAAACAAGACAGCCGCGACGCCGCCGCTCACCCAACCACCAAACAAGACGGCGAGCGTGATCGGGATGGCTCGTAAATCGATGAGCACCCCTTCGAGATGAAGGGCGTTCCCGAGTAAAATCGTGGCGATGAACGCGCTCTGCACCCCGAGCAGGACACGGGCCTTCAGCGGCGAATGCGGCGTCAGTCGTGGTCGATTCCGAAAAGGTAGGAACGAGATTGTGAACAGCGTGAACAAGATGCATAGGTCGATGAAAAATGAGTTGATGATGGTGAGCATGGACACAGTCCCCCTGTGTGGAAATGGAAATAACTAGTTTAAGTGTAGCATAATTCAAGTGACCGGCATCGTTTCAATCGGCTCACCATTCGCGCCACTCTTCCGTCACGTCGTCGTCGGTCTCGTAGCCGACGAGTGCAGCCGCAGCGACGATGAAATCATACAGTTCCTCGCGTTCCATCGTCTCGATGAAGTAGTCATGTTCCTCATCGAGTTCGTTTAGCCGCAAGACGAGGTCGCGGACAGCCGCTAAAACGCTCGCCTCTGACTTGTCGGAACGGGTGAGCGCGTTCGCGTATTGTCGAAGCGCGGCATCGACGGCGAGGATGGCCGGGAGGGTATAGATGTCATCTCCCTCGTTCAACCGTTCTTCCCAGATGAGGGTCGGGCGGTTCGCCCATAATGTTTCCATGGTCATCTTTGTTGCTCCTTTCAAATCGTCTCCAGCTTTTCTTCTATCCCAGTCGAGATGTTTGGTATGATAGAAAAAAGGGGGACTGTCCGTGCGTTATTGGGATCATTTTAAACGAGCGTTCATTCCGATTGCGCTCATTTTGATTGGACTCGCGATCTTTTATACATTATCGGCACGAAACAACCCGGCGTTGACCATTCTTGGGGCTGTAATCGTCGGTGTGATTTTATTTTTAGTGATGCGGCATATGAACCGCGTCGAGGATTGAAGACGAGAACACGTTCGGGGTTCTCGTTTTTTGTTGCTTCCGCATTTTTTTGGGTACACTACTTAATAAGGAGGGATTGATAATGGCAAAAGCTACGTTTGCGGGAGGCTGTTTTTGGTGTATGGTCAAACCGTTTCATAAATACGAAGGGGTCGAGCGTGTCATTTCCGGTTATACGGGCGGGCATGTTGACAATCCGACGTATCAACAAGTCTGTTCGGAGACGACGGGACATTTAGAGGCGATTGAGGTCACCTATGACCCGGATGTCATCTCGTATGAGGAGTTATTGAAGATTTATTGGCGTCAAATCGACCCGACGGACGGCGGCGGCCAGTTCAACGACCGCGGTGAGTCGTATCGTCCGGCAATCTTCTATCACTCAGAAGAACAGCGAGCGGCGGCAGAGCGGTCGAAGCAAGAAGTCGAGGACTCAGGACGGTTCGACCGACCGATTGAGGTCGAGATTCGTCCGGCGAAGACGTTTTGGGAAGCTGAGGACTATCATCAAGACTATTATAAGAAAAATCCGTTCCGCTATGAGATGTATCGCGTCGGCTCCGGTCGCGCGAAATTCATTAAAGAGGCGTGGAGCGATAAGAAACAGCAGAAAGAATTGAAGGAACGGCTGACACCGATGCAGTTTAAAGTCACGCAAGAGAATGGCACCGAGCCGCCGTTTCAAAACGAGTATTGGGACGAGGAGCGCGAAGGGCTATACGTGGACATCATCGACGGGACGCCGCTCTTCACGTCACGCGACAAGTTTCAGTCGAACTGTGGCTGGCCGAGTTTCTCACGGCCGATTGAAGAGCAACGGCTCGATATGAACATGGACACGTCCCATCACATGGTGCGGACCGAGGTCCGTTCGAAGCGGGCCGACAGCCACCTCGGTCACTTGTTCGAGGATGGTCCGAAAGAGCTCGGGGGCTTGCGCTACTGCATCAATTCGGCCTCGCTCCGGTTCATCCCGAAAGAAGAGCTCGACTCGGCCGGGTACGGGGAGTACAAACACTTATTCGACGCGTGAAGGGGAGAAGGCGATGTTCACTTCAGTCAAGCAACAAATCCGCCGGGAGACGATTGCGACCGTCCTCGACTACTATGATACGACGATTCGACATCTGTCTGAAGAAGCGCGGCGCGAAAAGTACACGAAGATGAGCGTGAGCCCGTTCTCGTTCTTCCGGGGCAGCTCCCACTTGTTTTACTATGACTTCGCGAAAGTTCCGCTCGCGTTTGATACGGGTGACGCGCATCCGACGTTCATCCAAGGGGATTTACACTTCGAGAACTTCGGCGTGTTCGAGGATGGGGCCGGTACGATCATCTATGACGTGAACGACTTCGATGAGGCGTATATCGGATCGTATTTGTTCGACGTGTTACGGATGGCCATTTCGGTCGACTTGTTCGCCGAAGAGGCGGGGTTCGATGCGACGGCGGCCATCGAGTCGTATGCGAAGACGTATGCCAAAACGATCGACCGTTACGCGAACGGAAAAGACGAGGACGTGCAGTTCACGAAAGCGAACACATGCAAGGCGATTAAAAAAATCATCAAAAAGGCAGAGGCGAAAAAGGATGCGTTCATGGCCGAACGGACCGAGGTGCGCGATGAGGAGCGCTATTTCGCGACGAGCGAAGATTTGATTCCGGTAAGCGAGACGATGGCATCGAAGATTAAAGCGGCCTGGCCCGACTATTTGACGTCGTTGAAAGCGGACCATCGCCATCACGCCGACCATTATGAAGTGAAAGACATCGCCATCAAGCTCGATAGCGGGACGGCTTCGATCGGTTTGGAGCGTTACTACATCTTGATTGAAGGGGCGGACGCGGAACATGACGAGGACGTTATCCTTGAGATGAAAGAGGCCCAGTCGGCCGTTCCGTCCCTCTTTCTGCCGACGCACCCTTTGTTCGAGGATGGACTCTCCCATCAAGGGGCGCGGGTGACGGCGGCGCAACGGGCGATGGTGCATAGCCGTGACCCGTATCTCGGCTATTTGACGATCGATGGTCACGAATACTACGTGCGACAGCGTTCGCCTTATAAGCGAAAAGTTAAAGCGAAGCACATCAAGGACGAGGCGTCGCTCATTGAGACGTTGAACGTTCAAGCCGAGATTACGGCCAAAATCCATGCCCGTGTCGACGCAGACGCGAATATTCTCGATTACGAGGCGAGCGAACGGATTGCCGCCGCCATCGGGGACGCCAAACCACTGTTCATCCGACAAATCGCGCGCTGGGCTCGATTCTACGGGAATCAAGTCCGATTCGATTTTGAGGCGTTCCAGACGTGGCTCGATACCCGTGACGGTCAAGCGTGACACTTGCGGGCTTGTCGCGTTTTCCGGCACAATGATGGGGTAAAGGATGTGGACGTATGATTACCGAACAACAACTCATCGCCCAAATGAAACATGTGATGACCGAAATCGAACAGTCGAACGGAGAGACGCAGAAACGGCATGTTGCCAAGCTGATGGGGTACTGCGAACTGTTACTTGCGGATCCAGCAGTCTCGAGCCCTTCCGTCCAACCGTCTGCTCCTGTGACGGTGGCGCCGGCACCGGATCAGCCGCCGCTCGATCGTCAAATGGCGGCTTTCCTCGGAATCCCGCTCGAAGAGGATGAAGAGCCAAAAAACGATTCATTGCTCGACTTTTAAGCTGCGCCTGAGGGCGTGGCTTTTTTTGAGGCGTCTTCATTGACTTATATACCTAAGGGGGTATAATCGAAGTAACAAAACTCATCGATCATGGAGGCGGACATATGCTTGATTTCTTATTTGTGGCGGTAGTAATTGGATTGATTTACGTGTGGTGGTCTAAGCGGAACAGTGTGAAGACGGTGTCGACGGATGAACTGAAGCGCAAGATTGCCGAAGAGCGCAACATCCAGCTGCTCGACGTACGGGAGCCACAAGAGTATCGAGGCGGTCATATTAAGCAGGCGAAAAACGTGCCCCTATCTGGCTTCGGGAACGCGAGCGCGCAATACCCGAAACAGAAAGACCGTCCCGTCTATGTCATCTGTCAAAGCGGGATGCGCAGCCAGCGAGCAGCCGCGATGCTTCAGAAGGCAGGCTATACAGACGTCTATTCGGTCAAAGGCGGGATGAGCTTCTGGCGTGGATCATGAAAAAACCGGCTGAAACCTTTTTCAGCCGGTTTTTGTGTCTCACTTTAATAATTTCATCGCCTGTAAAATATGTTTTGGAACTTCCGTGTTGTCGAGCAGTCCGTTGAATCGCTCTTGTTGCGGCCCGTACGCGTAGAGCGGGACGTCGACGCCCGTATGTTGAGTCGTCGTCCAGCCGACGTATGCCCGCTGACTAATGATTTCATTCAAAGTCATGACACGCTTTGATTCATCCGCCGATCGGATTAGTTCAGCCTCTTTCGGTGTGAGTTTCATCGATGTATACTGCTCGACGACGTCCTCGACGTTTGTCAGCTCATCATTGAACGCGTCGACCATGAAGTCCCCGGTCGCTGTGACAGAGCGGAGTACTTCAGGTTTTGCGATGTATTCGCCGTAACCGCCGACGGACATGCCACCGGTGTCGTGATCTCCGGCCACGACGACAAGCGTCTGTTTGTCCTTCATCGCGAACTGGAGGGCGGCTTTAAACGCCTCGTGGAACGCTTCTGAATCTTTCATCGCCCAAGCGGCATCATGGGCGTGACCGGCCCAGTCGATTTGACTTCCTTCGACCATGAGGAAGAAACCGTCTTGATCTTGTTTGAGTGAAGTGAGGGCCGCGTCGGTCATCTCGGCCAAGCTCGGTTCGTTCGTTTGATCGCGGTCGAGTTCAGGTGCCATCGCATCGTCCGCGAAGAGGCCGAGTAGTTTAGCAGACTTGGCGGCTCTTAACTCGTCTCGGTTCGTCGCATAGGAGTAGCCGGCTTCTTTTGCCTGTTTAATCAAATCCTCTTTTTGTAACCCGCCGTTCGCTTCAGCGGTGAAATATTTTTGACCACCGCCGAGGAGGACGTCGACCTCGAGAGCGTCCATATACTGTTTGGCAATCTCAGCTTCGCTTGCTCGTGAAGCGACGTGAGAAGCGAATACGGCGGGTGTCGCATGCGTGATGGTCGACGTGGCGACGAGCCCGGTCGCTTTCCCGTTCTGGCTCGCTCTCTCGAGCACGGACGTCAACTCGTTTCCGTCTGGGTCCATGCTGATCGTCCCGTTGTTCGTCTTCACACCGGTCGCCATTGCCGTGCCGGCTGCAGCCGAATCCGTCACTTTGGAATTTGCGGAGTAGGTGCGCATCATGCCGGTCAACTGCTTGTCGAGCGCCGTCTCTTCCTCGCCCGCATACCAGCGATAGTTTGTCGCATAAGACGCGGAATAGCCGTCCGGAATCATGAGGATGACGTTTTTGACTGTCCCTTTCCCGTGCTTCCCGTTTGCTTCGGCCGTTTTATGGTTATGTAGCCCGGTTGTCAACGTTCCCGCCGTCAAGCCGAGGGCGAGCGCCCCAATCATCCATGTTCGTTTCATTTGTTTGCCTCCTCGAGTGATGAATCTTACAAACCGAACTATAACGGACGTACATTGCAGTCTCGTTTCCCTGATTTTGAGAAAATGTAAAGACTTGTAGGTCCGAGGTGCATAGGTCGACTTTTGGCCTAGCCACGTTTCTGCTTTAGCTTTTTCGGGCATTCTGCTACGGTAAGGGAAGTAGAAGAGAGAGGGGTAACGATTATGGCAGTGATTTTATTTGATATCGATGGAACGCTTGTCGACACGACCGTTCCGATGACAAAAGCGATTCACGAAGCGCTCGAACAGCTTCCGCATTTACCAAAACCGAGCGAGGAAGCGGTCCGTTCCGGTTATGGGCTTGCCGGGAATGCTTTTTGGGAGCATGTCATCCCGGAAGCGACGATTGAAGAGATTCGTCAAATCCGAAAGCTTCGTCATGAGACGCTCGAACGCGCGATGGAAGGACAGCATGTGTTGTTCGACGGCATCTATGAGATGCTCGAGACGCTCCATGCGGACGGGCACACGTTGACGACGGCGAGCAATTGCGGCGTCCATTATTTGAACTTGATTTTGGACTCGCAACGGATTCGTCCGTTCATGACGGCGCCGGAATGTCTCGAATCGGTGAGCGGGGAGAAGAAGGCGGACATCTTGACGGCACACCGTCTCCGTCATGGGGATGGGAACTACGTTATGGTCGGGGACCGCAAATCGGACGTCGAGGCGGCGCGGGCCCATGACTTCCCTGTCGTCTTGACCGGGTTCGGGTTCGGGAACGAAGAGGAGTGGGCGCTTGCCGATCACGTGATTGAAGCGCCGGCTGATTTACTGGACATCGTAAACGCATGACAAAGACCGGTTGAACAAACGTTCAACCGGTCTTTGTTATAGGCCGAGCGAGATGTACTTCACTTCTAAGAACTCTTCGATGCCGTGGTGACCGCCTTCACGTCCTAGGCCGCTCTCTTTCCATCCGCCGAACGGGGCCTGCGGCGTCGAAGGGAGGCCATCGTTGACGCCGACGATGCCGTATTCGAGCGCTTCGGCTAAGTAGAGCGCCTCGTTGATGTCTTGCGTGAACACGTAAGCGGCGAGCCCGAACGGGGTCGCATTCGCCCGTTCGACCGCCTCCTCGAGCGTATCAAACGAGGCGATTGGGGCGACGGGACCAAACGTCTCTTCGTTCATGCAGAGCATATCCTCGTTCGCATACCGGACGACGGCCGGACGAACGAACAACCCGTCGAGCTGCTCGCCGCCGAACACTTCGCCGCCGCGAATTTGCGCATCTTCGAGATGTTTCATCACTTTGTCGACGGCGGCCTCATCGATGAGCGGACCGATGTCGACGCCGTCCTCGAGCCCGTTGCCGACCTTGAGTTCCTCGACCGCCTCGATGAACTTCTCTGAGAACGCGTCGACGATGGAACGTTCGACGTAGATTCGGTTGGCGCACACACACGTCTGGCCCGCGTTTCGGAACTTCGTCGCGATCGCTTGCGGGACGGCTTTCTCCAAATCGGCTTTCGCGGTGACGATGAGCGGGGCATGGCCACCGAGCTCGAGCGAGATTTTCTTCATCGTGTCGGCGGCGTCACGCATGAGCATCTTCCCGACTTCGGTCGAGCCGGTGAACGTCAATTTCCGGACGCGCGTGTCCTGTTGCCATGCTTTGACGATATCCGAGGCCGTCCCGGTCACCAAATTGATGACACCGGGCGGGAAGCCGGCCTTCTCTGAAAGCTTGACGAGGTCAATCGCGGTCAACGGCGTGGCCGACGCAGGCTTGATGACGACGGTGCAGCCCGAGGCGAGCGCCGGACCGACTTTTCGGGTAATCATCGCCGCCGGGAAGTTCCACGGGGTGATGGCCGCCACGACGCCGACCGGTTGCTTGATGGCGAAGATACGTTTGTTGTTCGCCGAAGCCGGGATCGTCTCGCCGTAGACGCGGCGTCCTTCGGCAGCGTACCATTCGATGAAGCCGTTCGCATAACGGATTTCCCCGATTGCTTCTTTTAGCGGCTTGCCTTGCTCCTCGACCATCGTCCGACCGAGCGCTTCCGCTTCTTCTTCAATCAAGCGATGCCACTTGAGCAAGAGCGCCCCGCGTTCTTCGGCCGTCTTTTGTTGCCACGCTCCTAGCGCCGCATGGGCGGCATCGACGGCGCGCCGGGCTTCGGTCTCACCGCTTTTCGTGACGGTCGCCATAATGTTTCCGGTCGCGGGATTTCGGACTTCAATCGTCTCGTCCGTCTCGACCCATTCCCCGTTTATCCAGTTATGTTCAGCTCGCATCTCGATCTCCCCTTTCATCCTAAGTGCACAATAAGACAGTACCCGTTTTCAAAAAACATACACAATTTTACAAACGGCATACGAAAAACCGCCACGGTGACGTGACGGTTCGTTTAGACGCGGAAGTCTTGGCGGGCCAAATGGCGAATCTTCCGACCGAGGCGTCTGGAGTTGAAGTAGGCGATGACGGCGACGACCCCACCGGACCAGAACAACCACTCGTCGGGACGGATGTATCCTAGCAGACCGACGAGAAGCCCGAGGAGAATCAACCCGGAATTGAACAGCTGACGGTGCAATAGCTCCTTCGATTCGAGCCGACGTTGGAACATTGCTTGTTCAGACAAGCGTTTACGTGTCGGTTCTTTCAAGAAGTTATCAAGCAGTGGCGGCACGTTCAACAATTTTTTGCCGTAGTTGAGGGCGGTCATGACGTACCGGTTTTGAATCGTCGTCCCGTCCGCTTCGAGCCACTGGATGACGATCGGCTTCCCAAGCGTGAAGAGGTCGATTTTTGAGTCGAGGATTTGTAAGATCCCGAGTAACGTCGAGGCGGCCCGACCGAAGAAAGCGAACTCGGCCGGCAGCTGAATCGGCTCGTTTTTGACGAGCAACTGGATGTCTTGCAACACTTTCTCGATGAGCTTCGTGTCGACCGTGTCGATGTCGGTCTCTAAGTAGAACGTGACGGCTTTTTCGAGCGCTTGACGAATGTTATGTTTGTTCGCCGTCGGCAAAAGGAAGCGTAAATCCTCCAAACCGTCGACGACCCCGTCATAATCGAGGGAAATGAACGCCTGCAAGATTTTTCGAATCGTCGCCATGTCTTGCGGTGTCGTCGAACCGACCATTCCGAAGTCGAGCAAGATGATGGTCCCGTCGGCCCGGATTTGAACGTTGCCGGGATGCGGGTCGGCGTGGAATTTTCCGCCGAACAACAGTTGTTCGGCCGCCATCGTAAACAATCGTTCGGCGAGCGCGGAGCGGTCGATGTTGTTCTCTTTCAAGAAAGCGAGGTCGGTGATGCGGCGTGCATCGACCCAGTCCATCGTCAAGACACGATTCGTACAGAGGTGGTCGTAGTAGTCCGGGATGTATACGTCCGGATTTTCAGCATATTTCGCTTTGAAATAGTGCGCATTTTTTAATTCGGTTTGGAAATTTAACTCATCCCCGATGACAAAAATCATTTGGCGATATAAGCTATCTAAGTCGGTCGATTTTGCGAGCGCGGTTCGTTTGAGCATCGTCGTGACGATACGCATCGCTTTGAAGTCCGTCCGGATAATCTTTTCGATGTCCGGGCGCTGGATTTTTAGCGCCACCCGCTTGCCGTTCTCGAGCAATGTCGCGCCGTACACTTCGCCGATTGAGGCCGAGGCGACGGCGTCGACGTCGACGTCTTTGACGACTTGCGTGTACGGGACGCCCCAGTCGGCTTCTAAGATCGCGCGTGACTTCTCCCAGCCGGACGTCGGGACACGGTCGACAAGTTCGGACAGCTCGTTTAAGACGGACGTCGGCAACAAGTCGGCCCGAATCGACAAGAATTGGCCGAGCTTGATTAAGAGGCCTTCTAACCGCAAGGCGTTCCGTTTATACTCGCGGGCGAGGTTGAGCATGAGCGCCTCGTATTCTTCTTGATTCGTCAGGCCTTGCTGTTGCTTGCGCGAGAAGGCGTAAATTTTAATGATGAATCGGGCGAACATTGTGACGATAATCCATATGCGGAACAAAGCGATTCGTTTCATAAAAGTACCGACATCCTTTACAAGCAGTCGCGTGACTGATCTGATTTTTTGTATCTTTACTGTACCATACAATGCTTAGGAGAAAGGGCCAGGGATGTTCATGGAATGGGAATTACTCAACGTCGTCGGAACGGTTGCGTTCGCGGCGAGCGGTGCCATCATCGCGATGGACGAAAAATACGATATCTTTGGGGTTTGGCTGCTCGCGTTTACGACCGCGTTCGGCGGCGGGGCGATTCGAAACGTCCTGCTCGGTAATCCCGTCAGCTTGATTTGGCAACAAAATGATTTGTTTATTCTCTGTTTTCTCGTCGCCTTGCTCATCTTCCTGCTGCCGAGCGTCGTCTTGCCGCACTGGGAACGCTGGGGCGTCATCGTCGATGCGATCGGGCTCGTCGCCTTCGCTTTCCAAGGAGCTCAAGTCGCAATCAAGCTCGATTTACCGTTATCAGCGGCCATCGCGGCGGCCGTGTTGACCGGGGTCGGGGGCGGTGTCGTCCGTGATTTGCTCGCGGGGCGAAAGCCGCTCGTCTTACAGTCGGAAGTGTACGCGATTTGGGCGATCATCATCGCCGTCGTCACGTACTATTTCCGGCTCGAGAGCGGGTTGCCGGTCTATGCGTTACTCATTGTCGTCGCGACCCTTCGAGTGATATCCTACTATCGAAAGTGGAATTTACCAGCACGGCAAGTCAGATAAGGGGGAACGGTTTATGAAAGTCTTACTCATCATCGGCGCGGCGCTCATGGCGCTCGGCGTCGCACTCGGTGCGTTCGGTGCGCACGCGTTAAAAGAACGTCTCACGCCGAACATGCTCGCGAACTGGCAGACGGGTGTGCTCTATCACATGATTCATGCGATCGGCATCATCGCGCTTGCCTCGATATTAATGCGGGTCAGCATCAGTCAGTTTAGTACGGCAGGTTGGCTCATGTTCGCCGGAATCATCTTCTTCTCGGGGAGCCTTTACGTCATGGCGCTCACAGGCATTACGAAGCTCGGTGCCGTCACGCCGATTGGTGGCGTCCTATTCATCGCGGCCTGGGTATTCGTCATCCTTGGCGCCTTGAAGTTGTAATCAAAAATCCACAGTCCGTTAACACGAGAGCGGTATACTTCAACTTGTAAGACCCTCGTGTTCATCACAACGAACCACTCGGTCGTCTTTCACCTTTCCTTCGGGCCGGTGAAAGGCGGCCCCTTTTTACGTTTTCTGGGATTGGCGAAATGTAGAAATCATGAGAAGAAGTTTTTTGAATATAAGGGGAATGTGTCGTTATTTCCAACTATTATTACAAGAACATTTCGAAATAAAACAAATGGAAAAACCGTTGAAATAAAGCGAAAGTGGGCGTACCAAGGGCACACCCACTTTTTCGTCGTAATAAAAGTGAAATATAACTTTAACAGGAAAACATTAAACACTTCGATATAATTAGTCGTGTTGAAACTGAAAAATTAATCGTTTTTGTTACATAGCAAAACGACAGATAAAAGACCGTACGTATAACCTGTTTATTTTAGAAAGGATGTCCGCATTGATCAACTGGAAACGCACCGTCTCGACACTGACGCTCAGCGCCTTGCTCCTCGGATCACACTTGGTGGCCGATGCCTCGACGACAATCAAAGAGAAACAAGAGCAGCAGAAGAAAGTTCAAGACCAACGTAAAAACGTAAAAGACAACCAAGCGAACACGTCTTCAAAAATCCAAGAGAACAATCAAGAAATCTCGAAGGTACAAGAAGAAGTCAACAAAATGGACGCCCAGCTCCAAGATATCATCTATGACGTCGCAGCGAAGCGCCAAGAAATCAAGCGTACCGAGATGAAGATCGAGGACCTTGAGGCGGACATCAAAGCGTACCAAAAGAAGATGGAAGCACAAGAAGCGATGATGCGCGAACGGATGGCCACGATGCAAATCAATGGCGGCGGCTCAATCAACTGGGCCGAGTTCATTTTCGGTTCGAAAAACTTCTCGGATTTGATTACACGCATGATCACGGCCGGAACGATTCAACGAAGCGACCAAGAATTGTTTGACGACTACGAAGCGACACGCCAATCCCTTCAACAGGCACAGGCCGCATTGAAAGAGCAACGTGCATCGCTCTTAGCACAACAGAAAGCGCTTGAAGCACGTCAAGCTGACCTCGAGAAGAAAATGAAACAGCGTGAAGCACGGATTAAAGAACTTGAAGAGAAAAACATCGAGTTCGAGACGCAAATCTTCGACCTTCAAGAAATCGAAGCGACATTGATCGCGCAAGAAGAAGCGATTGCCGCCGAAATCGAGGCACAACGTCGTGAAGAAGAAGAGGCACGTCGTCGCGCTGAAGAGGCAGCTCGTCAAGAAGCAGCGCGTAAGGCAGAAGAAGCGCGTCGTGCCGAAGAAGCCAAAGCCGAAGCGGCTCGTCAAGAGGCAGCGCGCCAAGAAGCAGCCCGTCAAGAGGCTGCACGAGCAGAAGCAGCGCGTCAAGCTGCAGCTCAGCAAAAGCAGAACAATAATAATAGTACCCAGTCGTCAACATCTTCAAACCAAACGACACAAAATGCGACGCCGGCACCAAAACCGGCTGCGCCAGCGCCGAAACCAGCTGCACCAGCTCCAAAACCAGCAGCTCCAGCACCAAAACCAGCACCGAGCACACCGACTGCATCGACGCCAGCGCCAACTGGTGCGATGTTTATCCAGCCTGCGGCAGGACGTTACACGCAAGGATGGGGACCGGCAAGCGGTCAGTTCGGCTACACGTTCCATAACGGTGTCGATATCGCTGGACCTGTCGGAACGCCAATTCGCGCGTCAGCAACCGGTACCGTGATCCGTGCAGGATGGGGTGGGGCTTACGGGAACCACGTCATGATCGCGCACGTCATCAACGGACAAGTGTGGACAACAGTTTACGCCCACATGAACTCGGTGTCTGTCAGCGCCGGACAGCGTGTAACGCAAGGTTCGAACATCGGGACACTTGGAAACACTGGGAACTCGTCAGGCCCGCACCTCCACTTTGAGATTCATAGAGGAAGCTACTCGTACTCGTCATCGAGCGCGGGGAACACGGTCAACCCACGTCAGTTCTTCTAATTCAAGCATAAGAGCACCTGTCGATTGCGATAGGTGCTCGTTTTCATGAAAAAAATCGCTCCTACCATAACCGGTAGGAGCGATTTTTTAGTTCGCCTGTTCGATGTCATCGGATTGGTCATCGGATTGGTCATCGGATTTCCGGAAGCGTTCCCGGACGAAGTAGACGATTGTCAATCCGACCAACCATGGAATCCCAAACTTGAGCAAGATGTCGAAGTCAGTGAACCATGTCGTGATCATCAAGCTAAGGAGCAAGACGGCCCCGAGGAGCGGCAAGACCGGATATCCGATCATGCGGACCGGGAGCTTGCGTCCCGTCCATTTTTTGCGGAAGAACAAGTGAGAGACGAACACCATGAACCATGTGAAGATGGCGCCGAACATCGAGATGCCCATGAGGAACGGGTACGACGTCTCCATAAAGATTTGGAGGAGTGCCGCGAGCACGATTCCACCTGTCGAGACGAAGAGTGCGTACGTCGGGATGCCGTTTTGGCTCACTTTTTTAAACACACGTGGTGCGTCACCCGCCTCGGCGAGCGAATACATCATCCGTGTCGAGGCGTACAACTGCGCGTTCATCGCCGAAAGGGCGGCGATCAAGATGACGAAGTTCAAAATACCGGCGGCGCCAGGTACGTCGAACTGTTGCATGACGAGGACGAACGGGCTTTGGTCGATGCCCGCCTGCTGCCACGGGATGAGCATGAGCATGATCGCAATCGTGACGAGATAAAAGAACGTCAAGCGGAACACGGTCGCCCGTAACGCTTTCGGGACGGCGCGGTCCGGATCTTTCGCCTCGCCCGCCGTGACGGCGACAAGCTCGGTCCCGAGAAAGCTGAAGAGCGAGATGAAAATCGTCACCCACATGCCGTAAAAGCCGAAGGCGAAGAACCCTTCGTCCCCCGTCGTGATCGATTCAATCGGAGAACCGGGCTGACCGAACAACGTGGCCGTACCGAGAATGATGAACAAGAAAATGGCGCTAACTTTGATGAATGATAACCAGTATTCTGTCGTGCCGAACGTGTGGACGTGCCGGGCGTTGATGTAGATGAGCAGTCCACCAAACAAGGCGACCCAGACGAAGCCGTTCACATCCGGGAACCAGTAGCGCATATAGATGGCGATCGCGCTCACCTCGACCCCGATGGCGAGGACGTTGGCGACCCAGTACGAATAACGGACCAAGAAGCCGGCGAGCGGGTGCACGTAACGTTCGGCGATCGTGCCGAACGATCCCGAAGTCGGATGGGCGACCGTCATCTCAGCGAGACAGCCCATGAGTAAGAGGACGATAAACGCCCCAACGGCGTAGCTGACGAGCACGCTCGGTCCCGCCGTCTGGATGGCGAGCCCGCTTCCGAGGAAGAGGCCCGTCCCGATGGCGCTCCCGAGCGAAATCATCGTGAGTTGCCGCGTCGACAGCTCACGTTTTAGTTTGCTTGTTTCCAATTGTCTTATCTCCTTTAGTCGAGTGAAGTGTTGTTGGGGACGACTATAGCAGACGAAAAAAACGTATGTCAACTTGCCTGGTTGCGAAAAACGTCGCCTTTTTCGTGTCACCTTATAGAAGCAAACTTTTTTTGCACGCTTTTGTTTGACAGGGGAGTCCGTCCCCTGTATAGTACGAGTTAACTTAATTGAAACGAACAAAGGCGTTGACGAAGAGAAGTAACGACAGGCCCCGCATGACAGAGAGCTGATGGTTGGTGTGAATCAGTATGTGGGACGTCGCGAATGGACTTCCGAGCTCTAAACCGAAACTTTGAGTAGGCTTTAGCGGGTGACCCACCGTTATCACGGGGAAGCGGATGATCGTCCGTGAAGTGGGTTCTACGGAACCAACGAAGGTGGCACCACGGGGTTACTCGTCCTTCTCATAGCGTAAGCTATGGGTAGGCGAGTGACCCTTTTTTCGTTTCACATAGAAAATCGATGATTGAGAAGAGTAGCATGGAGCAGTCTCGTCCAGAGAGTCAGGGGTGGTGAGATCCTGACCGAGACCTTTATGCGAATGGGCTCATGAGAGCACGTCCGAATGCAGTAGGTCGTGACGGTTTCCCCCGTTATCGGGATACGATGTGATTGCATCGGAAAAAGCGGGATCTACGCATGATCCAACGAGAGGTGGCACCGCGGTCCATACCGTCCTCCATACGACAGACGTCGTATGGAGTTTTTTTGTACCAAAAATTAGAGGAGGAACCATACATGTTGACACGACTACTGACGAACCGAGTGACGGCGACAGAGATGAAACAAGCGGCGGAGGAACTGTTCACGGCGGACACGGCCCGTATCAAAGAAGTGCTACTTACGTTAAAAGCACGGGGCGAGACGGCCGACGAAATGGCAGGGCTCGCCGCCTACATCCGTGAAGCGGCGACCTTCCCCGAGACGACGCTGCCTGTCCTTGACGTTTGCGGGACGGGCGGGGACGGCGCCCATACGTTCAACATCAGCTCGACCGTCGCGTTCGTCTTGGCGGGGCTCGGCATCCCGGTCGCAAAACATGGGAATCGGAGCGTGTCGAGCCGGTCGGGCAGTGCGGACGTGCTCGAGGCGTTAGGTGTCCCCATCGTCCGAACAGCGGAAGATGTACTAGCGGACCTCGAACGGGCGAACCTCAGCTTCTTGTTCGCGCAGCACGTGCATCCGATTATGAAGCACGTCATGCCGGCACGAAAAGAGCTCGCGACCGCCACGATCTTCAATCAAATCGGGCCGCTCACGAACCCGCTCAAACCGAGACGACAATTGATTGGCGTGTATCACCCATCACTTCTCGAGAAGATGGCGACGGCGATGAAGCAACTCGGTGTCGAACGGGGCATGGTTGTACATGGTGCCGGCGGCCTCGATGAAGCGAGCCTCGCCGGCGAGAACGACGTGCTGTTCTTTGATGGAGAACAGACGGCGCGTTATAAAGTCGACCCACGCGACGTCGGGCTGATGCGAGCCCCGCTTTCGGCATTGCGAGGCGGAACGCCAGAAGAAAATGCCGAGACGCTCATCGCCGTGTTGAACGGACAAGAGGGACCGGCCCGAGATGTCGTGCTGTTGAACGCGGCACTCGCATTATGTACGTACGGTACGGTGAAGACGCTTCGCGAAGGCGTCGCCGAGGCGATTCGTAGCATTGATGAAGGTCATGCACTCGGCGTGCTTCGCCAACTACAACAAACGGAGGTTCGACTATGAGCTACTTGACGAAAATCATCGGAACGAAGATAGAAGAAGTAAACGAGATGAACGCGATTGACGTCGTTCGGACCGAGCCGATTCGACTGCTCGACCTGATGCGAGACGGTTTTCATGTCATTGCGGAAATCAAACGGGCGTCTCCTTCAAAAGGATTGATTCGAGAGGAAGTCGATGTCGCGGAACGGGCCAGAGCGTATGAGGCGGCCGGGGCGACAATGATTTCCGTCTTAACCGATGCGACATACTTTAAAGGATCGTTTCATGATTTAAAGACCGTTGCGGATGCCGTTGAGATTCCGGTCCTCTGTAAAGACTTCATCATCGATGAACGACAGCTCGACCGGGCGAAAGCGGCTGGCGCGAGTGCAGCACTTCTAATCGTCGCGGCGTTACATCCGAGTCGACTCGCCACGCTCACAACATACGCCCGAACGATTGGCCTCGATGTTCTTGTCGAAGTGCATGATGAGGCGGAGCTAGAGATAGCACTCAGACTCGAGAACGTCTTGATTGGGATCAACAATCGCAACTTGAAGACGTTTGAGGTTACGCTCGATACGTCAATCGAGTTGATGCAAAGATATCTAGACGTCACGTTCGTCAGCGAGAGTGGTGTCGACCGAAAAGAAGCGGCGGAACGTCTTCATGCGGCCGGTGCGCGCGCGATTCTCGTCGGGGAGGCGCTCATGCGTGAAGAAGACCCGACGTCGCTCATCAAGGAGTTGACGGCATGTTCGTTAAAATATGTGGAGTGAAGACCGAAAGCGCCGTCCGTGCTGCAGTTGAGGCGGGTGCCGACGCAATTGGTTTCGTCTTCGCCGATAGCTCGCGGCAGATTGACGTGGAGACGGCAAAGCGGTTACGGCGGCATATCCCGGAATCGGTGCGTGTCGTCGGCGTGTTCCTCGACCCGACGCTTGAAGAGGTCGAGACGGCACTCACGAGCGGATTAACCGATATTCAGTTGCATCGTCGCACGATACCGCTCGAAGCGTTCCGACGTTTCGGATTGCCGATTATCGAAGCGGGAGATGGGACGGAAGCGGATCTCATTTTATTGGATGCCCCCGTTCCAGGGAGCGGACAAACGCTCGATTGGGAGACATTAGGACGCCCGAGTCGACCGTTTTGGCTCGCCGGAGGGCTTGACCCAGATAATGTCGCCACGGCGATTCAAATCGTAAGACCAGATGGGGTCGACGTCTCGAGTGGTGTTGAGACGAATGGAGAGAAAGATCTTGAGAAGATTCGCACGTTCATCAGGCGTGCCAAGGAGGAATTTACATGTACAACCAACCAGTGAACGGGAAGTTTGGCCCGTATGGCGGAAAATATATACCGGAGACGCTCATGCAGGCGGTCGAAGAGTTAGAGGTCGCTTATGAAGAAGCGCGGCAAGACCCCGCGTTCCATGAGAAGTTCGACGAGCTTCTAAGCGAGTATGTCGGACGTGAGACCCCGCTCTACTATGCCGAGAATATGAGCCGTCGCCTCGGGACGAACGTCTACTTGAAACGGGAAGATTTGAACCATACCGGGGCCCATAAAATCAACAACACGATCGGCCAAGCGTTGCTCGCCAAACGGATGGGCAAACAGAAGATCGTCGCCGAGACTGGGGCGGGACAACACGGTGTCGCGACCGCGACGGTGTGCGCGCTACTTAACCTCGAATGTACAATCTTCATGGGCGAGGTCGACGTCGAGCGTCAACAGTTGAACGTGTTCCGGATGGAGCTGCTCGGCGCGACGGTCGTACCGGTCAAATCGGGGAGCCGAACGTTGAAGGATGCGGTGAACGAAGCGCTCCGTTACTGGGTCAAACACGTCGACGATACGCACTACGTCATGGGCTCCGTGCTCGGACCACACCCGTTCCCGGCGATGGTACGGGATTTCCAAAGCGTGATTGGCATCGAGACCCGTCGTCAAGTGCTCGACAAGACCGGTCGCCTGCCAGACGCGGTCATCGCTTGTGTCGGCGGCGGCAGCAATGCGATGGGGATGTTTTATCCGTTTTTGAACGACGAGGCGGTCGCTTTATACGGCGTCGAAGCGGCAGGGAGCGGGATCGACACGCCGGAACATGCGGCGACGCTCACGAAAGGTGAGGTCGGCGTGCTGCACGGGTCGCTCATGTACGTGCTTCAGGACGCAGCCGGGCAGATTCAAGAAGCGCACTCGATTTCAGCCGGGCTCGATTATCCTGGCGTCGGTCCGGAGCATAGTTTCTTGAAAGATATCGAGCGGGTCCGCTACGCCGCCGTCACAGATGACGAGGCGCTCGCGGCTTGCATGTCGCTCAGCCGGAACGAAGGCATCATCCCAGCGCTCGAGTCGTCCCATGCGCTCGCGTATGCCGAGACGCTCGCTGAGACGATGGCGGAGGATGACATTCTCGTCATCTGCTTATCGGGACGAGGAGACAAAGACGTACACACGATTCGAGAAAGGGTGACAGGATGATGCGATTAGATGAAGCGATTCGGAAGCGGAGTGAAGGGACGGCGTTCGTCCCATACATCATGGCGGGCGACGGGGGACTCGACAACTTGATTCCGACGATTGAACGGCTTGAAGCGATGGGGGCGACGGCGATTGAACTCGGCATCCCGTTCTCGGACCCGGTGGCGGATGGTCCGATTATCGAGGCGGCCGGCATGCGTGCCCTCGCCGAAGGGGTGACCCTCGCCCAAGTACTTGACCGTTTAATAGAAGGAACTGGACGTTTTTCCGTCCCAATCGTTCTCATGACCTACTTGAACCCGGTGTTCCGTTTAGGTGTACAGCCGTTCTTCGAACGAGCGGCGGCAAGTGGTGTGACCGGGGTCATCATCCCGGATTTACCGTTTGAGGAGAGTCTCGAACTGTTCGCCGAGACGGATCGACACGGTGTCGCCGTCATTCCGCTCGTCACATTAACGAGTAGCGCGCAGCGGGTCGAGACGATATTGAATCAAGCCGAGGGGTTCGTCTACGCGGTCACGTTGAAAGGGACGACAGGAAAGGCGGATGTGTTCCCGGACGAATTGCTCGGACATTTACAGGCGCTCACGGCTCGTTCGCCAGTGCCGGTGCTTGCCGGGTTCGGCGTTCATCTGGCCGAACAAGTCCGAGTGCTCGGAGAGGCGTGTGATGGCGTCGTCGTCGGCAGTTTTATCGTCGAGGCACTCCACGAAGGACGAGACGAGGAAGTGGCCGCGTTGATTCGAGCGGCGAAAACAGTGGACACAAAAAGGTAAGGTATGTGCCGAGGCACAACCCTTACCCTTCGATTTCAATCGTACGTGTCGTCGACCCATCATCGGCTTTTGGAATCGTCAAATGCAACACGCCGTCAGCGAGCTTCGCTTTGATGCCATCCTCTTTCACGTTCGGCAGATAGAGTGAACGTTGCATGGAGGTGACACGGCGCTCCCGATACACATAATCTTTATCTTCTTCTTTTTCTTCGCGTTGATCGACCGATAGGACGAGATAGTCTTTGTCATAACGGACGTGGATATTTTCTTTCTGAATGCCGGGCATCTCAGCTTCGATGACGTATTGACTTTCTTGGTCTTTGACGTCGAGTTTGAACGAGTCGAGGAACGAGGTCGCCCCTTCTTTTGGGTCGAACAACTGATTCATCCGTTCAAACATATCGCCGAACAAGTCTTTGCGGAGCCGATCGAGTTCATTCTTTCGAAATGGGGTCAAGTCAAACATATAAATCCCTCCTCCATAAAAAAAAACGACATAGTAGAAGTGTTGTCACTTCTACTATGTTCGTTTTTTTATGGTCTAAACCCGATTCACGTGACGAAATGATGAAAAGAAGTCGTCATAACTCGACACGTTCGAGTCCGTCCTCTCCGAACTTGCGGTCGAGTTGGTCATGGCGATACGTCGAGGCGAGGACGTATAACAAGTCGCCCGGCTCGATTTTCGTCTGTCCGGTCGGTGGGATGAGGTAGTCCTGACGCACGATCGCATTCACGACCGTATTCGGTGGAAGCGTGATGTCGGCGAGCGTCTTCCCGATCATCGAAGACTCTTCTGTCGCGACATACGGGACGAGTTGGTGCTGCGATTGTTTGCTTGAGACGAGCGCAATCGAGTACGGGGACCGAATCTTATCTGGTCCAAGTAAGTCGAGTTTTGTGGCGAGCGGCATGAGCGTCGTCCCTTGAATCAATGCACTCGTTACGACGACGAAGAAGACGGCGTTGAAGATGAGCTGGCTGTTGTCGATCCCAGCGATGAGCGGGAATGTCGCAAGGACGATTGGGACCGCTCCCTTTAATCCGGCCCATGAGATGAACAGTTTCTCTTTATGATTGAACGCCATGCCGATTGTCGACAAGTAGACGGCGATTGGACGTGCGACAAACATGAGAATGAACGAAATGAGCAACCCTTTCCAGATGAGTTCAGGGTCGAGCAACTGTTTCGGGAAGACGAGCAACCCGAGGATGACGAACATGATGATTTGCATAATCCAGGCGAGCGCCTCGGAGAATTGGACAATCGTCACTTCGTGGGCCGTATGGGCGTTTCCGACGATCATCGCGGCGATATAGACGGCGAGTAGTCCGCTACCTGCAAAGTATGCGGCGGCACCGTATGTCATAAACGCCATCGAAATCATGAGAACCGCGTGCAAGCCACTCGAATCGAGTTTTAGATGGTTCAACATGAGTCGTGACACGTTTCCTAACACATAACCGAGCAATGCACCGACAATGATTTGCAAGATGAACATCCAAATCCCATCCCAGATTGTCGTATCAGGCTTCATCATGAAATCAAGAGCGAGAATCGTCAAAAACATCGCCATCGGGTCGTTCGTGCCGGACTCGGCTTCGAGTGTCGCACCAACGTTCGGTGCAATGTTCTTTCCTTTGAAGGCGGCGAAGACGGCCGCAGCATCGGTTGAACCGATAATGGCGCCAAACAGGAAAGCTTCAATCCAATCGAAACCGAATACGAAACGAACGGCAACCGCGACGACACCGGTCGTGAGCAAGACACCGATTGTTGCGAGCGAGGCAGACGGGGCGAGGACGCTACGAATCGAGGACCATTTCGTCTGCAGTCCCCCTTCAAACAAGATGACGATGAGCGCCGCGACCCCAATCATTTGGGCGAGACCTGTGTTGTCGAAGAAGATGAGACCTGTGATATCACTACCGATCACCATGCCGATTCCCATAAACAAAATCAGGGCGGGGAGACCGAAACGGGTTGACACGCGCGTGGCGAGAACACCTGCGACAAGGAGCAGGCCGAACAATAAAATCAAACTATCCGTACTTAAAACCGAACCATTCAAACACATCACTTCCTTATAAATTTTGTCGCTTTTCCCAATTATTATTAGGTTCATTATACCATGAAATCGTTATAAAATAAGAAATAACGCATCTATAGTTATGCGCATTGGAATAATCAGATATAGCATGGTAAAGTGAGGATACGAAAAAAAGGGGAGGTACGTATGGCTAAAATTCATGTGTTACACGAAAACAATGAGTGGACGAACCACCTCGTCAAACGACTCGACGAGTTGGCGTTACCGTATGAGTTATGGCATTTAGACGAAGGGATGGTCGACATCGAGGCGACGCCGCCCGAAGGGGTGTTCTACAATCGGATGAGCGCCTCCTCCCACACACGGGGGCATCGTTACGCGCCTGAGTTGACGGAAGGGGTGCTCGCTTGGCTCGAGGCGAACAATCGGACCGTCTTTAACGGGACGCGCGCCATCCGTCTCGAAGTGAGTAAAGTGAATCAATACACGGCGCTTCGACGCGAAGGGATTCGTGTTCCGAAGACGATTGCGGCAGTCGGCAAAGCGCAAATCATGAACGCGGCGGAGACGCTCGGGATGACCCCGTTCATCACGAAACATAACCGGGCAGGGAAAGGGCTCGGTGTCCAACTGTTCCATTCGATTGAGGCGCTACGTGAGTATGTATATGGACCAACTTTTGAAGACTCGGTCGATGGCATCACGTTGATTCAACAGTACATCGAGGCGCCGCAGCCGTTCATCACGCGTTGCGAATTTATCGGTGGCAAATTTGTCTACGCGGTGCGCGTCGACACATCGGAAGGGTTTGAATTGTGCCCGGCGGACGCGTGCTCGATTGAGGATCAGTTCTGCCCGGTCGGCGAGACACCACCGGCGAAGTTTGAGATTGTCGAAGGGTTTACGCATCCGATTCTTGCGCAGCTCGAGGCGTTCCTCGCGGCGAATGAGATCGCCGTCGCCGGCATCGAGATTATCGAGGACCGAGACGGAAACGTTTACGCCTACGATGTGAACACGAACACGAACTATAACTCCGACGCCGAGGCGAAGGCGGGCACGTATGGCATGCTCGAACTCGCGACGTTCCTCGGGGATGCGCTTCATGCGAAGACAAAATAAAGGGTCAGGCTTTCGCCTGACCCTTTCGCTGTGTATGTTTTAATTGTTGTTCAAATCGAAGTTGGACTAGCTCGGCAGTCGGTGCCATTCGCTCAATAAACGAATCTAAACGTTCCGCAGTGTCTCGATCTGATTCCTTGAACACGCGCATCGTTGTTCACCTCATTGATCATTATTTATGGAGTTGCCTCTATAAACAAAGATTCCCAAGTGAACGTTTGCATAAACCTCGATTACCCGAGGAATGTGCCGAGTTCTTCTTTTGGTAAGATGTTCCCGACGTAGAAGTCACCGAACTCGCCATACTTGGCACTGACTTCGTCAAAGCGCATCTCATAAACGATTTTCTTGAACTGGAGGGAGTCTTCGGCAAACAACGTGACGCCCCATTCCCAGCCGTCGAACCCAGTCGAGCCGCCGATGAACTGTTGGATCTTGCCGGCGTAGCTGCGGCCGATCATACTGTGGCGGTACATGAGATCTTTCCGCTCATCCATCGACAACGTATACCAGTTGTCGCCGTCGCGGCGGGCCTTGCTCATCGGATAGAAGCAAACATGCGCCGTTTTCGGGAGCGTCGGGTAGAGACGCGACCGGATGTGCGGGTTCTCGTATGGATCCCCGTCTCCTGAACCTCGGTACATCCCGAGTTCGATGACCGAGACGTACGAGTACGAAGGAATCATATAATCGTAGAGTCTCGTCTTCCGGAGCGCGAGTTCGACTTGTTCAAGTTCTTTGAACGTCGGACGGAGTACCATCAAGACAACGTCCGCCTTTTGTCCGAGAATCGAGTAAAACGCATGGCTCCCTTCTTCGCGCGCCTCCACGTCCTCGAGCGAGGCAAGGAAAGCAACGAACTCGTCAATCATCTCTTGGCGAGCAGTCGCATCAACGGTTTTTAAACGGGTCCAATCAATCGTACGGAAATCATGGAGCGTATACCAGCCATCCAAAGTGGCGGCGGCATGCTGTGTCTCTGTAGTGGGTGTTGGTGCAGGGCGTTCAGACATAAAAAAACTCCTTTCAGGAACTTAGGCTTCGCTGTTTATTTTACCATAGTCGCTTCACGGCCTGGCAAGTTTGACGTCACGTGTGAGCGTAATCACACGTGAGACCGGGTAAAGGGAAGACGACACAAAAAAAGAAAACGGCTTCACATCTACCTGTATCAGTCATTTCTGTTTGACTGTTCTATTCGTATAATGATTGATTTCAAGCGATTTATGACGAAACGGGCAGAATAGTTTATTTTAAAAAAGGTCCTGTGTATAATTGAAATCGCATAAAGATAACAGTCGGTCACAAAAACGTGACACTTACTTCAAAAAAAGGGGTTCATTCGTTATGAAACTATTTGATACGTTGAAACAAAAAGTCAGCCCAATCCGTCCTACAATCGTCTTGCCAGAAGGTGTCGACGAGCGTGTGCTCGGCGCCGCGGTCCGTTTGAAGAACGACGGCATGGTCGAACCGATTGTCATCGGACCAAAAGCTGAACTAGAAGCGGTCGCGACGAAGCACGGCTTTGACATTTCGCAGTTGACGCAATACGATCCGGCAACGTATGAAGACATCGAGACGCTCGTCGAAGCGTTCGTCGCGCGTCGTAAAGGCAAAGCGACACCAGAACAGGCTCGCGAATTGTTGACGTCTGACGTGAACTACTTCGGGACGATGCTCGTCCACACAGGCAAGGCAGAAGGTCTCGTCTCGGGTGCGATGCACGCGACAGCGGACACGGTCCGTCCGGCCCTTCAAATCATCAAGATGCAAGAAGGTATTAAGAAGACGTCTGGCGTATTCATTATGGTACGCGACAACGAGCAGTATGTCTTCTCAGACTGTGCGATCAACATCGCCCCGGACGCGGCCGACCTCGCGGAGAATGCGTACTTGTCAGCTTTGACGGCGAAGACGTTCGGCATCGAGCCACAAGTCGCGCTCCTCAGCTTCTCGACGAAAGGTTCAGCGAAGTCGCCTGAAACCGAGAAAGTCATCGAAGCGACACGTCTCGCGAAAGAGAAGGCTCCTAACCTTCCAATCGACGGTGAGCTTCAGTTTGATGCCGCGTTCGTCCCGAGCGTCGCAGCGAAGAAGGCACCGGGCTCTGACGTGGCCGGTAACGCCAACGTCTTCGTCTTCCCGAGCCTTGAAGCCGGGAACATCGGCTACAAGATGGTTCAACGTTTCGGCGGGTTCGAAGCGATCGGACCAATCCTTCAAGGACTCAACAAGCCGGTCAACGACTTGTCGCGCGGCTGTAACGAAGAAGATGTCTATAAATTGACGCTCATCACAGCAGCACAAGCCATCGACGAACGCAACGAAGCGTAAGTCAAAAAGCATCCTTCCTGAGCGGAGGATGCTTTTTTCAGGAGCAAGAAGCGTTTGTATGAAGAAAGTCTGAGGTAAACTAGTAGAGGATAACATTGAAAAGGGGGAACCAATATGCAACATATCCATGCAACCGAATTACGTGAGAAGCTCGAGAACGGCGAATCGCTCCACATCATCGACGTACGCGAACAAGACGAGTATGACGCAGGTCACATCCCGCACGTCCCGCTCTATCCGCTGTCCGAGTTCCCGGAAGTGACGGAGAAGCTCGCCAAGGACAACGTCTATCACATCATCTGTCGTTCGGGCGGCCGCAGCGTGACAGCAGGCGACTATTTGGAGTCTCAAGGTTATAAGGTCGTCAACGTCGAGGGCGGTATGCTCGCCTGGGACGGTGACATCGAAGCGTGATGCTTGAGAATCCATGGGTCGTCATTCCACTCCTTATCGCGCTGTATTTGACCGTGTACGCGTTCGTCAAACGGCTCGATTGGGCCAAATGGCGTCTCGTCTGGGCGGTATGGGTCATCTTGATTGTGATTTTGTTGACGATTCGGCTCATCCGGAGCCTATGAAAAACGAGTGAAGCCGATGGGGCTTCACTCGTTTTTTTTAGTTCTCGCGCTTATCGAACGTGATCGAGGCGATCGCGTCGTGTTGGTGAATCGATTCTTCGTTCCGGCACTCGACGAAGAAGTTGACGACTTGTTTCATCTCATACAAATCGGCTGCGATCAAACGGACCATGTCTTCGACGAAGCGTGGGTTCTCGTAAGCGATCTCTGTCGCGCGCTTCTCGTCTGGACGTTTGAGGACAGGGTGAAGCGGTGCTGAGGCGTTTGACTCGGCTGCATCGAGCAACGCGACGCGCCAGTCGAAACCGTCGAGCGATGTCTCGTCGAGGCCGGCCTCGATCGTGATGTAGCCGCGTTGGTTGTGGGCACTGTATTCACTGATTTCTTTTGAGCATGGGCAGAGCGTTGTCACGTTGATGACGAGCCCGACCGTGACGCTCGCTGTGCCGGTTTCGAGGTTATACGACACGCGGTGCATGACGTCGGCGTTCATAAGCCCGCTGAGACCGGTCGCCGGTGCTTTTCGGCTGAAGAACCACGGGTAGCGGATTGTGAGCTGACCTTCCGTTTGTTCCATCCGCTCGGCAAGTTCTTGCGCGAACTCGATGAGCGACGCGTTCGATACGGTCCAACCTTGGTTATGGTATGCGTCGAGTTGCTCGGTGAGACGCGACATGTTGATGCCTTTCCGGTCTTGGACGAGTGACGTCGTCAATTCAAACGTCGCGACCGTCGCTTGAATCCCGTCCGGCGTCTCGATGTTGACCGGGTGCTTTACGTTTGAGATGCCGACGCTGTCGAGCGCGAACAAGAAGTTTTTTGGTGTGTTTTGTAGATCGACCATTTTATCTTTTTCTGTCGGTTTCGTTCCTTTGATCGGTGGGACCGAACCGAATAATTTATGTCGTTCTGCTTTAGTAGGTAAAGCGACATGGCTTGTAGACATAATCGGATTCTCCTTTTTGAGAGGGTGGGGACCACCACTCGTTCTTGTTAGGATTTTATCACGAAACGTACGTGAACCGGGTATCAATTTGCTCTAGGAACATGCTTTGAACCTGTTTTTAGTGAGAAACTTCATAGTGTGAAAAAATAACGATTGCTTTTAAAAAGAAATCGGAATAGAATGTTCTCGTGAACTTAAAAAAAACAGTCACTATTAAATATGAAGGAACACAACAAAAAGGAGATGGATTTACATGGATTGGCAGTTAATTCTGCAGTATGCTTGGATTGTCGTCGTCCTCATCGGTCTTGAAGGGCTATTATCTGCAGACAATGCGCTCGTCTTGGCTGTCATGGTCAAACATTTGCCGCGCACGGAACAAAAGAAAGCATTGTTCTACGGCTTGCTTGGAGCGTTCGTATTCCGCTTCCTCGCACTGTTCCTTATCTCATTCTTAATCAACGTCTGGCAAGTGCAGGCGCTCGGGGCCCTCTATTTGATTGGGATGAGTGCGAGACATCTGTATATGACGTACAAGGCGCGCCACATGGCGCCGCATCAAGACCTGGCGGCAGAGGCGAAAGCCGAGACGGCCGTCACCGAGAAACCGGTCTCGCGCAAAGAGTTTTGGTGGACGGTCGCGAAAGTCGAGTTCGCGGACATCGCCTTTGCGGTCGACTCGATTTTGGCGGCGGTCGCGCTCGCGGTCAGTCTTCCGGCGCTCGGTCTCGGTGAAATTGGTGGCATCGACTCCGGTCAGTTCTTCGTCGTCTTGCTCGGTGGTCTCATCGGTGTCGTCTTAATGCGTTTCGCCGCACGAATCTTCGTGAAACTGTTGCACCAGCGTCCGACGCTCGAGACAGCAGCCTTCATCATCGTCGGTTGGGTCGGGGTGAAGCTGACGGTTCTCGTCTTGGAGCACGAAGGCTTCAAACGGTTAATCGAAGGAACACCGATCGAATTCATCGGACTCCCGCACGGGTTCGTCCACTCGACCGGTTGGACGCTCTTCTTCTGGTCGGTCATGGTCGCCATTGCCCTTTGGGGTTGGTTCTCTTCGAAACCGTCGGCGGTCAAGCATTGAGTCAACATGTGTCTCTTCGGAGGCACATGTTTTTTGTTTGATCGTTTCATGACCGGGTATGTATCAAATAGATAGTATCTTTTTGATATAGGAGATGACGCATGCCACGCGAAAACTCGACACGATATGCCCTGTTAGGATTATTGACGACATCTTGCCGGACCGGTTATGAGATGAAGCAGATGATTGATCACAGCTTAAACCACTTTTGGAAAATTAGCTTCGGGCAAGTTTATCCGACGTTAAAAGCGTTAGAACAAGACGGGCTGATTGTACTGTCAAATGAAGAAGACGATCGAAAAGCGTATGAACTGACCGAGTCAGGCGAGACAGAGTTACGTCGTTGGCTCGAGGAGAAGCCGGAAGAACTACCGGTTCAACGAAATGAACTGTTGCTTAAACTGTTCTTTGCGAGACACGAACCTTTAGAAGAAACGATTGAAAAGATTACCCATCATGAAGCGTTATTACGTGGACGATTGGAGACGTATGAAGCGATTGAGACGATGATTCGCTCGAGCGAAACACAGTCACCGGACGCGATGTATTGGCTGATGACGCTTGACTATGGAAAGACTCAGACCCGTGCCCTCATCGAATGGTGTGAACGGACAGTGCGGATGATTGAAGGGGGAACAGACGATGAAACGGAAAATGGCCGTACCGAATGAAGACGTCGTCGTATTTGTCATCGGAATCCGAGTGAACCGGTTGCGCTCGATTCGAAAGTGGTGGCCCACGTTTAACGCTATGCCAGCCATGTTGAAAGAGCTGTATGCCCATTCGGATTTAGGGTTCCTGTCACATGAGACGAGCATCGGATGGCGTTCGATTACACTCATTCAATATTGGCGCTCGAGCGAACAGTTACTTCAATACGCTCACAACAATCAGCATATGAAAGCATGGAAAGCGTTCAATCAAAAAGCACGGTCAAGTGAAGTCGTCGGAATTTTTCACGAGACATACGAAGTGAAAAACTACGAATCGATGTACGTGAATCTTCCGACACGTGGATTAGGAAAAGCAATTGGTGAAATCGATGTCTCGAAGATGCGCGAGTCGGCAAGGGAGCGATTGGCTGAGCGTGAAGCCAAATAAAGAAGCGGACGAATCACTCGTCCGCTTCTTTATTATGCGTTTACGTTTTCTTTCTCGTAAATCGGCACCCAGCCTTCCGTCGTCACGAAGATTCGGACGGCGACGACTTTGCGGTCGTCTTGGAGGGTGAAGTAGTGTCGTGTGTTCACCGGAACCGAGATGAGATCGCCCGGGTTCAGTTCGATGTTGAAGTAGCCACGCTCGGCGTCATCGATTGCGAAGATACCGTGGCCGCTGACGATGAAGCGAACTTCGTCGTCCGTGTGGTGGTGTTCTTTTTGGAAGTTGACGAGTAATTCGTCCAAGTTCGGCGTCGCATCCGAAAGCGAGATGACGTCGGCCGTCTCATAGCCACGGCGTTCCGATACATCTTTAATCTCGTCACGGAACGTCGCGAGAATCGCCTGTTTGTCCTCGTCCGTCAACTGGTAGTTCTCTTGCAGGTTTACTGGGAGCTTGTTGATGTCCCACTGTTCATATAGAATGCCGCGTGACTCTAAAAAGGCGCTCACTTCAGTTTGGTCGACGTGACGTTCTTCGGTTTGTTGGAAATAGATTGTAGCCATGGATGGTTCCTCCTTATGAATGGACGCCTAAGGCGCGTAGTTTTAACGTGTAGCTGAATAAAAACTCATATGCTTCTAAATAGCGTTTCGTCGCCGCCGGTGTCTCGCCCCAGACGGTGATGCCGTGGTTGCGGATGAGGACGGCACCGGCGCTTGAACGGACATGAGGGGCGAACGCCGCGGCAAGCGTCGGGATGTCGGCATGGTTGTCGATGATCGGGACACGGACGATAGCATCTTCTTCCCAATAATCGAGCGCCTTGATGATCTCTTGACCGGTGAAGACGACCTCGCCTCGAGCGGCATAAAGCTCGGAGATGACGTTGTTGTCAATCGTATGGACATGGAGCGAGCACGTTGCTTCGGTCCGGTTGAACACCTCCACGTGGAGCAACGTCTCGGCGGACGGTTTTCCTGTCTGTTCGCCGATCAAGCGTCCGAAAGCATCGACGAGGACGAAGTCGTCCGGTGTTCGTTTTCGCTTGTCACGTCCGCTCGCAGTGACTAAAAAGGTGAGCGGGTCATCTTCGACGCGAATCGCCAAATTCCCACTCGTTCCGGGGAACCAGTCGCGGGCGGCGAGCTCATCTTTAATGTCGGCTAGTTCGAGCCAACGGGCGGTCACACTCATACGGTCACCTCCTGCAGATGATGGGTGATGTCATGGAACGTCTCGAACGGGGCGAATGGGATGCCTTCCGCCTCGCAGAGCGTGATGAGTTGTCCACGGGCATAGACGAAGTCCGCCCGTTTCGCAATCTCGAAATCGGTCACCGAATCCCCGATGACGATCAACCGGTCATTGGAATCGACGATGCGGCGGGCGATCGTCGGTTTACAGCAACCGCAATCGTTCGTGCACTGATCGTCACACGCGTGTGGCCACGCGACGGTCACGGTCTCACCCGAGAAGTCGGCGACGTTACAGAAAATATGTTCGGAACCGACGAGGCCGTCTAAAATTGGTTGAACGAAGAAGTCCATCCCGCCGCTGACGACGTCAAAGTGCCATTCGTTTTGACGCACGTCGGCCAAAAAGGCAGTAAACCCAGGGCGTAACGCGATACGTTCCACCAAATAGTCTCGATATGCGGTACGTTCGCTACTTGGCAACAAGTCGAACAGTTGGCCGACGCCGGAGCGAATCGAGATGTCTTGGGCGAGGATCGCGTCTTTCAGCTCGACCCATTCGGGAGGAGCGAACGCCTTCATCAAGGCGATGATGTTGTCCTCGGCCGTGATGGTCCCGTCGAAATCGCAGAGGATATGGACCGTCATCGCGTCGTCCACGCTTTCAATGCCGTCTCGAGCTCGGTCGTCTGGCCGTCTCGTTGCCCGAGGACGTGCGCGATGGCCTGTTTGAACGCCCGGGCCCCGGCTGCGGCGCCGTCTGGGTGTCCGTGGATGCCACCACCGGCATTGATGACGACATCGGTTCCGAAATCACGGATGATGTCGGGAACGAGCCCTGGATGAATCCCGGCTGACGGGACCGGGAGAATCGCTTTTCTTTCGCTCGGTTCCGCGCTTACATCGCGGATGAGGAGCGCCTCGTCACGCGGCGTCGCGAGCGATCCATACGGCGATGGAAAGAGCGTCAAGTCGGCACCGGCGAGTCGAGGAAGCTTCCCGAGTAGGAGTGCATGGCTGATTGAACCGGTCAAGGCGCCGGCGAACGCCGGGTGCGCTAAAATCGGCACGTTCACGTCCGGGTCTTTCGCCAGCTCACGCAAGGTATCGAGCCCGTATGTATAGACGTTGAAGAGGAGGGCCGTTGCCCCAGCGTCAATCAACCGTAGCGCTTGGTCACGTAACGTGAACACCGGTCCGCTTAGCGTGACGGCGTACAGGGCACGTTTTCCGGTCGCCTCGTAATGCTCGTCTAAGACGGTGCGGCCGATCTGCGCCCGCTCAAGTGAAGGGGTGAGCGGATTGTCATATAAAATCTCGTCGTCTTTGACGATATCGATGCCCCCGTCGAGCTGGTCACGGAGCTGTGCTTCTAAAAAGGTCAAGTCTCGGCCGATGACCCCTTTGAAGATGCTCATGACGAGTGGCCGGTCGTAGACGCCGAGTAGCTGACGGACGCCTTCTGTCCCGAACTTGGCGCCGGGAAACGTGTCGCGCAACGCTTCAGGTAAATCGAGGTCGACGAGCCGAACCGAGTCGTCGAGTGATAGCTTTCCGAACGTCGTCGTCAAGATGGATGAGAAGTCCGCACTGACGTTATGGAGCGGGTAGCGGATTTTGAAGCGGCTCGTCGTTTCCGTATGTGACGTCGAGACGACTTCGGCGCGATACGCTTGTAACTGTGCTTGTTCTAGGTGTGGTAAGTCCGTCCACGTGCCGACGGTCAACTCGAGCGCGATTTTCGCGGCGAGGTCGGCCACGCGGTCCGTACGGTTAATTTCATAAGTGGCGATGATGCCCATGTTCGTTCCTCCTTCCGGTCAAACAAAAAATGACCCCATGCCGAGGCAAGAGGTCATCATAAAAAATGAACTCTTATCTCTCAGCGTCTGCTGCAAGAATTAGCACCGTGCCCAATCGGGTCGGTTGCTGCGACATCATCGGGCTTGTCCCTCCGTCTGCTCTTGATAAGAATATGATTTGAAGTTGTGAAATTTAATTGAATTTTTGCACAGAATCGTCACAGCGTCAATTCCTTTTTTTGAAAATTTTTTATTTTAGAAATTTGTTTCCATATATGCAAACAAAAAGTGACTCGATGCTCAAAAAAACAGCGTTGACAACCAGGGCGTCGACTCCGTAATATTCAGCTCATAGTCACACAAATCGAATAACACACTCTTATCGCGAGTTGGCAGAGGGAATTGGCCCGATGACGCCGCAGCAACCGACCAGTACGGCACGGTGCTACATCCACCAGACGAATGTCTGAAAGATGAGAGGAACAACCAATCTGGCTGTGCCTCTTTCTCGCGGAGAAAGGGGCTTTTTTTGTGGAAATCATCGAAAGGGGAAATAGACATGGCATATCAACCATTTACCGAACAGACGGTCGTCGACCACGTCCGGGCACTCGGACTGATTGAAGAAGGAGGGATCGCCCAATGCGAAGAGATTGGGGACGGAAACTTGAACCTCGTCTTCCGCATCCGTCAAGGCGAACAGCGTCTTATCGTCAAACAAGCGCTCCCGTATGCGAAAGTCGTCGGGGAAAGTTGGCCGCTCACGCTTGAACGGGCCTGGATCGAGCAGCTCGCGTTGCGTCAGTTCGCAGAAGTCGTGCCACGTTTCGTGCCGAACGTGCTCGGGAGCGACCGGACGCTCGCGTACACGATTTTAGAGGACTTGTCCGATTATGAAATCGTCCGCACCGGTTACCTCGAAGGGAAGACGTATCCTGAACTGGCCCGTCACGTCGGTGAATTTTTAGGCGAGACGTTGTTCGCCACGTCCGACTACGCGGCCGGTCCAATCGAGAAGAAGCGGAAGGAACGGGAGTATTACAACCCGGAGCTGTGCGACATCACGGAAAAGCTCATTTTCACCGATCCGTATAAAGACGCCGAGTCGAACAATATCGAGGCGGCGCTGCGTCCTGACGTCGAACGCCTCTGGCATGACAAGGCGCTCAAAGTCGAGGTGGCGAAACTGAAAGTCGGATTTGTCACGAAACATGACGCCTTGCTTCATGGCGACTTACATACAGGAAGCATCTTTGCGACGACGCAGGAGACGAAAATCATCGATCCGGAGTTCGCATTCTACGGACCGTTCGGCTTCGACGTCGGACAGATTATCGCGCATTTGACGCTCGCCACGTTCCACGATCCGCTCAAGCGATTCGAACGGTTCACGGACGTCCTCACGGTGTGGGAGACGTTTGAGAAGACGTTCCGCCACAACTTCACGAACGCCGTCGAGCCGTTCGACACGGAAGGATATGTCGACGACTTGTTACAAACGATTTTCGCCGACACGGTCGGCTATGCCGGGTGCGAACTCATCCGCCGCGCCATCGGCCTCGCCGGCGTCGCAGACCTTGAGACGTTACCCGAAACGACACGTCTCGAGCGGAAACGCGATGCGCTCGCGCTCGGTACGGCGCTCATTAAAGAACGTCACGAAGTTGACTCGATTGACGACCTCGTCACCTTGTTATCGGGGGTACGCGTATGACGGTGCAAAACATTCGCTTTGACGTCTCGACCAATGAGTTGATTCTCTTAGACCAGACGCTCCTTCCGCATGAGGCACGTTACGTGACGATCGAGACGCTTGAAGAAGCGGAGCACGCGATTGAGACGCTCCAAGTCCGAGGCGCACCGGCGATTGCGTATTTCGGGGCGTTCGTCCTGGCGAAAGAGGCAGAGCGTCTCGTCGACGACCCAGATTTCACGCGTCGTCTCGAGATTGTCGGACGCCGTTTGATCGCGACACGGCCGACGGCGGTCAATTTACAAAATGTGATCGAGTCGCTTCTCGAATTGAACAGCGGGGACGATTTCGAACAGATTGCCGGGGAAATAAAACGGCGCGCGGTCGCCCTCTATGAACGTGACGTCGACACGTATCGATCCATCGGAGAGCACGCACTGACCGTGTTGCCTTCAGGCGGGAACGTCTTGACGATCTGTAACGCCGGCGCCATCGCGACGTCGCGTTACGGGACGGCACTCGCACCGTTTTATGTTGGGAAAGAGCGCGGTGTCACGTTCAACGTCTTCGCCTGTGAGACCCGTCCACTTCTGCAAGGGGCACGCCTCACCGTCTGGGAACTCGACCAAGCGGACATCGACGTCACGCTCATCACCGATAATATGGCCGCGTGGACGATTCAAGCGAAAGGCGTCGACGCGATCATCGTCGGAGCCGACCGCATCACGCGGACGGGACACGTCGCCAACAAGATTGGGACGCTTCAACTCGCCGTGCTCGCCAACCATTACGGCATCCCGTTCTATGTCGCAGCACCGCATTCGACGTTCGATTTGATGGCGGACGATGCGATTGAGATTGAGGAGCGGGACGCGAAAGAAGTGACACACATCGGTGGCCAGCCGACGGCACCTGTCGGCATCACGGTCTTCAATCCGGCGTTCGACGTCACACCACCCGAGCTCATCACGGGGCTCATCACCGAGGCGGGCGTGTTCGAGGCGAACGAGACGGCTATCACACATCATGTAGGGGGAACGATTCATGTCTAAAAAACTATTGATTTTACTATTCACGTTCGTTTTGGCGCTCGTCGGTTGCACGAACGAACAAGCAGCCACGCCGAAACCGACCGAGAAGACACCGGAAACGAAACCGGTGTCGGCCTCGAACGGGACATTGCCGAAAGACATCGACGTCGCCCTGATCATGCAAATGTCGATTGGGACGTTCTCGTCGCAGTACATAAACGGTGTGACCGAACAAGTCGAATCGTTCGGCGGCAACGTGAAAGTGTATAACGCCGACAATGATTTGTCGAAGATGGCGAGTTATGTCGACACGGCGACGACGCAAGGTGTCGATGTCATCTTGATTGATCACGGGCGCGCCGATGCGTTGAAAGAACCCGTCCAACGCGCGCTCGACAAAGGCATCAAAGTCGTGGCGTTCGACAACGATTTGACGAACGAAGGCGTCACGGTCATCGACCAAGACGACTATTCGCTCGCGTGGCGTTCGCTCAAGGCGCTCGCGGAGGATTTGGACGGGGAAGGAAAGATTGTCACGATTTGGGTCGGCGGTTTCACGCCGATGGAACGTCGCCATACGATTTACGATGCGTTCTTGAAGCGTTATCCAGGGATCGAGGAAGTGGCCAAGTTCGGTTCGGCGACGAACAACACCGCGCTCGACACACAGAGCCAGATGGAAGCGATCTTGAAGAAGTACCCGGAAGGCGAGATTGACGCCGTGTTCGCGATGTGGGACGAATTCGCCAAAGGTGCGAGCCGTGCCATCAAACAAGCCGGGCGCGATGAGATTGCCGTCTACGGCATCGATTTGAGCGATGAGGACCTTCAGCTCATGCAAGAAGAGGGAAGCCCGTGGAAAGTGACGGCAGCGACCGACCCGGCCGAGATTGGTCGTGTCCAAGTCCGATATGCTTACCAAAAATTAGCTGGTGAAGAGACGCCGTCCATTCATTCGATTGACCCGTACTTAGTCGACCGTGACGTCTTACCGGACGAGAAAGTGACGATGGATGATCTCGGTCAATACGTACCGAATTGGGGCGCGTCGGACGCGGCTTGGTCGGACTGGATGAAATGATGATTCGGCTTGAACGCGTCACCAAACAATACGGGGACGTGACGGTGCTCGATGACGTCACGTTCGGGCTGCGTCGCGGCGAGATTCATGGCCTTCTCGGCTTGAATGGGGCCGGGAAGAGCACGTTAATCAAGCTATTGAACGGCACGACGGCACCGACGTCCGGGTCCATCTCGCTTGACGACGAGACCGTCGTGCTCACGCCGGCCGAAGCGATTCGACGTGGTGTCATCACCGTGTCGCAAGAAGTTGATGATGCGCTTTATCTCGACTTACCGGTCTATGAGAACGTCGTGCCGTGGCAGACGGTCGAACGGATTCAACCGCGTGAATTGAAGCGACGGGCGACGGCGTATTTGAAGCGTGTCGGTCTCGCGATCGATGTGACGAAACCGAGTGGGCATTATCCGCTCAGCGTCAAACAACGCATCTTAATCGCCCGGGCGCTTGCGAGCGAGGCGACGTACCTCTTGCTCGACGAACCGACGGCCGCTTTGTCGACGGACGATGCGGCGGCACTGCTTTCGCTACTGCAGACACTCGCCGAAGACGGCGTCGGCATCCTCCTCATCACACACCGCTCCGAAGAACTGACACGTGTCACGACGACGACGACGTTTCTCCGTGATGGGCGACTCGTCTATGAAGGCCCGTTCCAACCGTTGTCGACCGAAGACGTCCATACGCTATTGAGCGGGACGTCACTTGTAGATGAGTTGGAAAAAGCGACACCGACGAACGAGGTCCAACTGAAGGCGACGCTCACGTTACCCGCGTTTGGGACCGCGTTATCGCTCACCGCCTACAAAGGCGAGGTCGTCGGCATCGGCGGCGTGACGGGGAGCGGCAAGACGGAGCTCGTCGAGGCGTTGTTCGGTTTGTCAGACGCGACGCAACACATCGAGCTCAACGGGAACGTAGCGACGATCCAAACGCCGCGTCAAGCGGTTCAATCAGGATTCGCCTTCGTCCCGGAAGAACGGCGCAAGCAAGGACTCTTTCTCGACGACTCGATTGAACGAAACGCGTTAGTCGTGGAAGGCGAGACGAGCGTGTTACAACGCGTCTTGTCCTCGCTTCGTGTCAAATATGCCGATGTTCGACAGCCGGTGCGTGAGTTGAGCGGTGGCAATCAACAAAAAGTCGTCCTCAGCAAGTGGTTGTTTGAAGATCGGGACGTGTATTTACTCGACGAGCCGACGAAAGGCGTCGATGTGACGGCGAAACGGGACATTTATGAACTCGTGACCCGACTGGCCAAACAAGGCAAGACGGTCATCTTCACGTCGAGTGAAGCGCACGAACTCGAACTCGTCGCCAACCGGACGCTCTGGCTCGACCGCGGCCGTTGGCAACAGAAAGGAGGGGCATGACATGGCCCAACTCGTACTCAAACCGAAAGCGAAGCGATTCACGGGAATCGGTCAATACGGAACGCTGTTCGCGATTCTCGCATTGATTGCGGTCTTCGGCGTGACGAACGACCAGTTCCTCACGTACGCCAACTTCAGCGACATCATCAAATCCGTCTCAATCGTCTCGCTGCTCGCCCTCGGGGTGACGTTCTCGCTCATCGTCGGCGGGTTCGACTTATCGGTCGGTTCGACGGCGAGTCTCGCGACGATCGGGGCGGCGTCAAGCCTCGTGTTACATAGTCAAGAGCTACTCGTCGCCTTGCTCGTCCCAATTATTCTCGGCGTTCTCGTCGGGCTGTTGAACGCGCTCGTGACAATCAAATTCCGGTTGCCGGACTTGCTCGCGACGCTCGCCATCATGTACGTCATCAACGGGGTCCAATTGACGTACACGAAAGGGTTCTCGATTTATGACAACATGCCGATTGATGGAGGAACGGCGCCGGGGCGGTTCATCCCATCGTTCCTCTTCATCGGCCAAGGTTCAATCGGTCCGGTCCCGTTCGTCGCCATCTTGATGATCCTCTTCTTCGCCGGGGCCCATCTGTTCTTGACGTATTCGAAGACGGGGCGCGAGTTCTATTACGTCGGCTCGAACGTCGAGGCGGCCCGTCGTTCGGGTATCGCCGTCAATCGAATCAAGCTGTACGCTTACGTGTTGAGTGGGCTATTCGCAGCCATCGGCGGCATCATCTTGGCGTCACGGATCGGCACGGGCCAAGTGTCGGCCGGCGCACCGCTCCTCATGGACGCGGTCGCGGCCGCCTACATCGGCTACGCCGTCTTCGGTACGGGACGCCCGAACGTCGTCGGCACGTTAATCGGTGCCGTCTTGATTGGCATCTTGTTGAACGGGCTGACGATGTGGGATGTGCCGTACTATGCCCAAGACATCGTCAAAGGGGCCATCTTGATTGCGGCGCTCGGCTTATCGTATATCCAAAAGAAACAGATCACATAGGAAAAGTCCTCAGAATCAAACGTTCTGAGGACTTTCTTTGCGTTCCATGCGGACGAAGTCATACACGCTCCCGTTCGTCGGTTGTTGAAACGAACCGGTCTGTTTGAAACCGCACGTCTCATACAGCCGGATGGCCCGTTTGTTGAAGGCGGCGACGGCGAGCGTAATGCGACGCGGCGCGTACGTCGTCTCGATGAAGTCGAGAATCGACGAAAGGAACGCGCGTCCACTCCCGCGTCCGGTCAAGTCCGGACGCATACCGAGGCCGATATCAAGCGTTTCATCATCCGTTCTCGCGACGCTCACGAAACCGATTAGTTCGGTGTCGGACGTGATGGCGAACACCGACTGTCCACGCTGTTCGGCGTCTAAAAATTCGGTTAAATCGGCTTCGTCAGCCTCCATATTGTAAAAGGCATAATCGCCTTCGTAGTGCCACGTATAGGCAATCGTTTCAGCTTGTGGCTGGGTCAGGGTAGAAAATTGATACGTCATGTGAATTTCCTCGATTCAAGGTCAGAATGGAGTGCTACACTCATTATAGTACCACCAACTTAAAGAATGGGGTGACCACATGGGAATCAAATTAGACATGGTCGGCATCGTCGTCGAAGATATGAAACGGGCGCTCGACTTTTATCGGATGCTCGGTCTGTCAATCCCGAAAGCGATGGATGGGGAAGCGCACGTCGAGGTCGACGACGGCGGTGTCCGGCTCGCCTTCGACACGGTCGAAGTGGCCGAATCGGTGTATGGGGAATGGAAGCAGGCGACGGGACACCGGGTCGAACTCGCTTTCTTATGTGACAGTCGGGATGAGCTAGATGCGCGCTATGAGGCGATCGTCGAGCATGGTTATGCCTCGCATCGGGAACCGTGGGATGCGTTTTGGGGGCAACGCTATGCCATCGTCATCGACCCGGACGGAAACCTCATCAGTCTATTCGCAGCATGACAAGACCCTCGCCGGATTCGGCGAGGGTTTATTCGTCTCGTGTCTCGCCCCACGAGCAGAGCGCCTTCATCGCCGGTTGCAGGCTGAGCGCTTCCTCGGTGAGTGAGTATTCGACATGCAGCTGTTTCTCGGTCGAATAGTCGATGCGGCGGACCATGCCGAGCTGTTCGAGCTCGCGTAGTTGGTCGGTCAACACTTTACGGCTGACGTCAGGGATGGCACGTTGAATCTCGGAGAAACGGCGTGGGCCGTCCTCAAGCGTACAGTACACTTGGGGCCGCCATTTGCCGCCGATGATGTCGAGCGCCTTGTTGACGGGGAACGGGGTCGTCATGTTCACTTTGCCTCGCTTTCGGGTAGTTACTTCAATGTGCGTACTATTTTTCTTGCTTCGATGAAGGTATCGTATCGTTATCGATCAAATTGAGCAAACAAAAAGGAGCGGATGACAGTGACATATCCACGTACATTCTCACATATCGGACTATCGGTGCCGAGTGTGGCGGAGGCAGTGAAATTTTATGAGGACGTGATGGGCTGGTACACGATCATGCAACCTTCAGACGTCGTCGAGGACGACTCGCCGATTGGTGTCATGTGCACGGACGTATTCGGACCGGGCTGGGGTAGCTTCCGAATCGCCCATATGTCGACCGGTGACAAAATCGGGATTGAGTTGTTCGAGTTCCCGAACAATGAGTCGCCGGAGGACAATTTCGAGTTTTGGAAGACAGGCATTTTTCACTACTGCGTCCAAGACCCGGACATCGAGGGACTCGTTGAGAAAATCGTCGCCCACGGCGGAAAACAACGCATGCCGATTCGGGAGTATTACCCGGGCGATAAACCGTACCGGATGGTGTATTGTGAAGACCCGTTCGGCAACCTCGTCGAGATTTACTCGCACTCGTATGAATTGACGTATTCGGAAGGAGCGTATTGAAATGAAGGCATGGTTACTCGATCAACCAGGACTCAATCATCTACATCTCGGGGAGACGGAGCGACCGACACCGAAAGCGGGCGAACTGCTCATCAAAGTCGAGGCGGTCGCGTTAAACCCGGTCGACTATAAAGTTGGCACGAACGGCAACCCGAACTGGTCGTACCCGCACATTCTCGGGGTCGACCTCGTCGGGGAAGTCGTCGAAGTCGGCTCGAGTATCGCCAACATCATCACCGGGTCACGTGTCGCCGTCCATACGAGCCTCGGGAAGAACGGTGGCTTCGCAGAGTATGCGGTCGTCGATGCGCGTGCCTGTGCCGTCGTCCCGCCTGACGTGAGCGATGAGGCCGCTGCGGCCATCCTTTGTGCCGGTATGACGGCGTATGAGGCGGTAATGCAGAAATTGAACACGCGTGACAAAGAGACGATTCTCATCCACGCCGGAGCAGGCGGGGTCGGCGGTTACGCGATCCAACTTGCGAAGAAACTTGGGCTTAAGGTGTTCACGACGGCGTCGCCTGACAACTTTGACTGGGTGAAAGCGCTCGGTGCCGATGTCGCCATCGACTACAACACGGAAGACGTGACGGAACGGATCATGGAAGAGACGGACGGTCGCGGCGTCGACCTCATCTTGAATACGGTCGGTCGTGACGTGGCGACAGCCGACCTCGACCGGCTCGCCTTCAGTGGACAGCTCGCCTATATCGCCGGTCCGCCGGATACGTCGAACGTGAAAGGCTTTACGCTCTCGCCGTCCATCCATGAGGTCGCCCTCGGTGCGGCCCATGCGAGTGAGGATGAGCGCGCCATTCGCAACTTGGCATATATGGCGGAGGAATTGATGAAATTACTCGAGGCCGGCGAATTGAACGACCTCGTCACCGACGTCTTGCCGTTCGATCGGTTGAAAGATGGTTTGGAACAATTGCAAACACGAAAAGTACGCGGGAAATTGATCGTCCGGGTACGCGATTAATGATGGTGCCTCCTATCTATGGATAGGGGGCCATTTTTGGAGGGGATGACATGGATTTACGGACATCGTATCAACAGACGTCGCATCAACTGAGCGGTCATGGTAGACGGAACGTCGGCGTCTTGCAGCAAGTGTTCGCCGAGGTCGACCCGAATCAGGCGAGCGACCATTACGGGACGGGCGAAGTCATCGCGCGGTTCGAGCAGAAACTGGCGCAAGAACTCGGCATGGAAGACGCCATCTTCTTTCCGAGCGGCACGATGGCGCAACAGATCGCGTTACGCATTTGGGCAGACGAGACGAAGAACCGACGCGTCGCCTATCATCCGCTCTGTCACCTGGAGATTCACGAACAGGACGGCTTAAAGGAACTGCATCACCTCGAGCCGATCTTGATTGGGGACGACAAGCGGTTGATGACGCTCGAGGAAGTGCAGGCGTTGCCCGACATCGCCTGCCTGTTGATCGAGTTGCCGCAACGGGAGCTCGGGGGCTATTTGCCACCGTTCGATGAATTGGAGGCGATCAGTCACTTGTGCCGGGAGCGGGGGATTCGTCTGCATCTCGACGGGGCACGATTATTCGAGACGCTCCCGTATTACGAGAAGACGGCAGCAGAAGTATGTGCACTGTTCGACAGCGTCTACGTCTCATTCTACAAAGGCATCGGCGGGATTGCCGGAGCCATCTTGGCCGGACCGAAACCGTTCTGCGCCGAGGCGAGAGTGTGGAAACGGCGGTATGGTGGCGATTTGATTGGGCTGTACCCGTACATCATCCCGGCCGACTATTACTATGGGTTGCGGAAAGACCGGATGGCGAGCTATTATGAACAGGCGAAAGAACTCGCGCGCCGTTTCAATGCGCTCGATGGGGTGTGGACGACACCGGACGTCCCGGTGACGAACATGTTCCACCTTCATGTTGAAGGTGACGTGGAGGAAGTCTCGGCCCGGGTTCAAGCTGTTCAAGATACGACTGGGATTGGCATCGCAGGTTATCTTGTTCCGCATGACGGCTATTGTTCGACCGAGATCAGTGTCGGGGATTCGGTCGAGGCGATTGATGCACCTCAACTCAATCGACTATTCGAACAATTCGAGCGATGAGGAAGTAGAAAAAGCACCGCACCTCAGTCGAGGAGCGGTGCTTGCTGCTATCTGGATACGATGGCGTCGAGGCGTTCGAGCTGCGAGGCGAAGCCTTCGACGGCGCCCGTTTCGACGACCTTTTCAAGCGATTCGACGTCCGAGAACTCGGAGCGGCTGACGAGCAGTGTGCCGTGTGGGATGTCTAAAAACTCGTTCGTGATTGTCATGACAGGAAAGTCTGAATTGATGTTCCCGTCCGCATCCGAGAAGGCGTCCGTATAGACAATTTTTCGATGTGGTGTAATCTCGACGAACGTCGACTTCCCCCATGACTCCATCCCATAATAGTCGCCTTGATTTTTGTCGACACACGTCATTTTGTAATGCCACGTCCCGCCTGGTTCGAACGCGAACGTGCGAACCTCGGTCTTCCATCCGGCCGGTCCCCACCAAGATTCGAGATGGGTCGGGCTCGAGAAGGCTTCGAACACGAGCTCGCGCGATGCCCGAAAGCTACGTTCGACGACGAGTGTGTTGCCTTCTACGTGCGATTTGACAGCCCCCATTGAAACGTCCCCTTTCATGAGAAAGCGCCTTGACCTCAACGTAGTCCTTATTCCCGCTTTTTGGAGAAGTACAACTTGTTCAGTCAAACAACAAATCGAGCACCGTCTCACCGATAGGGCGTTCTTTCCCTTCGTATGGGAACGAGTGGATGTGGATGGCCGGATTGAAGTTCAGCTCGATGATACCGTAGTCACCTTCACGCTCGAGCGACGGAATCATCATGTCGACACCGCAAATCGTCGCACCGACCGCCTTCGCGGCCGCGACGGCGATCTGTTTATACGAATCGGCGATCCGGTCCGTGTAGTCGATGCTGTCGCCGCCGGTGCTGATGTTTGAGTTCTCACGAAGGAAGACGCGCTCACCATCCGCGATCACACTATCCGGCGTCTTGCCTTGAAGGCGCAGGAACGCGACGACGATGTCATCGATCTCGATTTTCTCGAGCGGGGTCTTATATCCTTTTCCGCGGAGTGGGTCTTCGTTTTTTTGGGCGACGAGCTCACGGATTGTCGAGGCCCCGTCTCCCGTCACATTCGCCGGGACGCGGTGCAAGATGCCCGCCACCTCGTCGCCGATGACGAGGAAACGATACTCTTTTCCGGGCAGGAACGTTTCGAGCAAGATGACGTCATCAAACGTACGAGCGTGACGGAACGCCGCGAGCGCCTCGTCGAGCGTCGTCCCGTCCTTGAAAATGTGGATGCCAATCCCGAAGTTCGTCGACTTCGGCTTCAAAACGACCGGCTCGTTTGAGAACGCATGCCAAGCGTCTCGTAAATCGGTTTCACTTCGGAGTTCGACTCCTTCAGGGACGCGGATGCCATGCTCGGCGAGGACGTGTTTCGTCACCGTCTTGTTTTCCATCATGAGCACCGACACGTAGTTGTCTTTTGACGTCTTCGTCGCCTGTTTCACATATTCGGTCCGGTTGCCGTGGCGAATCCGGATGAACTGGTCGTCTCGGTCGATGACATCAATGGTGTAGCCACGTTTCAAGGCCGCCTTCATCAAAATCTGCGTCGACAGCTCCATGTCCGAGTAGCCGTGCATTCGGAACCGGTTGGCGTATGCGTCTCGATAGAACAGTTCGGCTTGCCGGAGCGACCAGGCCGTGTAGCCTTCGGTTGTCATCACTTTCGTCAACCGGGCCGAATACGTCGCGTCCACATGGTCGATTCGTTCGCGGACGGAGCCGAAGACGTCCGCGAACCCGAGGGCGTAGCGAGTGTTGAACGCTTCGATGTCATCTAACAGTTCGTTCGCATACGTGTGTAAGGCGATCGAATCGCCATCCCGGTGCAACGTGAGCGTCGGGGATAGCCCTTCTTTGGCGACAAGCTGTTGGTTATGGAACGCCTCGGCCTGCCAGTTTGCGGAGTCTGTCTCGTCTTTTAACGCCAAGTAGAGTAGGAAGATGTGCAGGAACTTCAAGTCGTCGAGGGCGATGCCCGTCTTCTCGAACGGGTTCAAATCGATGTTTCGAATCTCGATATAGTCGATGCCGTTCGTTTCAAGTCGTTCCAAGTCATTGCCGCCCCGGGACGTCTTCAAACGAATCGGCGAGTATAGCTCGTTCGGACTCTCGATGTCGCCTTTCGCGATGAAGCGGCGGACGCTGTCGGTATATGCGGCGAGCGTCGAATAGTCCGAGTAGAGCGGTTCGACGTTCGTGTAGCCGCAGTCGCTATTTCGGTAAGACAGGGCCGTCGAATTCGAATACACGTCCTCGTTCAATGCCTGCATCTGGCTGACGCAACGTTCTTCATAGCTCGTATGGACGGCAGGTGTCGCACCGAACAGGTAGACGATGAGCCAACGCATCCGCAAATAGTTGCGGACGAGCTTCAAGTAGAGTTCATCTTTGAAGCGATCATATTGTTCGGGCGACCCTTCATATAAAGCCGCAACCAACTCGTCTGCGAACGAGAAGTTGAAATGGATACCCGAGATGAGCTGTTTTTTCGCCCCGTATTTTTGGAGCAGATGCTCCCGGTAGCGGCCGGCCTCAACGCCAGAACTGCCAAAATCGGCGAGCGGGATGATCCCGCCGTCCGGAAGCGCGCACGGCATCGACTGCGGCCAGAGGCGCTCGTCATCGATATGCAGCGCCGTGATATCGTACAGCGTCTGTAGGAAGTCGTGTGCCCCTTCGACGGTCGGGAACGTCGGCGTGATCAGCTCGATTTGACTTTCCGAGAAGTCGGTCGTGATATAGGGGTGCGTCGCCTTGTCACCGAGACTGTCTGGGTGTTTCGTGACGGCGAGCGTCCCTTCAGGTGTCACGCGGAGCATCTCACGCTCGATGGCGAACCGGCCGCTCGTGAGCAATTGTTTTGATAACTGACTAAATCGCTTCTGCAAGGGAAGTCACTTCCTTTTTTGTTAGTCGGACGTACAATGCGGAGACGAGTCCTTTGACGATGCTCGAGATGGCGATGCTCCACCAGATGGCATCGAGACCGAGAACCGGCTCGAGCAGGATGGCGAGCGGGATGCGGGCGACAGTAAAGACGATGGAAATGGTCGCCGGGATTTTCGGTAATCCGAGTCCGGAGAAGTAGCCGTTGCCGATCATCTCGAGCGAGGCGAAGATGAGTGATACACCGATGATGCGTAAATAGCTCGCACCGATGTCAATCGTTGTCGGATCATCGACGAATAATCTGATAAGGACGTCCGGGAAGACGAGGAAGACGAGTGTGATCAGCCCGGTGTAGAGCATACCGATTCGCGTCGTCACCCGGTATCCTTCGTGCACCCGGTCAATTTTCCGGGCGCCAAGGTTTTGGCCTGTGTAACTCGCGATGGCGCCGTTCAGTCCGCCGATCATCATATAGGCGATCGCCTCGATTTGGAGGCCGATGCGCTGGGCCGCGATGGCCTCGGTCCCATATGAACCGATCATACGGGCGAGAAAGATGCTGATGACAGTAAAGAGGACGCGTTGCGTCGCCATCGGAAACCCGAGACGAAAAATCTCGGTGTAGTCGGCGCGGACCGGTCGCACGGTCTCTTCCCAATCGAACAAGGCCCGGGCCCGATGCCAAAAGAAGCCGAACATGACGGCGTTCGCGGCGAGAGTCGCGAGACCGGCCCCGAGTACGCCAAGGCCGAGCGGATAGATGAAGAGCGGTGACAGCATCATGTTGAGGATGACGCCCGTCGCGTTGATCCGCATCGCCGTCGTCGTGTTTCCATAGGCGCTGAACAGACGGGCGAACAGCAAATTGAAGAACGAGAACAGGAGCATCGGTGCACTGACGAGCAAATACTGATAGGCAAGATGCTCGACGGTTGGCGCGTTCATGTTCAAAAAGCCGATCAGCGTCGGTCCGAGTGAGACGAGCAGGAGGGCGGACAAAAGCCCGAGCCCGAAGTTCAGCCGTCTGCCGCTCCGAACATAGCGTTGAATCAATTCATCGTCGCGTTTGCCGACGGCTTGTGACATTTTTATGCCGGCGCCGACGACAATCAAAGACTGGATTGCCTGGGCGAGCATAATATAAAAACTGGCCGCGCCGATACTGGCGACGGCGTCGCTTCCGAGCGCGCCGACCCAAAACATATCGACGAGACTGTACGTAAACTGTAAGAGCGAGCTGCCGACGAGCGGTAGGGCGAGCGCTACGATGACGCGCTGCACGTTGCCGGTCGTCAAATCGACGGTTTTCACATGACAAGACTCCTTTGATACTTTATATAACAATTTAGTTATATATAAGCACGACGAGACGATCTTGGCAATCGTGACGTCCGAGTCGACGAAAAATCGACACAAAAAAAGGAATTCGCTGTGAATTCCTTAACGGGTATACGCACGAATCCACGTCGTCATGTAGACGAGGTTCGCGATGATGAGCGTCGAGACGAGCGCAAAGACCGGATACGTCGGCCACGCTGTCTGAAACAGCGGATAAAAGAAGAACGTCAGCATGGAGAGCGGGACCGAGATGCTGAACGAGACGTACGCCGCTTTCGTCGCTTTCGCCGTGATCAGCGCCTCGCGTTCATCGACTTCACTGAATTCAGTCATACGGACCGACCATTGACCGAAGCTCATCTGTTGATTCGGACGTGTGCGGAACGAATAGATCGTCCAGACGATAAAAAAGATGATCAATAACAGGAACGGTAAAAAGTTGAACTCTAGCACGAACACGCCGGATTGTAGCGCAGCCAATGAATGGGTGACTGTTGACGCGAACGAGGCAATCGTGAACGCCATTAGGATATACAAGATAATGCTTGATACAGATTGGATGATGACACGTTTCATTCTGTTTCCTCCTCGATTGTAAAAATAGATTCAACCGGTTCCTCGAACACGCGGGCGATTTGCATCGCAAGCAGGAGGGACGGGGTATAACTCCCTTTCTCGAGCGAGATGATTGTTTGTCTCGTCACACCGACCTTGGCCGCAAGATCACCTTGGGTCAAGTGATGCCGGGCCCGCAACTCTTTGACGCGATTAATCAACGGCATGGCGCCACCTCATTTCCTGTTTCTAACAACAGTGTAAAACAAACTTTACTTTATGTAAAGTGAGCTTTACTTATTTGGTGGTGGTACAATAGAATCAAACGTGAAAGGGGAGAAGCGAATGAAGGCGATTTTAGGGCAACACCACGTGTCGGCGATGACGGGGGACGCAAAGAAAAACTTACGATTCTATACAGAAGTGCTCGGGATGCGACTCGTCAAAAAGACGGTCAACCAAGATGATCCGTCGATGTATCACTTATTCTATGCAGATGAGACGGGGACGCCGGGAAGCGATTTGACGTTCTTCGAACTGCCGTTTCTCGGACAGACGTATCGTGGGAGTAGTAGCATCTCACGGACGGCGCTTCGAGTGCCGCCAGGAGCATTGACCTATTGGCTGAAGCGGTTTGCCGAATTCGATGTGCTTCATGATCCCGTAGAGGAGGTACGCGGCCGGCCGACGCTTTATTTCGAGGACGGGGAAGGGCAACGGCTCTGCCTCGTCGAAGGTGGCTCGGGGACACCGTGGTCAAACGGTCCGGTCCCCGTCGACGTCGCCATCTTCGGTCTCGGTTTCAGTGAATGGACGGTGCGACGCATCGAGAAGACGGGACGCGTATTGACGGACGTGCTCGGCTATCGTTTCGCCTCTGAATTTGAGCGGAATGAGCAAACAGTTCGTGTGTTCGAGACAGGAGAGGGGGGCGTGGCGACGGAGATTCACCTCGTCGACCGTCCCGATGTCCCGTCGGAGCGGCCGGGCCGGGGAAGCGTCCATCACGTCGCCATTCGTGTCGAGGACGACTTGGAAATGGAGCAATGGGTCGAGCGGTTAAACGAGTTTGGTATCAGCCATTCCGGACTGATTGACCGCTATTATTTCAAGTCGATTTATTTCCGTGAGCCGAGCGGCATTTTAGTCGAACTCGCGACCGATGGACCGGGATTTGCGACCGATGAGTCCGTCGAGACGCTCGGGGAGCGCTTGGCGCTACCGCCATTCCTTGAGCCGCGCCGGGATGAAATCGAAGCGAAGTTAAAACCACTCTAATTCAAAAGCCGACAGACTCGTTTAGTCCGTCGGCTTTTGTGCGCCTAAAAGTAGGGCCAGTTCGTTCGTCCGATTCGCAACGAGATCGGCAATCGTATAGCGGTCGAGCACATGGAGGAACGCAAGCATCGCCTCGTTCAACACGCTCCGGAGGTCGCAGGCAGGGGCGATGACACAGCGGCCTTCCCCAAAACATTCGACGAGTTCGAACGGTTCCATCGTCCGAACGACGTCGCCGACGTTGATGTCTTTCATCGGACGGGCTAATCGGAAACCACCACCGCGCCCGCGCACCGACTCGAGATACCCATGCTTACCGAGTTCGTAGACGACTTTCATGACGTGGTTTTTTGAAATCTGGTACTGGTCCGCCACTTCTTGAATCGTCACGAGACGATGGGAGAACGTGGCACTATACATCAATGTTCGGAGTGCGTAATCGCACGATTGCGTGAGCCGCATGAAATCACCTCTTCGTTCGTTCATTGTACAAGACATCTCGCGAAAGCGCGATGATGAAAGGTGTGAAGAAAGAGTGGCGGATTCAAGTCAGAAATTTGAACTTGATTGAAACTAGTATTTAATATATTGCTTTTAAAGTGATTTCTCTCACATAATGAACGTGTACATTTGAAAAGGGGGAAACATAGATGTTAGACCAACAGACCATCGAAATCGTCAAAGCGACCGCACCTGTCTTGAAAGACCACGGGGTCGCCATCACGAGTCACTTTTATAAGCGGATGTTCGAAAATAACCCAGAAGTCCGTCACTTCTTCAACCATACGAACCAACAACGCGGCCGTCAGCCAGAGGCGCTCGCGAACGCGGTCTATGCGGCCGCCGTCCATATCGATCGGCTCGAAGCAATCCTTCCGGCCATCCAACCGGCGCTTCATAAACATAAGAGTTTGAACATTCGTCCAGAACATTATCCGATCGTCGGTGAGAACTTACTCGGCGCGATTCAAGACGTACTCGGGGAAGCCGCCACGCCGGACATCATCGAGGCATGGGGGAAAGCGTACGGCGTCATCGCCGACGTCTTCATCTCGCTCGAGAAACAGATGTACGACGATGCGCCTTGGCTCGGTTTCAAGCCGTTCACGATCGCCGAAGTGATTGAGGATACGCCGGAAGTGAAACGATTCCGCCTTGTCGCGAACGATGGGGTCATCGGGACGGCCATCCCGGGTCAATACCTCTCAGTCCAAGCCCGCATCCAAGGTGAGGCCATCTTGCATCACCGTCAATACAGCGTCGTCGAGACGACAGAAGACGGCTACTGGATCGCACCGAAAGCGGAAGGACTCGTCTCGAATTGGCTCCACGCACAGACGGTCGGCACCGAGATCCCGGTGAGCGCCCCAGCCGGTGATTTCGTGCTCGAAACATCGGACCGTCCGCTCACCCTCATCGCCGGCGGCATCGGCATCACGCCGCTCTTCAACATGGCGAAGACCGCGCTCGGTGAAGGCCGTTCGGTCACACTATTGCATGCGGTGCGCAGCACGAACCTTCGTCCGCTCGGTGAAGAACTCGACGAACTCGTGAACGACGGACTCCAGCTCATCACACACGTCGACGACGTATCAGGCTGTCTGGGCGCGACACAGCTCGAAGCACTCGATGTCGACGGGCACGACGTCTACACGTGTGGCCCGACGGCGATGATGGAGACGGTCGTCCAGACGATTCCACAAGCCCGTTACGAGTTCTTCGGGCCATCAGTCGTCCTAGCCAACGCATAAGAAAAGACGACCGCGAGAGCAGTCGCCACAACACCGCAGACCGGTCATCGGTTTGCGGTGTTATAATTCTTCAACGTGCATCACATTTCTGTCGCCGTCAAGCGTCTCGAGTGTCTTGAATCTCCCTCGTTGTGATTCATCGAGCGTGATCAAGTAAGACATGACGTACCCTTCGTCTCTAGGGTCGTTCACGGTGTATGTCTCGCTCCAATCCGAACCGCTCAGTCGCACGTAAACCACATCTTTCGGTTTTTCGTTGAAGCGAATCCCGATGTATTCATCAGTCGTATTGCCAAAGTGAATCGAGTCGAACGGTTTTTCTTCAATCGTGTCCCGTGTCGATGTGCTGAATCCTCCATCTGAATTCATGATACCGAGACCGAGAATCGTCTCGGTATCATTCGTAAATAAGACGACGGTGCTGCCTTGTATGTATGTGTACCAGCCTTGAGCGGTCATGTGCTCATGCAGTTTTTGTTGCGCCTGTGCCAAAGGTTGTTTTCGTTGCTCGTCCTGATAATACCCGACGCCGGCCGTGACCGAAATCGCGATGACGATGAGCAGACCCGTCAGCAATAGTAAGAGTCCTCGTTTTGACATCTTGCTCCTCCTCTACAAAAACAGCCCATGCCTCGATTGAGTGCATGGGCTGTTTGTTAGTACGTCAAGCTCGCGGCGACGATGATGCCGACGACGAGCGAGGCCGAGAAGAGGCTGATGCCGACGGCGAGGTTGCCGTTCTCGACTTCTTTTTCTAAGTTCACACCAGGCGTGAGTACGTACTCGAACGTCCAAAACGCAAGCACTTGTGCGAGGATCCCGACGATGCCCCAAATGAAGGCATCGAGCAAGTTGACGCTATTCGCCCATACCGTATAGATGACGATAGCGAGACCGAGTGCCTTGCCCCAAAGTTTCAAGGCGACGGCGACGTTGCCGGCTTTGATGAGTTTTCGTTCCGAATACTTTGTCGTCAACGCGAAGACGACGAGACCAATCAAGATGAGGCCAAACCCTGTACCGAGGTGGGCCAAAAAGCTCAAAATCGAATCGAGCGTGATGAACGTCATGAGTTATTCTCCTTTTGTGTGCCGATGGCTAAGTAGTAGGACTGGTTGTTCGTGATCATGCTGCCGGCCCGCGCACCGAGCGCGGACGGGCGACCGTTCAAACAGAAACAACCAATCATATAGTGTGTGTCGATCGTGCCGTTCACCGTGTTCGTTTTCCGAACCGGTAATTCATCGAATTGTTGATAGACAGCCGTCTCGTCTGCGTACGTTTGCAGCACTTCTTTATGGAACGGCGTGCCATCCTTTTCGTACAAGATGACCGAATCCCCTTCTCGTCCAAACGCGGGCTTTTGCACGTAAGCGCGCTGACCTAAAAACGGGTCGGGCTCGAGATAGGTCGGTAAAAAGTATGTGCGGATGACGGTCCGCTCTGTCTCATTGAAGAATAGCTCGTTTTCATAAAGCTCCCAAATGAACGCTTGTACCGCCTTGGACTGCATCAGGAACGCCGATAACGGATTGAGGAGCGAGACGTGTTTTGCCTCGTTCTGTTCAAGCAGGCGAACACCAATCTGTGTCCCGTCCGGTGCTAGGTCGTCGACCAAATGCTCAATCGGATACGTCTGCCGATACAAGACGTCGATCCGTTCACCCGAAGGCGTATACACCCCATCCTCTTCGACGAGAAGTTCGTGCAGGGCAACGAACTCGGACGGTAGGTCGAGCGTCTCTTGCAGGAAACGCGTCGTCCATTTATCTTCAATGTTGTCGTCGTGAGCCGTGAAAACGATTTTCGGTGTCCCGTCTTTTTGTAGTCGCTGCCACGCAGCGATGACTGCTTTTCGCAATTCACTTCGAAGCAATTCAGTCTCCCCGGCGTTCGGGTCATCCAGCTCAAACTCTGTCGTCACGTATCGGTTCACGTCGAACAGTTCTTTGATGAACGTTGGCGTGTCGGCGTTGAACTCCATCAGCTTGAGCATGCCGTTCTTCACGATCCAGTCATAGCGACCGATAATCGTCTCTTGCGGGATCGCCTTGTCTCGAAGGAACGGCAGGCTCGCCTCCGGGTAGCCGAGCAGACGGAGCGTCTCGTCTGGGAGCGTCCGGAGCAGGCGGTTCGCCTTGCGGAAAATGGTGTCGACGTCACGTGTCGCCGCGCGAATCCGCTCGACCTCGTCTCTTGAGTAGACGAGGCAGTCATAGAGCGCATACTCTTCCTCGTTCAAGTCCGGCCAAAAATAAGGGACTTGCGCGAACAAGGCGTCTCGGTTCATCCGCCGAAACCGCCTTTTGAGCCGCTACCGAGACCGGAGTTTGAGCCCGGATTTGACCGGTTCGGCGTGATGCTACTCGCTCCGCCGTTCGAGCGATAGTTTTGATACGTCGCCGAGTTTTTCAATGCGCTCTTGGAATTGAACAGGCTGCCGAGTAAGAAGAAGCTACCGAAGTGCGGGGAACGACGGTCGTCACAATAGTAGGACTCGGTTTCTGCATCCCATTCCCAATCGTCGCACTCGTAACCGGTCGGCTCGTCCGGAAGCGTCGCTTGTTCCGTCTCGTCCATCCCGCAAGCGGCGAGGGAGGCGGTCAATACAGCGGCGGAGAGGCCGCTCAAGATTTTTTTGCTTGTCTTCATGTTGTTTCCTCCAATGTATAACCGGTCGGGGTGACATAGATCACATACGTGCCACGGTCCTCATCCGTTTCGGCTGAGTCACGTTCGTATTCGTTGCCGCCGACATACACGTACTGGCTACCGAGCATGGCGAGGGCGTCTAAATGACGGTCGACGTAGTACGCCTCAAGGAGCGGGTTGTCGAACCGGTCGTCGAGCGTGCGAATCTCGACTTTGATGTCGTCGGTCTCTTTCTTGTCGACCGGGCCTTCCGTATAGCGATCGACGTAAATCAAAAAGTACTGCTCGCCTTCGAGTGCGGACGAGCGTTGCTTGTACGTCATGCCGTCCTTGACGAAAAACTCACATTCGCGGCGGGCGAGTACTTCATCGAGCCCGAGCGATGTATAATGGTAGAGCGGCTCGAACGACAGCTCATTTTTATAGAGTCGGTATTCTAAAACGATGGAATCCATAAGTCAGTCCTTTCTTTTTTCTTTCTATACGGAACCGAGTCGAGACGGGTTTCGTAAACCAATTGAGTTGTTACTAGTATATCCGAGAAAGCGAGTGATTTCAGTGCATATCTTTTTTCGCGTCTGGCGCGGGTTGTCCAAGCTATCTTTTTTAAACATCGTACTCGCCTCGCTCGTCATCATTTTGACGGGCACGCTCGTCGGACATTGGGTGGAGCCGGAGACGTTCCCGTCCCTGTTCGACTCGTTTTGGTGGACGATGACGACGCTGACCACGGTCGGATATGGGGACTTTTTCCCGTCCTCGGTCGCGGGGCGTTGGCTCGGGATTTTCTTGTTCCTGTTTGGGATCGGGATTATCGGGGCGTTGATTGGTAAACTCGTTGAAGTCGGTGCGACGTTTCAACGGTTAAAACGGGAGGGGAAACTCATGTATCGAGGAGAAGACCATTACGTCTATATCGGGTGGTCACCGAAGACGAAGAAGGCGATTGACGAAGTGCTCGGCTACGAGCCGAACGCGGACATCGTCTTGATTGACCAATTAAAAGAAGAACCGTATGATCATGACCGCGTCCATTACGTGCATGGAGATGCCTCGGACGAGACGGTGCTCCTGCAGGCGAACATTCTCCGTGCGCGCCGCGTCGCCATCTTCGCGGACGCCCGGATCGCCGAGTCGTTGCTCGCCGACGGGAAGTCGCTCCTCATCGCTTCGGCCGTCGAGGCGCTGTCGCAAGCACAAGGCGTCGATTTGCATACGGTCGTCGAGGTGTGTGAAGAGCGGAACATCTCAAAGTTTAAACACGTCCGCATCGACGACTTCATCTTGGCGAACGACTCGGTGTCGCTCCTCATGGCGAAGGCGACGCTCCAACCGGGGACGACGTCGATTTTTCGGCAACTTTTGAGCAAGCAGTCGGGTGGCAACATCCAGGCACTCGCACCGCGCCCGGAATGGACGACGATTCGGGCGGCGGCCGAGGCGTTGCTCGGCCAGGGCGTCACGCTCATGGCCGTCAACGACCGGCTCGATTATGCGACCGTGCTCGACACAAAGCTCGAGGCGAGCGATACACTCTACGTCGTCTGTCACGACGACACGTGGGAACGATTGAATAAACAAGGAGGGGTTTGATGCATAACGGAACGTTCATCCGCAAGATGACACGCATGCAAAACGTCCAACGGTGGGACGAATATGCGCCGCACTATCACGACAATGCGGCGAGCCATAGTTTTCGCGTCGCGGTCTTCAGTTTGATCGCGGCTTATTATGAAGAACAAAAAGGACGTCCCGTCAACTTGCTCGATGTGTTAGGTAAGGCGCTCTTTCACGATATGAATGAGGTCCAGACGGGTCCGATCATGCACCGGACGAAAAAAGAGCCGACGCTAAAAGAACATATCGAGCGGATGGAGCGGACGGCGAGCCTCGGTCTCGTCGACTTATTATCGCAGTCGCTCCGACCTGACTTCTACCGCTTCCTCGTCGAGGCGGAGGACGACTCGTTCGAGGGACGGATCGTCGACGGCATCGACTCGTTCGATGCGATGTTGTTCGTCCGTCGCGAGGTCGCGCACGGGTCGCCGCACTTCGTCGCGAAGCTCGAGGAGATGAAAGCGGCGCTCCGGGAGCACCCGCTCGCTTCCGTCCGCTGGCTATACGATCAAGTCGAACAAGAGACGGAAGTGGCGACGTTCATCGAGAACGTCATGCGCATGGACAGCGTGAGGCGTTGGAAGGGTCGCTTCAACACGATTGACGACAACGACGCGATTCACGGCTTCCGGGCGGCGGCGCTAGGCATGTTCAGCGGGCTGTTGGAGCAGAAGAAGTACGGCGTCGACGTCGATGTGGCGGAACTCGTCGCGCGCTTGCTTTGTCATGACCTCGTTGAAGGGGTGACCGGGGACGTGCTCGGTCCGGTGAAGCACGCGACGACGGAGACCGGACAGGCGTTCGAGGCGTATGAACGAGCCGAGAGCGAGGCGCTCTTATCGCTCCTCCCGGACTATATGCAGCCGGCGTTCCGACGCTACATGGCCGACTCGAAAGATGACACGTATGAAGGGAAGCTCGTCGACATGATGGACAAGCTCGACGCCCTCATCAAGATGAACATGGAGCGGAAGATGAACGGGGCCGAGTATGAGGTCATCTATCGGGAACAACTGCGGAAAGTGCAGATGCGCTATGAGAACCCGAGTATGATTTTCTTCTTGGCGTACATTTTGCACGACCTGGATTATGTAACGAGTTGACAACGTCACGGACGAATTCGTCCGTGGCTTTTTTTTATATCATTCATTGACATATATCATTTAACGATATATAGTAAACGTAAGAAGTATATCGTTGAATGATATAGGAGGTGGTCATATGCCACGGAATGACACGATCGAGCTCGGCGAGTTGACCGACAGCACGTTTTACATCTTGCTCGCCTTGACCGAGCCGCGACATGGCTACTTGATTATGCAGTTCGTCGAGGAGTTGACGGCGGGCCGGATGCAAATCGGACCGGCTTCGATGTATACGATCATCAAGAAGCTCGTCGCTGCAGGACTCATCCACCCGCTTGACGGAGACGGGAAGAAAAAGAGTTACTTGATCACAGATGCGGGGCGCGATTTGCTCTGCGATGATGTGAGACGACGCCAAGCGATTGTCGAGGACGCACGATTCATCTTAGAAGGGGAGGGGCACGTATGAAACGGAAGTACATGTCGAGCTGGGGGCTCGCGTTTGCCGAAGAACGTGAGATGCGAAAGCTCGAACAGATGGCAGCTCAGGGATGGCACTTAGAAAAGTTCGCACCACTCGGTTATTCATTGGTCGAAGGCGAACCGGCAGACGTCCAGTACAGCCTCGATTACCGGAAACGTCCGGACGAAGAGTATTTCGAGATGTTCGCATCGAGCGGGTGGGAGCACGTGACATCGACCGGGGACGAGATTCACATCTTCAAAGGCCGTCCCGGAGCGCGGCCGATCTATTCAGACCGGGAGACGATGATCGCGAAGTACGCGACGGAAGAGCGCCAGATGGGGCGGGCGGCGCTTACGTTTCTCGTCGTGTGGCTCGGCTTGCTCCTGTTGATGCAAGTCGATTGGTCGAGCGTGATGGCGACGGCGCTCTTCGTGGTCCATCTGCTCATCACGATCGGGCTCATCTTCACCGGACTCCCGTACCTCGGTTTCCTAGTGAAGCGAAAACGGATGGAACATGACAGCTGACTAGGCGGATGGCACAAGCCATCCGTTTTTGTTTTGGTCGACTGAACTATTCACGAAAAAAATAGTTAGGCGCGAAGCACCGTTTTAGCGAAACCCTCTATTCAACGAAAGTGAAATCGGGCATGATGATTAATGAAAGCGCTTGCATTAATCTTTTGAGGAGGAAAAGGGATGGGTAAACGACGGAAAGGGGTTGCTTTGACGGCAGGAGTCACAGCGATTGCACTGCTGGCTGGGCAACCGGTCGCGCAAGCGGCGACCCCGCAGAACGGCACGATGATGCAGTACTTCGAATGGTACGTCCCGAACGATGGGCTACATTGGAACCGGTTATCGAACGATTCACAGCATTTGAAAGACATCGGGGTGACGACGGTTTGGATCCCACCGGCGTATAAAGGGACGTCGCAGAACGATGTCGGCTACGGCGCGTACGACTTATATGACCTCGGTGAGTTCAATCAAAAAGGGACGACCCGGACGAAGTACGGGACGAGAGCCCAGCTCCAGTCGGCCATTACGAGCTTGCGCGGCAAAGGCATCGGTGTCTACGGTGACGTCGTCATGAACCATAAAGGTGGTGCCGACTATACGGAGACCGTCCAAGCGATCGAGGTCAACCCGTCGAACCGCAATCAAGAGACGTCGGGCGAGTACGCCATCTCGGCGTGGACCGGCTTCAACTTCGCCGGGCGCAACAATACATACTCGCCGTTCAAATGGCGCTGGTATCACTTTGACGGCACCGATTGGGACCAGTCGCGAAACTTGAGCCGAATCTACAAGTTCAAGAGCACGGGCAAGGCGTGGGACACGGACGTCTCGAACGAGAACGGCAACTACGACTACCTCATGTACGCCGACGTCGACTTCGACCATCCGGAAGTGAGGCAAGAGATGAAGAACTGGGGCAAGTGGTACGCCGACTCGCTCGGACTCGACGGCTTCCGCTTGGATGCGGTCAAGCACATTAGCCATTCGTATTTACGGGAGTGGGTGACGAGCGTAAGGCAGACGACCGGCAAAGAGATGTTCACGGTCGCCGAGTATTGGAAGAACGACCTCGGCGCCATCAACGACTACTTGGCGAAAACCGGGTACACGCATTCCGTCTTCGATGTGCCGCTCCATTATAACTTCCAAGCGGCCGGGAACGGCGGCGGGTTCTATGACATGCGCAACATCTTGAAAGGGACGGTCGTCGAGCAACATCCGACGCTCGCCGTGACAATCGTCGACAACCATGACTCGCAGCCGGGGCAATCGCTCGAATCGACGGTCGCCAACTGGTTCAAACCGCTCGCCTACGCGACGATCATGACGCGCGGCCAAGGCTACCCGACACTCTTCTATGGCGATTACTACGGGACAAAAGGGACGACGAACCGGGAAATCCCGAACATGTCGGCGTCGCTGCAGCCGATCATGAAGGCGCGGAAAGACTTCGCCTACGGCACGCAACACGACTATATCGACCATCACGACGTCATCGGCTGGACGCGCGAAGGCGTGGCGGACCGTGCCAAGTCGGGTCTCGCGACGATTCTATCGGACGGACCGGGCGGCTCGAAATGGATGTACGTCGGTCGTCAAAACGCCGGCGAAGTGTGGAAAGACATGACAGGCAACAACAGCCGCCTCGTCACAATCAACGCCGATGGCTGGGGCCAGTTCTTCGTCAACGGGGGATCGGTGTCCATCTATACACAACAATAAGAAAAACGAGTCGCGAGACTCGTTTTTTAGCGTTTCCATATCCATTCGTCACTCTCGTACTTCAAGACGAGCTGACGGATTTCTTCTTGTTGCGACTCGGTGAAGACGAGCGGTTCGAACGTCAAGTCGAACGCGTCACGGAACCCGTCCGTGAACGCGGCAGCGACCTCATCGAACGACACGTCGCGCCCGAGCGTCTCGTTGAGCGAGACGGCCTTATCTCCGAATCGTGCTTTCGCTTCTACTTTCTCGTCTGCCTCGAGGTTGAAGCAGTCGAACAAGACGTCATCATCCATCGACAAGGGAATCGACCCGTGCTGCAAGACGGCGCCTTGATGGCGCACTTGGGCGCTGCCGGCGATCTTCTTCCCGTCGACGGCAAGCTCATAATACGAGGCGGCGTCGAAGCAGACGGCCGACTTCGGTTTCCGAAGTGCTTCGCGGTCGGCTTCTGTCAGCGGGACAGAAAATTCGGCCGGGACATCGAGTGCACGGTATCCGCGACGTACCCCTTCGGTCAACAAGCGATAACTCTCGATGACGTTCGTCGGGAGGGACGGCATCGTCTCCGGCAAGATGACGCTATACGTCAGCTCATCCGCATGGAGCACGGCGCGCCCGCCGGTCAGGCGCCGGACGACCGGGATTTGGTTCTTCCGTAACGCGTCCCGGTCAAGGTCGCGCGTGGCCCGTTGGAAGCGACCGACGCTGATGGCGTGCGGGGCCCATGAGTAGAAGCGGAGCGTCGGTTTTAATTCGCCTCGCGCGACGAACGTCGCGACGGCTTCATCGATGGCCATGTTCTCGGCCGGCGAGCGACCTTCTGTCGTGATTAAGTGCCACGTCGTTCCATTCATACACTTCTCTTCTTTCTGTTAATCGATTGGGAGCATCGTGTGGCGACGCGCCTTGTGGACTTGTTCGTCGGCATGATACGACGAGCGGACGAGCGGGCCGGCCTCACAGTGTGAGAAGCCTTTCATCAACGCGATCTCTTTCAACTCGGCGAACTCGTCCGGATGGTAGTAACGCTCGACGTCTAAGTGTTTCTTCGTCGGTTGCAAGTATTGGCCGAGCGTTAAAATATCGACGTGGTGAGCCCGGAGGTCATCCATCGCTTGAATCAACTCATCTTTCGTTTCACCGAGCCCGACCATGATCGACGACTTCGTCGGGATGTCCGGATTCAGCTCTTTTGAACGCTTCAAAAACTCGAGCGTGCGGTCGTACGTCGCTTTCGCCCGGACTCTCGGCGTCAGACGGCGCACCGTCTCCAAGTTGTGGTTCATGATATCGGGACCGGCATCGATCAACGTCTGGAGCGCCGAGAAGTCGCCCATCATATCGGACGGCAGTACTTCAATCGACGTCTCCGGATTCATCGCACGGACGGCCCGGACCGTCTCGGCGAACACCGTCGCCCCGTAATCGCTCAAATCGTCGCGCGCGACAGCGGTGATGACAACGTGCTTCAAGTTCATAAGGCGGACCGATTCGGCGACGCGTTTCGGTTCTTCCCAGTCGAGCTCGTTCGGTTTGCCGGTCGTGACCGCACAGAAGCGGCAGGCGCGCGTACAGATGCTACCGAGAATCATGAACGTCGCCGTGCGGCGGACGGCCCAACACTCATGGATGTTCGGACATTTCGCTTCCTCACAAACCGTATGTAAGTTTTTCTCGCGCATCATGTTTTTCAGGCCGGTGTATGTCTCGTTCGTGTTCAGTTTGATTTTCAACCATTCCGGCTTTCGTTTCAGTTCCCCTCGTGCCAAGATGATTTCCCCCTTTTTTAAGTTAACCCCTAACGGAATGAGTTTACCAAAAAATACGGAAGATTCGAACCACCGAAATTATTGGTTTTGCCAATACAGAGGAAGGTTGTTACAAAACAGGTTGTTTATTTCAAATTGGTTACGCTTTCATGTGAAGTGTTGTTTCCCTTTTTTGAAGTTGCTATACTGACGGTGACCACCTGAATAAGGACCATATGTAACTGATACGATCAGGCATGGGGTGAACGAGCGTTGATGAGGCAACGCTTCTTCCTCCATGCCTTTTCGTTTGGGGGTCGGGGATAAACTTTCAAAAAGGAGTGAGGAACATGAACAAAGCATTGAACTGGACGGCGACACTCGGGCTGACGACGGCACTCTTCGTCTCATCGGTCCCGATGGCGAACGCGGTCGTGGCGGAGGAGGCACCACCGCTCTCGGTCGAGCAGCGGGTGACGAGCAAACTTGACGCCATGACGCTCGAACAGAAACTCGGTCAAATGATCATGCCAGACTTCCGATTATGGAACGGAGCGAACCATACGGCACTCGCACCGGACGTGGCCCGGGTCATCGACCGGTTCGACCTTGGGGGCGTCATCTTGTTCGCGGAGAACGTGACCGAGACCGAACAGACGACGAAACTCGTCCACGACCTGCAAGAAGTCGTCAAACAAGATGAGAGCAACGACATCCCGCTCTTCATCACGATCGATCAAGAAGGCGGCATCGTGACGCGGCTCGGGACCGGCACGAACCTGCCGGGCAACATGGCGCTCGGCGCGACGCGAAACAGCCAGTACGCGTATGATGCGGGGAACATCATCGGTTCAGAGTTGAACGCGCTCGGGGTGAACGTCAACTTCGGACCGGTCCTAGACGTCAACAATAACCCGGCCAACCCGGTCATCGGCGTCCGTTCGTTCTCGAGCGACCCGGAACTCGTCGGTGAGCTCGGTTCGGCGATGACGCAAGGCATCCAAGACCAAGGGGTCGCCGCGACGGCGAAACACTTCCCGGGACATGGGGATACGGCCGTCGATTCACACTATGGCCTCCCGATTGTCGACAAGTCGCTCGAGGACTTGCGCGGTCTCGAGTTGCTCCCGTTCAAGCGGGCGATCACCGAAGGCATCGACATGATCATGACGGCACACATCGGGATGCCGCAGATCGAGGATGAGGTCGTCGAATCGGCGCGCGGCACGTTCCCGCTCCCGGCGACGCTCTCGGACGATGTCATCACAGGCGTCTTACGTGAAGAGATGGGCTATGACGGCATCGTCATCACGGACGCCTTGAACATGCAGGCCATTTCGGACAACTTCACAGAGGCCGAAGCCGTCATCAAGACGTTCGAGGCGGGCGTCGATATCGCGCTCATGCCGACAATCTTACGGACGAACGCGGACGTCGTGAAATTGGAACGTATCTTTGATGAAGTGAAAGCCGCGGTCGAGAGCGGACGGCTCGATGAAGCGAAAATCGATGCGGCCGTCGAGCGGATTTTGACGCTCAAGGCTGAACGCGGTATTTGGGAAGAGTCGGTCGATACGACGACGCTCGAGGCGAAGCTCGCCGAGGCGAACGCGGTCGTCGGAAGTGCCGAACATAAAGCGAAAGAACGTGAGATCGCCGAAGCGGCTGTCACGCTCGTGAAAAATGATGACAAGACGCTCCCGTTCAAGCCGAAAAAAGGGGACACGGTCCTCGTGATCTCACCGGCGAAAGACCAGACGGACAGCATGGTGAAGGCGATCAAGTCGCTTGAGAAAAATGGGGGCAACATGAAAGACGTGGTCGTCACGACGGCGAACTATACGGCATCGACACCGCGCCTAGCGAACAATCCGAGCCTGAAACAAAAAGTCGAGGCGGCGGACTATATCATCGTCGGCTCGAACGTGAACAACAGCGCGAAGCTCGGACCGAATGCGGCGGACAACTACGTGCCGGCGGAAGTGTTCCGTTACGCGAACGAGACCGGGAAGAAGTCGGTGCTCCTCAGCCTCCGGAACCCGTATGACGTCGCCGTTCAACCGGACGCACCGGCCCAGCTCCTCATTTACGGTTTCAAAGGGGACCCGAACGGACCGGACTCAGAGGCAGGGAACTTGAAGTCGGCTGGGCCGAACCTCCCGGCTGGCATCCGTGCCATCTTCGGTGAAGTGAAACCAGGCGGTAAGCTTCCGGTCGACGTACCGAAGTTCGAGAACGGGACGTTCCAAAACGAGCTCCACCTCGAATTCGGTGATGGTTTTACGAACTGGAATAAATAAAAAGACAGCGAGCGCCCAGATGGGTGCTCGCTGTTTTCGGTCGTCCATCGATTACGCCTCGAAATACGCGACGACGAGGAGGCCGGGACCGGTGTGCGCTCCGATGGCCGAGCCGACAATCGTCTTCGTCACGTGACGCGGCGTGACGTGTTCACGAAGCATCGATTCGAACTGGTCCGCCTTTTCAGGGTCGTCCCCGTGGCCGATAAAGACGTCCCCGCCTTCGATAATCAGTTTCGATTCGGTCATCCATTCCGTGATGCGACGCAACACTTTCTTATGGCCGCGAATCTTCTCGATCGGGACGAGTTTCCCGTCCTCGACCGTGAGGAGCGGGAGGATGGTGAGCAAGTCACCGATGAATGCGCTCGCTTTCGAGACGCGCCCGCCGCGCATCAAATATTCGAGCGATTCGACCGTGAACAAATGGCGAATCTTGCCGACGAGCGTCGACGCGTAGGCGACGGTCTCTTCGTATGTATGCTCTTGGCCGTACTCGGCGACCGTCTTGACGAACAGACCTTGCCCGACCGAGGCGGTACGCGTATCGAGAATATGGAACGGGCTGTCCGGGTATTCTTCTTTTAACGCGTTGCCGACCATGACGGCCGTCTGGTACGTGCCTGACAGTTCGCCGGAGAAGGCGAGATACAGGAACGGGATTTCCGACTCGAGATGTTGCCGGAAGCAATGCTCGAGGCGCGCGGCCTCGATTTGAAACGTCTTCGGCGTCTTGCCGGCACGCATCGCGGCGTACACGTCTTTCGGCTGAATCGTCTCGCCGTCTAAAAATTCTTCATTGTCGATGATGACACCGAGCGGTAGTAGTTCCAAGCCGTATTCGACGATTTGGTCTTGAGTCAAATCGGCGCCGGTGTCCGTGATGATTTTAAACATGCGTTCACTCCTCTGTTAATTGGTGTTCGATGTCGCGAATCGGTTCATTTCGTTTCCACATCCGGTCGAGTTGCGCGGCGAGCATCTCTTGTTCGGCTGCGTCGAGCGTCCCTGACTTTAGCTCGCTGACGCTTCCGAGCACGTCGTACGCCCGTTTTAACACGTCTTGGACGGTGAGTGGAATCCCGAGCAACTCCTCGAGCGAGGCCATCGTCTCAGGAATGATGGCCGGATACGTGTGTCGCGTCGGTTCACCTTGAATCGCGGCGTCATAAAAGTCGCGGATGAGGGCGGCGCGTTCGCTCCCGCTTTTACGGACGCTCAAATAAATTTGAACGGCGACGCCACCGCGGACGCGGCGCTGCGAGATGCCGGCGAACTTCTTGCCTTCAATCGACAAATCGAAGCTACCGGGACAGTACGACCCGACGATCTCGCCGGCGACGATGGCGTCGGTCACGTCACGGAACATCTGTTGGATGAGTGACGTCATCGCCTCGTAGCCGCTGTCGATTTGAATTCCGTCATTCTCGGGTAAAATAAGAGATAAGTTCAATACATCTTCGTCAAGCACGACGGCAAGTCCTCCTGAATTTCGGACGACGGGGCGATACCCGCGCTCATGGAGCAGACGGATTCCGTCTTTCAAGTGGGGAAGGCGCGCGTCTTGAATCCCGAGCACGACCGTGTTCAAATGGACCCAGGCGCGGAGCACCGCACCTTGGACTTTCGTCGAGGCACATAGCGTGTCGTCGGTCGCGAACGACTGCTCGGCTTGGAACATCGGACCGAGCGACGATTGGTCGATGAGGCGATAGGCCGGTTGGCGTAAAAGTGGATGGATCATATACATTAATTCCTTTTCAAAAGATAGTTTCCTGTTCATTATAGCATGGAGGGAACGACGCGCTGAAAGGCGAAATACATATTATTGAAACGTAGGGGGCAACGTCATGTACACGTCACGAGGTCAATTGTCCGGGTCGAAAGTGTTCAAAGACCCGGTTCATCGCTATATTTACGTCTACGATCATCTCATCTGGGAGTTGATTAACACGAAAGAGTTTCAACGGTTGCGTCGCATCAAACAGCTTGGGACGTCATTTTTGACGTTCCACGGGGCCGAACATACGCGCTTCCACCATTCGCTCGGCGTCTATGAGATCGCACGCCAACTCATCGACCAGTTCCATGAGTATCCAGAGTGGGACGACCGCAATCGGGAGCTGTTGCTCGCGGCTGCGCTCCTGCACGACGTCGGTCACGGGCCGTTCTCGCATGCGTTCGAACACGTCTTCTCGGTGCGCCACGAAGTGTGGACCGAGCGCATCATCTTAGGCGATACGGAAGTGAACAAAGTGCTTTCGGAGATGGGAATCGGCTTCCCGGAAGAAGTCGCGGCCATCATCAACAAGACGCATCCGAACCGGCTGCTCGTCAACATGCTCAGTTCACAGCTCGACGTCGACCGGATGGACTATCTTCTCCGCGACGCCCATTTCGCCGGCGTCAGTTACGGCAAGTTCGACTTGGAACGGATGCTTCGCGTCCTTCGTCCGGATGAAGATCAAGTCGTCGTCAAACAGTCGGGCATGCATACGATTGAAGACTATATCATGCGCCGCTATCAGATGTATTGGCAGGTCTATTTGCACCCGGCGACGCGCTCGAGCGACTTGCTCTTGAAAGCTGTCCTCGAGCGGGCGCAAGAACTGTACGAGTCAGGCTACACGTTCAACATGGAGCCGCGCCACTTCCTTCCCATCTTCAACCGCGAAGACATGACGCTCGCCCATTACTTGAAGCTCGACGAGACGGTCGTCTACTTCTATTTCCAAGAGTGGATGGAAGAGGCGGACCCGATTTTGGCGGATCTCGCGAGCCGATTCGTCAACCGTCGCCTATTGAAGTATAAGAACTTCCCGGAAGCGAGCCGGGTCCGCTATATGGACCGTCTTAGACAGACGATGGAGACGATTGGCCTGCCGACGCGTTATTACTTGCTCGAAGACCAATTGAGCCAATTGCCCTACGATTTATATAAAGGCCACGGCAACTACGAAGGGATTCTTCTACAGATGAACGATGGGGAGCGCCGCGAAATCTCGGAAGTGTCGATGCTCGTCCAATCGATTTTGAATTCACGCCAGTCGGACGAGAAGATTTACTACCCGGAGGACGTGCTCCTCAATTTGAAAGACCATGCTTCAGAAAAATCGTGGATGCTGTCAACGTTACGGGGGGACTGACACCTGAAAAGGAAGTGACACGATGGGGATCGCGACATTAATCGGAGGGATTGGGATTTTCCTGCTCGGCATGATGCTCTTGACGGATACGCTGAAAAGCCTCGCTGGGGAGCGGCTCCGGCGCCGGCTCAATCAGTTCGCGGAAGGGCCGGTCGCGGGTGCCGTGCTCGGGGCGACGCTGACGACGTTGTTTCAATCCTCGACCGTGACGACGCTCATGACGATCGGTTTTGTCAGCGCCGGCTTGTTGACGTTCGTGCAGGCACTGACACTCGTCATTGGGGCGAACGCGGGCAGTGCGACGACCGGGTGGATCGTGGCGCTCCTCGGTTACAACCTGGATATCCGCCAACTGTTCTTACCGCTCATCGGGGTCGGCATGGCGTTACGTTTTATCAATCGCCGGTTACGGCGAATCGGGATGTTGTTTGTCGGCATCGGGCTCATCTTTGTCGGGATCGGCACGCTCCAAGAGTCGATGCGCGACGTCGTCACGTTCTCGCTAAACGAGTGGAACGCGGACACGCCTCTGCACCAGTTGGCCTTACTCGGAACCGGGCTCTTGATGACAGCAGTTTTGCAATCGTCGACGATTGGCCTCGTCTTGACGATGACGGCGCTCGCGACCGATACGGTATCACTGACGCAAGCTTGTCTGCTCGTCCTCGGGCAAAGCGCCGGGACGAGCCTTGTCGTCGCCATCGGCTCGATCGGGGGTTGGAAGTCGGCGAGACGGATCGTGCTCGCCCACGTCCTCATTCATGGGTCGATTTTAGTCATCGGTTGGCTGACGTTTCCGCTCTTGTTCGGAGTCGTCAACGAGGTGGCCGACCGGCTGAATTGGAATGAACTATTGCGGCTCGCCTTGTTCCATACGTCGTTTCACTTGCTCGGGGTGTTGACGTTTTTGCCGTTCCACGAGCCGTTCAGCCGGCGCTTGTTGACGTGGATTCCAAGTCGGGCTGAAAAGCTGACCCGGTTCCTCGACCCGAACATGTCGCGTATCCCGGCCGTCGCCCTCGAGGCGGCGAGACGGTCCTTGATTGAGATTGAACGGTATCTTGGCAACGAGACGCGCTTGTTGCTCGAGGAAGGACGAAAACGCGAAGATGAACTGCAACTCGTCGAAAAGACGCTCGGAGACGTCCGCGTATTCTTGAGCACGATTCAACTTGATGAATCGAAAGGACGAAACGATTACGGGCAGCATCTGTCGCTCCTTCATACGATTGACCACCTCGAACGTTGGCTTTTCGTCATGCGGGAAGTCGAGCCGAATGATGTGTTACGGGACACCGATTTCTTGGTCGCCCGTCAGCTCGTCTTGCATGAACTCGAACTCGTCGACGGGCTGAATCATCACACGCCGCCTGAGGAGTCGAGCCGATGGAAGCGCGCTTCGAAACAACTCGCCGAGTACCGGAAAGCGCATCGAGCGGAGTTGCTCGAAGAAGCTGCGACAAATCAACTCGAGATGGAGTCGTCGATTCGAAAAGTGCAGGCGCTTCTTTGGCTCGACCGGATCGGCTATCACGTCTGGCGGGCGACACGGCATTTGATTAAACCGACCGTGTCGAGTGAGCGGTTCGAAGTGAACTTGGAAGACTGAAAAACATCAAGTCGTCGCGCGTGTACAATGCCGGACAGGGCAGGGCGGCTGAAGCAAGGAAAACAGAGGAGCGTCGTCCCGGTAGGGATGACGCTCCTCGATTCAAAAGCATTTGAAGTTTTTCAGTGCCAATCGGGTGCGCGTATTACTTCTTGTCCGCGTGCATGACACCGGCTTGGCCGTAATGCGTCGCATCCATCTCTTCGATGAAGACAGTGATGTTCTCTTTCGGTGCGTTCGTCGTCTCGGAGACGGCGTCCGTCACTTTCTCGATCAAGGCGCGTTTTTGCTCGAGCGAGCGTCCCGGTAACATTTTCACGGTCACGTATGGCATATCGATTCCTCCTTTTTCTCGTACGCTTTTATTTTAGAGAATCGAGGCGCGCGAGGAAAGTAAAAATCAATGGAATGCCGCTTCGACGATGTGCGATTCACTCGACTTCGACAAATTCTTATGCACGACACGTTCGGGTTTCGTCCGGAGCTCGTCTCGGAACGAGTTGGCCAGTTCGGCCTCGCCGATGACGACGAGCCCTTCCCAGTCGTGCGCGCCTTTCATCTGTTCGACCGTTTGGGCAAGGTCCCGGTAAAAGCGGTTCAAGTTCTCGGCGAGACGACGATCGAACTTATCGACTTGCGAGCTACTCGAAGCCATCCGGTCACCTGACGCCGTTCCCTCGAAGCGGACCCATTCTTCCGTCTCGGGATCGAATGCGAACGAGAAGGCGGCATCGACATGGCCAAGCGACGTGTCGAGGACAGTCACGTGATCGAGGTTCGTCAAGATGACGCCCGTCGACGGATACTTAGTATGCAACGCCTCGAGCGGTTCGAGCACCGGTTTCGTCTCCCAATGGAACGCCGTCTCGACGTCATGCTGTAAGTAGTATGACTCGAATAGGTTATTTTGTTCTGAGGCGAAGATGACGAGGCTGCGGGTGAGATCGTTCCGGTGTTTGCCAAGCTCGTCTTCGACTTGTTTGCGCAACTTTTTGAAGCTCTTCAGCTGCGTCGCATCCCCGGACGCCTCTAAGTATTCGCCGATGCGTTTCAAGCCGTTCTTCAAATGGATATTCCAGTCGCCTTGTTGGTTCGGTCCTGTATTCAAATAAACGGACAAAACGCACTTGTCCTTGCATTCGACATCACGTAAACGTTTCAAATCACTCGCTAATCCCATAATCATTCCTCCTTAAAATTTGTGTCTCTTAGTCTGTATCCTACTTGCCCTCCACATAAACGCTAGAGACGGTGGGAAATCGTGAAAAATCAGGTGCGAAACGTATAGAAACGGGGTAAGGAACAAGACAGACTTGACGTAGGAGGAAACGATATATGAAATGGAAGGGCAGACAGGCGAGCCGGAACGTGGAGGACCGACGCGGACAACGGGTCGGAGGGAAAGGCATTGCCGGCATCGGTGGTGGTTTCGGTCTCATCTTGGTCATCGTGTTCACGCTCTTGAACGGCGGCAACCCGGCCGACATCGTCAACAACATCGGATTGAATGAACCACAATCAGCTGAAACGTATCAAGGATCGGCCCGGGAAGAAGAAATGGCCGATTTTGTCTCGGTCGTGTTACGAGACACGGAGGAAGTATGGACCGACATCTTCGCCGAGAACGGACTCACGTATCGAGAACCGACGCTCGTCCTCTTCACCGGACAAGTCGAATCCGCATGCGGCATCGCCGGTTCCGCCGTCGGACCGTTTTACTGTCCGGGCGACCAGAAACTGTACATCGATTTGAGTTTCTATGACGAGCTGAGCCAGCGCTTCAACGCGCCAGGCGACTTCGCGATGGCCTACGTCGTCGCCCACGAGGTCGGCCATCACGTCCAGACGCTTCTCGGGACGACGAACGAGATTATGCCGCTCCGAAATGAGATGAGTGAGGCCGAATTCAACAAATACTTGGTCCGGTTCGAGCTTCAAGCCGACTATTACGCCGGGGTGTGGGCGCACCACGCCCAAGGGATGGGCTATCTCGAGGCCGGTGACTTTGAAGAGGCGATGAACGCGGCCCATCAAATCGGGGACGACACGCTTCAAAAGCAAGCACAAGGATATGTCACGCCGGACTCGTTCACGCACGGGACGTCGGAGCAGCGGAAACGTTGGTTCGAAAAAGGGTTCCAAAACGGGACGATTCAAGGCGGGGACACGTTCAACACGAACAATCTATGAGTCGAGGGTCGGGCGGATGCTCGGCCTTTTTTGATTGCGGTTGGCTTGTATTGAAAGAATCCGCTATCATTAGAACAAGACACCAGTAGCAGGAAGGGGATGACCGGATGGAATCCTTACTTAAGAAAATCGAACTCGCCTTGAGCGAGATGACGTCCGTCGAGAAGAAAATCGCGGACTATATTTTGACGCACTCGACACTCGTCCCGAACATGACGACGAAAGAGCTCGCGCAAAAGACCGACGTGTCGGAGGCGAGCATCGTCCGCTTCGCGCGTGTCGTCGGCATCGACAGCTTCAAAGCATTCAAGCTCGCGCTCGTGAAAGACTTGGCGATTACCGAGACGACGTTGACTGACTTCAATGTGCTCCAACAAAAGGACACCCCGTACGACTCGTTCCAAAAAGTCATCCATGTCAACAAGATGGCCATCGAGGCGTGTGCCGAGGCGATGGACAAGCGCGAGCTCGAGCACGCAATCGATACGTTCGCCCGTGCCAACCGGGTCGTCTTCTACGGCGTCGGTGGTTCGTCAACGGCAGCCTATGACGCGCAGTATAAGTTCACGAAGCTCGGCTACGCCGCCCAGACGTCGCAAGACTTTCATTACATGTTATCGCTCATCCCGCACCTCGGACCGACCGACGTCTTCGTCGCCATCAGCACGTCAGGACGGACGAAAGACGTGCTCGAACTCGTGCGCTTCGCGAAAAAACAAAACGTCCCTGTCGTCGCCATCACCGATCTCGACAAGTCACCGCTCTACCGCGAAGCCGATGTCCGGCTCTGCACGCCGAACGTCGAGCGCGACTTTAGAATCGCGAGCATCGCCTCACGGATGACGCAACTGACGATCGTCGACACGCTCTACATGGGTCTGCTCCACCGAAAAGGAGAAGGGCTCATCGACAAGTACGCCGAGGCACGCGACGAGATGGTGAAATTGCGGCGATGAAGCTCGCGTCGTATAAAGCGGCGGACCGTGCGCGTCTCGAGGCGTTCCTTCGCCGGCAACAAACGTTCGCTGCCTTGAGCGGCCAGACAATCGATGCGTTTAGCGAAGAGAACGTTGCGGACTTCGAGGCGGACGGGACGATCAGCTTGCTCGTGGAAGCAGACGCTGAAGTGATCGCCGTCGTCGACTTGTTGAGACGGCATCCGGTCGACGGCTCGCTCTGGATCGGTCTGTTCGTCGTCGACGAACGATACCACGGCAACGGAATCGCACAATCGCTTTATGAACAACTTGAGCAAGAGCAGATGCTTCCTTTTCACTCGGTATTCCGGCTCGGCGTCTTGCCACATAATGAACGGGCGTATCGTTTTTGGCAACGCCAAGGCTATGTGTACGAGAAAGAGTCCGTGACGGCACGAGGCGACCACGTCCACGTACTCATCAAGACAATCTGTCCGTAAACTCGACTGGTGAACAGTCGGGTTTTTATTTAGAAAAAAATGTAATGAAACTTTATTTCCTTATTTTTTTTAAATAAGTTTGACTTTAAATTTCAAATTAGTAAAATGGACGTATAGAGAAGAAAGGATGGTGGCGATGCTACATAAACTTGCTACAGAACGACGGAATGAACGGACGATGCACTTAGACGAGCTGTCTGTCGAGACGTTATTGACCGTGATGAACGAGGAAGACGAGCGTGTGCCACACGTCATCAAGGAAGAGGTACCTGTCATCGCCCGAGTGGCAGAACGGGCCATCGCTTCGTTCAAACAAGGCGGACGTTTGATTTATCTCGGCGCCGGCACGAGTGGACGACTCGGGATTTTGGATGCGGCCGAATGTGTGCCGACGTTCGGGGTATCACCGGATATGGTCGTCGGACTTATCGCTGGGGGCGAACGCGCACTCATCAAGGCGGTCGAAGGGGCAGAGGACAGCAAAGATTTGGCGGTTAACGATTTGAAAGCGCTTCACTTGACGGAGCGCGACACGGTCGTCGGCATCGCGGCGAGCGGACGGACACCGTACGTCATCGGCGGACTCGATTACGCCCGTGAAGTCGGGGCGACGACGGCGGCATTATCTTGCAACAAAGGTTCAAAAATCAGTGAACACGCCGAGTTCAAAATCGAGGTCGAGACGGGTCCGGAAGTGTTGACCGGATCGACGCGACTGAAGGCCGGGACGGCGCAAAAGCTCGTCCTGAACATGATCTCGACGGCGTCGATGATTGGCATCGGCAAAGTGTATCAAAACTTGATGGTCGACGTGCAACCGACGAATGAGAAGTTAGAGATTCGGGCGAAACGGATGATTGCGGAAGCGACAGGGGTCGACGAACAGACGGCCGCGCGTTATTTCGATTCATCGAACGGTCACGTCAAGACGGCTATCGTCATGATTTTAGCCGACGTCCCGTATGCGGAGGCAGTCGAGCGACTAGAGCGTGCGAACGGATTCGTCCGCGACGCGTTATAAGGGGGAACACGAGATGAAGAAAGAAGAGGTGTTGGCACACGCCATACTCGAGCATGTCGGGGGGAAAGACAACATCCGTCAGCTCGCACATTGCATGACGCGCGTGCGTTTGGCGTTAAAAGATCCGACAAAAGCGAATATCGAAGGTTTGAAAAAAATCGACGGTGTCATGGGGGTCATCGATGACGAGACGCTCCAAATCGTCGTCGGGCCGGGGACGGTCAACCGCGTCGCCGATCATTTGAGCCGCGAGACGGGACTTGCGATCGGGGAAGAAGCGGTCGATGCGAACTTGACGCCGGACGAACGGGCCGCCATCGAGCGTCAAAAAGTGAAAGAGAAGCAGAAGTCACCGTTCAAGCGTTTCTTGCGTCGCTTAGGAAATATCTTCATCCCGCTCATCCCGGGACTTGTCGCCTCGGGAATCATTAACGGGACGGCGAACTTCGCGAAAAACGCCGGCGTTGACCCGACCGAGACGTGGATGCAAATCCTCTTATTGCTTGGTAGCACGGTCTTTGCGTATCTCGCCATCCTCGTCGGCTGGAACACGGCGAAAGAGTTCGGTGGGACACCGGTACTCGGAGCCATCGCCGGGGGGATTCTCTTCAACCCGATGCTCGCCGACATTACGATTTACGGGGAGCCGCTCGTCGTCGGACGTGGTGGATTGTTCGGGGTCATCTTTGCCGCATGGCTCATGACGTACATCGAGAAAAACGTCCGTCGCTTCATGCCGACGGCGGTCGATATCATCTTCACACCGCTCCTCACCGTCCTCGTCGTCGGTTTCACGGCGCTTTATGCGATCATGCCGGTCGCGGGCGTATTGTCAGACGGCATCATGCGTGGGTTGAACGCCGTGCTTGAGATTGGTGGGCCGCTCGCCGGCGCCGTCCTCGCCGGTTTCTTCCTCCCGCTCGTCATGGTCGGGTTGCACCACGGGTTGACGCCGATTCACTTGGAGCTCCTGAACACGGTCGGGAACACGGCGCTCTTGCCGATCCTCGCGATGGCCGGTGCCGGACAAGTCGGGGCCGCGCTTGCGATTTTCGTGAAGACGCGCAACCAACGTCTCCGTAACATCATCAAAGGTGCGATTCCGGTCGGATTCCTCGGAATCGGCGAGCCACTCCTCTACGGGGTCACGCTCCCGCTCGGGCGTCCGTTCTTGACGGCGTGTATGGGCGCCGCGGTCGGTGGTGCGTTCCAGGCGACGATGAAGACAGCCGCGCTCGGGATTGGCGTCTCAGGGCTCTCGCTCACGCCGCTCATCGACAACGGCATGTACTTGACGTATATTGGAGGTCTCGTCATCTCGTATACGGCAGGCTTCATCTTCACGTACCTCTTCGGCTTCAAAGAAGAGATGGCAGACGGGATTTGACAATCGAGGTGGCTCTTTGGAGTCACCTTTTTGCATAGGAGGAAGGCAGATGAGAGGACTATCGGTTTATTTGAGTCAGCCTGTGACGGCTGCATACGAGACGTGGCTCGCCGAGATGCGTCAGAGCGGGTTCACGTCGCTATTCACGTCGCTCCATATCCCCGAGGATGACGCGTCCGTCTACACGGAACGGCTCGAACACCTCGGGCGAATCGCCAAGGCGCTCGAGATGGAACTGTTCGCGGACATCGCCCCGACGTCGCTCGAAGCACTCGGGAAGACGTGGGACGACGCGCATACGCTCCTCGACTGGGGCGTGACCGGACTTCGCGTCGATTATGGCGTGACGCCGAAGCAAGTGGCCGACTTGTCGCAGCGGATGACGGTCGCGCTGAACGCGAGCACGTTGTCCGAAACGGAACTGGCCGAGATGGTGCGCCACGGTCTCGATTTGAGGCGGGTCGAAGCGTGGCACAATTTCTATCCGCGACCAGAGACAGGGCTTGAGCGGACATGGTTCGATGAAAAGAATGCGTGGCTGAAAGGCCAAGGCATCCGCGTCCAAGCGTTCATCCCGGGAGACGGGACGCTTCGTGGGCCGCTGTTTGAACGGCTCCCGACGCTTGAAGACCATCGCACGTTGTCACCGTTCGCCTGTTTCCTTGACCTCGAACGACACGTCGACCGGATTCTACTCGGTGACCCGGCCGTGACCGACGAGACGCGTGAGCAGTTCAAGGCGTATGACGACGGAATCGTCTTGCTTCGAGCCGAAGCGGTATGCCCGCTCGAACCGATGCTCCGTGATGTGCAGACGAACCGGATGGACCCGGCCCGTGATATCGTCCGTTCGGTCGAGTCGCGCGCCTACGGTCGGCCTGGTCACCGCCTCGTCGAACCGCTCGCCGCGGCGCCGCGTCCGCTCGGGACGATTACGATTGACAACACGAACTACGGTCGGTATGCTGGCGAGATGCAAGTGACGAAGCGCGATTTGGACATGGACGACCGTGTGAACGTCATCGGCCGCGTCATTGCCGAAGACCGTCCGCTCATCCGTTTCATCGGACCGGGCGTCATGTTCCGCGTCTGTTGGGATTGAGTTCAGCATTGCCACATTCCCGCTTCTTTGTGTAAAGTAGAGAGGGAGGGACGCAACTTATGAAAGACATCAACTTCAATATCATCGCTGATGATTCGACGGACGGCCACGGTGGTTACGGCGTCGGCTCGCTCAGTTTGAACAATATGTCCCCGGTCATCATCGACGTCGAGGCGGGCACTGCCGTCATCGACATGGGTGCGATGCATGCCAAGTCGGCGATTGAAAAACGTATCAAGTTTTTGACCGATCGGGACGCCGTGCCGAACGGAAAACCGTATTGGATTGTCTGGGTGACGGTCGGTCGGAAGCCGGACGGGTTCTACTACGGCGGCGTCGCGGCGTGCGATATGACGGTCGACCTTGAAGCGCGACGAGGCTATAAACTATTGCCGTACCATGTCAACCAGATGGACAAGTCACTGAAAGGCCGCATCTTGATTGACATGATGGACGCCCCGTCTCGGGACGTGTTGGCGCGCTTTTTGCAACAGTACCGTCCTGAAATTTGGGAACAGTCGACTGAGCTGCAAGATGAATTGACTCGCTTAACTGCCGAGTAAAAAGATTGGACCGTCCGCGGTCTCCAATCTTTTTTGTTTGGCATGAAGCGAAGGCGGGAACATACGCCTGTTATGACATTGTGATACAGCCGCAATTGTATGAAAATTCAGTATTATGGTATACTATACGCACTGTGTAAAAAAGAAAGGGTGACACGATGAGTGAAACGAAGAAAATTCTAATTGGTCTTGTACTGGGGGTCGTCGTCGGGCTCGGGCTCGCTGGCCTGTCTGGCAACGTATATGACATCGTCAATACGTACATACTCTCCCCGGTCGGGACAGTGTTTTTAAACTTGATTAAAATGTTGGTCGTGCCGATTGTCTTCTTCTCAATCATTCTCGGCGTCATGGGTCTTGGGGACCCGAAAGAGCTCGGGCGTGTCGGGTCGAAAGCGCTCCTCTTCTTCTTGACGACGACGGCGCTCGCCATCATGCTCGCGATGGGCGTCGCATCGGTCATCCAGCCGGGTGAGCGTGGCGACTTCGCGACGGCGAACCTAGAGTTCGAGACGGCGGCGACGGATGAGTCGTCGAATATCGTCCAGACGTTCGTCAACATGATTCCGACGAACCCGATTCAATCGCTCGCAGAAGGCAACATGCTTCAGATTATCGTCTTTGCGGCCTTGATCGGTTTCGCGATGATCGCCCTCGGGGACCGTGCCAAATCGTGGCGCCGGTTCGTCAAACAAGGGGATCGCATCATGATGCATCTCATCCATTTGGTTATGAAGCTCGCGCCGTATGGTGCGTTCGCCTTGATTGCCTCGGCGATTGGTGGCATCGGTCTTGATGCCGTTCGTGCGATGGCGTGGTACATGTTCGCTGTCGTCTTGACGCTCTTCTTACATGCGACCATCGTCTATGGCGGGGCGCTCCTCTTCCTCGGGAAGATGAGCCCGGTGTTCTTCTTCAAGAACTTTAATGAAGCGATCACGCTCGCCTTCTCGACGTCGTCGTCGAACGCGACGCTCCCGGTATCGATGGAGCTCGCTCAGACGAAACTTGGCGTGCCACGTTCCATCTCGTCATTCGTCCAGCCGCTCGGTGCGACGGTGAACATGGACGGGACGGCCATCATGCAAGGGGTCGCGACGATTTTCATCGCGCAAGTGTTTGCGGCTGACTTGACGATTGCACAGCTAGCGACTGTCGTCATCACGGCAGTGCTCGCCTCAGTTGGAACGGCCGGGGTTCCGGGTGTCGGGCTCATCATGCTCGCGCTCGTCTTACAATCGGTCAACTTGCCAGTCGAAGGGATCGCCCTCATCATCGGGGTCGACCGGATTCTTGATATGCTGCGGACATCGGTCAACATCACTGGTGATGCGACGTGTGCGGTCGTCGTATCGAAACTTGAAGAGAAACACCTCCCGCCTGTCGACGAAGACGCGTGGGACGAAGTCGAAGCGAAGTAACAGAAAAAGGCTGCCCCGCGAGGACGGGACAGCCTTTTCGTTTGAAAGGAAGTGTGTGCGATGGAATGGGCACTTCTCCCACTCCCGCTGTTTGTCATCATCAGCATCGTATTGAATATACTGATTGCCGTCGCCGGCGTCTTGCCGAGCGCGTTTTTGACGGCGCTGAACGTTCAACTGCTCGGTTTCGGGCCGGGCGTCGCGGTCTCGATCATCGGCGAGGCCGTCGGGGCCATCATTAGTTTCATCGTCTATCGAAAAGCGCTCCAGCCGTATACGTCGCCGACCGGGACACGGTTCAAACGGCTGAGGGAAGCGGAAGGGATAGAGGCGTGGTTCCTCGTCCTCAGCATGCGGCTCATGCCGTTCGTGCCGTCGGGTCTCGTCACGTTATCAGCGGCGTTTAGCCGGATGACGCTACCCTCGTTCGCCGTGGCAAGCACGCTCGGCAAAGTCCCGGCCCTCTTGATTGAAGCGCTCGCCGTGACGGCGATCCTATACGTCGCGACCGGGTGGCAAATCGCGCTAATCGCCATGGTCGGCATCATCTATGTCGTCTGGCGTCGTCATAAGAGTGGCGAGAAGATGTGACAGAACGCTTCGACGAACCGTTTGCCGTTCGTCTTCTTCCGCAGGATCGACCAGTCGATGAGGATGGATTCGTCAAAGTCTTTTAAGAAGGCGTCATGCAGTTCTTGGACCGAGGACGTCTCGAATTGGGCGATTGTCATCTCGTGATTCAAATACATGCTCCGAAAGTCTAAATTAGCCGTCCCGACGAGTGCGATTTTGCCATCGATGAGGACGGTTTTCGCATGGATGAAATGGCGATTGTATTTATAAATGCGGACGTTTCGTTTCAGCAATTGTTCGAAATAATATTCCGTCGCGTGGAAGCTGAACCATTCGTCGCCTTTCCCGGGGACGACGATGCGGACGTCGATGCCGCTCTTGCCGGCCACTTCGAGCAGGGCGAGCAGTTCCGGTGGCGGAATCAAGTACGGGGTCGTGATCCAAATCGATTCTTTCGCCTCCATCATGAGCTGCATCAGACCATCACGGATCGTAACGTCTTTACCGGGCGAGGTGACGAGCAGTTGTGTCGCTCCGTTCGAATCCTTTGGTTCATCGATGAAATATTCAGGGAGATGCTCTTCGTTCGCGAACAAGTCCCACGTCTCTTTGTCGTCCTCGATGCCGGCATAGAGCCAGTTCTCGATAAAGAGGCGCTGCAGTTCACGGACGAGCGGACCTTCGACGCGAAGGTGCGTGTCACGCCAAAAGCCGAGTTTTTCTTCTTTCCCCAAATACTCGTCGCCGACGTTCAATCCGCCCGTATAGGCGATCTTCCCATCGATGACGATTAGCTTTTGATGGTTCCGGAAGTTGGCGTTGAAGACGAGGAGCGGATGGACGACCGGGTCGAACGCTTCGACGTGGACGCGCGATTCGCGGAGCGGCTCGATGAAGTCTTCCCCGATCTCTTGACTACCGAGCCCGTCGTATAGGAAGCGGACGGTGACGTTCTCGTTCGATTTTTTGATGAGGGCGTCGCGGATTTTCGAAGAGATGTCATCGGTTCGGAATAGATAGTATTGGACGTGGATATGGTGCGTCGCTTGCTCGATGTCGCGCAGGACGGCCTCGAACTTCGCCTCACCGTTGACGAGCAGTTTCGTCGACGTATGCCCGTCGGCCCCGGTCGCCCCGAGCTTTTGGAGTGTGCGGGTGAGCGGGAAGCGATCCGAGACGGCGTTCGCGGTCTCGATGCGCTCCATCTCAATCGCTTGGCGGAACATGCGAATCTCGGACGACGTCCGTTTGACGCGGCGGTGGCGTCGCGGCGTCCGACCGAACATGACCCAGGCGAGGGCGCCGAGGAACGGGATGAACAGTACCGCGAGCAGCCAAGCGAGTTTTGCCTGCGGTTGGACTTGGTCAAACAGGATTTGCCAGCCGACGATGAGCGGGGCGGCGATGGCGATAACGATCAAGAAAGGAATCAATCCATCAATCGAGTACAGGAGGACAAGAAGGAGCATACCGAGCAGGATCATCGTGAAAAATTGTAAGACGCGTCGTTTCAACAGGTACACCTTCTTTCAGTTCAGTTGTCATCACTGAATTCATTCCACCGTTTACACATTGTTAATCTAAATACACGTTTTGGGATGTGGTCGACGGGAATGAACCATACTGTACGACGAAAACAATAAAGGGGTGTTTTTATGATGAAACGTAAAGGAACGTTAGCGGCATCATTGCTCGCGACAGGTATCATTCTCGGGGCTTGTGGGGGAGCCGACGAGGAGCCGATGGATAACAACGATACAGAGATGCAAAACGATATGGAAGATACGGAAGAAAACGACGACTAAAAAAATGGCCCCGAGCACATGCTCGGGGCCATTCGTCTTAAAGGGCGTATGGGGCCGGTTTACCGAAGTAGTAGCCTTGCGCCAAATCGAAGCCGAGTTCGCGACAGACGTCGACTTCTTCGGCACGTTCGATACCTTCGGCGAGGAGCGTGATGCCCATCGTCCGGGTCAATTGACGAACGTTTTTCAAAAATGCCCGTTTCTCGGTATCCTGATCGCAAAATGAGATGTACGACCGATCGATTTTGACATAATCGGGCTCGAGCCGCTTCAACATATCGAGCGTCGAAAAGCCGGCGCCGACGTCATCGAGGGCGACTTTCATTCCGCGTTTCTTGTATGTAGAGAACACGTGCTGCAAATGGGCCACGTCTTGCACTTTTTCCGTCTCGACGACTTCGAAGATGAAACGGTCGGGGCTGAGGTCGTAGCGGTCAATCACTTCGAACGTGTGCTGCAGGCAATAGTCCGGGTTGTAAATCGTCGACGGCAAGAAGTTGATGAACGTCTTCTCGTGAGGCAAGACGGCGTGATACGTCGCTTTAATCGCCTCGGCACGGGCCCGTTGATCGAGCTTTGAGTGCAAGCCGAACCGGTTAGCGGCTTGGAATAGCTGGCCAGGCGAAATGTCGTTACGACTGCGCAGGAGCGCCTCATAGCCGAAACGTTCCCCGGTATCGAGGTGGACGATCGGTTGCAAGTGACTCTCGAATTCACCGTGTTGAATGAGCTCGATCATATCGCGGTTGGCGATTTGATCTAATAAACTTCCGGCGGTGACGAGCGCTGTTTGACGATTCGTCACGGGATCGATGCAATAAACATCGGTTTGGACGTCCGCGAGCTGACTCGTCAACTCATCGAGTGAGCCATACGGACGCGGCTGTTCATTGACAACAACGAGTCCGCGTTCAAAAAATGGGATGGTCGTGGCGCATGCCACGCAAGGTGACCACCTAACGATTCCTCCTTCCGGTTGTAAAAATTCCTATATATAATGTATCGGTCATAACTCACGGAAAACTCACACATCGCGAGTCATTTATAAAAAAATCGTGCAAAATGGGTACAGGTTTTGTATACTTCCTATCGTATGAATAAGAAGCGCCTCAAAACGCCACTCGCATACGAACAACTTTTTAATCAGAAAGGGGTTCTATCGATGGACCAAAAATTAAAATTATGGTTTACGGAGCACCAAACAGAAGATTACGGAATCACGTTCCGTGTAAACCACGTTTATGAGAGCGAACAAACGGAGTTTCAACGACTAGAGATGGTCGAAACGGACGAGTTCGGAACAATGTTGTTGCTTGACGGTATGGTCATGACGACGGATAAGGACGAATTCGTCTATCACGAGATGGTGGCCCACGTCCCACTCTTCACACACCCGAATCCGAAGCACGTGCTCGTGGTCGGCGGCGGAGACGGCGGCGTAATCCGTGAGATTATGAAACACCCATCAGTCGAAAAAGCAGTTCTCGTCGACATCGACGGGAAAGTCATCGAATATTCGAAGAAATACTTGCCAAACATCGCCGGTGAACTCGATAACCCGCGTGTCGAAGTCATCGTCGGCGACGGTTTCATGCATATCGCCAAGTCGGAGAACGAGTATGACGTCATCATGGTCGACTCGACAGAACCAGTCGGCCCAGCGGCGAACTTGTTCACGAAAGGGTTCTACGCCGGCATCTCGAAAGCGCTCAAAGAAGACGGTATCTTCGTCGCGCAGACAGACAACCCGTGGTTCACACCAGAACTCATCCAGACGGTCCAACGCGACGTGAAAGAGATCTTCCCAATCACGAAGCTGTACACGGCGAACGTACCGACGTACCCGAGCGGCATGTGGACGTTCACGATCGGTTCGAAGCAATACGACCCAGAAGCCGTATCGGCGGATCGTTTCCACGACATCGAGACGAAGTACTACACGCCGAAGCTTCACAACGCGGCGTTCGTCTTGCCTAAATTCGTGGAGGACTTGACGAAATGATTAAACGTTTCGATGAAGCCTACTCAGGCAAAGTGTTCATCGCGAGCCTCCCGGAAGTCGCTGACGCGAAGACGGTATTGTACGGCATGCCGATGGACTGGACGGTCAGTTTCCGCCCGGGTTCACGTTTCGGCCCGAACCGCATCCGCGAAGTCTCCATCGGGCTTGAAGAGTACAGCCCGTACCTCGACGGCGATTTGACAGAAGCGGCGGTCTATGACGCCGGTGACATCCCGCTTCCGTTCGGGAACGCACAAAAGTCACTCGATATGATCGAGTCGTTCGTCAAAAACGTCATCGACGCCGGCAAGTTCCCGCTCGGAATGGGCGGCGAGCACCTCGTCACTTGGCCGGTCATCAAAGCGATGCACGATAAGTATGGGGACGATTTCGTCATCTTGCACTTCGATGCGCATACGGACCTCCGTGACGAATACGAAGGCGAGCCACTCTCGCACTCGACACCGCTCAAAAAAGCAGCCAACTTGATTGGCCCATCGAACTGCTACTCGTTCGGGATTCGTTCTGGGATGAAAGAAGAGTTCGACTGGGTGAAGGAAGTCGGCTACAACATGTTCATGTATGAAGTCATCGAGCCGCTCAAACGCGTCTTGCCGACGCTCGCCGGGAAGAAAGTGTACGTCACAATCGACATCGACGTCCTCGACCCGTCGGCAGCACCGGGTACAGGCACGCAAGAAATCGGCGGCATCACGACGAAAGAGTTGCTCGAAGCCGTTCACGCGATTGCGAACGCTGACCTCGACATCATCGGCGCCGACCTCGTCGAAGTGTCACCGGCGTACGACCAGTCGGATATGACGGCGATTGCCGCCGCGAAGATTCTTCGCGAGATGATGATCGGGTTCGTGAAGTAATCATGCCGAAAAAAGGTCAGCTGGAGATGGAACTGAGCGCCCGCATCACCCAATGGGAGAAAGAGTATCTCGGACGCGGTTCATTGACGTGTAAGGCAGACCTGCTCCGTGACTTGGCCATCGTGACGTTACAAGGCGTCTTGACCCCGGCCGAGTACGATCTCGCCACGAAATCGGCGGGGCGCGAGCAATTGAAGAAGTATCGCAACAATCTCGTCGAGTCGGGTCGTCCGCAACTCGAGACGATTGTGGCAGACGTCCTCGGACGGCGCATCATCTCGCTCCATACGGATATTAGCACGAAGACGGGGGAACGCCTCATCGTCTTTCGGCTCGATGCCGCGTGGGACAGTGGGATTGACAAGCCGTGACGACGTTTATAAACTAAAAGACAGATACGTGTCAGGATTGGCGGAGCGAGCCTCGGAGCGCTTCGTCACCGTCTTGACCCGGAGCTGAACGAATCATAACCCGACAGTTGTCGGCTAGACGGAGCGAACGCGTTCGAGCCGTCGGCATGCAGCGCACACCGTTTTTTCGGTGTGCGCTTTTTGTCGCCTAGGAGGAGAAACATGGAACTATTGACGTTTTTATTGACGAGTGCCCCGGTATTAATGTTTGTGACCGGTGTCGTGGCCGCGCTCGGCAAATCGAACTTAAAAATCCCGGAGTCGCTCGGCATCACGCTCAACTTATACTTATTGCTCGCCATCGGAATCAAAGGCGGGATGGGGCTCGCCTCGGTCTCGTTTGACGACTTGGCGCTCCCGCTCGCGGTGACGCTCGTCCTCGGGATGGTGCTGCCGCTCGTCGCGTTCGGGCTCGGCGGCTTATTCAAGTTCAGTTTTCATGAACGGATTGCCATGGCGGCGACGTTTGGTTCGGTCTCGCTCGTGACGTACGTCGCGGCCGCGGCCCAGCTCGAACGGCTCGGCATTGCGTACGAACCGTTCATGACGACGCTCGTCGTCGTCCTCGAGATCCCTGGTCTCGTCGTCGCGCTGTTGTTATACAATCAGACGCGCGTTCTCGGCATCACGGCCGCCCCGAGCCAGTCGTTCACCGTCATTCGGGATAGCCTGCTTTCGAAGAGCATCTTGCTCCTCATCGCCGGTCTCGTCGTCGGACTCGTGACGCCAGACACGTCGGCGCTCACACCGTTCTTTATCGATTTATTCCCGGGGGTGCTTCTCTTATTCTTGCTCAGCCTTGGCGTCAAGGTCGGGCAACAGTTGAAGACCGTGCCGTCCTATGGAATGAAGTTTTTGGTCATCGGGATGACGTTCCCGCTCATCGGTGCGGCGATCGGCTACGCCGGTGCGCAATTCGCCGGGTTATCGGACGGCGGGACGATTCTACTCATGACGCTCGCGGCGAGCGGGTCGTATATCGCGGCCCCGGCGATGCTGCAGGCGTCGGTACCGGAAGCCGAACCGTCGTTTTATTTGACGCTCGCCCTCGCCGTCACGTTCCCGTTCAACTTGCTCGTCGGGATCCCGCTCTTCATCTCAATCGTCACATGACAAAACGCCGTCTCGGCTCCCGAGACGGCGTTTTCTTATTGCATCACTTTCTGTTCTTCCATGCATCGTAACGCGGCGGTCCAACTGCCGAACAAGGCGTTGATCGTCGACGTGCTCGGCACGTTTCGACCTTCCGCCCATTTGCGATAATGGAGGATGCTGAAATGGTTCAATTCGTCCTTGGCGAGTCGGAGTGCGTCGATGACGTCATCTTCATCCCATTTCCGTTTCGGCGGGGCGATGTCGAGGACGAACAAGGCATAACTCCAAGAACCATACTTGCGGGCGATTGTCGCCACGGTCGGATAGCCTTTCTCTTGCGCCCAGACGGCGTAATGTTGCGACGTGAGCCGTTCGAGTTCGGCCGACGCTTCGATGAGGGCTTGGATGATTCGCTCTTCATTGTTTCGAGCCGTCGTCGTTTGGAGTTTTGCTTCACGGAGCGCATTCGACCAAGAACCGAAACGGCTGCTAATCAAGGTGAGCGACGGCGCTTGGGCGATTTTGGCCCATTCACGATACGTCTGGCTCGTGAAGATATCGAGTTCTTCGGCGGCCTCGTTGAGCGCGGTCAAGATGTCTTCATCGGAATAATACCGGTACATCATTTTAATATCGGCGGCCTGGACGGCTTCGCGCCATGAGCCAAACTTGTAAATCACGGTCGATAGGGAAGGGACGTCTTTGCTGCGGGCCCATAGAGTGTAATGTTTTGTATCGAATTCGTCGAGTTCGTTCGCTGCTTGTTGTAGGCATGAGAGGATCTGTTGCTCTGTCCATCGTTTCATCTTGATGTCTCTCCTTTTTGGAAGCGAAGGTCGCTTCAAAGGTCGTGGTGTGGTTGAACAATGATGGTCCTTTAAGGAAAGCCCAAGCGGTCAAGGGCACGTATACAATTGGCAACGTTCAAGAAAGGGAGCCGAAGTCGGCACGGAAGAAAGGCAAACGGTTCGTGTTCAGGTCATTGGACGGTGCAGTGACACATTTCGATGAATCATGTAACCTCCTTTGTTATTTACAATTTACACCTAATTTACAACCATGTACTTTCCATATTACCCATTTAATCCGGAAATATTCACAAACCAAAAGAAATAGTCAACACACATTCATAAAACCGTTTAATGGCTAAATTTCGTTGCTATGAAAAAGCTATGGTTTTCTTTCGGATTGTGAATCGTGAACGGGTACTAATGTAGCATCCACCCATACATCGACTCATTTTCGTACTCTGCAAAGGCGGTGACAGAATGACTACACGATTCACGTATTATCCGATGGACCGGAAAAACGCGATGCTCATGATGCTTGACGTCATGATTGCGGCGGCGGCCATCTTCCTTACCTTCAAGTTGCTTTTCGCCCACGACACGACGGTCTCGGGTGACACGACGAAACTGATGACGATTTTAGCGCTGAAAACGGTGGCGCTACTCGCGCTCGGGTGGGCGACACGAGTGTATCGCATCGATTGGCGTTACGGCTCGATGCGGGAGTTGCAGTTGCTCGCGCTCGTCTTGCTCACGAGCGACCTGCTCGTACTTGGCGCTGCGCTTGTCGTTTTAAAGAGCATCTCGTATCAGGCGTTGTTCGTCCAAAGCTTGCTCGCCTTCAACGGGATGTTGTTCATCCGGCTCGTGGCTCGAACCCGTTCGTTCTTCCGGTTCCGTCACGCCCAACCGAGCGGGAAAGCGACGCTCATCATCGGCGGCGGCGACTCCGGACAAAAAATCACGAAAGAGTTGAAAGAGTATCGGACGAACGTGTTGAACGTTGTCGGGATTTTGGACGACAACCCACTCTTACAACGACTCTACATCCACGGAACACCGGTCATCGGCTCAATCGATGCGCTCGAACGGAAAATCGAGGAATACGGAATCGAGGTCGTCGTCCTCGCCATCCCGTCGCTTCCTTATAGCAAGCGGATCCAATTATTGAAACGAATCGAGAAGACGGGCGTCGAGTCGCATGCCTTGCCGATGCTGTCGGAGCTCGCGTCGGGGAAAGTATCGATGAACGAGATGCGCGAAGTCGCAATCGAGGATTTGCTCGGACGCGAACCGGTCCAGCTCGATGTGTCTGAGATTTCGCAAAAACTAAAAGGTGCCACCATCTTCATCTCTGGCGCCGGTGGGTCGATCGGTTCGGAGTTGTGCCGGCAGTTGATCAAGTTCGAACCGGGACGCCTCGTCTTGTTCGGGCACGGGGAGAATAGCATCTACTCGATTGACCGCGAGCTACGCGGACTCGACACCGAGACGGACATTTATCCGGTCATCGGTGACGTCCAAGACCGGAACCGGTTAATCGAAGTGTTCGAGCATTACGAACCTGACATCGTCTACCATGCCGCGGCCCACAAGCACGTCCCGCTCATGGAAGGAAATCCGAAAGAAGCCGTCAAGAACAACGTCTATGGGACAAAAAACATGGTGGAAGTGGCCCACTTGTTCAATGTCGAGCGGTTCGTCATGATTTCGACCGACAAGGCGGTCAATCCGACAAACGTCATGGGCGCGACGAAACGAGTCGCCGAGATGGTCGTCCAGCAGCAGGCCCGTCACAGCGAGACGACGTTCTCGGTCGTCCGCTTCGGCAACGTCCTCGGCAGCCGCGGCTCGGTCGTCCCGTTATTCAAAGAACAAATTGAACGGGGCGGACCGGTCACGGTGACCCATCCGGAGATGACACGCTACTTCATGACGATCCCCGAGGCGAGCCGGCTCGTCATCCAAGCGAGCGTCCGGGCGAGCGGGGGCGAAGTGTTCGTCCTCGATATGGGACAACCGGTCAAAATCGTCGACTTGGCGCGGCGCATGATCACACTCAGCGGCTTCACGCTCGACCAAATCCCAATCGAATACAGTGGCATCCGCCCTGGGGAAAAATTGTACGAAGAACTGCTTGCGACGAGTGAAAAAACGGACAGCCAAGTATACGACAAAATCTTTGTCGGTTGTACACGGCCGTTCAAGTCGGTCGATCCGATCCTGTTGACAATCGACCATCTCCTCGACCAACCGAATGCGCTCACCTCCTTCCTCTTGTTCGTTGCTAATAGCGAGATTCCGGAAGAAGTGATGGAAAACATGTTCACCCCTCAAATCGAACCTGTCCGGATGCGGACGAACGATTCAACTCAAAGGAGGAAGACGTTATGACAAAGACCGTACTCGTCACGGGCGTGGCAGGATTTATCGGGTTTCACTTGGCCCGCCGACTATTACGAGAGGGGCATCGGGTCGTCGGGATTGATGAAGTGAACGATTATTACGACCCGAGTTTGAAAGAGTCCCGACTCCACGTGCTCACGCATCCGAACTTCAAGCTATATCGTGATTCACTCGAGAATAAAATGGCGGTCACGCGGGTGTTTGAGAAGCGGCGGCCCGACATCGTCGTCAACTTGGCGGCCCAAGCAGGTGTGCGCTACAGTCTTGAAAATCCGGACGCCTACATCCAATCGAATATCGTCGGATTTTTGAACGTGCTCGAGGCGTGCCGGCATTATCCGGTCGAACAACTCCTGTACGCATCGTCTAGCTCGGTGTACGGATCGAATCGGAAGATGCCGTTCTCCGAACAGGACCCGGTCGATCATCCGCTCTCGCTATACGCCGCTTCGAAGAAGGCGAACGAGCTGATGGCGCATACGTACAGTCATTTGTTCGAGATCAAGACGACCGGACTTCGTTTCTTCAGTGTCTATGGACCGTGGGGGCGCCCAGATATGGCGCTCTATAAGTTCACGGAAGCGATTATGAAAGGTGAACCGATTGACGTCTACAACTACGGGCAGATGGCGCGCGACTTCACGTACGTCGACGATGTCATCGAATCGATCGTCCGCTTGATGGACATCCAGCCGCTCGCTGATGAAGAGTTCGACTACGTCGCGCCGCTCCCGGACCGAAGCGACGTCCCGTTCCGTGTCTATAACGTCGGCAATCATAGTCCGGTCCAACTGATGGACTTCATTCGCATCATCGAGCAAAAACTTGGCAAGCGGGCGATTTTAAACGAACTGCCGCTGCAACCGGGCGACGTACCGGAAAGTTTTGCCGATGCCTCGGCGCTGTATGAGTCGGTCGACTTTCGACCGCAGACACCGATCGAGCGCGGTGTCCATGAATTTATTGATTGGTATCTCGCCTATCACCATGCGTTAAAGGAGGGGATTGAGTGATGCCGTCCCTACATGACAAAATTTACGCTCGTTCACCGCTCCCGGTCCAAAACTGGCTCATCTCCCTTTACGGATTGAAGTTATACCGGGAACGCTATGGTCCGCATTATGATAAAGAGTTAAAGAAACTGCGAAGGCAACGGCTCGTCGACCCGGATGCGGCCCAGCTGAACCGACTCAACCGCTTCCTCCACTTCTGTCAGAGACACAATCGTTATTATCGAAACTTGTTCAAGCGCCATGACATCGAGTTGCCGCTCAAGCACCTCGAGGAGCTCCAGCAAATCCCGGTGCTCGAGAAAGAGACGCTCCGAACGAATCCCGACATCTTTTCAGATGTTAACGCACCGATTATCGGAAGTACGGGTGGGACAACGGGAACGGCGCTCCAAGTCCGTTTCACCGTCGAAGACTATCAAGCGCGGATGGCCCACCTCGACTATTTCAAAGAACAGCATGGCTTTACGAAAGGGATGAAGCGGGCGAGCTTCACGGACCGGATGATTTGTCCCCGTGACCAAGAGGAGCCGATCTATTGGCGCTACAACGCCCCGATGAAACAAATGCTCTACTCGGTCGTCCATTTCCATGAACGGACCATCCCGGATTATGTAGACTCGTTGAACACGTATCGACCGGACGCCCTCGACGGTTCACCGTCCGCGATGATTGAAGTCGCCAAGTACTTAAAAGAGACGGACACCCGGTTGACGTTCAAACCGATCGCCATCTTCCCGACGTCTGAGACGTTGTCGCCGTGGGGACGGGCGTTATTGAGCGAAATCTTTCAAGCCCCGGTTTACGATCAATACGCTTCCTCGGAAGGGGCGCCGCTCGTGACGGAGTGCAAACATGGACGGATGCACCTGCATCCGGAGACCGGCATCATCGAGCCCGGCGAGAACGGTGAGATTTTAGTGACGAGCTTCACGACGCACGGGACGCCGCTCGTTCGTTATCGTATCGGCGATCGCATGACGCTCAGCGATGAGACGTGCCCGTGTGGTCACTCGGGGACAGTCATCTCTTCCATCGACGGTCGGCAGATGAATTACGTCGAAACACCGGAAGGTTACAAAGTATTCGAAGGTGATTTGACGGCGACGGTCGCCGTCTTGCCGAACTCTGTCCTCCAAGTCCAAGTGTTGCAACACGAGGTCGATCAAATCGAGATGCTCTACGTCAAAGACGAAGAACGATTTGAAGACGAGCATGAGACGATCCTCAAACGAGAGGTCGAGCGACTGTTCACCCCGAACATGCGGATTCGCCTAAAGAACGTGCCAGCCATCAAAAAAGAGCCAAACGGAAAAATCCGGGTCGTGAAGCGACTTCACGTCTGACCTATACAAAAAGGGGAGTTCAAGAATGACCACTTTCGCGTTGCGGGACATGTATTTCAAAACGCCGATTCGGTTTCAAAACTGGATGACGTCACTATATGGATTGAAGTTATGGCAAGAACGGTATGGTGAGGCGTATCGACGGGAGCTCATCCGTTTGAAGGACCGTCCGACCGACGCGGAAGCCGTCTATCAGGATCAGCTTGATCGGTTGAACGTCTTCCTACAGTTTTGTGCAGCGAACAACGACTATTATGCACGCTTGTTCAAGGAGGCGAACGTGACGCTCCCGCTCCGTTCGTTCGAGGAGATGCGCCATATTCCAATCCTCGAGAAAGAGACGGTCCGGGCGACCCCTTCGATTTACTCCAACATCAAGACGGACATCGTCGGAAAGACGGGTGGGACGACCGGGGCGTCGCTCCAGGTGAAGTTCACGAAAGACGATTATCAAATCCGGATGGCCCATCTCGACTACTTCAAAGAGCAACATGGCTTCAAGAAAGGGATGAAGCGGGCGAGTTTCACCGGTCGCGTCATCTGTGATCCCAACCAGGCGGCCCCAGTGTTCTGGCGTTACAACCGTCCGATGAACCAATTGCTCTTATCGCTCTTCCATTTGACACCGGACAACATCCCACACTATATCGAGGCGCTCAACCGGTTCAAACCGGCCGTCCTCGATAGCGCGCCGTCCGCCATGGTCGACATCGCCTCGTATATGAAAGAGCACGGCATCACGCTCGACTTTCAAATGATCGCCATCTTTCCGACGTCCGAGACGTTGACGGCGGGTGGGCGCAAACTGCTCGAAGAGGCGTTCAACGCCCCGGTGTACGATCAATACGCCTCCTCAGAAGGGGCACCGATTTTGACCGAATGCAGCCACGGTCACATGCATCTGCATCACGAGACGGGCTATATCGAGCCGTACGGCGACGATGGTGAAATTCTCATCACGAGCTTCACGACACACGGGACGCCGCTCGTCCGCTATCGAATCGGTGACCGTATGAAATTCGGAGAAGGGACGTGCCCGTGCGGCCAAGGTGGCACGTACGTCACCTCGATTGAAGGACGGCAGTCGAACTACGTCGTCACCCCGAAAGGATTGAAAGTGTATGAAGGCGATTTGACAACAATCGTCCGCGTCTTACCGAACTCGGTCATCCAGACGCAATTCCGGCAGTTCGATTTGCATCATATCGAGATGCGCTATATCAAAGATCCGGAACGATTTCTTCCGTCCCATGAACGGGTACTCGAGCGAGAGCTGAAAGAGTTGTTCGGGGAAGGCGTCGAAATCACCCTCACCCCAGTCAAACAAATCCCTCGCGGGAAAAACGGGAAAATCGTCGTCGTCGAGAAGTTGATGGATCAAATTTCATAATAACTGGAGGCAGATGGACATGGACAAACTCATCTCAGAATCACGGACAACACGACGAACCATTGCCAATCGCCATATCGCCGTCGTCGGACTCGGCTACGTTGGACTTCCGGTCGCGGTCGCGCTCGGGGAAGTCGGAGACGTCATCGGCCTTGACATCAACGAGGCGCGCATTCACGAGTTGAACGAACACGTCGACAGCACAAGGGAAGTCGAACGGGAAGCACTCGAGACGGCGTCGGTCACGTATACAACGGATGCAAAGAAACTGGAGGAATCGGACTTCATCATCATCGCCGTGCCGACCCCGATCAATGAACAGAATCAACCGGATCTCGGCCCGATTTGCGGCGCCACGCGCGCGGTCGGGAAACATTTGCAGCCGGGAACGATTGTCGTGTACGAATCGACGGTATACCCGGGGTTGACCGAAGAAGAATGTATCCCGCTCCTCGAGCAAGAGTCTGGTCTTCGGGCCGGAATCGACTTCAAAGTCGGCTATTCGCCTGAACGAATCAATCCGGGTGATCGGGTGAACACGTTCCGGACAATCAAAAAGGTCGTCGCCGCCGAAGACGAAGCGACGCTCGACGTCGTGGCCGCCGTCTATGAGACGGTCGTCGACGCAGGGGTGCACCGGGCTTCCTCGATCAAGGTCGCCGAAGCGGCGAAAGTCATCGAGAACACGCAACGCGACTTGAATATCGCCCTCATGAACGAACTCGCCATCATCTTTGAGCGGATGGACATCGACACGCTCGAGGTGCTCGAGGCGGCAGGCACGAAGTGGAACTTCCTTAACTTCCGCCCGGGACTCGTCGGCGGACACTGTATCGGCGTCGACCCGTTCTATTTGACGATGAAGTCCGAGATGCTTGGCTATCATCCGGAAGTCATTTTAGCCGGCCGGCGGATCAACGAGACGATGGGCAGTTTCATCGCCACATCGCTCATCAAGACGATGATTCGCCAAAACATGCCGGTACTCGGCTCCCGCGTCACCGTGCTCGGCATGTCGTTCAAAGAGAACGTGAGCGACATCCGCAACTCGAAGGTCGCCTCGCTCATCCGTGAGATTGAAGAGTTCGGACTCGAGGTGCAAGTGTACGATCCGCTCGTCGACCATGAAGAAGTGAAGCACGAGTACGGCATCGAGGTGAAAGCGTATCATGAGCTGAAACCGGCCGAGGTCGTCATCTATGCCGTCTCGCACGACGAGTTCGTCGATGCCGGCTGGAAGCTTGCCGCCCGCCAGTTGAAGATGGGTCGCGGCGTCGTCATGGATTTGAAAGGCATCCTCGACCGTACGACGAAGCCGGAGGAGGTGCACTTATGGCGCCTTTGAAGATTCTCCAGTTCTGCGCGGTCGACGCGACGGCTGACGTCTTGTTGCGTCCCCTCATCGAGTCTTTGAAAACCGAAGGCCATCAAGTCGATATCGCCTGTGCCTACGGTGACCGGACCGATCAGTTACGAGAGGAAGGCTGGGTCATCCACACGTTGCCGATCGACCGGAAGTTCCATCCGAAACGAAATTTACAGACGATTCAAGAACTCGTCACGCTGTTGCGGCGGGAAAAATACGATGCGATTCACGTGCATACCCCGGTCGCCGCTGCGCTCGGCCGCGTCGCTGCCCGCATTGCGCGAACCCCGCACATTCTCTACACGGCGCACGGCTTCTACTTCCACGAACGGATGAGCCGTGTCGCCTATGAACTCGTGTTCTGGCTCGAAAAATCGCTCGCCGCCCTCGCCACGGACTGGCTACTTCTTCAAAGTGAAGAAGACTATTCCCTCGCGAAGACGCGTCAGTTCAAGCGGGACGACCGTCTGCTTCATCTCGGTAACGGCATCGACTTGAACCGCTTCAAACCGATTGCGAAGACGCATAATCCGGAACAGCTGAAATTTTTGTTCGTCGGCCGCCTCGTCCGAGAGAAAGGAATCTTGGATTTGCTCCAGGCGTTCACGCAACTTTCGAAAACGCACCCTGGCGCGACGCTGACGATCGCCGGCGAGCTGATGGTGAATGAACGGGACCAAGAAACCGGAAAACTCGTCGAGGCGTACCTCGCCGACAATCCGAACGTCCATTATGCGGGCTTTGTCAAAGATACGCCGACACTCTTCAGCGATCATGACGTCTTCTTGTTGCCTTCCTACCGAGAAGGGTTGCCGCGTTCCATCTTAGAGGCGATGGCATCCGGTCTTCCGGTTATCGCGACGAACATCCGTGGTTGCCGTGAAGAAGTGATTGACCACGAGACGGGCTATCTCGTCCCTGTCGCCAGTCCCGATGCGCTCGCTGAAGCGATGGAGTCGTTCATCCTTCATCCGGAACGGCTCGAGACATACGGACGCCGTGGCCGGGAAGTCGTCGAGGAACGGTTCGATGAATCGATTGTACTGACACGGCAACTCGATTTATTCGCGCAAATCAGTGCGCGGGAGGCCGGCTGATGCGGGCGATTGAAAGGGGGAGGCGGCATGGAAGAAAAGCAAGTCGTTAAGCAACTGAGGACGGCGGCCGTCGACGGCCGTCTCACCATCCATATGTATCAGCAATGGCAAAAGCGTAATGATGGTCCGACGGTGCTCGAACTGCTCGAGACGTATGGATCGTGGGCGAACGTGCTCCGCCTCGCCGGACTCGACAATCAAATGCCTCGTTTCACGAAAGCCGAGGTGGTTCGGGCGCTCCGTCGGGCCGCGAAAGAAATGGGTTCGATTACGAGTGCGGATTACCGGAAGTGGGCGCTTGACCGGGACGTGCCGTCATTGACCGAGGTCGTCATCTTGTTCGGGTCATGGAAAGTCGCCTTGATTGAAGCAGATTTACTCGGCATGATGGCCAAAGACCAAAAGTGTGAAATCATTCAAGCCCTCCTCGAAGCGAGTGAGGACATCGAGCCGCTCACATCGACCGCTTATGCGAAGTGGGCACGGGCGCGTCAACAGCCGAGCATCACGAAAGTCGTTCGACGGTTCGGTTCGTGGAGCCAAGCACTTGAAGAGATCGGGCTCTCGAACCGTAAAACGTTCACGGAAGACGAGATTTTAAACGCATTGAAAGAGGCGGATGAGGAACTGGCAATCCTCTCGCCATGGGGTTATGAGATGTGGCAAAAAAAGATGGGAAAGGGCCGGCCCTCAAAGAAGTTCAACAGATGTTCGGCTCTTTTGACATAGCGGTGGAAGAGATGCGGTTGAGCCGGAGTGAAGGACGGAATCGGAAAGGAGGTGCGTCATGACGAGACCAATCGTGTTATGTATCGGGGACAACAAGATGTCGGCTTACGTATATCAGGCGATTCGGCACCTCGGGGTGACGCACGTCATTCGAGAAGACGGCCCATCCGAAGAAAAAACCGACTCATTTCGAGGCTGGGTCCGGCAGTTGTACGTCCGGTACGCCACACCGTTCATGCGCTGGACGAGCCGGGCGCGCATCCAAGAGTTGAAACGGCGTCATCCGTTACGAGACGAACCGATTCCGATGCATCACGTCTTGAAAGTGACTTCGCTGAACGATGCGAGGACGAAAATGTGGCTTGACCGTCTCATGCCGGAACTCCTCATCTTCCATGAGACGGGACCGATTGAGCCGGATGTGCTCAATCGAATCGATTGCCCGATTTTGACGATTCGACCATCGATGGCGGCGGGACAGCTCGAGGCGTATTGGGCGTTCCGGGCCAAACCGGACGTCTGTGAGGTACGCATCGAACAGTGGAGCGACCGCGGCTGGAGCGTCCTCGACCGGGCCGTCCTCTACCTCGGCGGTACGGACAATTTCGCGACTTATCCGTACCTCCAGCTCTCGACTGGATTGCCGCTCTTGAAGCGTCAAATCGAGATGATGCTCGAAGAGGACGTTTACGACCGTAGAATCGAGTAAAAACGGCCAGAGCTTTCGCTCGGCCGTTTAACTTTTGGTGATGCAATAATGTTGAATCGCGTCGTTGTAGTAGACGGCGAGACCGGGGGCGTACTTGTCATAGAACGCCGTGAAGCGCGAGTCTGCCACGTACATCTGTCCGAGGCCGCTGAACATATCGAGCGAGCAATCGTAGAAGTGGTCGTGGATGAACGCATGGTTCGCCTCGACCACCACTTGGACGCGCGGGTCTTCGACCGGGACACCGGCCGTGAACAAGTCGACGAGCGGTTTGACGAGGTCGACTTGCTGTTGGCTGAGCGCCTCCCAGTCCTCTTTCGTCCGTCCGTGGGCCCGTTTTTGTGACGTCGCATAGGCGTCACTGTCGCCCCAGCGTGACGTCACTTCCGCCTCGTGTTTCGTCTCGTGCGCTTTCAGCTCGTCGAACGACAAGCCTTTGAACAATGATTCGTCTTCCATTTGAACGCCTCCTTCAAGTGAGGCGAGCGTCGCTTCGGCGGTCTCGGCGAGTGCCGCGAAATAAGCTGCCTTTTCACGCAGCGCGTTCACTTGTGTCTTAAGGATGTGAGCCCGGTCGGTGTCCGTTTCGAACAACGTGTGAATCGTCTCGAGGGGAAAATCGAGCGAGCGATAGAACAAGATGAGTTGGAGCCGCTCCATGTCTTGTTTCGAATAACGGCGGTAGCCGTTCGCGTCACGCGACGGGACGAGTAGCCCGATCGCGTCGTAATGCCGAAGCGTCCGGGTCGTCGTGCCGGCGAGTGTTGCGAGTTGTTGAATCGTAACCATCTGCTCACCTCCTTATGGACAGCGTACGCCTTGACGTCGCGTCAACGTCAACCCTCTTTTGTGAACAAGGAAAACCCGTCGCGTTCGCCGACATACGCGAAACCGAATTGTCGATAGTAACGGTTCAAAAATGCGTTCGTGGCGACACAGTCGAGGCGAATCGTCCCGACCGTTTGGGTGAGCGCGTGGCGCATCAATTGTTCGCCGACACGCTTCCCTTTCATCCGGGCATCAACGACGAGCCGATGCACGTAGACTGCTACCTCGGCGTCATCCCATAAATTGTGGTCCCATGACGTCGGGGGAATCAAGCTGACCGACCCGAAAATCTTTCCGTTTTCTTCATATACATAGACCGTCCCGTTCGTGACGTCGTGACGGACGAACTCGGTCCGACTCGGTTCCAAATATTTTTCCCACTGCGTCTTTCCGGCAGCGCGAAACGCTTTTGCCTTATTCAAAATCAATGAATCGATCGCTTGAAGATCGGCCCGTGTGGCCAAACGAATCATGTAAGTCGCCTCACTTTCATTTCATTTCAAAATCGTGTAGGGTACACGTTGAGTAAGCTGTTGAAAAGCTCATTGTAGCGGTTTGTCTTTTTTGTTAAGATAAACGTAGTGCATCGTGCAAACGATTGCGCTAATTAAGAGATAACGTCAACAGCACTGATATTAGTATATAGGATGAGCAGTGAGTTTAGGGATAAGGGAGTATCATTGACACATGCAACTTTTACAACGTGACCAACACACAAAAGGATTTCAACAGACACAAACAAAAACGCTAAAACGTAATTGGTGGAAAGAAGCCGTCGCATACCAGATTTACCCGCGCAGCTTTTACGACGCGAACGGGGACGGAATCGGCGACATTCAAGGCATCATCGATAAACTCGATTATTTGAAAGAGCTCGGCGTCGACGTCATCTGGATCTGCCCGATGTACAAGTCGCCGAACGACGACAACGGCTATGATATCTCGGATTATCAAGATATCATGGATGAGTTCGGGACGATGGAAGATTTCGACCGCCTCTTGAATGAAGTCCACGCACGCGGCATGAAGCTATTGTTAGACCTCGTCGTCAACCATACGTCGGACGAGCACCCGTGGTTCATCGAGTCGAAGAGTTCGAAAGACAACCCGAAACGCGACTGGTACATTTGGCGTGACGGGAAACCGGACGGGTCAAAACCGAACAACTGGGAATCGATTTTTGGCGGTTCGGCTTGGGAGTTTGACGAGACGACGGAACAATATTTCTTACACGTGTTTTCGAAGAAACAACCTGACTTGAATTGGGAAAATAAAGAGATGCGCCAAGCGGTGTACGATATGATCAACTGGTGGCTCGATAAAGGGATTGACGGGTTCCGCGTCGATGCGATTAGTCACATCCGCAAGCATCCTTCATTCGCTGATTTGCCAAATCCAGAAGGACTTGATTTCGTCCCATCGTTTGAGATGCATATGAACGTCGACGGCATTCACGGCTATTTGGAAGAGTTACGCGACGAGACGTTTAAAAAACATGATATCATGACGGTCGGCGAAGCGAACGGTGTCTCACCGGACGACGCCCACTTGTGGGTCGGCGAACAAGACGGCAAGATGAACATGGTCTTCCAATTCGAGCATATGGGACTTTGGCGCGAAGACGCCGAGTCGAAACTCGACGTCGTCCATTTGAAGAACGTGTTGTCGAAGTGGCAAAAAGGACTCGAGGAAGACGGCTGGAACGCCCTCTACGTCGAGAATCATGACCAGACACGTACCGTATCGACGTGGGGGGACGATGAGCGCTATTGGAAAGAGAGCGCGAAATCGATCGGGATGATGTACTTTCTCATGCAGGGAACACCGTTCATCTATCAAGGCCAAGAGATCGGGATGACGAACGTCAAGTTCGACTCGATTGACCAATACGACGACATCGCGACACGTAACCGCTATTACATCGGTGTCGAGCAAGGGCGCTCGCACGATGAGATGATGCGCATCACATGGAACTCGTCACGTGACAACTCACGGACGCCGATGCAGTGGAGCAGCGCAGCGAACGCCGGATTCACGTTCTCGGACACGCCTTGGTTCGGTATCAATCCGAACTACACGGCCATCAACGTTGAAGAACAACTTGAAGATGAAGACTCGATCCTCAACTTCTATAAAGAGATGATTCGCCTCCGGAAACAAGATGAGACGTTCGTGTATGGCACGTATGACGTCGTTTTGCCGGAACACCCTGAGATTTACGCGTATACGCGCACGCTCGGAGACAGCCAATACCTCGTCATGACGAACTTGACGGGTGGCGAGGCGATCTTCGCTTCAGACCTCACACTTCGCTCGGAGGATGTCGTTTTGAAAAACATGCCGCTAGATTCGCATGATGAGACGACACTCCTTCACTTGAAGCCGTTCGAAGGACGCGTCTATAAATTGAGTTAACCGTTAAGACAGGGGCGACCCTGTCTTTTTGTGGTGTGAAGCACATGCGAACCGGGAAAGAAAAAGTTAGCGATTCCGGACCGTTTGTGAGGTATGGTACGATGGGACAGCGGAAAGGGGAATCATCATGGCAATTGAACCGAAACGTATACGCGTCCGTCAGACGACGAAAATGAGCGAACTCGATGAACCGATCGTGCTCGTCGCGGACGGTCTCTATTACGAACTGAAGACGGGCTTCATCTTGACGTTTGACCAAGAGCGTGAGGACGGCATCGTGCCGACGACGTTGAAATATACGACGGGGCGGCTCGCCCTTATGTGTAAAGGACCGATCGAGATGAACCATTCGTTCATCGAAGGACGAATGACACAGAGTGTATACAAAAACCCATATATGGCGATGACGATGGCGACGACGACGGAACGCCTTGACGTTTCAGACGGGCGTTGCCAATTCGACTACGCGTTAACGATGAACGACGATGTCGCCGGCACGTACGCTGTCGACGTCACATGGACGTTTAAAGGAGGAGACGAAGCATGAACTTTCAAGAGCGAGTGAAAAAGATTGAAGAGATGTTGAACGAGGACTGGTTCGAGATGCTCGAAACGAACGAGGACGAGTATGAGGAGTGGCGCGGTCGCCTCGAAGATCATGCCGAGCACGTCATCGGACATTACGACAACGAGACCGGCGTCGACATGGACTCGGTCGACAAGTTGCTCCAGTTGAACGACGAGTTCCCGCTCCTTTACGGAGAAGACACGGTCCGGTTGTACCTCGCCTTAATCGAGGCACGTCCGGAAGACAAGTCGGTGTACGAACGTTACGTCGACTATTTGGCCGCGATTGGGGACGCTTCGCACGAAGAGTTTTTACGGTTCCATACGCTCGTCGACGCGGGCAGGCTCGACGAGGCACGAAAGCTCGCGCCGGAGATGCCAGCACGATTAGGACTCGAAGAATAAGGCCGCATTGCGGTCTTTTTTCTACATAAAGATAAGGGGGAAGGGCGATGTTACGTCTTGTGAAGACATCGATGGACCAAGAACAGCAAGTGCATGCATTTTTGAAGGAGTGGCGTGAACGGGATGAACGCATCGTCCCGAACGCGGTCGACGGGGAGGCGTCTGACTTTGAGACGTATGTCAAAGCGATTCGGGCGCGTGAGGTACGCGCGGAGAACGCCGGTTGGGTGCCGAGCACGACGTATTGGTTGACCGACGGGGAAGAACTGCTCGGGGCGGCCAACATTCGGCACGAGTTGAACGAGCAGTTACTCAATTTCGGTGGTCATATCGGCTACGGGATTAAACCGAGTGCACGGGGTCGGGGACTTGCGACGAAACAGCTCGCCCTCGCGCTCGAGAAGGCGAAGTCGCTCGGCATCGAGCGCGCGTTGATCACGTGCAATCGAACGAACGTCGCCTCGAAGCAAGTCATTTTGCGTAACGGTGGGGTGCCGGACACGCCGTTCATAGAAACGGACGGGACGGTCGTCGAGCGGTTTTGGATTGAGCTGAAAGGGTGACGACACATGGGCGACTGGATCGTGGTGTACTTGGCGGCCATCAACTTCTTCGGCATCTATTTGTTCCCGCGGGACCGCATCCCGTCGAAGAAGTGGTTCTCGTTCTCGAGCGGGATCGCCATCACGTATTTCTTCATGTACTTACTCCCGTCACTCAATAAGCGCCAAGACACGCTCCGAGTCGACTGGCTCGACCTTGCCTTGCCTTCAGAGATTTATGTCGTCAGTCTCATCGGGTTCACCGTCTTTTACGGGACGATGCGGTTCGTGCGGACCCCGCACTTCCAAGATGAGACGCTCGACCGAAACGTCTCGTACTGGCTTCAAGTGACGCTCCTCACGGCGTATATGTCGTTCTCGGCATACGTCGTGACGGAGACGTCGGTGACGAACGTCGCCCAAATGTTTTATGCGACCGCACTCGGCGTCCATTTTCTCGCCGTCGGTCACGACTTGTATCGCCATTACGGCGAGGTCTACTTGACGCAAGGACGCTACTTTTTCACGGTCGGTATCCTCGTCACCGGCTACGTCGCCCGCTACGTCGACTTGGCGTCGCACGTCGAGACGATTCTGTTCGCGTTCGTCGCCGGGGCGATGATCCTGAACATCGTCAAGTTCGAGTTGCCGGCCGACCGGAATCTTCACTTCCGTACGTTCGTGCTCGCCGTGACGATTTACGGGGGACTTCTCCTCATCTTGAAGCACGTTCTCTATTTTTAAGTTCTCCTAAGAAAATGAATGACTGTTCATTCATTGTTTGGTATACTGATTTCAAGAATGAATCCGTTTTCATTAAGGGGGATGTTGGGGATGTCTACATTTTTAATCGTCAACTGGATTCTGTTCTTGCTCGTTCTCGGCTATGGCTTGTACTTGTTCGCGTCGCTCGTCTATCAGCGGTACACGTTCATTAAGCTCGGGAAGAAGGCAGAATGGAGCCAGACGAACAAAGAACGGCTTGAACAGGTGATGATCAACGTGTTCGGGCAAAAGAAATTGTTGAAAGATAAGAAGAGCGGCATCATTCACGTCATGATGTTCTATGGGTTTATCCTCGTCCAGTTCGGGGCGATCGACTTCATTTGGAAAGGGCTCGCCGTCGGGACGCGTTTCCCGCACGTGCCGCTCGGTCCGCTCTATCCAATCTTCACGTTCATGCAAGAGATCGTCATGCTCATGATTCTCGTCGCGGTCGTTTGGGGATTCTACCGCCGCTATATCGAGAAGCTCGTGCGCTTGAAGCGGAACTTTTTGGCCGGTCTCGCGCTCATCTTCATCGGTGGGCTCATGGTGTCCGTCTTGTTCGGGAACGGCTTTTACCTCGTCTATAAAGAAGAGCTCCCGATGTGGGGCGAGCCGGTCGCGACCATCATCGGCTCGGCGTTCGCCTGGGTACCGGGCAGCGTCGCGTTCGCGCTCTTCATCGTCTTCTGGTGGCTGCACCTGCTATTCTTACTCAGCTTCATGGTGTATATCCCGCAAGGCAAGCACGCTCACTTGATTGCCGGCACACTCAACGTCTGGCTCGGCCGGACGCATAAAGTCGGTCGTCTCGCACCGGTCGATTTCTCGGCGATGGAAGAGGCGGAAGAGTCGGATGAAGAGGTCGTCTTCGGGGTCAACAAGATCGAAGACTTCAACCAGAAGCAGCTCGTCGACTTGTACGCCTGCGTCGAGTGCGGACGCTGTACGAACGTCTGCCCGGCGACCGGTACCGGCAAGATGCTGTCGCCGATGGACCTCATCGTCAAACTGCGCGACCATATGAACATGAAAGGGGCCGCCATCACCCGGAAGTCGCCGTGGGCGCCGGCGCTCTTGTTCCAAAATACGCAAGGCGCGGAAATCGCCGCGGCCGCGATGGACGGGAACATGCTCGTCGCCGACGAGTTGATCGGCAACGTCATCACGGAAGAAGAGATTTGGGCGTGCACGACGTGCCGCAACTGTGAAGACCAATGCCCGGTCATGAACGAGCACGTCGACAAGATCATCGACCTTCGTCGTTATCTCGTCATGATGGAAGGGAAGATGGACCCGGAAGCGCAGCGCACGGTCGCCAACATCGAACGTCAAGGCAACCCGTGGGGGATGAACCGGAAGGAGCGCGAGAACTGGCGCAAAGACACGGAACTCGTCATCCCGACGGCGAAAGAGAAGAAGAAGGCGGGCGAAGAGTTCGAATTCCTCTTCTGGGTCGGGGCGATGGGCTCGTATGACAGCCGCAGCCAAAAAGTCGCCCAGAGTTTTGCGAGCGTCTTGAACAAGGCCGGCGTCTCGTTCGCTATCCTCGGCAACGAAGAGAAGAACTCGGGCGACACGCCACGCCGCATCGGGAACGAGCTGTTGTTCCAAGAGCTCGCCGAGGCGAACATCAAGCTGTTCGAGAAGTACGGCGTCACGAAAATCGTCACGGTCGACCCACACGCATACAACACGTTTAAAAACGAGTATCCGGACTTCGGGCTCACGGGGGTGAAAGTGTATCACCACACCGAGCTCCTTGCCGAACTGCTCGACACGGGGCGCGTCAAACCGGACTTCGCCGTGAATGAACGGGTCGTCTATCACGATTCGTGCTATCTCGGTCGCTATAACGGCATCTATGACGCACCACGCTTCGTCTTGGAGCGCATCCCGGGCGTCGAACTCGTCGAGGCGGCCCGGAACCGTGAGAACGGGATGTGTTGCGGCGCCGGTGGCGGTCTCATGTGGCAAGAAGAGAAAGTCGGGACGCGCGTCAACGTCGCACGGACGGAGCAATTACTTGAAACGAAACCGACCGTCATCGGATCGGCCTGCCCGTATTGCTTGACGATGCTCTCAGACGGGACGAAAGCGAAAGAAGTCGATGAGACGGTCGGCACGTTCGACGTCGTCGAACTGCTCGATCGTTCACTCGCTCCGCTCGAAGTACCCGAACCGCTCGTCCAATAAATTAGTGACCCGCTTCCGTATGCTGAACTGCTCCCCGTCAAGTAGACAGGGCAA
>NZ_JJMW01000059.1 GCF_000714435.1 Exiguobacterium alkaliphilum 12/1
AAACGGTCATGGTTGTAGAACGATATGTAGGCCTCGATGGCCGATGTGAGTTCGTTATAGGCCTGGAACTCACGCAGGTAGTACATCTCGACTTTCAGGGTGCCCCAAAAGCCCTCGATCGGGGCGTTGTCGATGCAACGTCCGACCCGGGACATGCTGTGGGTCAGCCCCGCGTCTTCCACCATGCGTTTGAACCCTCTCGATGTGTATTGATATCCTCGGTCACTATGGATCATCGGACTCGCTCCTGTACGGAGCCCCGCGATCGCTGGCATCATCGTCTGGAAGACGAGCGCGTTGTTGTTGGATTTCCCGATGCGATAGGCGACGATCGAGCCGTCATACAGGTCGATGATCGCGCTCAGATACGCCTTCCTCCCGGCGCCATATTTGAACTCGGTGACGTCGGTGCACCATTTCTCGTCCGGTCGTGACGCGCTGAATTCCCGGTTCATCAGGTTCTCGGCCACATGCTGCGGTGACGACTTTTTGTACCGCTTTCGTTTCTGGCGGATGACCGAACGGATCTCATGGATGCGCATGAGACGATAGATGCGCTTCTCGTTGTATGCCGGCAGGCCATGCTGGCGTCGTCTGCGATTGACCGTCATGGTGATCCGTCGATACCCGTAGGTCCCATTCACCTGGTCGTAGAGGAGACGGATGTCCTCCAGTAGACTCGAGTTTTCTTCCTCGCGTACCGAGACGGTACGTTTTAACCATTTATAATAGGCGGCCCGTGAGACCTGCGCGATCTCGCATAGGAGCACGACCGGGAACGTGTCGCTTGTCGACATTTCCTTGATGGCCATGTACCGCAATTGTAGCCGGATCTGGCTGATCAACCTCTCCTCTCGATCTCCTCTAACTTTTTTAGGAACAGATTCTCGGCCCGAAGGCGCTCATTCTCCCGTTCAATCTGTTGGATGCGACGTTCGAGCTTCTCCTCGTTGGTCAGTTCCTCTTCTTGCTTTGTCCGTCCGCGCCGGTCCTCGAGCCCGTGCACGCCGTCGGCGTCATATTTTTTCGTCCAGCCGTAGACCTGCTGGTACGACACGGCGAATATCTCGGCCGTCCTTTGATAGTTCCGTCCGTTGTCCAGGCAATACCTGACGATCTCCATGCGTTCCTCGAATGTTGTCTTTCTCCCTTTGGCCATAGCTCGATCCATCCCTTTTCTCGAATCTGTTAACTCGCTATGACCAGTATACTTCTTGATCCACCGATATAGAACCGACCAACTACTAATATGATATTTGGAGAGAACCTCCATTTTAGTGAACCCATCGAGATAGTCACGTACGGCCGCAATCTTCTGTTCCTTGGTGTAATGTTTCCATGTCTTCGACTCCTTCAACGCATCGATCCCACCGGTATCGAAT
>NZ_JJMW01000060.1 GCF_000714435.1 Exiguobacterium alkaliphilum 12/1
CGCCTGAAACGTGACTTTTTCTACAATCTGAACCGCCGAAGTTTCGGCGGTTTTTTAGTGCTTCAAATAACCTTGTGCCTTCAAGAAATCTTTGACGTCGAGCCGAGTCGGCTTCGACAGCATCCGTCCCATCTGAGCAGTCCACGTGTCGTCCCGGCGATTCGCCCCCCGCGCCGCATAGTAGCCATGAATCGTCTCGTCATAATGCGACAGTTGGCGCTTCAGCTCGTTCGGGTCGAGTTCATATGTATTCTCGTGATAGACGTGTTCGAACGGCAAGCGCGGCTTCTGGTCCTCGACGTGGTCTGGGACACCAACCGCGAGCCCGAAGAGCGGCAACACACGTTCCGGCAGGCCGAGCAATTCCTTCACCGCGAACATGTCGTTTCGAATGCCCCCGATGTAACAAATGCCGAGTCCCATCGACTCCGCAGCGACGACGGCGTTTTGTGAGGCGAGCGCCGCATCAATGACGGCGACGAGGAGCTTCTCATCCGTCTCGAGCGTCCCGGTCACATCGGCGTCACGCATGTCTCCAATCACTTCATGGCGATACAAGTCGGCGCAAAAGACGAAGAAGTGCCCGTTGTCGGCGACGTAGCTTTGGTTACCGGCAATCTCGGCGAGCCGTGCTTTCTTGTCCGAATCGGTCACACCGATGATGGAATAGGCTTGGATGAAGCTCGACGTCGAGGCACGTTGGGCACTCTCGACGATGAGCCGAATTTGTTCTTCGGTCAAACGCTCGTCCGTGAAGGAGCGGACGGAGCGGTGGTTCAATAACGTTTCGATGACTTGGTTCATGCAGCTTCCCCCTTTTGTCTAATCTTGACATAGCGGAACGTTCCCGACAATTTTAGAGACTTCACTCTACTTTCGAAATGATCCATGGTAACCATAAGACAGGCTCCGTCCCCACATCTTCTTGATTGCTGTATGCGCAATACCGTTCCGCTTCTTCGAGCGTCGCAATAAAGCCATGGTCGTTCAACCGAAACGTGAATCGTTCGGCGAAGTCATGCTCTAGCCCATTACATAAGTATGAGTGGAACGTGCCGTACTCATACCCGAGCACTTCATAACCGAGAGGTCGTCCAAGCGGTTCGTCGTGTTCGTGTCGCAAAATGAACCGCTCGACGCCGTACTGCTCGGGATGGTCCCCAACTTGTCCTTCTGCTAAAAAGTCCGCGACATAGGATACAGGCAGTTTCAGCTCGATGATGTCGAGTTCGATGTGGGTGAAGAAGCGGTCCCGAAACGTCTTGGCGAGTTCAATCGTCTGAAACGTTTGGGGATATCCGAGTTCTCCACTCTCGTGAAACACCTCCACCCATTCCATGAGCAGGAGGAAGTCTTCCTCGCTGAGTCGCAATCGTTCTCGATACGCCTCCTTACGACGTTTCGATGTCCCCCAAAGTACATCAAGCGTGGGGTGTTGCTCACAAATGCATGCACTCGCTGACTGCACGAACTCCGGAATCCGTTGCTCGTCCATATAGTCGGCTCGCTCAGTTCGTTCAATCAGTAAGTAACCTCCACTTCGTACATTCATCTCGACACCGCCTTCTCTAGTATACGCAAAAAAAGCAGAGTGGCGTTTTCTCCACTCTGCTTACGTGCTTATTCTGTCACTTGGCTCAAGAACGGTGTGATATCGACGTTCAACTCTTTCGAGAGACGCTCGCCGAGGTCACGGTCGGCCCGGTAGAAGTTGCAAATCAAGAGAAGGACGGTCTTCTCGTGACGGACTTCTTTGATGTGGGCGACGAGGTTACGGACGAGGCCATCTTTCTCTTCTTGCGAGTAACGACGGTACACTTCGCCTGCTTGACCGAAGTCGTTCGTCTTCTCAATCTTTTGACGACCGGCTACGCCATTGAGCGGTTGCTCCTGTTCAATATACGCAGCATCCGGTCGCGGTGTGTCTTCATAACGGTTCGGTTCATAGTTCACAGTGCTCGTCTGTTGCTTGAACGGCATCGCCCCATCACGCTGGTTGTTCGACACTTGGGCGAACGGGCAGTTGATCGGGAGTTGGAGATAGTTCGCGCCGATGCGGTACCGTTGCGTGTCCGAATACGAGAAGAGACGCCCTTGAAGCATCTTATCTTCAGACGGTTGAATCCCTGGGACGAGAACGCCCGGGTTAAAGCCGACCGATTCCGTCTCAGCAAAGTAGTTGTCGACGTTTTTGTTCAATGTCATCGTTCCGACGAGTTGATACGGGATGACGTCTTCGAACCAATCTTTTGTCGCGTCGAGCGGATCGAAGTCGAAGTTGTCCATATCGGCCGGGTCGAGGATTTGGACGTAAAGATCCCACTCTGGGAAGTCGCCTTCTTCGATGGCGTTGAACAAGTCGCGTGTCGCGTGGTTGAAGTCCTCGGCCTGTACTTTGGCCGCTTCTTCCATCGACAAGTTTTTAATCCCTTGTTTCGGAACCCAACGGAGTTTTATGTACACCGTGTTCCCGTATTCGTTGACCCATTTGAATGAGTGGACCGATGAACCGCGCATATGACGGTATGAGGCCGGGATTCCTTCATCACTGAACAAGTGGATGAGCATGCTCGTCGATTCCGGCGTGAGCGACATGAAGTCGAAGAAACGGTCCGGGTCTTGTAGGTTCGTGCGTGGGTCCGGTTTGAGTGAGTGAATCACGTCTGGGAATTTGATAGCGTCACGGATAAAGAATACCGGCAAGTTGTTTCCGACGAAATCGTAGTTCCCTTCTTCCGTGTAAAACTTGACGGAGAATCCACGTGGGTCACGGAGCGTCTCCGGTGAGCCGAGACCATGGATGACAGTCGAGAAGCGAGCGAAAACCGGTGTCTCTTGTCCTTCTTCCTGCAAAAATTTGGCTTTTGTATATCGTTTCATGCTATTTTTAACTTTGAAGACACCGTGTGCTCCGGCACCACGGGCATGCACGACCCGCTCCGGCACGCGCTCACGGTCAAAGTGGGCGAGTTTTTCAATAAGTTGATAGTCTTCGAGAAGCGTCGGGCCACGGCGACCCGCAGTGATGGAGTTGGCGTTATCCCCGATCGGGACGCCTTGGTTAGTAGTTAGACGACGATGTTGATCCATATTATTGCCTCCTCTTTATAATCATTCTTACAAAACTAATAATATAAAAAGATAATAATTATTACAAACAAAACAGCTCGACTTTAATCGAACTGTTTTGAAAGCGTTATCAAACTCCGTTTTTCGTCTGTTCATTTCGGTGCATCTCGGTGACTAAAAACGCAGCCAAAATCCCACCGAGCGAGCCAGCAATGATGTCGACCATCGTATCGTCGTTACCGTTCCCTTGCATCGTCGTGTTCAAGACGAGATCGGACGTGAATTCATACATCTCCCAAAGCGCCGCCCCTGCCATCGCGAAGACGACGATATAGACGAAGACGAAGCGCTTCGGCATCTCGAGCCGGATGTCGTCATCGAGCCGACTAAAGAAGTCATACCCGAGAAACGCGATAAATACTCCACTCAATACGTGGAGGAACGTGTCCCACCACCCGTTCGAATACAATCCGACGATCGAACCCAAATATTGTGAGGCGAACAGGAACAAGATATAGGCGACTTTCATTTTGGCGTCAAATTCGGTTTTGAACACTTTTTCTAATATGAACGGAATCAATCCAGACACGATGCCGGCAGCGGCGACGCTTGCGTCAAACCACGCCTCTTCAATCACCGAAGCGACGAGAATGATTGCCATGAACAACACAAAACCGAACTCTAGCATCCGTCCACGCGTCAGTTTCATCTCGAATCCCTTCTTTCTATCATTCACTCCTTATCCGATTCCCGTTTTGACGTGAATCGCAACGATGCCTTCAAACAATTCACTCTTTTGTCGGATTGTACACAAAAGGCCCCATCGCGTTCGCGATGGGGCCAAGTTCATTTCTCGGCAACGAAGAAGATTCGTTCAGCGTTCGGTCCTGGCGCCTTGTCCGTGAAGTCGGCCGTGACCGACTTCACATGAAAGCCCGCACCGATGAGCCACTGCATGTATTGCCCCGGCTCATACGTCCGTTGCTCGTGCGTCTCTTCGACCCGCTCGTACGTCCCGTCCTCTAGGGCGACGAAAAACGTCAAGTCGTGGACGACCGAGAGCGGGGCTTCGCCCGGGTCGGCGAACCAGATGTACGAACAGTCCTCTCCGTTCGACGCGTACGTCTTTTGGTTGAAGAGCGTCTGCATCTTGTTCGGCGAGTGGACGTCGAAGAGGAACGTGCCGCCCGGTTTGAGTTGCTCATAGACAGCTTCGAACGTATCGATGACGTCGGCCTCGTCCGCAAGATAGCAGAGCGAATCACACAGAATCGTCACGGCATCGACAGGACTCGGCAACTCGAGCTCGCGCATGTCTTGCTGCCAAAGCGGCAAAGCAACACCAGCTTCAAGCGCCTTCTCTTGGGCGACTTCAAGCATCGACTCCGACAAGTCGAGTCCGATCGCATCATAGTGTGCGGCAAGTTGAATCGTCGCAGAACCCGTCCCGCATCCGACGTCGGCGAGCGATGCCCCGTCCGGCACGTGGCGTCGCACGAAGGCGACCCACTCTCCGTACGGTGCATCTTTCATCAACTCATCGTATACGTAGGCGAACCCTTCGTACGCCATTAGCCGACTTCCACTTCGACGTGCGGCGCGTCAGCCCAAAGTTTTTCGAGGTTGTAGTAGTCACGGTCGTCACGGTGGAAGATGTGGACGACGACGTTCTCGAGGTCAGCGAGCACCCAACGTGCCGTGTCCATTCCTTCGAACTTGTGGAGCGGGAGATCGTTCTCGCCTGCGACGTCTTTGATTTCACGCGCGATTGCTTCGACTTGCTTCTCTGAGTTCCCGTGGCAGATGACGAAGTAATCCGCAATCGGCGAGATGCCTTCCATGTCGAGGACGACGATTTCTTCGGCGCGCTTATCGTCGGCAGCCTTCACAATCAATTCAAGTTGTTCTTTTACAGTCATATTGACCCTCCTAAGGTGTTTTCACAAAATCGTTATATGTCGCAATCGTCAGTGGGAAAATCCGCACCGACTTGTTCAATAGATGTTGAATCGATTGACGTAACGTCGCGACGACAGCCAATTCGAGTGACTGCTCGGCGACGTCCCGCAACGCTTCAACGCCAGGATAACGCCGGTTCGGTTCAATCGCATCGGAAACGAAGATGACTTGGTCGAGGCGCGACATACCAGGGGAACCGGTCGTATGGTTCTTGATGGCGGAGACGACCGCTGCATCGAGGTCGTAGGCCCGGTCTAACAAGACCGCCCCGACTGGCGCATGCAGGAGCTCGTCATCAAATTCGAGTAAAGCAAGGTCGAGCTGTTCGGCGCGGACGACTTGACGCATCTCGTCACGGTCCATATATTTCGCATAATCATGTAACATCGCGGCCAGACGGGCCTGTTCGACGTTCACGCCATATGTCTTCGCCAAGTGTTCCGCCGTCTCGACGACACCGAGCGTATGAATGAACCGTTTCTCAGGCAACGTCTGTTCAATCAACGTTCTCGCTTGTTCATACGTCATACAATCCATGCTCCTTGATATAAGTTTCCACTTCCGCCGGCACGAGATAGGTGATCGAACGATTCCGTTTCGCCCGCTCGCGGATATCGGTCGACGAGATTTCGAGTTGTGGCATGTCGATCGTCCGGACATCGGCCCGTCTCGGGATACGATAACGGCTCCCTGGGCGAGCGACGGCTCCGAACGTGACGAGCGTGATGAGCGTCTCGTAGTCATACCACTTCTCGAGCGCATCGAGCGAGTCGGCCCCAATCAAGAAATAGAACGCATCGTCCGGATAGCGCTCGCGCAACCGTCGCATCGTCTCCACCGTATAAGACGGCTCGGTCCGTTCGAACTCAATCAAATCGAGCTTGAACGCCGGGTTCGACGCGATCGCGCGTCGCGTCATCTCGATTCGGTCTTCCGCTTGACTGAACCCGGACTTATGGGGCGGGATGGCCGCCGGCAAAAACCAGACTTCGTCGAGTTCAAGCTGTTCACGCGCCTGCTCGGCAATCAACAAATGACCGAGGTGCGGCGGGTCGAACGTTCCTCCCATCAGTCCGATGCGGCTCATGGGAGTTTGATTTGGCGGTTTTCTTTCTCTGTCGCCTGTTTGTACAAGACGATGACTTTGCCGATGACTTGAACGACTTCTGCCTTCGTCCCTTCCGCAAGCTCTCCAGCCACGTCTTTCGGCGTGTCGGCACAGTTTTGAAGCACTTGAACTTTCAACAACTCACGCTTCTCGAGCGCGTCACTGATATCTTTGCACATCGCTTCGCTGACACCATTTTTTCCGACTTGATAAATCGGCGAGAGGTGGTGTGCCTCTGCACGTAAAAAACGTTTTTGTTTACCTGATAACATTATTTCTATTCCTCCAATAAGCTCTCAATTAACTTCATTCCAACAAATCGATCCGGTTTCACACCTGTCCAAAATTCAAACGCCAAAGCACCTTGTCCGACGAACATGGCTGTTCCGTTGACGATGATCGCCCCTTTTTTAGCGGCTTCTTTTAAAAACGGTGTGACGAGTGGACGATATATGATATCACAAACGACCGTGTTTTGTCGTAACCCATTTAACGATTGCGGCGAATGCACCCCGTCCATCCCGACCGAAGTCGTCTGAATGATGACGTCGTATCGCGCGATGTCAACGTCTACAAAGGCTTTTGCTTCGATGCCGAACCGTTCGGCAAGACGCTCCGCCCGTTCCATCGTCCGGTTCGTGATGGTGACGTCACGGGTCGGTAGCGCACTGATAATCCCGCGCGCCGCACCACCTGCTCCGATGACGAGCACACGACCGGACCAGTCTGTCAGAGGAGACAGGGCGGCGACGAGACCGGCACCGTCCGTGTTCGTCCCAATCAATTTGCCGTCCCGCTTATACACCGTATTGACCGCACCGGCATCCGTAGCCGCCAAATCGAGTTCGTCAAGGTACGGGATGACGGTTTCTTTATACGGAATCGTGACGTTGAAGCCGTCCCATTCGCCATCGCGCATCGCCTGAAACAATCCGCTCAAGTCTTCTTCGGCGACGTCGAGCGCCTCATAACGCCCGAAAAGCCCAGACGCCCTCAGCCACTGCTCGTGCAGGACGGGAGAGAGCGAATGAGCAATCGGGTGACCGATGACGGCCAGTCTCATACGAGTGCCTCACGCAATGTGACGGCGACTCCTTTTGGTGCCCAGGCAGCGATGCGGCCGCCTTTGCCGTGAATGGCGACCCAACCGAGACCGCTGAAGACGATGTCCGTCTTCACGCCGTCCCGGAGACTGAACTCGTGACGGACGAGCGGCGGCAACTTCTCGAGCGTCTTCTCGTTCGGCGGGTTGAGCATTTGACCGATGTGATTCTCGTACAACTCGTCCGCTTTATCGAGTTTCGTACGGTGTGTCTTCAACTCGTTTGACATGTAGACGACGAATGAGCGCTTGTTGCCTTCCATGTAGTCGAGACGAGCGAGACCACCGAAGAAGAGCGTCTGCTGCGGGTTCAACTGGAACACGTGTGGCTTGATCTCTTTTTTCGGCGTGATCGTCTTCAAGTCTTTGGCGTCGACGTAGTGGGCCATCTGATGGCGGTTGATGATCCCTGGTGTGTCATACAAGTTCGCGTCATCATCGAGCGGGACGTCAATCAAGTCGAGCGTCGTTCCCGGGAAATGGCTGACCGTAATGATCGCCTCGTCCGCTTCGCCGAAACGTTTGATGATTTGGTTGATGAGCGTCGATTTCCCGACGTTCGTACAACCGACGACGTAGACGTCCTTGCCTTTCCGATAATATTCAATCTTCTCGGCGAGCTCGTCGATGCCGTGCCCTTTCTTCGCACTAATCAAATGGACGTCGACCGGGTTCAAGCCGAGTTCTTTCGCCTCGCTCTTCATCCAGTTCGCCATCCGGTTCGGGTTGACGGATTTCGGTAACAAGTCGACTTTGTTCCCGACTAAAAGGACCGGGTTCGACCCGACTGACCGTTGCAGTCCCGGGAGCCAGCTCCCGTTAAAGTCAAAGATGTCGACGATTTTAATGACGAGCGCTTCGCGCGAACCGATTCCGTTCAAGATGCGCAAGAAGTCGTCATCTGTCAGTTCGACGTCTTGAATCTGATTGTAGTGTTTCAGTTTGAAGCAACGTTGGCAAATGACGATTTCGCGATCAAGTGCCGATTTCGGAGCATACCCGACACCAGCCGGGTCTTCCGTTTGAATGAGAACGCCGCAACCGGCGCAATAACGTTTTGTTTCTTCCATAGCATGATTTGCTGTCATTTGAGTTTCCTCTTCTTCATTCACTGTAGCGCCTCGCCGCTACTCCTGAAGCGTTAATTCCGACGCCTTACGCGCCGTACAAGGACAGCCTCCTTCTTCCTTTGCGTTCGAGGTCCTTATTCATCTTTTTTATGTGAATCTTCGGAACGCGAGTGCATCGCTTCCCCGATTTTCTCAGCGACGGCCACTTTGGCCCGCTTCGCATCGACGGCGATTTCCTCGACTTTTTTCGTGATCAATACGTACTTCCCGCGACGTTTCATATGCGCGAACACGACTTTCTCGAGCATGCGATTGAACTTCGTGACGAGTCCATCCGTCTTGACGACCGGTTCGACGTGAATGACGTGGATGCCGGCCATGTTCGCGCCGAGCACGTCCGTGAACAACTGGTCGCCTAAGAAAATCGCTTCTTTCGTCGAGTAGCCGTATTTCGCGAGCGCTTGCTTGAAGCCGGACGGCAACGGTTTTTTCGCACGCGATACGTAATGGAGTCCGAGCGGTTCCGTGAACGTCCGGACGCGGTTTTCATTGTTATTCGACACGACGATGACGTCAAGTCCATGTGATTTCACTTTTTCAAGCCAGAGCAAAAGAAGCTCCGGTGCGTGCGGGACGTCCCAAGCCACGAGTGTATTATCAAGGTCCGTCAAAATGACGCGGACACCACGGTCTTTTAATTCTTCAAGGTCGATGTCAAAGACTGACGCGACGAACTGTTTCGGATAAAGTCGATTAAACACGTTTGAATTCCTCCAATTATCTAAAGCGATTCAACTACTCTTATAAGTATTGATATCCCTTCTATGGTAAACGAAAACCGACCAAACGACTAGTGTATCGTTTGGCCGGAATGAAAAAGTTTGAAATTTTCATTGAATCGTGCCGATGGCTTCACCGAGCCGGACCGGACCGATTTTAGACGAATCGATATGGACGCGCCCTTTTTCGAAGCAAAGGACGACGGTCGAGCCGAACGAGAAGTAGCCGACTTCGTCTCCCTTTTCCACGTACGACCCGTCATGGGTCCACTCGATCGTGTTGACGTTCAAGGCGCCGACCATGATGTGTTCATAGACACCGGCAGGGCTATCGAATCGCGTGATGCGGCGATAGTTGCGCGAGAGCGGACGAACCGTCTCCGTCAAGCCGATCTCGTTGACCGGTGCCGAGCGGTCGCCTAGCTCGTAGTGACTGAGGACGCGCCCGGCGAGCGGGACGTGGACGCGGTGATAATCGCGCGGGCTCAAGTAGAGCACGCAGACGGTGCCGCCTGCATAGCGACGTGCCTCTTGTTGCGAACCGAGCATCTCAGCGAGCGTGTACGATTGGCCCTTCACTTCAAAGCGGCTATCGTCTGTGATATCGGTGACGATGGATAACTTCCCGTCACACGGAGAGACGATCGATTGTGCATCTACGTCAATCAATCGGGCCCCTTCTTTCAGATGTCGAGTGAAGAACGCGTGCAGACTCGGATACGCATCCATTGGGTCTTTCGCTTCTTCAACGTCAATCTTGTACGTTTTCGCGAACGAGGCGATGAGCGGACGGCTATAGTTCGATTCAGCGAACCACCGGAGCCGTTTGGCGATGAACGGTGAGGCGTTCAATTCAAACAACGTCTGGTAGAAACGGCTTTTAATCACTGTTCGCCCTCCTCATTTTTAAAGAATGTCTCATACTGCTGTTCCGATACGGCTCCTTCGATGCGGCCCGTCTCTTGACCATCCTCAAACCGGATGACCGTCGGCGTGCCGTTGATGCCGTACGTCGTCCAGACGTTATGGTCGGCCAAGTTGATTGAGACAGCATCATATTCTTCAACGAGCGGCTCGATATACGGCTTCACCTGCTCACAGTACTCACAGCCAGTCTGCCAGAAGTAAACGACGACCTCTTCTTCTTCCGAAATCTTCGTCTCCAGCTCTTCGGCATTGACCGCGTTGACACCCTCTTCTTCATTGGCGTTGTTCAAGAAGAACAAGAGCCCGATGCCGATCACGATGATGGCAGCGATAATGGCGAACGTAATAAAGTTCGCGCGTTTTGCATCATTTTTCATAGTAAGTCCCTCCTAAAATGATATAAAAAGAACTGACTCGACTGTGAGCCAGTTTGATTGTGAACGTCTTACTTCTCTTGGGCGACGTCGCTGATCCCCATATCTTGGTTCACGACATCCAAGAGCACGATAAAGATTGTGATGACCACGCCAAACGCTGTCGCGAGCATCGCATTGAATGGCACGCCGTCGACAGCAGAAATGATAAAGATTGCTGTGTTCGAAAGCAAAATTGCCCAGAACAATGTGACTAAATATCGCATCGAAAGTCCCCTCCATCTCACAGATGATGCATGAATTGCTCATACGAGATTAGTATAGCATTGTTCCTGATAAATGTGCGACCTCGATTGTATATTCTTTCCGTTGAAACCGGAAATATGATACCGTCAGAGAAACAGCACATCGTAGAAAAGAGGATGACTAATGTCACGTTATTTAATCGCAGTAGATTTGGATGGCACGTTGTTACGAGATGACAAGACGATTAGCGACCGGAACATTCGTGCGCTACAGGCGGCTCGGGAGGCGGGTCATGAAGTCATGATTGCGACGGGACGTCCCCAACGCCACTCCATCATGTACTACGAACAGCTCGGCTTGACGACGCCGCTCATCAACTTCAACGGCGCGCTCGTCCACCATCCGAAAGACTCGTCATACGCCGTGACACACCGACCAATCCCACTCAAGACGGCGCACGAGATCATCGAGGAAGTGTCGGAGACGAAAGCACACAACATCGTCGTCGAAGTGACGGACCACGTCTACTTCCAAAAAGAACCGCAAGAATTTTATAGCCCCTACACCGAGCGCGCGCTCAGCGTCACATCGGGCAACTTGCTCAAACACTTACAAGAAGAGCCGACGTCACTCCTCATCCATGCGACGAAAGAGCACGTCGACAACGTCCGTGCACGTTTGAATAAAGTTCACGCCGAGGCCGTCTTGAACCGCCAATGGCGCATGCCGGAGCACATGATCGAAGTCATGAGCCAAAACACATCGAAGGCGCTCGGATTGCGTGAAGTGTCGAAACATCTCGGCATCAACCGCAAAAACATCATCGCGTTCGGCGACGAGGAGAACGACCTCGAGATGCTCGACTATGTCGGCACCGGCGTCGCGATGGGGAACGCCATCAGCCAGTTGAAAGCCGTCGCGAACGAAGTGACCGCGTCGAACATGGAAGACGGCATCGCCATCTACCTCGAAGAAAAACTCGGCATCAAGGCATAATCAACACACCGACTGAATGCAGTCGGTGTGTTTTAGCTTATTGACCACCACAATGTTTCGCGCGCTTCCTTTTGGTGCCTCCCGAATGTTTTGCGCTCTTCCTTCTGGCGCCTCCGCTTTCCTAGGGGCGAGCAGGGAGCCGCATCGCTTAACGCTGCTGGGTCTCCCCTTGCTCGCTAATCCCTTAGGAGTCTCCGGCGCCATCGGATGAGCGAAGCAGCAGGTTCTCGTCATTTTCCTGAGGTCTGGACGGCCGATCGATTACGTCATCCAACGTACCAACTTGACCTCTATCTATACAATAACCCCTGCTGAGTGTTCAGCGGGGGTTATTTTAGCGTCGAAACGCACCTTCGACATCTTCGGTCGGAACCATGTTGATGAAGACGGTCGGATCGGCATCCTTACAGATGCGCGTGATTTCACGAACTTCGTGGCGCTGGGCGACCATCATGAGCGTCGCCTTTTCGACTTTTGAGTACGTGCCGATCGACGGCATGAGCGTGATGCCGCGGAAGACGTGTTGATGCAACTCTTTCGTCACTTCGTCCGGATGGCTCGTGACGATGAAGAGTGTTTGACGCTGCGTGTTCGTATAAATCTCGTCGATGACTTTCGACGTCACGTACAAGAAGACGATTGTATAAAGCGCAGTCTGCCAACCAAATAACGCACCGGCCCAAAGTGCGATCATCATGTTCATGAGGAACAAGTAGACGCCGACCGAATTGTTCGTGAATTTCGCCAAGATGAGCGCGACGATATCGAATCCGCCGGTCGAGGCGCCGAAGCGAATCGTGATCCCTGAACCGATGGCGAGCAAAACCCCGCCGAACACGGCGTTCAAGAGCGGGTCGTCCGAGAGGAGCTGCGATTGTGGAAGCACACGAATGAACACGGTGACTGCCGCGACACTGATGAGTGTATGAATCATCATGTTCTTGCCGAGCATGAAGTAGCTGACAATGAGTAGCGGCACGTTTAAGACGAAGAACCAAATTCCTTCCCCGAGCTCAAACGGTGTCCCCGCAAACAGTTGCGTAAAGATTTGGGCGAGCCCGGTAAATCCGGTCGAGTATACCCCCGCCGGGATTAAAAATAATGTCATAGATAATGCAACGAATACTCCCCCAATAATCGAAACGATTCCGATGCGAGCATGTTCTTTAACGGCTTCCGTCAAGTTTTGTCTCCCCTTTCAAAAATAGCTAAGAATCAAGATAACATAGATTCCAAGCGCTGCCTATCATTAAAATAATGCAATCTGCAGAGGCGCGATGAAAAAAAACAAGCCGACCGAAGCCGACTTGTTGTGCTGACGCATTTGATTACGCTTTCACCGTCTCGATCGTCACGGCATCGTTTGCCGGGACGTTGACGACATTTCCATAGACCTTGATGGAGACGTCCGTGCCGCCCGTCTGCTTGATCGTCACATGGTCACGCGTCGATGTGATCGTCAAGTGATGGCCGCGCCAGAGCATATTGAATGAATAGCCGTTCCAATCCTTCGGAATCATCGGGCTGAACGTAAGCTCGTTCTCGAGGGCACGCATGCCAGCGAAACCGTGCACGATTGACATCCACGAGCCGACCATCGACGTGATGTGAAGACCGTCTTCCGTGTCGTTGTTGTAGTTGTCGAGGTCGAGGCGGGCTGAACGTTGATAGAGCTCGACCGCCTTATCCTCGTAACCAACTTCAGCCGCGATAATCGAGTAGACGCAAGGCGACAAGCTCGACTCATGAACCGTGCGCGGCTCATAGAAGTCGAAGTTGGCCCGTTTCTGCTCGATCGTGAAACGGTCACCGAACGTATAGAGACCTTGGAGCACGTCCGCCTGCTTGATAAAGTTCGAGCGGAGGATACGGTCCCACGACCAGTTTTGGTTGAGCGGCAAGTGTTTCGGATCGAGATCTTTCACTAAGATTTGTTCTTTATCCATGAAGCCGTCCTGTTGCATGAACACGTCTGGGACGAGGTCGTCTTTCGGATAGTACATCTTCGTCTGGATATCGTTCCACTTCGCAATCTCTTCGTCCGTGATGCCGAGCGTCGAGACGAGCTCTTCAAGACGAGCCGGCTCCGCTTGTTTCAAGTAGTTGTACACCTCTTGCGTGTATTCAAGCGTCCACGCGGCAATCAAGTTCGTGTACCAGTTGTTGTTGACGTTGTTATCGTATTCGTTCGGACCTGTGACGCCTAGGATCATGTAGACATCTTTGTGCGGGACAAAGTTGACACGGCTCGCCCAGTAACGCGAGATCTCGACCAATACTTCAAGTCCGTATTTCCCGAGGTATGACTTATCGCCTGTGAAGTTCGTATAGTTGAAGATGGCATGTGCGATGGCGCCGTTCCGGTGAATCTCTTCATGCGTGATCTCCCACTCGTTGTGGCACTCCTCGCCGTTCATCGTCACCATCGGATAGAGGGCGCCTTCCATGCCGACGTTCTTGACCGAGTTCTCTTTTGCTTGCGGCAATTGGTTGTGGCGATATTTGAGCAAGTTCCACGACACTTCTGGTTTGGCTGTCGCTAAATAGAAGTGGAGGCAATACGCTTCTGTATCCCAATACGTGGCACCGCCATACTTTTCACCGGTGAACCCTTTCGGACCGATGTTGAGACGTGAGTCCTCGCCTGTGTACGTCTGATACATATTGAAGATGTTAAAGCGAATGCCCTGTTGTGCTTCGGCGTCGCCGTCGATGCGGACGTCCGCGTCCTCCCAACGTGCGAGCCAAGCGTCCGTCTGCTCGGCGAGGAGCGTCTCAAAGCCTTTCTCAAACGCCATCTCAACGCGTTGCATTCCCGTCGACTGCAATTCCTCGACTTCGTAGTCACGGTTCGTAACGACCGAGACGTATTTGTACGCCGTTGCCGTCTCACCGGCTGGCGCCGTCACCGTGAACTTGTTCGCGACGAACAGGTCGGTCGCTTCGAGCACTTCAGAGCGCGCGCCTTCGACGTCTGCAATCATCGAAGCCGTCACGTGCCAATCGAGCTTTTTCGTCTTCGTCGTGACAAAACCGAAACGCTCTTCGACACCGTGTTCGACCGGCAACCAGAACTTCTCGTCATAGTTCGAGTCCTCGTTGACGACATCACCGTCCAAGTATGGCGTGAACTCGATTTTCGCCTCGTAGTTGACCGGCGTGACGTTATAACGAATCGCTAAGATTTCTTTATCGACGATCGAGAAGAAACGGACGACTTCCACTTTCGTCTCTTCCGTCCCGTTCAACAATGTGAACGTCCGTGTTAGGACGCCGCGTTGCATATCGAGCTCACGCGTGAAGTCTTTCACTTCCCACTTCGCCAAATCAACCGGTGTCCCGTTGATGGCGACACGAAGACCGACGACGTTCGTCGCGTTCAACACTTTTGCGAAGTATTCCGGGTACCCGTTCTTCCACCAACCGACGCGCGTCTTGTCCGGATAATAGACGCCCGCCACATAAAACCCTTGGTGCGTATCGTTCGAGTAATCTTCCTCGAAGTTGCCGCGCATCCCCATATGCCCGTTCCCGAGCGAGGTGATCGACTCGGCAAGACGGTTCTCTTTCGGATGAAGCCCTTCTTCGGTTACTTTCCATTCATCGACTGCAAACAATCGTTTCATCTGTCTGCCACTCCTTTTTCTCTAACAAGGCTACTGTTCATTAGACAACGAAATCATGCAACCGTTTGTCTATGAAAGCGCTGTATTTCAATCTCACCTCTCATTTTACACGACTCAACGAAGAATGCAATCGTTTGCATAGAACTTTTTCTTTCTTTTTTTCCTCACAGTTTACGGCAGACAAAAACGGCTTCGAATTCCCCCGAAGCCGTTCCAAATCAAACGTCGCGATCGCGGCCGAACGTCGCATTGCCTTCATGCCCTTCAAACGCCGGGTTGTCCCCGTCGTTGAAGCCGGTATCCGGTTCATCGAGAATGAGCGCATAACCACCGCTCATGATGTCTCCGTACGCCTTGTTCACGTCATCGTCCGCGAGTCCGAGGTCGAGGAGCGCTCGTTTCACTTCTTGCTCGCCTTCAGCGACGCCGGCAAACTTTTGCAGCCATGAAGCTGAAGCCTCTTCCACTTTCGCATCGGTGTTTCGTTTGACGAGCGATACGTTATCCTCGTCTCGCACGACGACGAACAAGTCCTTCTCGTCATAGCCATCATGGTTCAACTGATCAATCTTCGAGACGAGGGCCGCCTCGTCTTGGTACGTGTCAACAAATCGTCTTCTGCTCATTATGTCTCATCCTTTCGCTCTGTAAGTGATGAATCGATGTCGATGCGGGCATCGCCTTCCTCCCGGACCTCGATCTCTTCTTTGCGCAACGTCTCCGTGACCGTTTCGACGTCTTCTCGCACGTGCTTATGCACGATGATCTCCTCGACGACGACAGGTCGCTTGACGATGAACGCTCGCTCTTCGATAACTTGAATCCGAAGGTGATCGCCTTCGTCGATCGTCCGGATGCCCGGTCGGTCGAAATCATAGTCTTCAATCTCTTCTAGCGAACCGTCTTTGCGCTCTACGTGTAACTGTTCCCTCCGAATCGGGATTTCAATCTCTTGATCGGTCTCGGTGACACGTTTGTTCACGACGAGCTCACCGGTTTGGACCGCTCGCTTCTTCACGTCGAGCCGTTCCTCATGCAGGGCGAGCGTTTGTTCTTCGGTGTCTGTCGCTTGTTTTCGACGGGTCGCTGTCTCTGCTTCGAGCCGTTCGCCTTGTTCCGCGTCGACGTAGAGGAACAACTTTCCTTGCTCGATCGCCTGGGCGAACGTCTCCTGTCTTTCAGGCGTCAAGCGCATACTGCCGAGCCATCGCTCGACCGGACGCTCGCTCGATGTGACGAGCGAAGCGATCGCCTGCGGGTCGTCGGCGACGAGAACGTATAGATTCGATTGACGTTTCACGGCCTCTCCCGTCTCTTTACGTTTGACGAGCACGAACATGTCTCCTTCGTCGTAACCTTCTCGTTTCAAGTCGACCGTCCGCGCGAGCAACGCCGTGGCATCGTCGAACAGTTCAGAAATGATGGCTTGTCTCATGTCTCATTCCTCCTAAAGTATGTCGTAAAAAAAGGATGGTCCCTTTAGAGAGAACCATCCTTCTTCAGGTACTTGGTCAAATTAGAGGCGGTCGCGGTCGTCACGGCGTGTATGGTCACCGTCACGCTTGCGGAGGTCATCTTCACCCTCGATATGGGCTTCTTCCTTCCGGACTGTCTCGCGTACTGTTTCAGTATCCTTCACTTTTTTCTTGCCGACGACAATCTCTTCAGCGACGACATCTTTCTTCGTCACATCGACCCGCTCTTCCGTCACCGGAACGCGAATCTCGTCACGATCGTTCGTCGCATCGAACGAGTGGTCTGTCGCGGCGCGGTCACCGTCGACTGGACGTCGCTCGACATACACTTCGTCACGCTCGACTTCGACATCGATGCGTTCTTCATGCTCGACGACGTCTTTCTCGACGCGAACCTCGCCCGTTTGGACGCGCTCTTTGTTCACTTGTAGACGTTCTTCATGCAACTGCAACTTCTGCTCGTCCGTCAAGTCGGTGCGGTTACGGATATCCTCGTCCATGTCGTGGTGACGCGTCGAGTCATGATGCGATCCCGTCGCGTCAAGACCTGTTCCGGCTGCTCCGACACCTGTACCAATCGGGTCACGAGCCGTCATGTTTCCAGCCTCGTTCCCTTCTGAACCGTAGCCTGCTGACGTACGTCCTTCGAACGTATCGTTCCGTCCGTTATCGAGGACACCATCGTCCGTATCAAGCAAGAGGACGAAGCCGCCGTTCTCGATATCTGAATGGTGGCGTGCCGTCTCTTCTTCTGAGAAGCCGAGTTTGTCGAACGTATGACGGACTTCGTCTGCGCCATCTGACACGCCGAAGAAGCGGTCGAGCCATGATGCCTTCGTTTCTTTCACTTCTGCATCGGTTTCGCCACGAACCATTGAAAGGTTCGATTTATCTTTCACAACGACGTACAAGTCTTCTTCACGATGACCTTGAGCACGGAGCTCATCAATTTTTGACACGAGTTCTGACTCCTGATAGTAAGTTCCTACGTAACGTTTGTTATCCATGATTGTATCTCCCTTTCAAAATCTTTATTTTTTTGGTTATAGGCTAGGCCGATTCGCTATGAATTGCCATCCTGCCGGTAGTGTATATGTTCCCTTGCAACTCCGTTTCATGCATTTCTTTCATGATTGTAATCAGTTTGTAACGTTGTGACTATTGTCCGATTGAACGACCTTCCATTATATGCACGAAAAAAACCTCCCGCCCGAAGAGGAGGGCACTGAAAAACCTCCGCTCTATCCGAGCGTGAAAAGAAAAAAGGGGGATTGAACCGACTCACGTCGGGACAATCCCTCTTTTTTCCTTGCCCTCATCCTGTATTTTCTTTTCGAAGGGCGATGATTCGCTTCAGGTTGACCGCAATGATTGCCATCACGCCCTGTAACGTCATGCCTTTCAGGTCTGACGTCTTGTTGCGCGCCAGACCTTGCGGGTTCTTCAATTGACTATTTTTCGCCTCGATGGCGAAGCGTTTCCGGTGATGGTCCTTGAAATCATCCGTCTGCTCATAATCGAGTTGGTCGCTGTGCTCCCTCGACTTCAATGACACGCTGTAAGGCTTCGACTTGGCCTCGTCGCCCACGATGTGATCGAACGGGACAAGGTCGTGGATGAGCTGCAGCTCGTCATCGGCCGGGTCAACAGGTCATAGAGCGCCACATACGGGCTCGGCGGCATGTTCGGCAGGTCGGGCATCATCGGGATGGCCTCCAATTTGGTGTTACGGTCAGTATAGTCCGGAATGCAAGGCGCCTACAGCGCCGCCCGAGGGCACGCCGACTCCCGGGGAAATTAGCGGGCAAGGCGAGACCCAGCAGCGACGACGTCGCGTTGCGGCTCGACGCCCGCCCCCAGGAAAGCGGCGTGCCGGACAGGGCGGCTGAAGGGCGATGAAAACAGCGGAAAACAGAGGAGCGTCATCCATACCGGGACGACGCTCCTCTGTTCAAAATCATTAAAAGTTTTTCAGTGCCTTCGCCCGAAGACGAAAGGTTCATGTTTACTCGACCGGTTGCCCGGCTTTCTTTTGCCCACACGATTGACGTACAACGAGATAGTGCGGCACGATGACGCGTTTCCCGTACGGCGGCGCACTGTCGCCGATTTGCTCGATTAGGCAGTTCGTCGCCTCGAACCCGAGGCCGAAGATGTTGATTTCGACCGAGGTCAGCGGTGGATTGGAGTGCTCGGCGATGTAGACGTTGTTGAAGCTGACGACCGCGACGTCCTCTGGAATTTTCAGCCCCATCTCACTGAGCGTGCTGATGACACCGAGCGCCATCATGTCGTCACTGACGACGACGGCTGTCGGCGGCTCTTCGAGTTGAAGCAGCTCCCGAACGGCTTTTGCCCCGCCTTTCGTCATGAACTCGGCCCGCGCGATGTAATCCTCGCGCACCGGGATGCCCGCTTCCATGAGCGCCGTGGCATACCCGTTACGCCGATCTTGCGTGACGGCGAGTTTATCCGACCCACCGATGAAGGCGATGCAGCAATGACCGAGGTTGTACAGATGCTTCGTCACTTCCCGGCCGGCCAAATAGTTGTCCGTGTCGACGTATGTGATCGATGAAGCATCCCCGAACGGCTTCCCGACCACGACGAATGGGAATTTCGTTTGACGTAAATACTGGACGACTTTGTCATCTTCTCGCGAATAAAGGACGATGACACCATCGACACGGCGGCCTTGCACCATCTCGATGACGCCCGACAATACCTCTTCCTCTGTGACGCCCGTCGTCATATAGAGCGAGTATCCGTTCTGATGCGCTTTCGTGCTGATTCCCCGAAGCACTTCCGGGAAGAACGGGTTTTGCAGTGTCTTTGTGGCCGCACTCGGCATGACGAGACCGATCGACTGTGTCGAGCGGTTCGCGAGGCTACGTGCATGAATGTTCGGATGGTACCCGAGTTCCTCCATCGAACTGCGCACGCGCTCTTTCGTTTTTTGACTGATTCGTGGACTGTTCGCGATAACACGTGACACCGTCGATGGTGCGACGTTGGCATGTTTCGCGACATCTTTAATCGTGATTTGCATGGTGCTCCCCCTTGCTTCCGTTAGTTCTTGATTCCCTGTTGTCAGTTAACGCTTCTCCGGCGCTTCCACATCACGAGCCCCGTCAAAAAGATTGGGATGGCGATCACGAGCAGGCCGATCGTCCACATGTTCACTTCTGACTCTTCGACGATATAGGCGTTCGCGCTCTCACCTGACAGTTTGATGGTAAACGTGCCACGGCTGTCGGTGACGAGTTGCGAGAACAGGAGACCGCGAAGACGTGTATCTTCACCGACTTCGCTTACCTCGAATTGAATCTCTCTGTCCTCTTCGTTCATATTGATTGCATATAAGGCGACGTCGTCACCGTCACGGCGTTCAAACACGGCCATGCCGTCTTTAGAGGCGATGAGGCGTTGTTCACCGGTCGCGAACACCGGATATTCGGCCCGCATCCGGTTCATCGTCGCGACGTAACCGTGAAGGTCTTCATTTCCCGGGAATTCGGTCATCTCCCGGTTGGCTGGGTCAGCCCCGCCCGTTTGTGCGTTCTCTGTCCCTTGGAAGACAATCGGCATACCCGGCGACGCATAGAGTGCGAACAATCCGAGACGCAATCTTCGTTCCGCCGATTCGGCACCGCCCCGTTCCGCGACGTGCATGAACCGTTCGACATCGTGATTGTCGAGGAACGTCGCCATTTGGTTCGGGTCGTTGAAGAACGTCTGGGCGTAGCTTGCGGCGACATCGATCTCGTCGACGTTCGCCTGCTTTTGCGCCATCGTCTTGGCGACGCGGTCATAAAACGTAAAGTTCGTGATGCTGTTGAAGCCTAGGTCATCATATTCAGCGACATATTGCGGGTTCGGGTCGAACACCTCGGCTAACAGATAAAAGTCTGGGTCGACCGCACGCACCGCTTCGACGAAATCTTCCCAAAACGGCTTGTCGACGTGGCGGACCGTATCGAGACGATAGCCGTCGATGCCGGTCTCTTCAATCCAGTACGTCGCCGCCTCGATCAAGTAGTCTTTCACTTCCGGGTCTTCGGTTTTAAAGTCCGGCAAGTCAAAGAGCCAATGTGTCTCGACTTGTTCTTGATCGTTCCATAAAACGATCGGTAACTCGTCATGGAACCAGTCTGGCTTCTCTTCGACCCAAGGATGACCCGGGCCGACGTGGTTGACGACGAAATCGAGGATGACTTTCATGTCTCGCTTATGCGCCTCGTCGACGAGTTCCTGTAAATCTTCTTTCGTCCCGAACTGCGGGTCGATCTCATAAAAATCTTTAATCCAATAGCCGTGGTAGCCGTCCGGCATATTCTCAAACACCGGCGTCAACCAGATGGACGTGAAACCGAGCGACTCGATGTAATCGAGCTTTTCAATGACGCCTCGAATATCTCCGCCATGGAAGGCTTTCGGGTCATTTTTGTCGACTTGGTCGTTGTTATCGGGATTTCCGTCAACGAACCGGTCGACCATAATAAAGTACATGCGTTCTTGTTCCCATGTTGCTGCTTCTTTCGCTCCGACAATTGTAGGAAACAAAAGAAGCGACAGGAGAACGAGCACGACGCCTCGCCTCATATCGCTTCCCCCTTAAGTGAGTATTATCCTTTCGTACCACCCGCAGTGAGACCCGAGACGAAGTAGCGTTGGAACATGAAGAACAAGAGCACGATTGGGAGGGCCGAAAGGACGGCGCCTGCCGCGAACAACGTGAAGTTGTTGTCGAACTGTCGAGAAATCATGTTATAGAGACCAACCGCAAGTGTCTGTTTCTCCGGTGAACGAAGGACGAGCGATGCCAAGATAAAGTCGTTGAACGGGCCCATGAAGTTGAACAGGGCAATCGTTGCGACAATCGGCTTCGCGAGCGGCAAAATAATTTGCCAGAAGATACGAAGGTGACCGGCACCATCCATCCGAGCGGCTTCATCGAGCTCTTTCGGAATCGTATCGAAGTAACCTTTGGCGAGATACGTGTTCATCGGAATCGCCCCGCCGGCGTACAGCAGGATGAGCGCCGTATGCGTGTCAAGAAGACCGAGCATGTTCAGGAGCACGTAAATCGCGATGATGGCAACGAATTGCGGCACCATTTGCAAGACGAGGAACAAGATGAGCGAGTTCTTCCGTCCGACGAAACGATAACGCGAGAATACATAACCGGTGATCGTAACGAGAATGACCGCGAGTGCCATCGTGATGAAGGCAATCTTCAATGTATTCACATACCATAAACTATAATCTGAAATCGTTAGATCAAACAAGTTTTTATAGTGAATGAGCGTCGGATTGTCCGGAATGATTTTCGACGTGATCGTACGTCCCGGGTTGAACGACGTCCCCACTACCCAAAGCATCGGATAAAGGATGATGATCGACGCCAACGTCAAGATGACATAAGAGAGCGCCAGATTGATTCGTTTTTGTTTTTTCATATCAAATCATATCCTCGTCTTTGAAAGATTTTGTCCGACGGAACTGGATGACGGCAAGTGTCATGATGAAGAATGACAAGATGAGCGTGATCGCAGCCGCAAGTCCGTATTGCGGGTTGGCACCGAGAGACAATTTGTAAATCCATGAGATCAAGATGTCGGTACCGCCGGCCGTCTGTCCTGGCACAGCTGGTCCCCCACCGTTGAAGAGATAAATCAAGTTGAAGTTGTTGAAGTTGAACGTGAACTGCGTGATCAAGATCGGTGCTGTTGCGAACAAGAGCATCGGCAACGTGATCAAGCGGAACTTATCAAAGATTGTTGCGCCGTCAATCGTCGCGGCTTCATACAAGTCACCCGGGATCGACTGCAACACACCCGTCATGAGCGTCATGATGAACGGGAAGCCTAGCCACCACTGAATCAAGATGAGCGCGCTTCGCGTCGCCGTCGGGTCCGTCATCCAACTGATCGGGTCAAGCCCGAACGCCGGGAGGATCGTCGTGTTGAACACACCGAACGATTCGTTGAACATCGAACGGAAAATCAAGATCGTGATGAACGCCGGTACGGCCCATGACAAGATCAAAATCGAACGGAACAAGCGACGGAAACGGAGTCCTTCTTGGTTCAACAGAACCGCAAGGAAGATCCCGATCGCGATGACACCGACCGTTGAAGCGACCGTCCAGACGAGCGTCCAACCGAGGACGCTGACGAACGTATCACGCCAGATGTCGATTTGGAAGATGCTCGTGAAGTTGCTGAATCCGATCCACTCGACGAGTTTCGCCGGTGGTGCGTTATTGTAGCGGTAGTTCGTGAAAGCGATCAAGAACGTGAAGATGAGCGGTAAAACGACAGTGAAGACGAGCAAGATGAGTGACGGGATCAACATCAAGTATGGGAATCCGTGGTCACGCAAGTTGCGAAGCTGCACTTGGAACGATGGCACGTTTAGGTGCTGATCACGAATGCGACCGACCCGGTATGCGTCACGAATGTTCCAGATGTAAAACGCAATCCCGAAGAACAGTAAGATTAATGCGACAATACCTTCTACCATCAAGAAGATGGAGTGGTCGTTACGAGGTCCTGCTACTTCGCCAAGCGTGATCAATCCCCAAAGGCCACCACGGTCGCCAGGTCCTGCGCCCGCGCCTTTGAAAAAGAGATCGTAGTTTACTGCGAAATAAGACATAATGACGATAAAGAAAGCGATCGCTTTCGCACGTTGATTGTTATAAAACTGTCCGGCTCCCGGAATGATCGAGAGTAATGCGGCGTTCCGGGCATGGTTGGTCGGTTTGTCCGGACGTTGATCCGGCGTGTTCGGTTTCGGAATTGAAGCCATCCTCAATTTCTCCTTTCAATTTGAGCAAATCAATCGAGCAAGCGTTTGCTCAATTCTAGAAAATGAGGGGGAACGCCAGTTGGCGTACCCCGTCATTTCAGTTCCTTATTGGTTGTTCGCTTGGATTTGTTGCTCGATGACTTTCACAGCATCGTCAGCTGATTTTTGTGCATCTTGCTTGCCAGTTGCAACGAGCTGAAGTGCTTGTGCCATTGGCTCCCAAACTTGTCCCATTTCAGGAATGTTAGGCATTGGGATCGCGTTTGTCGCTTGATCGAATACCGCTTTCGCTACTTCGTTCGACGTGATTGTCTCGTTCGTCTCAAGAGCAGCTACTGGTGGGATCTCGTTGTAAGCTTCAAACATCTTCAATGCGTTCTCTTCGTTCGTGAGTTCTGCGAGGAACATTTCAGCCCACTCTTGGTTCTCTGTGTAAGCAGAGAGCGCATACGTCTTCACGCCCATGAACGTCTTGATTGGCTCACCGTTTGGAAGTGTCGGCATTGCAGACGCTCCGAGGTTGACGCCGGCATCTTGGTAACCAGCTACGGCCCATGGTCCGTTCATGACTGTGTGTGCTTTCTTCTCAGTGAAGAGTTGGTCCATCGCTTGGCCACCAGACTCGCCGATCAACCCTTTAGGGAAGAGACCTTCTTGGTACCATTTGCCGATGTACTCGAATCCTTCAACCGCGCCTTCGTTGTTCAAGCCGATGTCAGCCGGGTCGAGCGCGCCGCCATCTTCCTTGAATACGTAACCGCCGAAGCCAGCGATGACGCCGTGTGCGAAGTAGAAGTTATCCCAAAGACCGAGGAAACCGTATTCGCCGTCACCTTTCACATCGTTCGACAACTCGTACAACTCATCCATTGTCGCAGGTGCTTCAGATACTAAGTCCTTGTTGAACATGAGAACTGGTGTTTCAACTGATTTCGGGTAACCGTACGCTTGACCGTCGAACATGACAGCTGATTTCGAAGCGTCTGTGAACGAATCGAGTGCGCCTTCGTCAGCGAGCGGTGCCAAGTGACCTTGGTCAGCGATCGTTCCGATTTGGTCGTGTGGTACGAGAACGATGTCTGGACCTTTACCAGCTGGGCCATCGAGGGCCAACTTGTCTTTTTGGTCCGTCATCTGTACTTCGACGACTTCAACTACGACGCCATGCTCTTCTTCAAACGCCTTGGCAACTTCTTTCGTCGTTTCCGACTTTTCAATATCTTCCCAAATTACGATTTTTTCTGGCTTGTTCTCGCTAGAAGAACCGCCGTTTTCGTTAGAAGAACCGTTGTCCGTACCGCCACCACATGCAGCGAGTGCACCGAATGCGAGTACTGCCGTTGAAAGTCCTGCTACCATCTTTTTCATCTTCATGATGAAAAACCTCCCCAAGGAAATAGTATGGTCAGATTTGCGCAAACGTACTGTCCGATTGATTATAAAATGATACTCCGCTACGAAATCAACCGTTCAGTGAAAACGTTTGCATCCTCACCTCAATTTTTATTATACAGTTGTGTAAGCGTTTTACAAGTCTTTTTTTTAGGATTTTTTCTTGCCGTTAACCCATTTATCTCTTTTTTAATTTTTTGTCGTCGTTTCTTCAATAATTATCGCAATGTACGATTGACAAAATGTAAACGCTTTATTAACCTGTGCTTGAGCAAACGTTTTCGCAACTGTTGTTTCTTTTCCGAATCGACAGTGTAAAATGGTAACAACCCTAATAGAGAAAGGAACGATTTCATTTGATCAAAGAAGCTATTTACCATCGTGCCATGTCCCCTTTCGTTTACAAGTATGACCGGGAGACGATTCACATTCGTTTTCATACAAAAAGAAATGATATCCAATCGGTTGACTTAATTTGGAACGATCCTTACGACTGGCACTCGGAAGATCCGGCCATGTGGAACTTCGACCCGGACAAGCCGAGCTTCTGGCGGACGTTCGAGACACCGATGGAAAAAATCGGCCACGATGACCAATACGACTATTGGTTCATCGCCGTCAAACCTCCTTTCCGTCGTCTCCGCTACGGTTTCCGTCTTCATGACGGTAATGAGACGGCCGTATTCACAGAGAAAGGCTGGTTCGAAGACAAACCGCTCGACGATACCGGTTACTACTTCTGTGTCCCGTTCATCAATCCGATCGACATCTTCCACGCCCCGTCTTGGGTGAAAGACACGGTATGGTATCAAATCTTCCCGGACCGCTTCGGAAATGGTGACCCGTCGCTCAATCCAGAAGAGACGCTTCCATGGAACAGCACCGAGCCGACAATCACAAACTTCTTCGGTGGGGATTTCCAAGGGGTCATCGACCATATCGACCATCTCGTCGACCTTGGCATTACCGGTATTTATTTCTGCCCGATCTTTAAAGCGACGACGAACCATAAGTACGATACGCTCGATTATATGGAAATCGATCCTCAGTTCGGGACGAAAGAGAAATTTAAAGAACTCGTCGATTTGCTTCATGCGAATGGCATCAAAGTCATGCTTGACGCTGTGTTCAACCATGTCGGTTACCATCATCCGTGGTTCCAAGACGTCGTCGAGAACGGTTCCCACTCGGAGTATCGGGATTGGTTCTACTTGCGCGACTTCCCGATCGAGACGACGCCGAAGCCGAACTACGACACGTTCGCGTTCGAGAAGAATATGCCAAAAATCAACACCGAGCATCCTGCGCTCAAAGCTTACTTATTAGAAGTCGCCCGTTATTGGGTCGAGGAGTTCGGCATTGACGGCTGGCGTCTAGACGTCGCCAACGAAGTCGACCACGCGTTCTGGCGAGACTTCCGTCGCACCGTGAAACAAGCGAACCCGGACGCCTACATCCTCGGTGAGATTTGGCATGACGCCCAACCGTGGCTTCAAGGCGATCAGTTCGATGCGGTCATGAACTACCCGTTCACGAACGCGAGCTTGAACTATTTCGCGCTCGACCGGACGACGGCATCACAGTTCCGCGACGAGTTGACGCGCGTCGAGATGATGAACACGATGAACGTGAACGAAGTGACGTTCAACTTGATCGACTCTCACGACACGCCGCGTGCCCTCACCCGGGCGAAAGGCCATAAAGGCAAGTTCAAACTCCTCATGACATCGATGCTCACGTATACGGGCAGTCCATGTATTTACTATGGAGATGAGATAGGACTCGAAGGTGAACAAGACCCGGGCTGCCGCCGCTGCATGCCATGGGACGAAGAACAAGAAGACCGTGAGTTGTTCCGTTTCACGAAGAAATTGATTCAACTTCGTAAAGAGCATCCGGTGCTCGCGAACGCAGGCTCGTATCGGTTCAATCTCGTCGATGACGAAGAGAACGCCCTCATCATCGAGCGGTGTACGAAAGATGAGACGTACTTGATATACTTCAATAACTCAGACACGACGTCGAAGCTCAACCCGCTCTGGCATACCGGAAGCGCTTACGACTTGCTCAACGACCGCGATGTTGACTCACTTGAGCTCGAATTGGCACCATACGGGACGGCGATTTTGAAAATGAAATAAATTCGGTTTGACACCTGCTTCGGCGGGTGTTTTTTTTGTTGAAAATAATTGACGATATCTCTTTCCTTTTCATTTCAAAAGGAGTAACATGACCCTTGTGATTTTTAAAACGTAAATATTTCATAGAGAGAATTGTAGAAACAAGGGAGAATACACATGCCGAATAAAAACACCGAACAGCTCAGCCTGTTCAAAATCTCATGGCCCATCTTTATCGAGCTCGCGCTCCATATGGGGACCGGGATTATCGCGACACTCATGCTCGCCCACTATTCCGATGCCGCCGCTTCTGCCGTCGGGGTCGCCAACCAAATTTTGAACGTCTTCTTAATCGTCTTCAGCGTCACGTCGGTCGGTGCCACGATTTTGATTGGCCAAGCAATCGGCGCCAACCGGATGAAGAAGAGCCGGGACTTCGCCCGGTCCGCCGTCAGCTTGAACATGTGGCTCGGTGTCTTCATGGTCGTTTTCGTGTTCTTGTTCGGCGAGACGTTCCTTCGTCTGTTCGGCTTGTCCGACGAACTATTCGCGCACGGGATTTTATTCTTAAAGATTGTAGGGCTCTCGCTCTTCACCGAGGCGCTCATCATGGCACTGAGCGCGGTGCTCCGCAGCCACGGGATGACGAAGCACGCCATGCTCGCGACGCTCTTGATTGACGTCATCACGGCAATCGGCGCCATGCTCGCCGTCACAGGTTGGTTCGGCCTTCCGGTGACCGGTGTGGCCGGCGTCGCCTGGTCCATCGTGATCGCTCGTTTTGCCGCGATGTTACTCTTGTTTTGGATCGTCAAAAAACGGCTCATGCTTCGCTTCCCGATTAAAGAGTTGATTCGCCCGCAAGGTGACGACATCAAGGCACTCCTTCAAATCGGGGTGCCATCTGCCGGCGAGAACTTATCGTATCAGTTCTCACAAATCATCATCACTGGTTTCATCGCGACGATGGGTGAGGCGTCGCTCGCGGCGCGTGTGTACGTCATGAACTTGTCGATGCTCGCCTTTCTCCTCACTGTCGCGATCGCCCAAGGGACACAGCTATTGATTGCACGTGACATCGGCGGTAAACGGTTCAAGGAGGCTTATACACGAGCCGTACGGACACTGAAAATCGCCATGTTCTCGTCGCTCGTCGCCTCGCTCGGCCTCGCGGTCTTCGGAAAATCGTTGCTCGGCTTGTTCACGTCGAACCCAGACATCATCGCAGTCGGGATTCCAATCCTTTGGGCGACGCTCATCCTTGAGCCAGGGCGGGCGATGAACATCGTTCTGATGGGCTCGCTGAAAGCGGTCGGGGACGTCCGCTTCCCGGTCATGATTGGGATCGCCTCGATGTGGGGTGTCGCCGTCGTCTTCAGTTACTTGTTCGGGCTCCAGATGGGTCTCGGGATTCTCGGGATTTGGCTCGCCTTCTCACTCGACGAGTGGTTCCGCGGCTTCTTCGCCTTCCGGCGTTGGAAGTATGGCACGTGGCAACAAAAAGGGTTCCAGTTCGAAGCAAAACCAACGGCATAACGAAAAGGGTGTAGACGACCAACGTCTACACCCTTTTCGAATATCTCCTCCATTTGCCCACACTCTTTATTTTTTCGTCAAAAAGGCGTGCATCGCTTGCCGATGAATCTCGGTCTGTCCACATTTTCGTTGCCACTGAATCTCTTCTTCGAGCCCCGCCTCGAACGATTCGGTCCGGAATAGCGCCTTCATCCCTTCGACGGCGACCGGCGACTGCTTCGCGAGCGCCTCGGCGTACTCCGTCAACGCTCTTGTGTAGGCGTCATCTTCGACGAGCTCGGTGACGAGACCGAAGCGTTCCGCTTGTTCGGCGTCAATCGTTCGCCCGCTCCACATCCAGCTGAGCGCGAGGTCTGGTCGCATCAACCGCTTCAAGTGATACGGTCCGCCCGCATCCGCGACGAGTCCGATTTTAATGAACGCCGAGCTGAATTTCGTCGAGCGTGCCACGATGCGGACGTCAGCAGCAAGCGCGAGGCTGAGCCCGGCACCGGCGACGACCCCATGGATGCCGGCGATCAGCGGTTTTTTGCACGACTCAAGCGCGCGTACGAGCGGATGATACACGTCTTCTAAATATGTCCCGTAATCGGCATCCCCTTCAATCGTCAAGTCTTGACCGGATGAGAAGGCCCGCCCTTCCCCGACGAGCACGATGACGCGTACGTCCTCGTCAGCTACGAGGCCTTTCATCGCCTCGGTCGCCTCCTTTAAGAGCGTCTCGTTTAACGCGTTCAACTTTTCAGGCCGATTCCATTTGAGCCAGCCTACCCCGTTATGTCGCGTGATTTGAATCGTTTCCATGTCTATTGCTCCCCCTTCTCATAAATGAATCGCTATTCATTTCGCCATTTCGTAAACTGTTTCCTTCCTGACATGAAAATTTCGTGTGTACGATTGCCCGACACTACCACTATTTGCTATTCTTAGAGAAGTCATTCAACGAAAGGGTGGGCTTGATGCAACTGACGAACGCCGCTCGACAATTGAAGCAACGAAACATTCCGTTCACGTTCCATACATACGTGGTGGACCCGTCGGACGTATCGGCGAGCCATGTCGCTGCGTCGATGGGAAAACCGGTCGACCAACTGTATAAAACGATTTGTCTCGAAAGCGAACAGAAGCGCCACGCCTTCTTCCTCATCTCCGGCGACCGTGATATCGATTTAAAGGCGGCCGCGAAAGCTTGGGGCGTCAAGAAAGTCACACCTGTCCCGATGAAAGAACTTGAAGCGCTTACCGGATACATCCGCGGTGGCGTCTCACCGATCGGGGCGAAAAAAGCGTTCCCCGTCTTTTTGCACGACAGTGCGAAAGAAAAAGCAACGATCATCATTTCCGCCGGTAAACGCGGCGCCCAACTCGAACTCACGCCAGACGATTTGCTCCGTTTCACGAACGGTCGCTGGTTCACTCAATAGAAATTGGAGGCAATATTATGTGGAAAGAACGAATCCGGTCATGGGTTCCTAACTCGTTTACGTTCGGTAACTTATTTTGCGGGGTCATCGCCATCGTCTATGCGGCGCGCGGTGATTTCTCAAACGCGACGTTACTCATCATCATCGCCATGATGCTCGACAGTCTCGACGGACGGCTCGCCCGTATGCTCGGCGTCGCCGGGGATTTCGGAAAAGAGCTCGACTCGCTCGCTGACGTCGTCACGTTCGGCGTGGCTCCAGCCTTACTCGCCTATTACACGTTCTTCATCGACTATGGCAACTACGGTCTGTTCTTCGCCGCCTTATTCCCGCTCTTCGGTGCCTATCGCCTGGCCCGGTTCAACTTGTCGGCGACGAACGTCACTGCGAGTTACTTCTCCGGTGTCCCGATCACGGCTGCAGGCGGTCTACTCGCTGTCGTCACGACGTTCGGCGATCGTGTCAGCGAACTACTCACCCCAATCTTTTTCACGGGGCTCGCGCTCCTCATGGTGAGCCGCGTCCGCATCCCGAGTTTCAAAGAAGTGCCGCTCCCGCGTCACTCATTCATCATCACGGTCAGCCTCGTCTACTTGACGTACATGATTTTCGCTCGTTGGAAAGAGTGGCCGTCATTCTGGTTCATCGCCGTACCGTTTTATATCCTTTTCATCGCCTTCTCGTTCGTCAAAAAGCGGAAGAGCATGGCAAACTGACGAGCTCCTCGACATGAGGGGCTCTTTTTTTGCACGCATTCATTAGACGCCCGAGTAAAACCTCTTTAGAATAGTATTTGAGGTGATGAAATGAAAGTGTATCCATGGATTTGGAAATGGTTTGTTGTTTGGTACGTCATCGGGGTCATCTTGGTCGGTTTCGACCTGCTCCCAAGTTGGCTCGAATGGGCGAACCCGGTATTCTTGTGGCTCGCTGGCGCCATCGGAGCGTTCGTGATTGCCGACGGGGTCCGTCACGCCAGATGGATCGTCCCGTTCATCTTTTTCGGGTCAATCGCCGTCGAGACGCTCGGTGTGAAGACGGGCTTCCCGTTCAGCGAGTATCTCTATGCCGAGGCGTTCGGTCCGACCGTGTTCGGTGTCCCGGTCACGATCGGGGCCGCTTGGCTCGCCGTCATCGGGGCAAGTTTTGCCGTGGCACGCTTTTTTAACTTTCAACGACGCACGCTCTGGCTCGTCCCGTTTCTCGCCGTCTGGCTCGACATGGCGATCGACCCGGTCGCTGCGAACGTGAAAGGGTATTGGGAATGGGCGAACGGTGGATTATATTACGATATCCCGACGCAGAACTTCCTCGGTTGGTTCGGTCTGTCGCTCATCTTCTCGTGGGTGCTCGACCGCTACGAGGTCGAAGCCGAACCGCTCTTGTTGACGCACGGCCGCTATTTGTTCGTCATGTTGCACGCCTTGTTCGGTGTGACGGCCGTCAACGCCGGTTTGTACGGCATCGGCGTGCTCAGCATCTTGACCGCAAGCGTCATCTACTTCGAACGGAGGGTCCGCCATGATCGAGTCGAACAAAAAGAAATGGTTCAATGACGTCTTCTCGCTTTTTGTGAAAGAGCGTCAAATCCGTCCGTTCTTCCATACGATTAACGTACGCGCCGATGACGTCCCGACCCCTGGCCTGTTCCTTGCGACCCACAGCTCGTTTTGGGACGGACTCATCCTGCTCATGCTGAATCAGCATTACTTACGACATGACGTCCACGTCTTAATGGATGAGGAAGGCTTGCGACGCTTCCCGTTCTTTCGTCATCTCGGCGCGTTTTCGATTCAAAAAGGGAACTTGTCCGAAGTGCGGGCCTCGCTCGGCTATGCGTCCGACTTGCTCGAAGCAGGCAAGTCCGTCTGGGTGTTCCCACAAGGACGGGAGTACCCGCAAGAACATCGCCCGCTCGAGATTGGCACCGGGGCGACGATGCTCCTGACGAAACCCGATGTGCGGCTCTGCGCCATCTATTATGCGTTCGAGTCACATGCCGCACCGGTCGTGTACGTCCGGTTTCGGAACTATACGGTCGTCTCAGAAACGAGACGGCTCCAAAAGCGCGAGTTGGCAGAGGCGCTCGAGCGGCTCTATGACGACACGCGCGCCGATGTCATCGAACAATCGACGAACTATGTCCCCCTCTTCCCGCCAAAGCGGAGTCTCGCGGACTGGACCGAACACCTCTTGACATTCAGGAGGGGCGGCCGATGATTCTATTCGCGCTGACGTTTTGTATGCTCGTCTTCACGCTCGTCAACCTGTTATTTTTACGACCGCTCACCAAGCCCGTCGCTTCTCCCCCGACGGCCGTCTGCATCCCACTCCGGAACGAGGAGCGGAACGTCCCGAAACTGATCGCCAGCTTAAAGGAAGCCGTTCCACGTGAGAGTCACGTCTATTTATTCGAAGACCGGTCCGACGACGGTACATACGCCGCGCTCGTCCAATCGATTGCGGACGACCCCCGCTTCACCATCTTTCGTGGGGTGCCGCTCCCCGAAGGATGGGCAGGGAAGGTTCATGCCTGCCATCAGTTGGCGAGCCGGACGACGGAACCGTACCTCTTGTTCCTCGACGCCGACGTGACCATCGACCCGACGTTCATCGACCGGCTACACGGGACACGTCTGCGTGAGGGAGTCGTCTTTTTGTCCGGCTTCCCTCGTTTCCCGACCCCGACATGGCTCGGAAAACTGCTCATCCCGATGCAACACGTCTTGATCGCCCAACACTTGCCGCTGTTTTGGCGAAAAGTCCGTCACCCCGCTTTCGCCGCAGCGAACGGGATGAACGTCCTCGTCGAACGGACGAGCTATGACGAGGTCGGTGGTCATGCCTCGATTCACAACTCTTTGATTGATGACATCGATTTATGCCGGGAGTTCAAACGGCGAAAAAAATTGACGTCGCTCGTACAAGTGTCGCCGTATATCACGTGTGACATGTATGCCACGAATGAAGAAGTATGGAACGGGTTTTCAAAAAACGTATTCAAGGGAATGAATGAATCAGTGGGCATCGCCCTTTATTTCTTTCTTTATTACGGCGTCCAAGCATCGGCGTTCGTCGCCCTACTCGTCCGGCCCGACTGGTATTCGCTCGGAGCGGTCCTCTGCGTCCTACTCGCACGGCTCGCCATCGATTTGAAATCAGGGGGAAGACAGTTTTGGTTGCATCCGTTCAGCCTCATCGCCTACTTGGCGTTGCTTGCGAGCGCGGTCATCCGTAAATGGAGACGACAACCGATCACTTGGAAAGGCCGCATGTACCCTTAGAAAACGTTAGGAGGCACATCGCCATGAAACAAATTGCCATCATCGGGGCCGGTCTCGGCGGCTTGAGCGCCGCTGTCACCCTCGCCTCACGCGGTTACGACGTCACCGTCATCGAGAAAAACGAGCACGTCGGCGGCAAGCTCATGCCCGTCATCACCGACGGCCATCGCTTTGACTTCGGTCCGAACACGATCACCATGCCGGACGTGTTCCGTTCCGTCATCCGTAACAGTGGGGCGAACCCGGAAGATTACTTCGAGCTCGTCAAACTCGATTTGCATACGGTCAACCACTTCACCGACGGCTCGACGTTCACGTTCCGGTCCGGACGCGAGCAGATGGAAGAGGAAGTCCGACGCTTGACGGGCGGCAAGGCCGACCAAAACCAACTCGCCGACTATTTGGACGAGGCGGAGAAACTGTTCGAGATCGCGAACAAGCGCTTCTTCACCCGGATGGAGACGAAAATGGACACCGGATTGTGGAGCGATATGATGAAAGTCCATCCGCTCACGAGCCTGCACGCGCTCCATAAGAAGTACTTCAAAGACCCGCGCATCATTCAAGCGCTCGACCGCTACGCGACATATATCGGCAGCAGCCCTTACGTCACACCGGGCACGTTCGCGCTCATCTCACACCTCGAATTGAATGACGGGGTGTATTACGCCAAAGGCGGAAACTGGACGATTGCCAAAGGCTTCGCCAAACGGGCCAGTGAACTCGGCGTCGAGTTCAAGCTCGGTCAAGAAGTGACGAAGATTGAAGTGATGAACGGCAAAGCCCACGCCGTCGTCATCGACGAGGAGGACGTGTTATCGTGCGACGCCGTCTTATTGAACGGCGAGTTGCTCACGCAGTACCCGCGTCTCGTCGATGCGATCCATCGCCCGTCGTTCCCGGTCCCGACACGTGATACGGTCGAACCGTCCGTCTCGGCATTCGTCGTCATGGTCGGATTGAACAAACGATTGAATCTTGCCCATCATAACGTCTACTTCTCTGACGACTATGAGGCCGAGTTCCGTGCCTTGTTCGAGGAAGAGCGCTATGCGGACGAGCCGACGATTTACATCTCGAACTCGTCCCATACGGACCCATCGATGGGTGAAGCCGGGGACAACTTGTTCATCCTCGTCAACGCCCCGGCCCACTTGACCGATATCGATGCCGAGACGTATGAACACCTCATCCGTCGCCGCCTCCGTAAGTTCGGCGTCGAGTGGGACGACGCGGACGTCGTCTATCATCATCGCGTCACCCCGCATGACTTGACCCGAGACTTCTACGCTTATTACGGAGCGCTTTACGGCACGTCCGCCAACTCGAAGAAAGGCGCCTTCTTCCGCCCGTCAGCCCGGTCCGAAGACGTCTCGAACATCTGGTTCGCGGGCGGGTCGACCCATCCGGGCGGGGGGAGCCCGATGGTCACGCTTTCAGGACAACTCGCCGCCCGCTCGATGTTAGAGGACATACCTCTGACAATTTGAACATTTTGTGAACAGAAGATTCGACACTTGTCGACAAGTCTGAGACGTGATAATATCATATTCGAGTTCAAGCAGTATTGTAACGTTTGTTACACCTGTAGCGATCGAATGGCTTCCCCGAGCCAATCGCGTTTTGAACTTGTCACACCCGAGAAAAAATGATGAGCGAGTTTCCCCACTCGTATGCCGTAGCTGGATCAGCATGCATCTGATGTTCCCCCTTAGTCCATCAAGCATCCTGTTTCAGCGAAGATGCCCCATCGTTTCATTCCCCATGAGACGAGGCACATCTTTAGGTGTTCATCACAAGCCGATTCGTTCGTTTCCCCGACGGACGGGTCACATAACGCTTACGCCACTTTTGGTCCCCCGCCAAAAGTGGTTTTTTTGTGCGCAAAAAAAGCGGCCGCCTATGCGGTCGCTCACAGTCGTGCCAATAGTTTTCCTTTTTGCAACGTCGAGACGTACGCGCGCTTGGTAAACACGTCATACGCGTTCCCCCTTGCCGCGTCTAAGATGCCTTCATAGAGGAGCGCTGCCGCCTGTACCGGTTTCCGGCTCGCCGGTGGGTAGAGGTGATGTGTTTCCCTCGCCCGGGTATATAAGAATTCAGCTCGACGGGCGAGCGTCTCCCAGACGTCCATGAACGCAGGTGTCACTTTCCGGGCGAACAAGTCCGCCTCCGAGACGCCGAACTCAGCGAGTAGCGTTTGCGGGAGATAAATCCGGTCCCTGCTCAAGTCTTCGCCGACGTCACGCAAGATGTTCGTCAACTGCATGGCGATGCCGAGATCGATTGCGCCTTGCCTCAGGCTCGCCTTCTCGGTCGCGTCCGGCTCTGGTACGAGAATCGGCAACAGCATTAAGCCGACCGTGCTGGCCGCATAATAGCTGTATTGTTCCGTCTCCTCGAGCGTCGCGTACCGTGACTTATGTAAATCCCATTTCATCCCTTCGGCCAACTCGAAGAAGGGCGCGACGTCCATGTCATAACGGCCCCACACATCACGGAGCGCGACCCAAAGAGCCCCTTCGACGTCTTCGTTCGCCAAAAAGCGATTAAAGTCATGCAAAAACTCCGTCAGGCTCGCTTCCGGTCGGTCGGATTCGTCGACGGCGTCGTCGAGCAGACGGCAAAACGTATAGACGGCCGCGACCGCCTGACGGTCCGGCTTGGAGAGCAAAGAGAAGGCCCGATAAAACGTCAACGAGCCTTTCTTCATGATTTCCTCACATTGACGATACGCTTCTTGTGTCGTCATAGAATGCCTCCATTTCTTCTTCCATTCTTTTCACGAGTAGTTCGGACCCAATCATCACGATCGGGACACCACCGCACGGGTGTACCGAGGCGCCGACGGCGAAGAGCCGTTCGATGTGCGCATATGGTCGGGCTTGCGGTTTGAACGCCGCCGACTGCGAGAGTTTCGGCGCGATGCCGAAGCTGCCGCCTTCAAAGAGACCGAATCGCTCCGCGTCCATCGGCGTCCGAAGTTTCATCTCGGTGACACGCTCACTGAAGCCCGGTACGAGCGTCTCAAGCCGGCCGACGAGGTGATCGATCGTCCCGTTCGCCTCGAAATCAGAGCGCTCGAGCTTTCGCGGCACCGGTACGAGGACGTAGAGCACACTTGTGCCTTCGGGTGCGAGCGTTCGGTCGACCCGGGACGGATTGAACGTGTACATCGCCGGGTACTCGCTCAGTTTACCATCTTCAAAGATGGTTCGCATCGATCCGGCAAAATCGTTCGGCAAGTCAAACTGATGCACCGGCAACTCAATCTCACCGTTGACGGTGAAGTACAAGAGAAGCGTCGCGCTCGATGGCTCGTATGCTTTCGGTTTGACGCCATCGATGAGTCGCTCCATGAGCGGGAAGTCCCCGTTCACGACGACCGCATCGTGCGGATGGGTGACGCCGTCGACGACGACGGCGTTCGCCCGTCCGTTCTCGACACGAACACGTTCGACACGCGCGTTCAGGTTGAACTGAACACCGCGACGTCTCAGCTCTTGTTCTAGTTTCGTCGCGAGTGAGAAATATCCTCCTTTGACGTACCAGACCCCTTCTTCTTGCTCACGGTATGGGATGAGACCGTAAAGCGACGGCGTCGCATACGGGTTACCGCCGATATAGAGCGTCTGCAGACTATAGGCGACGCGCAGACGCTCGTCTTTGAAGAATCGTTTCATGTTCTCATGTGCCGTCTCATACGCCTTCAGGCGCATGAGGAGGAGCAACAGCTTCGGTTCGAACAAATCCGACTTTGCTTTATAGCCACGGTCTAAGAACGACTCAAAGCCGATTTGATACTCGTCGCGCTTTTGGGTCATATACCCGCGGAAAGCATCCCCTTCCCCGAACATGCGCTCCACTTCTTCCGCTTGCCGCTCGATGTCGCGGTACTTGTAGAACGCCGTCCCGTCTTCATAACGGAGGCGATAGAGCGGGTCGATTTCGAGCAGCTCAACTTCCGTCTCGGGAAGACCCGCCTGTTTCAATTGCTGTTTCAGTTTCGACGGCAACAACACGATCGTCGGGCCTTCATCGACACGGGCGCCGTTGTCGAACTCGACATAGTTGAGACGTCCACCGACGCGCGCTTCCTTCTCATAAATCGTGACCTGCAACGATGGGTATTTATGCGTCAATAAGAGCGCCGCATACAAAGAGCCGATTCCGGCCCCGACGAATCCGATGTTCATTGGCCGACACCTGCCCGGTCGCGAAGCAAGTTCGTCGTGATGCGAGCCGATTCGAAGATGGTCGGCAGTCCGCTGCCCGGATGGGTGCCGCCGCCGACGAGCCAGACGTGGTCGAGTTCTTCAAACTGGTTGTGCGGACGGAAGTACATCATCTGTGACAAGTTATGGCCCAGATTGAACGTCGCCCCTTCATAGACGCCGAACGCCTCCCAGTCTTTCGGGGTGAGCGCTTGTTTCACTTCGATGTGGTCCCGGATGTCTTTATACGGGGAACGCGTCTCGAGCGCGTCGAGGACTCGTTCGGTCATCTTCGGCTCGAGCGTCTCCCACGGCAAATTCGATAAGTTGTTCGGTACCGGGACGAGCACGTAGAGTGAGGACTTGCCGGCTGGCGCGAGCGTCGGGTCGATCTTCGAGGCGTTTTGCACGTAGAACGAGAAGTCGTCGCTCAACTTCAAGTCTTTTGTCATCTCTTTGACGTTTTGCTCGTAATCGTCAGCGAAATGAATCGTATGGTGGCCGACGTCATACAAGCGGTCGAGCCCGAGATAGAGCATGAACGTTGAGCACGAGTAGCGTTTCTTCTGCAACTGCTCGGGGCTCCAACGCGATAACGTGCCGTTCGGGACGAGCGATGTCATCGCGTGGGCGAAGTCGGCCCCGATAATCACTTCATCAAACGAGTAGTGGACGTTGTTCGCGACGAGCCCGTTCACACTCTTCCCATCGAGCAACAACCGGTCGACCCCTTCACCGAGACGAATCGACCCGCCTTCTTCCTCGATGACGCGCGCCATCGCCGTACATAACTGGTTCACGCCGCCAATCGGATGATGGACGCCGTATGCGTGTTCCATATAGGACAAAATCGAGAATCCGCCCGGACATTCCCAAGCCGACATGCCGAGATATTTCGCTTGGAATGTGAACGCATATTTCAGCTCTTCGCTCGTGAAGTATTCCGATAACACGTCATAGAGCGATTTACCGATCGAGAGGAACGGCAACGCCTTCAAGACACGAAGCGACACGTAATCGGTCAAACTGTCGTGCGCCGTCTGAAGCACCGGCATCAGCTTCGACAGCTTGATCGCTTGCTCCGACATGAATCGCTCATACCCTTCCCCGTTGCCCGGGAACTGTGCCTCAATCGCCTCGAACATCTCGTCACGGTCCGTCGTCATCGACAAGACGCGACGGCCACGGTCGAAGTATAGATCGTACATCGGCTCGAGCCGTTTCATCTCGACGTAATCGTGCAAGTTCCGTCCCGTCTCTTCAAAAATCTCTTCTAGAATATATGGCATATTCAAAAAAGTCGGGCCACGATCGAACGCGAACTCCCCGACTTGTAGACGTGACGTCCGTCCACCGACGAACGGCTGTTTCTCGAACACGGTGACAGAGACGCCACGGCTCGCCAAAATCATGGCTGCGGCGAGCCCTCCTGGTCCGGCACCGATGACTGCAACTCTTTTTTCCGACACGTTGAACAACTCCCTATGTGAATAGTCTCTTATGCTTCTACTCCATTATAGAAACGAGTCGAGACAAGTTCAAATCTGAATCGGCTCGCCGTGTGTAGTCTATGTCAGTCGCCACGTTCGGCGATGACGATATACCAAGACCCTTCTGGGATGAACGGGATGAAGCGGACGTTCCCGAAGCCGCTTTGTTCCATTTGACGACGGAGGGCGCGAATCGTAGGAAGTGGATATAAATTATCGTGGAGCGTCATGAACGCGTTGAACGCCGAGGCGAAGCGTGCGCCGAGCGGGGTCTCCGCGAGCGGCGTGACGAGGACGGCGACGCCACGCTCATCTAGATTCTCGAGCATGCGTCCGAGTAGCTTCGTCCGTTCGTCCGGCGAGAAGTAATAGAGCATGTTGTTCATCATGACGGCATCGAACCGTTCATCATGGTCCCATTCCATGAAGTCGGCCACTTCGTAACGAATCTCACCCGTCTCATCTTTCTCCCGTGCCTCTTCGATGACGTCTTCCTCCAAATCGATCCCCGTCAATTTCCAGTCCGGCTCGAGGTCATGCAGTTTACGCAAATAGCCACCGTGGCCGCAACCGATGTCGAGCATCGTCTTGACGTCTGCCTGACGCAAGAGTTGCTGCACGATCGGGAAGGCGACCGTCTCGACGAGCGTCGACGTCTGGGCGACGACTTGGCCGTGCGTGGCCCCGTCGAACGTCTTCTGTTTCCCCGACTCTAAAAACTCCGGATAGGCGATGAGCGCCGGAATGTGAAGTTCCATCATCTCTTGCAACATGAAGCCGATACTACGCTCATCTTCATGCGATAATTGATACTTCAAGCTACGCGTTGGATAGTAGCGCCATCCTCGCTTTTTCAAGTGTCGAACGGCGACACCGACATCAAGCCAGCGCTCGAGCGCGAGTTTCGTCAGCGGCCGCTTCAATCGAAGCGTCATTTCCGCGTAGCTGGCCCCGCCTTGGAGCGCATCAAATAAACCGTACTTATAACCAATATAGCCATGCCATAACGGCAGGAACGACTCGGTTTGTTTCATCCATCTCCGCGCATGAAGCACGCGCGACCATTCATTCATCTGTTGATCCATCGTTTCACCTCATCATCGTTATCACTGATTTTTGTATTTTCCCCTAATAATTTGAGGACAAACAAAAAAATCCCACTTCAATGTGTGAAGTGGGATCCGGCTCAAATGAAGTTGCTGAAAAACGATTGGCCGTACGGAAGCGCGTAACCGATGAAGATTGTCACGAGCGACAAGACAGCGAAACCGCCAAGCATGGCGCTGGCCGGCTTTTGTTTCTTCATGCGGATGAGCGCCACCTCGCCGAAGATGAGCGTCAAGAGTCCGACCGTGATTTTCACGTGGTAGAACATCCCTCCGCTGTTCAATTGTAAGTACAAATAAAGTCCCGTCCCGAACGCGACGAGAAGCATGAGGCGAAACGCCATATGCGCGATTTTGCCGCTCTTGTTCCCGTTCTTGTAGCCGACGTACGCGACGGCGAACAAGACGAGGAGTAAAATCCAGCTTGTCACGTGCGTATGCAGGAATGCAGTCAATGGCATTCATTTATCCCCCTTTCATCATATACAATCCTTATTGTACACGAATAAACCTGTGACCGGTCAAGCGAGAGCAAAAAAAGAGAGGGACACCCGGCTTCGGGCACCCCTCTTTCCTTTATACGGTCGTCGGTGTCTCTTCGCGAACAGCATGCTCATAGCTCGGGATGACGACGGTGAACGTCGACCCTTGATGCTGCACGGACTCGACATGGATTTGACCGGCATGGCCTCGGACGATTTCCTGACAAATCGGGAGTCCAAGACCCGTACCGCCAATCTCACGGCTGTCCGAGTTGTCGACGCGATAGAACTTGTCGAAGAGGCGGTCGAGCGCTTCGCTCGGGATTCCGATCCCTTCGTCCTTCACTTTAATCGACACGGACTGGTCGTGGTGGGCCAATTCGACCGTGATTTTACCGCCGTGCGGTGAATATTTCACTGCATTCGACAGCAAATTACTCATCAGCTGCTTAAACTTCTGACAGTCAGCATACAGCTCATACGGACGGTCGTCGGATGTGATGAGCTCGAACTGGTGCTTCAACGATGAGGCCTCATAGAACGTCATCATGTCGCGGATGACCGGCTCGACGTCGAGTTGTTCGCGGTCATACATTTGACTGCCCGCTTCCATCCGCTGCACGTCGAGGAAGTCGTTGACGAGATGCGTCAGGCGCTCCGTCTCGGCATGAATCGTCTCCAAATACTTCGCCTGTTTCTCGTTTGGCAGCTGTTTCTTGACCATGAGCTCGGTGAACCCATAAATCGAAGAGAGCGGCGTGCGCAACTCGTGCGAGATCGTCGAGATGAACTCGCTCTTCAACCGTTCGGCCTCCGTCTCGCTCGTGATGTCACGGAAGACGAGGAGCGTCCCTTTCGAGATGCCGCCGACGATGATCCGTTCGGCGTACATCTGTAGGTTCATCTCGCCTTTACGGATCGAGAAGCTGACGCTGTCATGCGGGAAGTCGTCAGTGAAAAGTCGTTCCGTATATTTCAGGAAATCGTCTTCTTGGTCGACCGTCGTCGAAATCGTCTCGCGCCACTCGTTCCAAGACAGCTCGGCGAGTTCGTTCGATGTGATCTCGTCGAGTTCCGGGAACATTTCATAGAGCGGACGGTTGACGAAGACGTCGTCGGTCGCGTGCTCGACGTAAATGACGGCTTCGCGAATCGAATCGAGAATCCGCTCGGTCTTCCCTTTCTCACGGGTCATCTCTTCGAAGAGACGCATCCGGAGAAGCGAGAGCGACAGCTGACGCGCGAACGACATGATGTCGCCCATCTGCGTCTGGGTGAAACGGTCCTTATAGCGGACGAGATAGATGAACGCGATAATCGTATCGTCGGTCGGGTCGTGGACCGGGACCGCCGTCTCGTACATATAGTACGGATACGGGAGCGGATGGTCACTTGCGACTTGTTTCGACGAATGGACCGTCGTCCGGAGCGTCATCGCCCGGGTGAGGACCGAGTTCTCACTTTCAAGCAGCTGACGCGTGAGCGTCTCGTTTAGGCCGTGGCTCGTCACTGAATACGAGCCGGCCTCGTCGACGAAGACGAGTGCCCCGACTTCCGAGTCTGTGATCGCGACGAGTTTCTCGATAATCTCTGGATACGCCGTCAACGAGTCGCGGGCTGCGAGCGTCTCCGTCAACTCGTTCCGGTACGCCAAATGTTGCTCGTTCTGTTGCGTCTGCTCGAGAATCTCTTCGAGTTCTTGTTGTTGCGCTTGCAACTCTTCTTGCTGGGCAATCAGTTCTTCTTGTTGCGCCTGAAGCTCGTGATTCTTCTCAATCAAGTGGCGCTCATTGTCACGAAGCGTCTCGGCCATCTTGTTGAACGAGCGAGACATCGTCCCGATTTCGTCTTCGCGGACCATCTGATCGCTCAAATCGACGATCTCACCCTTCAAGAGGCGGTCCGATGCGACCGAGAGGCGTGAAATTAGACGCGACTGGCGACGCAAGAACGGTTGGACGAACAAAAGGATCAGGATGGCGAACGACACGATGCTTGCAATCCATAAGAACTGCAAAATGTTATTGTTTTGCCGCCATTCGGTATATACTTTCTCTTTTTCGCTGCCCATGAGCCCTTTGTAGTCCGTGAGCGACGTCTCGATTTGTTGAATCGGACCGAGCGTGTCGATGCCGCGCTCCGGACTAAACTGGACGACACCTTGCTCAATCAAACGCTGGGCCGTCGGGAGCGACGCGACCGTCTCCGGGTCGATGAACGTCTCGATGACCTCACCTTCGCTCCGCGACTCCCCGTATTCGAGCGTGACCGGTAAAATCACATCAAAATAAAAGTCATGGAAATTTTGCAGGTCGTCCGCAAAAATCTCGCCTTGCCGCGTCTGGACGACGCTCTTGAACCAATTGATTTCTTGTTGGAACTCATTTTCTTTCGAGCGGGCCCGATCGAGCGCCGCCGTATCGCCGAACAACAAATAGCCGCGCGAATCGTACTGCGCCCCTTGCCACTCGTCCCAAAGCGTGTTCAATCGGCTGATGCGCTCGTCGACCTCACGAAGGCGCGCCTCGTTCGCTTCGAGACGATTCTCGACGTACCAGTAAGCGATGCCAGACCCAATTAAAGCAACCGCTAAAAATGTATAGAGGACGACCATGATGTCACGGCCGAGCTTTTGCTTAAACCATCTGTTCAATTCACGATGCCTCCTATAATTTTGACGAGTTCGAGCGGACTGAACGGTTTCGAGATGAAGTAGTCGACACCAATCTCGTTCGCGCAATCACGGTCAGATTGTTGACTCTTCGCCGTCAACATCATCACTTTCGTATGTTGACGTCCCGGTAATTTTCGGACCTTCTCGATGACTTCTAGGCCGGTCATGCCGGGCATCATATGGTCAACGATAACGAGATCGTATTCATTCTGTTCAATCAAACGGTATGCTTCGAGGCCGTCTGGTGCCTCATCGATGTCGTAGCCTTCATCTTCTAACGTATCTAAAACGAGCATGCGTAATACTTCTTCATCTTCTGCGAGTAGGATTTTTACCATGACGATTCCTCCATTTTCATTCCATTTCATTATTTTACCGGATTTATTTCATAATCACAAAACAAAAGGTGCACGGTTTATAACCGTACACCTGAAAACAATTCCCGTCTATATTATATTGAAACAACGTCTTGTAAATCGAGCGAGTAAATGACCGTCTGCCCGACCGTAATTCCCCAAATCGATTCGATGGCCTCGCGATAAAGCGAGAGTTGAACCGTATAGCGTTCGCGCAACATCTGTCTCGCCGCCTCATCCGAGTCCGTCAAGTAGAGCACCGAGTCGGATTTATAGTCGAGAAGCACATACGTCTCGCCGTCAAAGAAGAGGCAGTCGATAATCCCTTGGATGAGCACCCGTTCGTCCGTGAACGCACCGTCTGGATTGACGCGTTCGGCCGGCACGGCATACGTGAACGGCAACTCGCGCCACGCCTGATTTTTCGCTAACGCCTCGGTCAACGCCCGGCCGATCGGGGCGTCAAAAAATGTCTCGATATCTGCCATGGCGAGCCGGGCCGTCTTCGCTTCGACCGGGCTGAGCATCTGATGATTCTCGAGCCGGTCGATTTGGGGCGCGATCGGTTGTCTTGGGTCGAGCAGTTGGAACAACAAGTGAAGCGTCGTCCCGCGCTCGGCACCGGTCTGGTCCGTCTGTTTCCACTTCGGTTCCCGATACGGCGTGTCCGTCGCCCGGAACGTCTCTTCAAACGCCGCCGTTTCCAGTTGCATCGCCCGTTTCAGTTCGGTGACGGTCTGTTTGGCGGCCGTCTCCGTCGCGGCCTGGGCCGGATACGTGTAAGCGAACGCCCGTCGAACCGCCTCCGTCACTTCTTGCTCACGTTTGACGGGGAAGTCGATCGCTTCGAACTGTTTGACGTGATGGAGCTGCGCCATCATCTCTTGGAGCGCGGCCACTTCGGCCAAATCGTCTTCGGCGATGATACGGTACGTCCAGCGCGTCGCCTCTGGCATCCCGCGAAAGACCGGGAGGCCGTTTCGTTCAAGGAACGGGGCGGCGCCCTCGAGTTTGAGAAGTGCCGGCGCGACCCAATCCAAATACGTCTTGGCGTCACGTCTTGCCTCGGCCGATAACGCCTCGCCATGACTCTCGACGTGTAGCCAATCGTGCACTTGCTTCATCGGGTCGGCGACGGTGCCGACTAAAATCAATTTTTCTTTCGCCCGGGTCAACGCGACGTACAAGACGCGCATCTCTTCGGCTTTCATCGTCTTGTCGAGGTCTCGGCGAATCATCTCTTTGACGAACGTCTCGGTGCGTGTCCGCGTGATGACGTCGATCGCATCCAAGGAGATGCCGTACCGTTTATGGAAGATGACCCGTTGCATTTGATCACGCTTGTTGAACTGCTTGCCGAGCTGGGCGACGATTGTCACCGGGAATTCAAGCCCTTTCGATTTATGGACCGTCATGATGCGGACGACGTTCTCTTCTTCCCCGAGCGACCTGGCTTCCGACAAGTCCTCCCCGTTATCCTGCAATCGATCCATCACACGTAAGAACCGATACAGCCCCCGATACCCGCTCCGCTCGTAGGAGAGCGCTCGGTCATAGAGTGCCTTCAAGTTCTCTTGGCGACCTTTCCCACCCGGCAGACCGCCGGCAAAATCATAAAACCCGGTATCGTTGAACACTTGTTGAATCAGTTCAGACAGGCTGTGGTTGCGGGCGAACGTTCGCCACATCGAGAGTCGGTCGAGCACCTCACCGCACTTCAAGCCGAGCTCATCCTCATCGTCCGCCTTCATCTTCAAAGCGTCATAGAACGACTCCTCCGACTCGAGGCGAATCTTGGCGAGCTCTTCGTCCGTGAAACCGAACATCGGAGAACGGAGTGCCCCAGCGAGAGGGATGTCTTGGAGCGGGTTGTCAATCAGTTTCAAGACAGACAACATCATCCGAATCTCCGTCGCCTGGAAGTAGCCGCCGTCCGAGTCGGTGTACGCCGGGATATTGTATTGGGTCAAGATATCCATCAACTGTTCGACTCGTTCTTTCTTCGATCGGACGAGAATGACGATATCCCGATATTCACATGAGCGGAGTAACCCGGTCTCTTCATCGGTCACTTTGAACGGTTCGTCGCCTGAGACGAGCTCTAAAATGCGTGTCGCGATCGCTCGACCTTCAAGTTCTTGCTTCGACAACTCGTGGCTCTGTCCGTTGACGAGCACGAGCTCCGGACTCGCCTCGAGCGGCTCGTAGTCGCGGCCTGGCACGAGACGGGCCGCCTCGTCGTATGCGATTTCTCCGACTTCCTCGTCCATCAACTGAATGAACAAATCGTTGATGCCGTGGAGCACTTCGGCCCGGCTGCGGAAATTTTGTGACAAGTCGATGCGCTGGCCCGCCTCCGTTCGTTTGAATCGCGTCGCCTTGTCGATGAAGAGGCCTGGCTCGGCGTGACGGAAGCGATAGATCGACTGCTTGATATCGCCGACCATGAACAGGTTGCCGACTTGTTCGTCTTCTTGACTGACCAGACCGATAATCGTCTCCTGAATCTCGTTCGTATCTTGGTACTCATCGATGAGCACCTCGACGAACCGTTGTTTATAGAGCGAAGCGACTGAGGACGGCGCGTCCCCTTCTCGCAAGATGGCGAGGGCGTAATGTTCAAGGTCACTGAAGTCGACGAACGCCCGGTCGCGCTTCGCCTGCTCGTAAGCGACGGCGAACGTCCGGACCGTCCCGACGAGCGTCTCGACGAGCGGACGTTGCGCCGCGAGGGCCTCGAGATGGTCGGCCCCGCTCACGCTCGCCTCCGTGAGCGCATCCGTCAATTTTTTCTTCGCCTGATCGTACGCGGGTTTTAACACGTTATGATAGATGGCATGCTCGTCTACCCGTTTGACCGACTTCATCGTGCCAAACTTGACGGCCCGTGCCGCCGTCTCGAGCTCGCTCCATTTCAACGTCTCCGCCTCGATTCGTTCGAACGGGGCAATCGCGGCGAGCACGTTCTCAGCTTGGGCCTCGTAACCGGCAAGACGAAGCTCGATGCCGACACGTCGGAGCTGCCGAAGCGCCCGTTCGATATCGGTGAACAACACACGGCCGAACTCGATTAAGAGCGGCTCTTCGTCCGGGTCGCTGTCCATCTGATAGAGCGAAACGAGTTCATCCAAGTACGCCTCCGGGTCCGGGAGCGTCCGGGCATAGTGATACAATCCGAGGATGAGCTCTTCAAGCTCATTGTCGCCCCGGTCTGACGTATAGGCGTCGACAAGGGCGAAGAAGCCGCTGTCTTGTTTCCCGTATTCTTCTTCAAGGACGTCTTCGAGGACGTCGTCTTGAAGGAGCACCAAATCTCGTTCCTCGGCGATTTTAAACGCCGGGTCGAGGTCGAGCAAATAATAGTTCTCCCGAATCACTTCTAAGCAAAACGAGTGAATCGTCGTGATGAGCGCCCGGTTGAGCATTTGACGTTGCCGCCGGACGTAGTCGTTATCCGGGTCATCACGAAGTGCCCCGTCGAGCGCTTTGGCGATTCGCCGTTTCATCTCTGCCGCTGCCGCGTTCGTGAACGTGACGACGAGCATGCGGTCGGCCGTCAAGTCGTCGTTTTCATCGAGCAGTCGGCTCGCGAGCCGTTCGACGAGGACGGCCGTCTTCCCGGAACCGGCCGCTGCCGAGACGAGCACGTGTGAATCTCTCGCGTCGATGGCGGCTTGTTGGTCATTCGTCCACTTCATCGGCGTCACCTCCTAATCTTGATAGCACATCGTTTTTCTCTAGCTTCTTCAACTGTCGCGGCTCATTGGCGAGCGCCTCGTCAAAATGACAGACGCTCTGATACGGACACGTCTGGCACGGACGGCGCTCCTTGTACTCGTACGGCTCGACACCGATTGTGCCGTCATACATCGCCTCGGCGCTCGCCTCGGCTATATCAATGGCGTGGTCCATCAACTGTTCGAGTTGCGGTGGCGTGACGACTTTCTTCACCGTGTTCGCATCAATCGTCCCGTCTTTCTTATATTTGACCGGGATGACGATCGATTTTTTCGCTTCCGCCTTCGCCGTCCGGTCCATCATGTCGAGCACTTCCGGGTCGTCGACGAGCAGCCCTTGCATCTGATACGACTCGAGCACTTTACGCGCCGTGTCAGCCTCCGTCCCGCCCGGTGTGACGAGCGGCCGGTGGACGTGGAAATAGAGCGCCGCTGCTGGTGCGACGTTCTCTTTCGTCCAGGCATCGGCCTGCTCAATCAACACTTTCAAATAGATGAGCATCTGCATGGCGAGACCGTAATAAATCTCAGCGAAATCGATATCGCGCTTGCTCGACTTGTAGTCGACGATCCGGACGTAAAGCTGGTCATGGACCTGTGCCGTGTCGACCCGGTCGATGCGGCCGACGAGTTCACACGTCGCCCCGTTGCTGAGCGTGAACGAGACGGGCGGGAAGTTGCCGCTGCCGAATGCGAGCTCGAACGCTACGGGATCGAACCCGTCTCGTTTCGACTGTTCAATCAACACTTCGGCCGTCTTCGTGACGACGTCGGTCAATTTCTTCTTCAAATATCCATAGCGGTTCGAGCTCATTAAAATCGCATGCTGAATCTCCGGGGTGACGAGTTCGACGGCAGACTCGGCGAGTGTCACGCACTCGGCTTGATCGACGTCGCGCCACTCCTTCCCGTCCATCTTCACGGTTTGAGACATGTGTTCGATCGTTCGATGGTACAAGTTCCCGATATCCGGTGCCTCGAGCCGATACAAGCGGCGCTCCCTGAGGCGAAGCCCGTAACTCGCGAAGTGGCGGAACGGGCACGCCTGGAACGTCTCGAGTCGGGACACGCTCGCCCGAATCGAGTTCGTGTAAAGTGACTTGGCCACGTCTTTTGAGAGCGGCTCCGGTACGTTCTGATAAAACAAGGCGCTCGTCAACAGACGGATGCGCGCGCGTCCTTCCGGATGCTTGAGTAGCTCGTTATAAACAGCGAACCATGTGTCTTGAATCGGATAGTGTCGGCTGAGGCGTTGCAACTCGAGTGCGGTCACGGCCGCCGTCTGGTTGACGTTCGTGATGAAGCGAAGTTGATCGGCCGGACGATGCTCACCGGCCTCGGCGAAGTGTGTCTTGACGACGGCGCCATTCAACAGGCGCGTCTTGATGTCGGCGACGAACCCAGCCGGCTGAATCGCCTTCCCGCTCCGGTCGACTAGCGCATAGCTGACGTACAACCGATGACTCGGTGCCGTCAGCGCTTTATAGACGTAATACGTCTCATCGTCAAACAGATGCTCGGTCGCTTTTCCGGCCCGTACGCCATGCTCATGCATGAAGTCGAGATCGTGGTCGGTCAACAGTTTCGACTGCGTCGCGACGAGCGGGATTTGGTCCTCGTTCGCCCCGAGTAAAAAGATGACTTTCTTATCGATGAGACGCCCCCGGACATAATCCGTCACCGTCAATTGATCGAGCGACGGAGGCACGAGGGCATAACGCAGACTATCGAGTCCGGTGTCCATCATCTGCAAGAACAGTTCCGTCGAGAGCGTCTCTTCCGGCGCGGCCGCCTCGAGCTGTTCAAGTAAGTGCAACACCGCGTCCCAAACTTGCGTATGCTCGCGGGCCTCGAGCAATCGGGCGTCCTCGAGCGCCTCGTCGCGCCAATACGATAGACAAGCGGCGACATCGATTCGCTCCAGAAAGTGATAGATGGCATGCGTGTATGCCTGCATCGTCTTGGCCGCCTTCAAGTCAGCCAGGAGCGGGTCGAACGTGTCGACGACGGTCTGGCGATAACGGTTGAGCGCGGTCTCGAGATCGAGTTCTTCCCCGGTAAGCTTCGCTTCGTCCTCAGCCCGGCGCTTCAATTGCCACTCGTCGTGCCAATGGTAATGCTTGATGCCGCGTTCGATGACGAACGCCTCGAGTCGATCGACCGACGTGCGGCGATGCTCGGCGTCGAGTAAGACGAGCTCCGTCTTGAGCGCGCGGAACACCGGCTCTTCCCGATAGCCGCGGAGGGCAATGTCGACGGTCGCCTTCAACAGTTCGACCACGGGATGGTCGAGCATCGGTTGCCGCTCATCGAGAAAGAACGGCAATGCCGCTTTCTGCAGGGCCTGTGATGCCAAGTCCCCATACGCTTCAAGCGAACGCGAGACGAAGGCGATATCTCGATAGCGGTACCCGTCTTCGCGGACGAGCCGCATCACTTCACGGACAGCCGCCTCCACCTCGACCGTCCGATCGACGGCGGCCTCGAGCGAGACGTGGTTCGTTTCGCGCGTATAAGGTGCCGCGGTCATTTGGCCGAACGTCGCCTCGAGATAGGCGAGACTCGGATGCGTGAACCGCTTCGCGCCATCGTGCGGCACGTCTGTCGAGCTGATTCGTGACTCGGACAGTCGTTCTTTGAACCGCATGAGTGTCCGCTGCGTCGGACCGAAGAGCGGATTCGGCCGATAGAGCGTGTCCGGATCAATCGTCAATAAGACCGACAGCGGGGCTTTCTCGGCAATCGCGACGAGGACGGCGAGCTCTTGCTCGGAGAACTCGTTGAACCCGTCGACGTAAAACTGCGTGCCCGTCAAGTCAACCTCTGGTAACAGCTCGAGCATGACGTTGAAATAGTCTTCCGCATGGAGCGCCTTACCGGCCGTCATCGCCATGAACCCTTCATATAGAATCGATAAGTCTTGTAACTTTAACGCCCGATGCGGATCTTGCTCGCTCAAGCGGAGCAATTGTTCCGGGTCGACGAGCCCACGCTTCAACATCGTGATGAGCGTGTTCAACTCCTCATAAAACCCGTATTGGTTCATCGTCCGTCGGAACAGTGTCAGCCGCTCCTCGTTCATCTCGACGACGCGACGCAACAACAGATGCGTCCCCGTCTGATCCAAAAACTGTTCGGTCGAGATGCCGTGGTCACGCATGAGCAAGAACGCAAGGCGGCGCATCGATAACACTTGCACTCGGGTCGAACCCGTCAAGCCGTCCGTCATCGCCATCTTCCGTTCCATCTCAAATGACATTTGGTCCGGTACCAATAAGTAGATGGTCGGTCCGCTCGGGTCGCGTTTGAGTTCCTTGATGATGTGACGCATCATCGTTTCGCTCTTTCCGCTCCCGGAACGTCCGACATGAAAAGTGACCGTCATTTAGGCGAACACCCCTTCCCTTTTTTCTTTATTATGACGTATCGCTCCCGGTTTGTAGAGCGAAACCTCCGTTTCACCTAAGCAAAAAAAAGACTAACCCTTTCCTTTACCCATGCTCCATGAAAATCGATTAGACTAAAGGTATGAGGGGGATGGATGATGAGTGCATATGAACAATTTGGAGGCGAACGCGGCGTCAAACAACTCGTCGAGGCATTTTATGACCTCGTCTACGCCGATCCGGTCTTACTGCCGCTGTTTCCGGATGACAAAGAGCGGGTAAAACAACATCAGTTTGAGTTTCTGACTCAACTACTCGGCGGGCCGAAACTGTATACGGAACGACGTGGCGGTGGAAACTTGGCGATGATTCATCGGGACCACCCGATTTCGGAGACACACGCCGGGCATTGGCTCGGTTGCATGGAACAGGCGCTCAAGACGGTCGAGGCGCCCGAACCGATCAAACGACAGCTGTTCCATCGCTTGATTATGTCCTCGTCTAACGTCGTTCGCGTCTGCTCCCACCATTTTGAGTAGTCAGCTTCTCAAAAAGCGGGTATGATAGGAAAGTAAGTAAAGGAGGTCGTTGTCATGACAGAAGAAGAGAAAAAAGAAGCCGTTTCCTCTGAGGAAGAAACGGAAGAAGTCGAGCCTACGGCTGTCCTCGCCGATGCGCTCGATGAGGATGACGAAGAAGAGGATCAGCCTGAAGAAAAGAACATGGACCACATTAAAGGCGTGTTCAACTATATGCATGAGAACGGACGGGAATATCGTGTCGTCTTTTATAACGACCGAAAAAACCTCGTCTTCCGTGAACTCGGGAACGGAAAAGTCGAATTCGTGGGACGTTTCACGGATGAGTCGTATGACCAAGAGAACGAGGACGAAATGCGTGAACTCGGTGAAACCGAATTGAACCGAATTCTCGCCGACCGTCTCAAATAAAAAAATCGCCCCAGCCCGGGCGATTTTTTTATTTGTTCTTGTTTCGCTTTTTCTTCCGCAGCGCATAGACCGCACCGGCAATCCCACCGGCGACGGCGAGGCCGGCCATGACCGGGACGAGCACTTTCTTCGTCGGAATCATCTCACGCACGCGCTCATACGGCGTCGGCACCGACAGTTCGAATTGAACGGCCGCTTCGCCATGTCCATTCGCCCGTGCTTTACGCGCCGCATCGGTGATGACGACACGACTCGTCGTGTAGCGGCGGTTGCCATGCTCGTCCGTGAATGGGCGACGGACGCGTTTCACACCACGAACCGTCTTTCCACGCGCCGCATCCGGACGGACGACGCGCTCACTCGTCCACGCCCGTCCCCCTGTCGCACTATAAGCCGGGCGAATCGTCCGGCGATTTAACCATGTGTATGAATCATTCATCGTTGATTCCCTCCAATATTGTGAAGTCCTTCTCTTATTATACCCATAGAGCATCTCAAAAAAACATCTCTCCCGCTGCCGAAACAGCCGACAGACAAAAGACCGGCACGGCGGCCGGTCTCAAGTCATTCCGTGAACGGTTTGTCACGGTGGCGACGTTTCGCCAAAATCAGGTAATACGCCGGCACGAGGACGAGCGTGAGAATCGTCGAGAACATGATTCCCGAGACAATCCCAATCGCGAGCGGCTTGAAGAGCGGATCACTACCGAGGGCGACCGGCAACAGGGCAACGACCGCCGTGAGCGCCGTCAACAAGATTGGACGAATCCGAGCCCGGCCGGCCTCATATACCGCCGTCGTGACCGCCATCCCTTGGCGAATGCCCTGCTCGATGAATTCGAACAAGACGACCGCATTCCGGACGACGATTCCGGCGAGCGAGACCATCCCCATCGAGGCCATGAAGCTAAACGGTGTCTGCGTCACGAATAGACCGACGACCGCGCCAGCGATGGCCAAGTAAATCGTGAACAAGACGAGTAGCGGCAAGGACAACGAGTTGAACTGGAACGCGATAATCAAGAAGATCAAGAACAAGACGACGACGAACAACGTCGCGAGTTCGAGGAAGAACTCGTTTTGCGTATCACTCGACCCGGTCTGGGCGAATGAGATGCCATCGTCAGTCAAGCCGGCTTGCGCGTCCTCAAGCACGCGATCGACGTCCGCTCTGAACGCTTCCTCGTCCATCCCTTCGGTCGGATAGATGCGAAGCGTCACGGTGCGTTCTCCGTTCTCCCGCGGGATTTGTTGAATTTGCTCGGTCGTCGTCTCATCGACGAACGTACTGAGCGGGGCGACCGGCGGACCGGCCTCCGTTTGCACCGGGACGAGAATGTCGTCTAGTGCGAGCGCCTCACGGTTCGCCTCAGCATCGATGACGATTTTGACGTCACGTTGCTCGACGCCGTCGTCGAACGTTCCGATTGGCACCCCGTCTGTGACGAGACGGATTTGATCACTGATCGTCTTCGCCGTCACACCGGCGGATGCCATCGCTTCACGGTCGAGCTCGTACGTGAGCGTCTGGAACGGCTCTTTGATGTCGTCGAGGACGAGCGCACCTTCTATCGCCTCGAGCTCGGCTTTCACCGTGTCGCGGGCTTCGACAAGCTGATCAATCGTCTCACCGCGCATCGTGAACTCGACCGGGGCCGAAGCCGGTGGTCCTTGCTGTTGCGTTTCTAAGAAAATCTCCGCGTCAGGATAATTTTCACGTAATTGTGTCGTGTAGCGGTCAATCAGTTGAATCGCGTCAATTTGATCGTTATCGACGCGGACGACGATCTGTCCTGTGTTTTCGCCTGACTGGTCTAGCCCACCCGTGAACAGACTCGGCAATCCACTTCCGGCGAAGACGGACGTCTCGACGACGCCGTCGACGTCTCGGAACTCGGCTTCCATCTGCCTCAAGCGACGTTCCGTCTCTTCAAGGTTCGTCTGGACCGGGAACGTGACGCTCGTGACGACTTCCGGGCGGTTCGCTGCCGGGAAGAACTCGAACGGCGTCAACAAGATGAGGCCGTAGAGCGCCGTCGTGAGGACGAAGCCGACGAGACCGAACGTCCATGGCCGTTTCGCGACGAGCGGGAGCAATTTATCTGCATAGAAGTTGCTCAACCGGTTAAGCGGTCCACCGAGCCAACCCGGCTCGCGTTTCGAGACGCGGACTTGCTTGCGGTTCAGCCAATATTGCGCGATCGGGACAAGCGTCAAGCTGATGACCATTGATGCGAGCACCGATAAAGCGAGCACGGTCGGCAGCGCCCGGATGAAGTTCCCGTTCGCGCCCGACAGTAACGTCAGCGGCAAGAAGGCGAAGACGACAGCGAGCGTCGACGTGACGATCGAGCCCCACACTTCCTTCGTCCCACGGACGGCCCCGAGCATCGCCGAGTCCCCTTTCCGGTATCGACGTAAAATATTGTCGTTGACGACGATGGCGTCATCGACGAGAATCCCGAGGGCGATAATCGCGCCGATAATCGAGATTTGGTTCAAATCGACCCCGGTGAAGCGGAGGGGAATCAACGCGAGCAAGAACGAGAGCGGGATCGCCAAGCTGACGATGAGCGAGCCCGTGAACGTCAAGCCGATCGTCGTCACGACGATGACCGCGATCATCGCGATCAAAAACTCGCGCGTGAGCGAGGAGAAGATCGCATCGACCGCTTCCGCCTGATCGGAGTACGTGACGAGCTCGACGCTGTCGAGGTTGCCGACTTCCGATGTGACGACTTCGTCGACCCGTTCCTGAAGCGTTGGAATGTCTTGACCTGGTTCAATCGTCACCGTGAACGAGACGGCCGGCTTCCCGTCAAGCGAGACGAGGTCGGTCACCGCTTTCGGTGCCTCCTCGACCGTACCGACGTCTGCGAGCAACACCGGCTCGCCTTCGAACGATCCGATGACGACTTGGTCCATGTCATTGACGTTCGTCAAGCTATCGATCGCAAGCTGATAGATGCCGTCTTCCGTCGATTGACGTCCGAGCGGCGTCGTCTTGTACTCTTCATTGATGGCTGTCAACACGTCTGGGAAGGCGAGTTGGCGTTCCCCGAGCGCTTCCGAATCGAGCGAGACGACGAACTCCGTTTCCGGGAGCCCTTTAACCGTCACGCCGGTAACGCCGGCCGTGCGGGACAGGCGTTCTTCTAACTGTTCGACGTTGCCTCGAATCGTCTCGAGTGATTCACGGTCATCCCCCGTCAACAAGTACGAGGCGACCGGAAGTTGACCGACCGAATCGTTCACGGTCGGCGGGAGCGCCTCATCCGGCAGACGCGACTGGGCATCCGACACGGCTTGGCGCACGTTCGCCTGAAGTTCGGACTTGTTCAAGCCGTCCTCGTATTCGACCGTGATGTTTGAGAACTCGGACGCCGAGAGGGAGGTCACGTTCTCCACCCCTTCGATGTTCCTTAATTCGTCCTCGAGCACACTCGTGACGTTCCGTTCGACCGCTTCAGCGGTCGCCCCTGGATACGGCGTCTGGACGAGCACGATGTTGATGCTCGTCTCCGGGATTTCACGCTTCGGCAGTTGGAAGAACGTGAGCACGCCGACGATGATTGCGACGAGTAAAAACACGATGACGAGTTTTCCTCGCTCAATCATTTGTTGAAAAAACATATGGACCCCTCGCTTTCAGATAATGTGCAAATACACATATGAACTATTCTTCTTCATCATAGAGGGGTTCCACATCGATTTCAATGCTTACGTTTGTTTCAATGTGCTGCCGTGAAACCGTTTTTGGAAAGCGTAGGAGATTTCGATGGAACGTTGCTTCTGACGCGAGACGGTATGGTCGGACACGTTCACTTGGACGGACTCGCCTGTCAAAAATTGAATGCGCGTGCCGTTCGCCCCCGGCTTGATGTCCGTGACATGCTGAAAGTTGATCCATGCGCAGTCCGGGCTCTCTTTCGCAATCGTCGGAAAGAAGACCGCGTCGGCATGCCAATCCATGACGACCGGTGTTTTCCGGTGCGGACCGAGCACGTGTCGCGCCGCCTCGATGCGCCCTTGGATGCTCGACCCATAATAGAGACAAGCGTGCTCGAGCAACTGCATCGGTGCCCCTTTCATCCGATGAATCCCGTCCGGCTGATAGACGAGCGTCTCGGCTTCCCCATACTCGTTAAACACCGGAATCAAAGCTCTTGTGTCATTCGTCAACTGCGTCATCTGTTCATCCTCCATACCGTTTATTGTGCCTTACACGTTATTCATATCAAGTTCTTATGAAAGCCGCAAATCGGATTTCCCCATTGCCAATAAAAAAAACCAGCCGTTTCAGCTGGTTTTTGAGAATCATTCGTCTGAATTTGAGATTTGAACGGTTTTCGAATGCGGGAAACGGAAACGCACAGCCACTCCGTCCGCCGTATTTCCTAACGTGACCTCGCCGTGATGCAACGTCACGATACGTTGGACGATGAACAGGCCGAGCCCGAACTTGCCTTGCTTGCCTCTAGAGAATTGATGGAACAAGTCGAGGTTTTCGTCGACCGGCGGACCGTCGTTTGCAATGACAATTTCGACACCGGCGTCGGTGCGATTCAAATGGATTCGAATCGACGACTGCGCATAGCGAAGGGCGTTGTCGAGCACGTTTTCGAATGCGACCCGAATCTGCTCGCCGTCCCCGAGCATCTCTCCGGCGTGCCCGGTCACCGCCCACTCGAGGTCCCCTCTCAGTTTGAAACGGGCTACGAGCAACTCCATCAGCTTGTCGAGATTGATCGGCTCAAGCCGCATCTCCTGTCCTTTAAAATATTCGAGTTTTGTGACGTAAAGCAAATCGACGACTTTTTTCTCAAGACGCGACGCTTCTTCGTCAATCACTTCGGCCGACCCTCTCAAATCACCGGTCGGGTAAATCCCGTCCCCAATCGATTGCGCATAACCGCGAATGACCATGATTGGCGTCTTCAAATCGTGCGAGATGTTCTGGAGGAGCGCCTGCTGCGCCAAGTCCTGCTCTTGAAGTTCGAGTCGCATCGCATCAATCGAGCGCGCCAACTGTCCAAGCTCATCCTCTCTTGCGAGCGGGAGCACGGTCTCCCATTGCCGATTCGAAATCTTCTCGACGGCTCGTTCCATCTCGACGATCGGTTTCGTCAACTCACGTGACATCCAAAGCGCCGGGATGAGCGACAACAGACTGATGACCCCAATCAAGATGGAGATGCGCCAGAACAATGTCGAGACGAGCTCACGGCGATACGCATCCCAGGCGTAAGACGCCTGATAAATGAGCGTCCCGTCGTATTCGTTTTGACGGATGATATAGTAGACGTCCTCTCCGTCAATCGTCGTCTGGTATTTCGCGATCTCACTCGTCTGTTCAATCGCTTCCCGATACATCCGATTCGTCAACTCGAGCGGAGCCGAACCATAAATGATGCGACCGTTCGGCAAAAAGATGAGCTGATTGACCGAGCGCGATTCTTGTTGGCGCCGGTCATACTCGATCGGATTTTGCGGAATGTTCTCGAGCTGGTTCGTATTGCCGAGGTAATAATCGACGTCCTGCAGCGTCTCGTACACTTGTTCATCGATAAATTGCGCGATCGAAGAGCGGACCGTCAGGAGAATCATGAGCGCGAGCGTGACGATGATGAGCAGGATGAGCACCCAAATCTTCCACATGAGCCGTTTCGGCTTGAGTTGCTCGAACATCACGGTTTGACGAGACGATACCCGATGCCGTAGAGCGTCTCGAGCTCGAGTCGATGCAACTTCTTGCGCAGACGGCGGACCAAGTCATCGACGACCCGGTCCGAACCGAAGTAATCGTGTCCCCATACACCCTCGAGAATCTGTTCGCGCGACAACGCCGAACCGGGATGCTCGAGGAAGAGGAGCAACAAATCAAACTCTTTCGACGTCAAATCGATATCGTCCTCTTGGTGTTTGATGAGCCGCTTGTCCGGATAAATCGTGTATTCGCCGTACTCGATATGCTCATTGGACTTCGAGCCGTACACGCGATCGATCAGCTTTTTGACACGGATGACGAGTTCGCGCGGCAAGAACGGCTTGGCGATATAGTCGTCCGACCCCATCTCGAGCCCGATAATCTTATCGATATCCTCATCGCGTGCCGAGATAAAAATCGTCGGGGTGTTGGCGTTCGTCGCCTTGATTTGTTTCAATAGCTGGAACCCGTCAAGGTCCGGCAACATGATGTCTAGTACCCATAAATCGGGCTCATCTTTAATCGCCGCTTGTGCCGAGGCACCGTCGGCGAACGAACGGACCCGGTAACCTTCCTGCTCTAAATATGTGACGAGCATTTTATTCAAGTTGATTTCATCGTCGACCAAATAGATTGTATACATCCGATTCACTCCTGCAACGTTTTTACATATCATATCAAACAATTATGGATAAATGATGGGAAGGACTACGTCTAAACCTGCAATTGCTCGACAAAAAAAGAGGGTCTCCCCTCTTTAACGGGACGTCTGTCCGCGTAATTGTTGAGCCAAGAAAGCCGCTCCTCCGCTCACGAGCGCCACGACGCCACTAATCATGACGAGTTCCATCGTAACCCCACCTCTCATTGATACCGATTCTCATTATCACCTATAATATAGCACATTTCTGTCTCGATGGAAAACGCAAAAAAATCCCGCCTCAAGGGCGGGATCTCGGTCAGGCGTTTACGTCGTAGCCTTGCTCTTCAATCGCTTCAATCATTTTTTTCACCGATACGTGATCGTTATGAATCACGTCGACGCGGTGGTCTTGGAGTGACACGATTGCCGACTCGACACCTTCTAATTCCGTCAAAGCGCCCTCGACGGCCGCCTTGCAGTGGTTACATGTCATGCCTTCTACTTTCAATACCGTTTCATTCATGTGGATGTCCTCCTTGTGTTTTCAATCGTAACGCGTTCAAGACGACCGAGACCGAACTGAACGCCATCGCCGCGCCGGCGATCCAAGGCGCGAGTAGCCCCGCCGCCGCGACCGGGATACCAAGGCTGTTATAGGCGAGCGCCCAGAACAAGTTTTGACGGATGTTTTTCATCGTCAACCGGCTCATCTCGAGGGCTCGGTTCACACCGACGACGTCTTTGCCCATCACTGTCACATCGGCCGCCTCCAAGGCGACGTCTGTGCCGCTCCCAAAAGCGATGCCGACGTCTGCGACGGCGAGCGCCGGGGCATCGTTCATGCCGTCCCCGACCATGGCGACGCGGCCTTTTTTCTTCAGCGCCTCGACGTGGTCGGCCTTCTCGACGGGGAGCACCTCCGCGATCACGTTCGACGCGGGGATACCGAGTTCACGGGCCACATCGAGCGCGACTTCCTTACGGTCACCGGTCAAGACGTAGACGGCCCGCGTCTTCGCGAGTTCGGCCACGACGTCACGGCTCCCTTGTTTCAAGCGGTCCTTCAATCCGAACGCCGCCTGGATCCCGGAAGCATCCGCCACATACACCGGCGTCATCGCTCCCATCTTCCAATCGGGCAAGCTGAATCCTGCTTCTTCCATTAAGCGAACCGAACCGATGAGAAGTTCATTCCCATCCACGACCGCTTTCAATCCTCGACCGGCGAGCTCTTCCATTTGTTCGACCCGCCCCGTCCCATCAAGCTTCCCAATCGCCGTCGCGAGCGGGTGCGTTGACTGGCGCTCAGCCATGACCGCTTGGCGCATCAACGTCTCATCTCCGAACGTGGCTACCACTTCCGGCGTCCCGTTCGTGAGCGTACCCGTCTTATCAAAGACGACGATGTCGGCCCCGTTCAACGACTCGAGCTGACCGCCACCTTTGAACAAGACGCCCTGCTCGGCGGCACGGCCTGTCCCGACCATGATGGACGTCGGCGTGGCGAGACCGAGGGCACATGGGCAGGCGATGACGAGTACCGCGATCGAGGATCGAATCGCCATATCCAAATTACCGAACCCGAACGCCCAGACGGCGAACGTGACCGCACTGATGGCGACGACAATCGGGACGAAGACACCGGAGATGCGGTCGGCCTGCCGTTGAATCGGAGCTTTATCGGTCTGGGCCTGCTCGACGACGCGCACGATTTGAGCGAGCATCGTCTCACTGCCGACACGTTCGGCCTGCATCACCACGCGGTGCGACCGGTTGATCGTCCCGCCGACAATTTCTGCGCCCATCGCTTTTTCAGTCGGAATCGATTCACCTGTTAACATTGATTCATCGATGATCGTCTCACCCTCGATGATTCGTCCATCGACCGGTACTTTTTCACCCGGTCGGACGACGAGCATATCTCCGGCGCGGACGAGTTCGACCGCCACGGCACGTTCTTCACCATCGACGAGGAGAATCGCTTCTTTCGCCTGAAGCGACAAGAGCGATTTGAGCGCATCGGTCGTTTTCTCTTTTGCCCGCGCCTCGAGCCATTTCCCGACGAGGACGAGCGTGATCAACACCGCACTCGTCTCAAAGTAGAGTGCCGGGTGCATCGGGTGAGCGAGCATCTCGAACACCGAATAGAAGTAGGCAGCCGACGTCCCCGTCGCGACGAGGACGTCCATATTCGCACTGCCGCTCTTCAAGCTCTTGTATGCCCCTTGATAAAACTGCGCCCCAATCCAAAACAGGACCGGCGTCGCCAGGGCGAACTGCCACCACGGGTTCATGAGCCAATCGGCATGAAACATGAACCCCGGGATGTGCGTGATCATAACGAGCAACAGCGGGGCCGATAGGAGCGACGAGATGAGTACTTTCCGTTCGAGCGGACGCAAGTCCCGCTTTGGCGTCATCTCGACTTTGTGTGCTGCCCCGTAACCGAGTTTCTCGATGCGGGCGATCAGCTCTTCCTCGGTGATGCCGTCTTCGACACGGATCGTCGCCGTCTCAAGCGGCAAGTTGACGGTCGCTTCGACACCGTCCATCTTATTCAACACTTTTTCGATTCGGGCCGAACATGCGGCGCACGTCATCCCTTGAATCGAGAGTTCGACGGTTTTCATGAACAGACCTCCCTACTTTTTAATGCGGTTGACGATTGTCATCAATTCGTCAATGTACGGGTCCATATTTTCCGTCTCACTGGCATGGACGAGACATTTCCGCATATGTCGTTCGAGCAAATGCAACTCGACTTGTTTGAGCGCGGCTTGAATCGCTGACGTCTGCGTCAAAATGTCGACACAGTAACGGTCGTTCTCGACCATCTTTTGAATCCCTCGGACTTGTCCCTCGATCCGGCGCAGCCGTTTGCTGAGCGCTTCCCGTTCGGCATCGTCCCGCGGGACGATCGGTTGCTCATGCATGAATTCTTCCATGGTTATCACCTCACCACCAATATACCCCTACCCCGTAAAGGTGTCAAATGTAGTGCTCAAAAAAGAGCGACAACACGTCGCCCCTTCGTTCAACTGTTTTGGAACGCCTCGCTCTTCAAGACGGTCCGTAAAATCTTCCCGGTCGTGTTCCGTGGCAACTCGTCAATCAACTCGATTTGCGTCGGTTGCTTATATTTCGCGAGCTTCGTCGCCGCGAACGAACGGATGTCCTCGATCGAGACGTCCTCCCGCGTCACGACGAACGCCTTGACCGCCTCGCCTTGCTCGGCGTCCGGTACTCCGATGACCGCCGCTTCGACGATTCCCGGATGTTGATACAACACTTCTTCGACTTCGCGCGGATAGACGTTATAGCCGCCGACGATGACCATATCTTTCTTCCGGTCGACGATGTAGAAGTAGCCGTCTTCATCCCGTCTAGCCAAGTCGCCCGTATAGAGCCAGCCGTCTCGAAGCGTCACCGCCGTCTCTTCAGGCAGCTTATAGTAGCCTTTCATGACGTTCGGCCCGCGGACGATGAGCTCCCCGACTTCATCGACACCGACCTCTTCTCCGAGCTCATCGACGATCTTATTCTCCACATGGACGATGGACGGTCCAATCGATCCGGCTTTCCGTTCCCCGTGGAGCGGGTTGAAGCATGTCACCGGAGATGCTTCAGACAAGCCATACCCTTCGAGGATCTTGCATTCAAACGTCGTCTCGAACGTCTCGAGCAACTGGACCGGAAGGCTCGCCCCGCCGGAGACGAAGATACGGACGTGCTTCAAAGCCGACGTATAGGCCGGGACTTTCAGCGCGGTCTGCAGGAGGAAGTTGTACATCGTCGGCACGCCCGCGAAGATGGTGACGCGATGCTTCGGAATCAAGTCGAACACGTCCTGTGGCGAGAATTTCGGCAGAATGACGATGGTCGCCCCGCGTAGTAACGGCGCATTGACGATGACCGTGAGACAGAAGACATGGAACATCGGCAACGCGGCGAGCGCTTTGTCGTCCGGAGTGATCTCCAAATATTCCCCTATCGATTGCGCGTTGGAGTATAGATTCCGATGGGTCAAGAGGGCTCCTTTCGGTTTGCCCGTCGTCCCGCTCGTATACAAGATGACGGCGACTTCCTCTTCGTCGACGAAGTGTAACGTCCCACCTGAGCCTTTAAGCGCGTCGGCGAACGGTAAGAACTCGATGGCGCCACGTTCAGCTTCGGCCGGCACGTCGGCGTACGGTACCGAGACGACGAGTTTCAATTGCGGCAGTTGCGACAGCGCCGCTTTCGCTTGGGCGATGAGCGGCGATAAGCCAACAATCGCCTTCACGTCCCCATCAAGTAAGATATACGCCATCTCGTCGGGCGTGTATGTAGGGTTGATTGGGATCACGACCCCGCCCCGTGCGAGCACCGCGAAGTATGAAATCAAAAACGCCGGGCTATTGCCGAGGACGAGGGCGACGTGGTCGCCTTGATTGACCCCTTTTGCTTCAAGCGTCGACGCCATCGCCTGCACTTGTCCTAAAAATTGTTCGTAGCTGACCGTGTCTTCCCCAAACACGTAGGCCGCTTTTGCTGGATGTTCAGCCACTACATCTCGTAACGCCGTGACTAAGTTTGCCATAGTAATCCCCCTTTTGAATGAATGACGGTTCACTTTTACGCCGTAAAAAAGAGCACGGGCTCCGCGCTCTTTTTTAGTTAGTTCTATTGTACATGAAACTGTTCAGGAAGAAAACGCTTTCAAATCCATCGTCTGCAAATGGTACAATCCGCTTCGACTCTTTATGTGCGCGAGTGCCTGAAGCGTCTCATCATCCATCAGCAAATCGTCCATCAGTTTATGGAACGCTTCCCGTCGCGCCTCTGTCGTCGCTGTGACAAAAAACAACATCTCGGCCCGGACCGGTTCGCCGGTGATGCTGAGGACGTCGAACGGATGGTTCAAGTGAAGTAGCGTGATCCCATCTTCTCGCGTCACGTGACGCGGTACATCGATGACGGCGACCGGGACGGCCACATCCGCCACGCCGGACGGAATCGTCCGCTCCTGTTCGAGCACTGCCCGGGTGAACGTTCCGTCGACGATGCCTCTCCCTTCTAATTCTAAGCCGATCGCCTGTACAGCCCGATCGAACGTCATTTGATCGGTCACCCACAATTGGTTCGTGTCCATCCATTCTGTGATGAAACGGTACATCTTGATTCCTCCTCCACGTCGTCGCTCGTTACGAAAGCGCTTGCACTGAATATGATACGCCTCTACCCGAGCCGTCGCAACGCCACCGTCAATGTTTCACGAAACTGCCAAAAAAGGATGGTCTCGCGTTGAGACCATCCTGACCGTAGAGCCGCTTCAGCTAATAAGATCGACGAGTTCTTCGAGCTCGACGTTGCCGAAGTAATGTTTGATGTCAAGGTGTGACAATTGTTCCCGAATCGCGCCTCGTTCGAAACGCGTCCCGACGAGCGCTTGCTCGACGTCATGGATATCGCCGACACCGAAGAAGTCACCGTAAATCTTCGCCTCGGTGATCGTCCCTTTGTTGACGTTCAAGCGGACGTCAATCGTTCCGATTGGGAAGCGGCGTTTCGACTCGACATCAAACTTCGGTGACTTGCCAAAGTTCCAGTCCCAGTTCGCGTAACGTTCCTTCGAGATGTCTTGGACGATTTCCCAGTCTTCGTCACGAAGCACGTAACGCTCTGGTTCTTTTCCATCATAGATTGAATGAAGGAGTGCCTCGATGAAGTGCTCCATCGCCATCTCACTTTCCAAAAACTCGGTGATGTTCGCGACGCGGCTCCGGACCGACTTGATTCCTTTCGAGCGCATCTTCTCTTCCGAGACGTTGAGCGAGTTGACGACTTCTTCGATGTTCGAGTTGAACATGAGCGTGCCGTGGCTGAACATGCGACCGCGTGTCGTGAACTGGGCGTTACCGCTGATTTTACGTTCGCCGACTTGGATGTCGTTGCGTCCCGTCAGCTCGGCTTCGACACCGAGCTGTTTGAGCGCATCGACGATCGGTTGCGTGAACTTCTTATAGTTGTTAAATGAGTTGCCGTCATCTTTCGTGATGAAGCTGAAGTTCAAGTTGCCCTCGTCATGATAGACGGCACCCCCGCCTGAGAGACGACGGACGACGTCGATGCCGTTCTCTTCGATATACTTCAAATTGACTTCTTCCGACGTATTCTGGTTTTTGCCGATGATGATGGACGGCCCGTTAATGTAGAACAAGAAGTAATCCTCATGCTCGACGTTCAAATGCTTGAGGATATACTCCTCGACCGCCAAGTTGAGCTTTGGGTCCCGGATATCCGGATTGAAGATGAATTTCACGCTGTTTGTCCTCCTAGTGACTAGTCATACGTTCATTATACGAGACGACCGCTCAGCTCGACAAATGAATTACTTCCATTCGCCGTTCATGACGCGCTTCAATGCTTTCGCGACGCCATATTCGTCATGGCGCTCCGTCACGTGGTCACTGATTTTAATCAATTCTTCGTGGCTGTTCGCCATGGCGATGCCTTTCCCGGCCACTTCGAACATCGGGACGTCATTCAAGTTATCGCCGATGACGACGACATCTGACAAGTCGACGCCGAAATGCTCGGCGAGCTTCGTGACGCCGTGTCCTTTATCGGCCCCGTTCGCCATCACCTCGATGTTGTCGTCGCCCGACGAAGTCACGTAGACGCCGTCGACTTGTTCATCGATTTCGGCCCACAAGGCAGACATCTTCTCAAAATGGCTCGAGAAGGCGATGAACTTATAGACGCGTCCCGCCTCGTGTTGGATGAAATGTTCGATATCTTCCACAAGTTTCACATCTTCGTTCACGTAATAACGTTTACGGAAGAACTCGTACATCTCGAGCGAACGATCGTCACCGTTTTGCTTCAAGTTCTCCATTGCAGCTTCGATTAAATCCATACGGCTCGCCACGAGTCCGGCCTCCGAGTACATCTCATAGAAGACGTCCGCATACTTGTGGTCTTGATGAAGCACGGAGACGACTTTTAATGCGTCCTCGGTCGTCAAGTCGATTTCGTGGAGCACCTCACCCGTCTCCGTCAACACCCGTCCCCCGTTCGACGAGACGATCGGGCACGACAGGCCGACCTCATCGAGAATCTCTTTCGCGTTGAAATAATTACGTCCCGTCGCAATCGCAAAGCGAATCCCTTGTGCTTCCGCCTCGCGGACGACCTCGGCCGTCTCTTTCGCGATCCGCGTGTGGTTATGCAAAATCGTGCCATCCATATCCGATACGAACAGTTTGTACGTTGCCATCAACATCCACTCCTTTTTCTGTTTCGCCCTTAACTATAACAAAAAGAGAGGCGTTCGGAAAAATCCAACACCTCTCTTCACAAAAAGCTTACACGTGCTCACCTAACGTTTTGACTTGTTCATGGACGCTCTTGATGCAGTCCGGCATGCCAATCCCGTCGTAGGCGATGCCCGCTAAGAGCACGCCAGGATAGACCCGGCCCAGCTCGGCTCGGAGGGCACGCACCCGGTCCGAATGGAAGACGGCGTAGGGCGGCAAGCCGTCGCGTAGACGACTGACGACCGTTTCAATCGGGGCACCTTTAATCGTCATCAAGCGGCCGAGGTCACCGAGCGCGGTCGACACGATCGTCTCATCGGACGCCTCGACGATGTCATCGGCCCCCGGACGCCCGAGGAAGACACGCAATACGTGATACCCTTCCGGTACGGCGTGCGGCCATTTTTGGTCGATGAACGTGCACGCTGTGATCGTCACGTCCGCTTCTTGACTCGTCACGAACCCGGTCCCGACGAACGGCAACTCGATGTCGTCTTGTTTAAAGACGAGCGAGCACGTCGCCGTCGCGTGTGGTTTCATGTCCGCCAAGAAGTCGCTGTCGACTTTCGGTAAAAACTGACGGATGAGGCGCGGCGGCACGGTCAAGATTAAGTGGTCGGCCTCCTTGTCGCCACGATTCGTGAGCAACCGGTACCCGTCCTCGACCTCTTCGACGTGTTCGACGAAGCAGTTCAAGACGACCTCGGTCCGCTCAAGGCGCTCCGCGAGCCGGTCGGTGAGCGACTTCAAGCCACGCTTGAGCGAGGCGAACTGCCCGACTTTCTTCGCCCCGACTTCGGCGACACGCTGTTCGGGACGAAGATGGCGCATCCCTTCATACAGGTTGCCGTACTTTTTCTCTCCTTCGATGAACTGCGGGAACGTCGACAAGGCGCTCATCTTGTCGATATCTCCCGCGTAAATCCCGGAAAGAAGCGGTTCAATCAACCGGTCGACGATTGGGTCGCCGACGCGCTCACGTAGATATAATCCGAGCGACACGTCCGTTTTCGGCGGTTCAACGTCCGGTGGCGCGAGTAGCATCGCTCGGAGCGCGGCATGTTCTTCTTCCGATAAGAGCGTCGTGTCCTTAAACGCATCGACGTCGAGTGGGATGCCCATGACCGTTTGTTTCGGGATGGGATGCAGGCCGTCATGATGGAGGACGTACGCCTGACCGACACCGTTTCGTACGATCTCGTCACCAAGGCCGACCTCATGAATCAACTCCGTCATCGCCGTCTTGCGGAATACGTAAGAGTCTGGTCCCCGTTCGACCGCGAACTCCCCCGTCTCGAACGTGTCGATTTTTCCGCCGAGACGGTCCGTCGCCTCGAGCAGCGTGATTGTCACGTCCTCCGGCAAATATTTCTCGGCATAAAAAGCGGCGGTGAGACCTGTAATCCCACCACCGACAATCGTTACATTACGCATGATGTACGATCACGCTTTCCATGCGATCGGCGATGGCTTCAATGAAGCTCCGCTCCGCGTTTGGCATGTTCGGACGCGCATAGTGAACGCCTAAGCGGTCACAGACGACTTTACACTCGACGTCGTTATCGAAGAGCACCTCGAGGTGATCCGCTACGAAACCGACCGGTGTATAGACGAACGCTTCGTATCCATGCTTTTCATAAAGTTCAGCCGTCAAATCTTGCACGTCTGGTCCGATCCACGGGTCAGGTGTGTTCCCTTCCGACTGCCAACCCACTTCGTAATGCGGTACGCCAGCGGCTAACGCAATCTTGTCCGCCGTCTCTTTCAATTGATCCGGGTACGGGTCGCCGCCTGCCAAAATCTTCTCGGGAAGACTGTGCGCCGACACGATCAAGCAAGCCTTCTCGGCCGGGACCGGCAAGTTCGCGAACGTCGCCTTGATCGCTTCGGCCCACCAGTTGATGAACTTCGGCTCGTCATACCACGACTCGACCGAACGAATCTCGATGCCGTATTTCGAAGCTTCTTCGTGGGCGCGGCCGTTATACGACTTGACGCTGTATGACGAGTAGTGCGGGGCCAATACGACCGACACCGCTTCTTTAATGCCGTCGTTCGCCATTTGCGCGACCGCATCCTCGACGAACGGTTCGATATGTTTCAAACCGATATACAATTTGAACTCGATTTCGCCGACGTGACGCTCGTTCAAGATGTCGCGAAGCGCTTCGGCTTGGTCGACCGTGATTTTCGCGAGCGGTGACACGCCACCGATCGCTTCGTAGCGCTCCGTCAAGTCCTGAAGCGCTTCCGGTGATGGCTTACGGCCATAACGGATGTGCGTGTAGTAACGCTCGATGTCTTCCGGTTTGTATGGTGTCCCATATGCCATGACGAGTAATCCGACTGTTTTCATAATGATTTTCCTCCCATTTTTTCACGTGAGTAGTCATGAATGAACGCTGTCAATTTGACGAGTACGGCTGGATCGACTTCCGGGAACACCCCATGTCCCAAGTTGAAGACGTATCCGGGTTGCTTCATGCCTTCATCGAGAATTTCTTTCACTTTCGCCTCGATGACCGGCCACGGTGCGAGCAAGTATGACGGGTCTAAGTTTCCTTGGACCGCTTTCGTGATGCCACGTCCGCGTGCTTCATCTACGGATAGACGCCAGTCGAGGCCGACGACGTCGAGCGGCAAGTCGTGCCATTCCTCGATTTGGTGGCTCGCCCCGACGCCGTGCATGATGAGCGGGATATCAAGTCCACGAAGCTCACGGAAGATCCGTTCTGTCGTCGGCTTGATGTAGCGGGCGTAGTCTTTCCGGCTGAGCGTGCCGACCCATGAGTCGAACAGCTGGAACGCTTGAATCCCGGCCTCGGCCTGCGCTTTCGCATACGTGATGACCATGTCGCCGAGCTTGTCCATGAGCGCGTTCCATACGTCCGGTTCCGCGTACATGAGCGCTTTCGTACGATGGTAGTTCCGTGACGGACCGCCTTCAATCATATAGCTCGCGAGCGTGAACGGCGCGCCCGAGAAGCCGATGAGCGGCACGTCGAGGCGCTGCCGGAGCAAACGGATCGTCTCGAACACGTACGAGATGTCATCCGGGTTAAGCGGCTTCAAGCTCTCGACGTCGGCCATCGTCCGATATGGGTTATCAATGACCGGACCGATGCCGCTCTTGATTTCCACATCGACGCCCATCGACGGGAGCGGTGTCATGATGTCTTTATATAGAATGGCCGCGTCGACGCCGAGTTGTTTGATCGGGAGCTCGGTCACATACGCACACAATTCTGGGTCGTGTGTGATCTCGAATAACGTCCTCGTCTTTTTAATCTCCCGATATTCCGGCTGGTAGCGTCCCGCTTGGCGCATGTACCAGACTGGCACATAGTCCGTCGCCTCTCCTCGAAACGCCCTTAAAATAGTATCGTTCATACGTCGCGTCATTCCCCTCTTTAATTCTCCTACACTCTTCTTCTATAGGTATGTGAACTCAAAAACATTATACAGAAATTAATTAGAATAATGCTAATGTGAAGCATTTTCATTGTGTTTTCTTTGTGTCATTTCTTTGTCGGATACGTCCGGAACGCCGAATTGAGCTGTCCACGGATGAGATCGTCACGCTGTTTCGCCGACAGACGCTTCTCTCGCTCTTTAATATCTTGGATACGCCACCCGTCCTCGAGTTTCGAGGCGACGTCAATCAAGCGCTCGACGTCATGGAAAGAATATTTGCGTGAACCACCTTTCGTCCGCTCCGGGAAGATGAGTCCCTTCGCTTCATAATAACGAATTTGGCGTTCAGACAGCCCCGTCAATTCCGTGATGACGCCCATTCCGATCACTTTCTTCGTTTTATAGTCCACCACACCCATCCTCCTTTTAAAAAAACTATGTCAGATAATCTGACAAAATGCAATCCACCCTTGTTTATTCGCATTACACTGAAAACAACTTTTCACCCACACCGATGAAAAAAAGGAGGAATCGCAACATGGAAGACATTATGTATTATATGGACACGCTGTTCGTACTCATCGCGGCATTGCTCGTTTTGACGATGCAACTCGGCTTCGGCCTGCTTGAAACGGGAACGCTCCGGGCGAAAAACGCCGGGCACGTCGCCGTCAAACAAATCATCAGCCTCTCTGTGGCGGCACTCGCTTTTTGGGCTGTCGGATTCGGACTATCCTTCGGGGACGGGACGCGCTGGTTCGGAACGGAAGGGTTCTTCTTGAACGGTTCGTTCACAAGCTTAGACTGGGCAAACGTCTCGATCGACATCAAGTTCTTGTTCCAGTTATCGTTCGTCGCGGTCGCACTCGCCATCGCATGGGGTGGATTCGCAGAACGGGCTAAGCTCTCTGCTTACGTCCTATTCGGCATCTTCTTCGTCGCCATCCTCTATCCGATCGTCGCCCGCTCGGTTTGGGCCGGTGGACTGCTCGGATCGATGGGGATGCAAGACTTCGCCGGTTCGGCCGTCGTCCACCTTCAAGGCGGGATGGCCGCGCTCATGGCAACGATCATCTTAAAACCACGTCGGAAGACAGAGTCGCTCGCTGGTCACAACCACGTCCTAACGGTCGTCGGCGGACTTGTCCTCTGGCTTTGCTGGTTCGGGTTCAACGCCGGATCGACGATGTCAGTCGCTGACGGGTTCTTCGGCTACGTCGCCCTCACGACGATGCTCGCCACGGCTGCCGGCGCACTCGGGGCGCTCGCCATCGTCATGGTCCACCGGAAGAAAGCCGATATCCCGACAGTCGTCAACGGTGTCCTCGGGGCGCTCGTCGCCATCACGGCCGCTTGTGCGTTCGTCGAACCGTGGGCTGCCGTCATCATCGGGGCGCTCGCCGCGGTCGCCACATACGGGACGAGCCTCCTCATGGCGAAATACGTCGACGACCCGCTCTGCGCCTTCTCGGTTCACGGCGTCGCCGGAATCATCGGGACGCTCGCCCTTGGCTTCTTCGCCTCACCACGACTCGTTGACATCACAGGTATCGGCTCGGCCGGTCTCTTCTACGGTGGTGGTCTCGGTCAGCTCGGCGTTCAGGCGCTCGGCGTCTTGATTGCCATGGTCATCGCCGGTGGCGGAAGCTATGCGTTCTTGAAACTTCTCGACGTGACGATTGGGCTTCGCGTCACGGAAGAGCAAGAAGACATCGGACTCGATATCGCCGAGCACGGCATCTCGGCTTACGGCGAAATCGAAGAACAACCGGATACACCGACACGTCTCCCGAAAATCCTCGGATCGAGCGTCTCGGTCATGTCTCCTAAGAAATAAAACGAAGGACACTCGCCTAGCGGGTGTCCTTCGTTTTATTTTAATCTAGCCAAATAATAGCGCACGATTCCATAAGCCAAGACGAGCCCGACGAGCGCGTCCCATGTCCCGCCAAATAGAAGCGACGCAATTCCGAGTCCGAGCGCTTGCCCGACGAGGAGACGGAGCGTCCACCACTTGTAGGCGGCCAGCCGCTCGGCGCGCGTGATCGGGAGCCATGACGCGATCGAGACGGAGTCGAGTCGTTTGAACAGCGGGACGAGTTGGAGCGCCGTCAAGCCGACGAAGAGCGGGACGACCAACCCGACGTACCAACCGCCAGACAACCACATGACCAGAATGGCGACGAGCGACAGCCGGAACATCAAGTCGAGCGAGTCGTTCGACCGCACGATCCGTAACCCATACACGTATCGGGCCGCGTCGGTACGTTTAAGTAAATAACGGTTCATGACGTTCACGATAAACGGTCGTGCCTTCACCTCTTCTCGCATGTCCGGCAAATCGACGAACCAGCTGACGACCCGGTTGAACTGTGCCTTGCTCGCCTGTTCGAGGACGAGCCAGTCCGCGAGCGGGATGCGTTCGTTTCGTTTGATGTGTAAATAGATGAGCGCCAACAGCGGCGGCACCGGCGTGACAATCGGGAATCCGACGAGCATGACGCCCGCACTGAAGAAGGCACTGACGACCCCGACGTAACGGATGCTTTCAAGCTTCGCTAGGCGGCCGACGACAGACAACAGGACGCTCGTCGCGATGATTGCGAGCACCTCGCCAGGCGTGACGTCGAGCGTCCGGACGAGAAGTGGCAACACGACAAGCATGAGCAGGACGGCACGTACAGACGCAAAGACGACGTTGAACAGGCGAACACCGTTCATATAAGCCCGGATGTTTCCGAGTTCCGGTAGTAAAAAGACTTGATCCGCTTCTTGCAACAGCGTCCGCGGTCGGTGACCGAGCGGCAAGACCAAGAACGCGAGCGCGACGACCCAGGCGCTCGGGAACGAAGCGTCGAGCCCGCTCAAAAATTGATTATAGACGAAAGCGCCGTAGATGAGCGTGAAGTAGAGCGTGAACAATAGGCCGCCGTTCGCCACGTAGCGGCTATATTTCACGACGTCCTCGACCCAGACACCAAACCGTTGTCGAAATACGTTCATCGTTTCCGCTCCTCGGCCTCAATCGCCTCGACGTAAATATCATCGAGCGACGCGAGCGCGTCGAGCCCGTACGTCTGACGCAATTCCGCTGCCGTACCGGTCGCGATGACGACGCCTTGATGTAAGAAGACGAAGCGATCACAGTGGCGTTCCGCCGTCTCAAGGATGTGGGTCGACATCAAGATGGCGCTGTCTTCCTTATATTCGTCAAACAATCGCAGCAGCTGTCGAATCGCGAGCGGGTCGAGTCCGACGAACGGCTCATCGACGATGAGGAGCGGCGTCTTCGTCACGAGCGCACATAAAATCATCGCCTTTTGACGCATCCCTTTCGAGAAGACCGACGGGAACCAGCCTAGTTGCTTCTCCATCCGCATATCTTTCGCCAGACGCAGCGTCCGTTCTTCTAACTCTTCGTCTGGTAAGCCATACGCCTTGCCCATGAGCGCCAAGTGTTCCCGGAGCGTCAACGTCTCATACAAAATAGGGGTCTCGGGTATATAGCTTATTTTTTTACGATAGTTTTTTTCGGAAGATTCTAACGTCTCCCCGTCGACCGTGATCGTCCCGGACAACGGATTGAGCAGTCCTAAAATATGTTTAATCGTCGTCGACTTCCCGGCTCCGTTTAGCCCTATCAGCCCGACGAGCTCCCCTTTTTTCACTTCAAACGAAATATCGTGCAGCACTTGCTTTCCTATATAACCGCCGTTCAACTTGTCGACGTGCAACATGAAAACTCCACCCCTCATTTTCAACTTTTTTTTGTGATATATGTTTTAAAAGCTGTCACATGGGAATAATCTGAACTGTAAGGCATTTTAAAACTTATTCAATACTTCCATTGTTCCATAAAATTGTTAAGAAGGACAATGGACAAAACAGAAAGGAGAATGTTTTTATGGGTTGGATTATCACGTTAATTGTCGGGGGTATTATCGGTTGGTTAGCAGGTCTTATTTTAGGTAAGGATGTGCCAGGTGGCGTCATCGGGAACATCATTGCCGGGATCATCGGTGCTTGGCTTGGCGGCCTCATCTTCGGAGACTTCGGTCCTGCAGTTGGCGGCATTGCCATCGTACCAGCACTTCTCGGTGCGATTATCTTGATCTTGATCGTATCGTTCGTCATGAAATCAATGCGTAAACGCTAATCACATGCCTACCGAAAACGGGACCCTCATCATCGAGGGTCCCGTTTCTCGTTCAGCGGATGACGACGTACAGTTTGCCGTCCCGTTCCAAGAAGCGTTTATCCGTTTGAAAACCGAACAACGTGAAAATTGACTCGAGGAGCGGCCGGTCGTAACGCCACTCCGTCCCACCGTCCACCTCGATTCGCTCGGCCGGCTCACCAATCAACGCAATCAAGTCATCCGGGCTTTTGGCGAGATCGATGTCGATGCGACTGACGCGACCGCCGTCAAACGTCACGTCAAACCCGTCATAGCGCCACACGCGCTCCGTTTCGCTCACCGGCTCGCCGACGGCTTCCTTGACCGCGTCCGTTCGCTTATTCATAAGCCCGTCAATTACTTCGATGGCATGGCCCGTCTGCGCCTCGACCTCGATTTCAATCAGCTCGGTCCGATCGAGGTCGAACTGTCCCGCGATCACTTCGCTCGTCTCCGGTCGCAGGGAGAAGGCGAGCTCGTCCACGTCGACAAGCGTCACCGTCTCTTCCTGTGTCCGTGTCGTCCCGTCCACGACCGCGACCGCTTTCACGTCGTATCGTCCCGGCATCCGGTCGAGGGTGACGGTCTCCCCCGCTTCTTCGAGTCGCGCGGCTTGAATCCCGTCCACCCAGACGTTCGTGTACGGGACATCGGTCGTCACGGTCAATTGTTTCGGTAACAGCTCAATCCGATAATCGGAGAAGCCGAACCGCCCTTCCCCTGTGTCAATCAGTCGGAATAAGCCATCCCCGCTCGCTGCTGCGTCTTCACGGTCGGTCACGACTTCGGCGATCGCCTCGCTACGAATGCTCGGTTCGTCGTTCAACCAGCGGATGAAGCGGAGCGTCTCGGCCCGTGTGAGCGGCTCGTTCGCATATTCGACGTTCTGTTCAAAAAATCCGACATCCTCGGTCAACAGCGCTTCTTTGAATCGAACATGAATCCGTTCGTTTTCAGCAGCCGGTTGATATCCTAAGAAATAGATGAGTCCAGCCGCGACGAGAAAGACAGTCGCGCTCAGGAGACCGATTCGTAGCCGTCGCTTCCGGTCATGTCTTTTTTTACGCTCATAATTCACGTGTCTGCCTCCTGTTCCGTTTTTGTTCCCTCTATTGTAGAGGAGGTGCATCGATTCGGACAATCGTTCTTCCGCCCGAGCTTCCGTGTTATGATGGAGACGAGTATTCCTATTCGATTGGAGGACGTGCCATGCATACTGAAGATAACTGCATTTTTTGTAAAATCGTCAAAGGTGAGATCCCGTCTCACAAAGTCTACGAGGACGAGTCTGTCGTCGCCTTTCTTGACATCTCGCAAGTGACGAACGGTCATACGCTCGTCATCCCGAAACATCACGCCCGGAACATATACGAATTGCCCGAGGCGGTCGCATCGGACGTATTCAAAACGGTGCCACGGATTGCGAACGCGATTCAACGCGAGACGGGCGCAATCGGTATGAACATCTTGTCGAACGCCGAGGAGATCGCCGGTCAGACCGTGTACCATTTCCATATCCACCTCATTCCGCGCTTCGGTCATGACGACGGGTTCGGGGCCAAGTGGGAGACGCACGCCGACGACTATTCACAAGACGCCCTCAAGACATTGGCGGCGAACATCTCAACGCACGTATGAACGAAACGGACCAGGCGCACGACGCCTGGTCCGTTTTTTATGTCGAATTGATCGAATCGTGGTGGCGTTTCCGCTCCTCCTCGATTTGCGCCCGTTCGACTTGTAATTTGATCGCCTGTTCGTACAGCTGCTGACGCGATTTGACAGATTCGGCATGTTCAAATTGTTTTCTTAATTCGTGTAGGCGGGCATCTATTTCCATGAGGCGCTTTTCTAATATCGTTTGTTTGCGCTCTTGTTCATTCAACTCCGATGCTTCGTACCCTGCCTCGAGTGCTTTCATGATCGTATGTGCCCAAGTGTCATCTCCGAGTCGTTTCGCCGCGTTGTACAGGTCCAACATGTCATCGACCCAACGCTTTTGCATATTCACTGGAGGTCACCTTCCTTTACCTATATTTTAAAATAAAAAGATTTTTCGGTCAAAATTGAATGTTCTGAAAAATTTTATTTGAGATATAGGTTTTTAATCTCTCTTTTTTGGTAAAATAATATGAAAAGAATGTATTCTAGCATCATCGTGCTTAAGGAGGGGAATGTATTGTCGAGTCACAATCGTCGAGATTGGGTTGCTTTCGGCTTCGTCGTAGCGTTTTTAGGGGTTGCGACCGTGAAAAAACTCGCGCGCGGAACGGCGAACGATGCCGCTTCGACGCAACATCGCGCGTCTACAATCACTACGTTGAAAGAACAATTCCAAAAAGTAGCGGCCAACGCGTCGCATGTCGCGCAAGCAGGAAAACTGCAAGGGAAAGAATTAACGGAGCAAGTGAAAGCCGAAGTCGAACGCTATCAGCAAGACATTCAGCCTTCAATCGAGCGGATCCAAGGAAACCTTAACGAGCTTTCAAACGTACAGTCAGATATGACCGAAGCGAAAGCGAAACAGACCAACTAAGCGGTCTGTCCTCATCGTCCGTCGTTTTAGTCACTTTGTATCCGGAAAGGGTGGATCGAGATGGAGCAAGAAAAAGAGTTCACTGGCCCTGAGGCCATGTTGTATAGCCATAAAATCATTCAACTCAGTAAAGCATTGTGGAAGACGGTCGAGAAGGACTGGCAAAATTGGATTAAACCGTTCGATTTGAACATCAACGAGCATCACATCTTGTGGATTGCGCACGCGCTCGGGGGCGCCTCAATCTCGGAAATCGCCAAGTACGGCGTCATGCACGTCTCGACGGCGTTCAACTTCTCGAAAAAGTTAGAAGACCGCGGTTTGCTCACGTTCTCAAAGAAAGAGACCGACAAGCGCAACACGTACGTCCAATTGACGCCAGAAGGTGAGGCGCTCTTGCTCGAGACGATTCATGCGTTCGACCCGGAAGAAAACGGCGTGTTCCGTGCTTCGTTGCCGCTCCAAGAACTTTATGGGAAGTACCCGGACTTGACGGACATCACCGCGATCGTCCGTCGCCTCTATGGGGACAACTTCATGGACATTTTCGCAGAGACGTCGAAGATGATCACCGAAGAAGCCGGTCGTCGCCCGGAAGACGACGACATCACGAAAGAAGCTTGACCTGCCGATAGAGCGGTTCGGTCACGTCGAGCGCAATCTGTTGCTTGACGCACGCCGCCAAGATTGTTTCAGGTTCGAGCGCCGGGTGTAACATGCCGACGAAATTGACGAGCAAGGGTTCTACGGACGACAAACCGTAGCGCCCTTGCTCGGTTTGTTGTTGGCGAATCTCCTCTAACAAGGCGTAGAACGCTTCGACGTCGTCTCGTGTCAAGTTCGCCCGAATGACTTCATATTCGAAGGGCCGGTCCGACCAGTCGACCGACTGCATCAACAGCTCCATTTGATATGACAATTGTTTCATTTTCTCTTCTAACGACACGTTTCCCACCCCATCATTTCACATTCTCTTTTACCATTATACGATACGTTTCTGTGCTATGATACTGTACAGGCAACAGAACAGCTGTCATGATTTAGAAAATGTGATATAGTCGGACATAGAAACTTATTGATTTTTAGGGGTGGAATATATGTCAAACGGAATGACAAACGAACCAAAGAAACAAGATAAGAAGTTTTCAACGGGCGCCCTCGTCGGCGCATCTGCACTCGCTCTCGTCATCGGCGCAGGCGGCACGTACGCTGCGACAAACGGCGGCGGCGCATCGGACGATTCGACTGTCGTCTCATTCGAAGGCGGCGAGATCACACGCGGTGAAATCGCGAACATGAGTTACGACCGCATGGTCCCACAACTCGCGTTCCAAGAGACGATGAACGAACTTCTCGAAAAAGAGTACGGCGACAAAGTCGAGCAAGACAAAGTCGAAGAAGAGTACAGTAAAACAGAAGAACAGTTCAACTCGACAGAAGAGTTCGAACAAGCGATTCAACAAGCCGGCATGAGCGGCACGGACGAGTTCAAAGAGGCACTCCGTGGCCAGATGCTCGTCGATGCAGCGAAATCTGAGCTCGTCGACGTGACGGACGAAGAAATCGAAGCACAGTTCGCGAAGGAAAACGTTGAAGTCCAAGCGAGCCATATCCTCGTCGAGACGGAAGAGGAAGCACAAGACATCATCAAGCAGTTGAATGACGGTGCGGACTTCGCAGAACTCGCGAAAGAGAAATCGACGGATACAGGTTCTGGTGAACAAGGCGGCGACCTCGGCTACTTCTCAGCCGGTGCGATGGTGCCTGAATTCGAAGAGTACTCGTTCCGTGAAGATGTCGTCGGCGAAATCTCTGAGCCGATTCAATCACAGTTCGGATACCACGTCATTAAAGTCGTCGACCGCAAAGAGAAAGACTTGAAGCTCGAGGATGAGAAAGATCGCATCCGTGAAGAACTCGCAGCCGAGAAAGCAGCATCGGTTGATGCGAACAAGATTTACGCCGAGTTGATTGAAAAATATAACGTCGACGTGAAAGACGCGAAAGCCTCGCAACAGTTCGATGCAGTCAAAGAAGCTGTGAAAGCCTCTGAAGAAGCACCAGCTGAAGAATCAACTGAACAATAAGCCATAAACGGTCGCCCTCACAAATGAGAGCGACCGTTTTTTCATAGGTTCGGTTTATAGAAAGCGCGATTGTCGAGCGCCATGACGCGTTCTGTGAACGTCCCCGGCTCGACGCCTTCGAACGCCTTGTCGAACATGTTCATGCGTGCGTCGATATTGTCGATGAAGAACAGCATCTCCGCTTCTGGAAGTTGCGGTGCGTTCGCCGATCCCCACTCCGGCTTGCCGTGGTGGCTGAGGACGAGATGCTGAAGCAGCGTCACGACTTCGCGGTCGGTACCGAGCTCACGGGCCACGACTTCAATTTCGGATGCCATGAGCGACAAGTGTCCGAGCAACTTGCCTTCGAGCGTGTATTCCGGTGTGATCGCATCCGACAGTTCAATCACTTTTGCCAAATCGTGCAAGACGACACCCGAGACGAGCAAGTCCCGATTCAATTGCGGATACAGGTCGCACATCGCATCGGCGAGTTTCAACATCGACATGACGTGGAAAGCGAGGCCTGAGTAGACGGCGTGATGGTGCCGCACGGCCGCCGGATACGTCAAGTACGCCTCTTCATTCCGGTCGACGATCGACTGGACGAGCTGGCGCATCCCGTCGTGACGAATCGCATCGATATACGAGCGGATCGTCGCTTCGAGCTCCGGCTTCGCGACCGGGGCGGAGCGGACGTACGGTGCGATGTCGGTCTCCCCTTCGATGATGGAGATTTGCTTCAGCTTCAGTTGCGTGCGTCCACGGTAATCCATCACCTCACCCGAGGCGTGGACGATTTTTTTCATCGCATACTTGTCCGTGTCGGCGCTGTCCCACAGCTTCGTCTCAATCTCCCCGCTCTCGTCACATAAGATGAGCGTCAAGTACGGCTTCCCGTTCCCGGCCAGTCCCCGGTAAGATTGTTTAATCATCACATATTGGTCTAACGTGTCGCCCACTTTGAGCTGTCCGATTTTTGTCGCCAATGCTAGCACCTCTCTCTAATTCAGTACCTCCATCTTAACGAAACTTCTTCCGAGATGCCAACTTTCTTATCAATTCGGGAATAGTGGATAGAGAATGGAATTGGAGGAATGGAAGATGAAGTGGAACTGGTACACACGGCCCGAGGAGTCCGTGCACATCGATCAGCGTTACGAGGAGGCGTACACGTATTGGCTCGATCAACTGACGACAGCGAAAGTCACGAAAATCATCGTCGGCGATCGCTATCTATACGGCTCGCTCACCCTCGACTATGAACAGCTTGAGCGGGAACCTCAAAAGGTCGGACACTACTTTGTCGGGCCTGATTTCTTATGGACGATCGGGTTTGACGATTTGTTTTGTGAAGTCGTCAAAGCAAAACATTATGAGACGCCGCTTGAAGCGTTCTATGAGCTGCTCGCCGAGAGAATGGACTATTACTTTCACGGGATTGACGAGTACGAGGAGCGTCTCATGATTGCCCAGCGTGAGATGAGCGGACAAGTGCCGCCTGAGTTCATGAATGAGATTTTCGGGCTCCGCAGCGAAATCGAACGTTGGTCAGATACAGTCGTCCCGTATCGCGAACTGTTACAGGCCGGTCGGGAGGCGTTCCTCGACATGGACTTGAACGAGTTGAAGCCTTACCGGCTCGCGACGTATCGCGTCGAACGACTGCTCGGATCGATTGAACACTATCAGGACGACGTCATCGCCATGACCGACCTCGCCGCGACGCTCTCGAACTTTCGCGGGAACGAGATCATGAAGGCGCTCACCGTCTTCACGGCGCTGACGACCCCCGTCGTCGCGTTCGGCGCCATCTGGGGAATGAACTTCAAAGAGATGCCCGAGCTCGACTGGCCGCTCGGTTACGTCTTCGCCTGGGCGATGATTCTCCTCTTCACCGTCATCATCCAAGTGTGGTTGAAACGGAAGAATTGGATCGGCTCGCTCCTACAGTTTCCGACGCAAGTGAACACGAAGCAAGCAATCAAGAGGCAGAAAAATAAAACATCGAACAAAAGTTCGGTATAATAGACTTAAATTGATTTGAATGGAAAGGAGAATGACATGGAACGCCTCATCATCCACGTCGACATGGATGCGTTTTACGCCTCGGTCGAGCAGCGGGACCGGCCTCATCTTCGCGACAAGCCCGTCATCGTCGGAGGAGCACCCCATAGCCGTGGTGTCGTCGCGACCTGTTCGTACGAGGCAAGAAAGTACGGCGTCCACAGCGCCATGTCATCTCGACGGGCGTTCGCGCTCTGTCCTCAGGCGACGTTCGTCAAACCTCGCTTTCAAGCGTACCGCCAAGTGAGCGAGCAAGTCATGGCCATCTTCAAATCGGTCACCCCACTCGTCGAACCGTTGTCGCTCGACGAAGCGTATTTAGACGTCACCGATAACGCGCTCATGAGCACGTCCGGCACATATGTGGCCCGTTATATCCTCGGAGAAATCAAACGCCGGACCGGGCTCACTGCCTCGGCCGGTGTCGCCCCGTCGAAGTTCGTCGCCAAAATCGCGTCCGGATTTCAAAAGCCGAACGGGCTGACCGTCGTCACGGCGCAAGAAGTCGAAACGTTCCTCGCCCCCCTGTCGATCACCACGATGCACGGCGTCGGAAAAGTGACCGCGCAAATCTTATTCAAGCACGGCTTCGAGACGATTGCCGATCTGCAGCGAGCAGACGTCGCACAACTAAAAGCCATCTTCGGCCATGACCGTGGGACACAACTGTTTGAACTCGCCCACGGCCGCGATAGTCGCCCGGTCGTCCCCACACGGGAACGGAAATCGATTGGCTCTGAGACGACGTTCGCCTTCGACCTCGATGACCCGGAAGAAGTGTTTGAACGGGTCGTCCCGGAAATCGAGGACGTCTTGCGTCAACTCGACCGTCGTGAGCTCAGTTGCCAGACCGTGACGATTAAAATCAAGACGAGTGAGTTCCAGGCACGGAGCCATCAAATCAAACTGAACCATCCGACACACGACCATGACGAGATTAAACGGCTCGCCCGTCGTCTGTTCGATGAGATGGCAATCAGTGAACCCGTCCGTTTGATTGGGATGACGGCCTCCGAATTAATCCCGCGGACGGAGACGGCGCGTCAACTCACGTTCGAGGAGCTCGCGACACGTCCCCTTGAAGAATGAATGACCATTCAGTACAATGGAGATACAAAGGGGGCAATGGAGATGGCACAGTATATGATCACCGCGTTTGAAAACGATGGCACAATCGTCTTGAACGAGACGCTCGACGCGAAGGACGATCACGAGGCGAAGGAGAAAGGGCTCTTGCGGCTTCGTGAGGCGAACCATGATGGGAAAGGGGCACGCATCGTCCGGCACGGCCAAATGATTTATTTCGAGCGTTGCAAGCTTCCTGGGAAGCTAAAAGGGACAGCCTCATAACAAGAAACGAGGCTGGGACATAACTAGCCAGTTCT
>NZ_JJMW01000061.1 GCF_000714435.1 Exiguobacterium alkaliphilum 12/1
TGGGCTAACCTAAATTTTTGAGACAATATAAAAACACCTTCGCAGTGGTACACTTAAAAAAAGTGCTAGCATCGGAGGTGTTTTTGCGTGGGCAAAAACGTATATTCAAGTGAAGTGAAATGGGCAGTGGTGAAAGACAAACTGAGCGGTGAGTTGACGACTAGAGAGATCATGGAGAAACACGGGATCAAAAACGAATCACAGATCCACACATGGATGAGATGGTATCGGTCCAATGAAATCTATCGATTTGACCAGCCCATCGGGAAGCAATACACCTACGGACTCGGTCCTGATTCCGCCAGTGAGGATGACAAGAGAGAGCGTCAACTATCCCACCTGAAGACGGAGAACGACATCTTAAAAAAATTCATGGAGATCGAAAGAGAGTTGAAAAAGAAATAGCGTTAAAGACTGTAGAGCGCCTGAAGAGCAAATATACGGTCACGACCATCCTACGTGTCCTAGACGTGCCACGGGCAACCTATTACCGTTGGGTCAAAGAACCGGTGAAGCAACCTTCGGTGCTGGAGCAAACAGTCATCGAAGTGTGTAAGCTTACGAAGTATCGATATGGACATCGAAAGATAAAAGCCCTGTTAGAGCAAACCTATGAATTGGCGGCTAACCGGAACACCGTACAAAGAATCATGCAGAAGCACCATCTCCAGTGTCGGATTAAGCCTAAACGGAAATGGAAGTCTCAGGGCGAGAGCATCATCATCGCACCTGACCTTCTCAAGCGAGACTTCACGGCCAGTGAACCAAATAAGAAGTGGGTGACGGACATCACCTATATCCAATACGGGAGCACGACGAAGTACCTCTCCACAATCATCGACCTATTCAACAATGAAATCGTTGCCTATAAGCTATACGAGCATCAACAGACGCCCCTCGTCATCGATACGTTAAAGATGGCGTTGGAGAGTCGGAACAATCCCGAAGGGATCATCATCCATTCGGATCAAGGAAGTGTCTATACATCATATGCCTTTCAAGATTTGGTCAAGAGGAACCATCTGACGAGCAGCATGTCCCGAAGAGGCAACTGTTGGGATAATGCGGTGATTGAATCGTTTCATTCGAATTTGAAGTCTGAGGAGTTCCAGTACGTCAAGTTCAACTCGTTAAGTGACCATGAAGTGCGTGAGCGGGTGGACCATTACTTAACTTACTATAACGAAGAGCGTATCCAAGAAAAATTAGGCTACCTCACACCGATAAAATATGGTGTGGTGGCAGCCTAATAAGGTGTTTTTATTAGTGTCTCATATAGCTAGGTCAGTCTA
>NZ_JJMW01000062.1 GCF_000714435.1 Exiguobacterium alkaliphilum 12/1
ATATTGTCTCAAAAATTTAGGTTAGCCCAATATCCCCGAATCGTCTCACGACTTTTCTTTTGGAAGACAAGGGACTCGACGAACGCTTCGATGGCTTCTTTCATCGTAATATTTTGATCCAATCCGTACTGAGTAAGAATATGAGCATTCATTGGTCGAATTCCTTTCGTGACGCGTACTTTACGCCATTTATTTTGTATTTTGGACTAGAAGACCAGACCGATAAGAAGGAGCGGACTCCTTCTCAATCATCGGAATGGGTACAGCGATAGCAACAAGCTACTGGGTCTCGTACACTGGATGGACTGCATCCATCTGATCCAGATGTATTCGGGATGAGCGATACCAAATAAGAAAAGGTGTATGACGCTATCCATCAGTTGTCGAACTCGAATTCATCTTCATCCGGTGGCGTTTCGAGTTTAGGCTTCTTCTTGACAGTAGAATGCACAACGTTACTCCGGATTTCAGGCTTTTTACGGAAGACACTATGGGTGACTCCTGATGGATTCAGTTCGCCTACCGTCATCTCGGAAATATATTCATCCAGAATATCTTCTTCGATTTTGAATAAATAGCACGAATCTTCTGACTTTTTTACCTTCTTTTCGGTCATCTTCTCTCGTAACTTTTCTTCCTTCTCCTCAAAGATCCGAATACGACGTTCGTTACGATCACTCTCTCCGATGATCCATCCCCGTTCTCGCCACTCCCGTCCTAGTACGGTCGTACTTGGGTATCCATCGGTTGTCATCCAGTTCTGAACGATATTACGAAGAATCGCTACTTCATAATGCGTTCCTTTTTTGATGACTTTACCGTAGATGGCTGTCCGATCTGGTGTCTTCCCTTTGATTTTGAAGTGGTTCAAGTTCTTAATCACCAATTCCTGAATCGTATGATAGGCGTTCAGGGCAATGTCAAGATCCTTCGTTTGTTCCAAGAAAGAATCAATCAACATCTCATCGATTCGTGTCATCCCTTCGTGCAAACTCTTACGCGCAACATCGAAGGTATCCGGCATCGCTTCTGCCAGGAGTTCAAGTGCAAGGGAGACGACTGACAGCATGTTCGTTGCTCGATCCCGATAAGCGGAAGAAGGCAATTGGTTCCGGAACTGCTCCCGTCGTTCGTCAAAACGTTCGCTCATCTGGATCGGATTTTGACGGAGAAGATACACAGCAAGCGTCACACCGAGGTGTCCGTGATAGGACTGAATCATCCGGGAGACCTGTTCGGCAATCGCGGCATTCGGCATGAAGTCGAGATTGATGAATTCGAGGTAACGAATACTGACACCAGCACTCTTGAGTTCGGTTTTCTTCATCGCATTTTGTCGGATACCTTGCTCACCCGTTGATAGGAAGACGGTACTCCAATCCCCTCCTTGTCGAGTTTCCATGTCACCGTTCAGTCGAAGACGTTCCTCCCCTTGTGACAGCTCATAGATGATGTTCGTCATGCTGCCTTGGAAGGTACTTGCCTCATCCAGAATCATCGCTAGTCCATAGTTCCGGTTCGCGAGATTGATGATGGCATTCTTCGTTGAGACCCACGAAACAGATAATGGTTGCTGGTAGGGATTACCGTTCATCGAGACTGCCAATCGAGCGGCGGTCGTCTTTCCTCGGGACGAGTTACTGTGCAAGTGAATCAGGAAAGGCATCAGGTCCGGTCGTGTCAGACGAAGGTAACCGAGTAAGATGCTTGATACACCAGCACCCATCATCAGACGGATCGTATCGTATTCGAGGAGTGGGGTCAGTTCTTCCATATACGCGGATAGATCCCCTTTGATGTCAATCGCCTTCTCATACTTCTTCGAGATTTCACTTGGTTTCAGGACCACTTCATCGGTGTCATGATCATAAGACAGGAATCCAGGAACATGTGCGAACGTATACGCAGGACGATCTGTCATGCCATCTCGTAACACCCATCCGACAAAGTCATGACGATAACGGGGATGCAACTGACTCGCCGATACCATCAGATAGTACGCGATCGTGGCACGATTGGCTTGAGTCGGAAACATCACGACACCTTCTGATAACAGTTGCTCGACACCCTCTTCCGTCAGTTTCTTATTCAGGATGCGGGCTTGACGATACCCTTGGTTCACGGCATAAGTGACTTCAAACTCTCGTAGGTTCGTCCCATTCATTTCTCGGACGCGTTCGACATAGAGACAGGTACAAAATGGGTGATGTTGAACGACGTAATCATCTTTCTCGAAGACGATTCGATAGACACCCTCTTTTCGGACTTGGAAAACCGGATTCCCTTGTCCATCCTGAATGAGGTAAATCTCACCCGCTTCTAGTCCAGCCGCTGTGATCGGTTCCTTCTGTATCGTATACGGATTGAGTACGGTCGGTGCGTCCATACGATCAATCAGAGCTAGTACTGTCGGATAGGCATAGGGAGCTGGAACCGATGGCGATACGGCATCCTCCATAACTTCAGCAAAATCATCGTGCTCTTCTGGAGGTGGTTCGTTCTCCTCTAAACCATCGTTCATAGCTGACTCCCAGCTGGGTGCATCGATCTCGTCGGAAGCATCGTCCGTATCTTCGGAGGTGATATCCTGTGTCTCCATTGAGGAGGTCTCGATGTCTTGTACAGACCCTTCTTCTGACAATTCGTTTACATGTTCTTCCGGTAAATCATTCTGTCGTTTCTCCTGTTCATTCATCTCAGGTCATCCCCTTTTTACCCTTCACGGGTAGATTGAGAGACAAGGAAACTTGCTTCCTCGCAACTCCTGAGACATACACTACAACAAGATAAAAGAATTGAAAAGCCCTAAAAACGGCTCTAAATGGCTCTAAAGAGCAATTTCAAAGACACCTCCAAAATCACTTCTTCCTTTTTTATTCCATTTTGATCATGATTATTTTCTATGGCGCTCCTAGCCTTCCCGTCCGATAAAAATTTTTGAGTAAGGAGCACCCTAGGTAAAAATCTGAGCGTTTTTTAGGTCTTTTTTATAATTTATGGACAAGAAAAAGTTATATGATTCCTTTATCTTACATTGAATGATGATTCATAAATAACAAAAAATTTTTATTTATTTTTCAAATATGCTCAAAAAGGTATCTATCTCATCGATATTGCAACGAAATAGATACCTGTCCAATTTCTTTCAAATCACTTTCAGAAAGTCATCCACGACGGATTTGTTTGATATTGATGACGATACGAATCATTACTCGGATCATAGGATTCATGTCTAGTACCTCCTTCCTTCTCCAAAGATGAAACATCTTCTATCAGAGTTGCTCTACTGCCTGTTGTTTCTATTCTTTCGAAGTCTGGATGTAGTATCGATTCGTCTACTCGATCGAATGATGCCCAAGCAAGCGACTGATGACGGTGATATCAACATGCTTCTGTGTCAATCGTGTCGCGAACGTATGACGAAAGAGGTGTGGATAGAGATGACGACCAACATTGGTATCAAGTGCTCTCAGAACATCCGATAGACCACCTCGCGTCAATCGTTCTCCTCGTTGACTCAGAAAGACATACGGACTCTCTACCGCCTGACGATGCTTCTTTCTGTCCTCTTCCACATACTGACGTATACAACGTAATGTATCTTCGCGTAATGGGACTTCACGGACCTTATCTCCCTTCCCATGGACTTCGATGCTTCGTCCTATCCAGTCAATCTGCCACAAGCGTAGCTCGACTAGCTCACTTGCTCGAAGTCCTGCATACAATAAGAGATGAATCAGCGACTGGTTCCGATAAGACAGGGACGGTAGGACTTGTTGTACCCGCCGAAATTCTTCTTCCGTCAAGACGTCGACCTGATGACTTCCCTGTGCCACCTTGATCCGGTCACTCCAGTAAATCCATCGTCGATCCAGCTTGCCTTGTGCCATCAGAAAGTCATTGTAGGCAGTCATCGCATTGAGGAACTTATTGATCGTTGCTGCCTTTCTTCCTTGATCGAGAAGCCATTGTTTGTACGACAGGATATCCTCTCGTGAAGAAAACGTTCCTCGTCCACTGAACTTCTCGACTTCTGCGACATAGCTAGCAATCGTACTCGGTTGGCGTCCTTGTTCATAGAGGAATCGTCGGAAGGATTCGCGTTCCCCGTTTGCTATTCCCGATATCATGGGTCCATCCCCTCTCGATTATTTTCGGGGTTTCGGGGGTAAGAAGACGAAAATTCCCGAAACTCCGTTTTTTTAGATGAAGATACATCTCCATATCCTATGAAAACAGAATCGGGGAACGGGACATCTCCCCACCGTTCTGCTGGGCGTCTCTTCGAAACTCCCAGCAGTTCTACTTTTGTCTTCTGTTCCTTGACTGAACATCTACCGAAACAGTTGGTATACAACACTTCTGTTCCTGTCTTTACTCCCAGCAGTCTTAATGAACAGTCAGGAGTCACAAACAAGAATACTTCCACAACGTGCTAAGTCGAGTCCCAAAACAAGACAAATAAAAAAGACCTTCTCATTCGAAAAGCTCTACGACACGTTCTAGATATTCGACATAAGACTGAATGACCAGCCGGTCATCTTCGTCCATGATGTTTTTGATACTTCGTTGGACGCGCGATCGATCGACATGGATGACGTCTTGTACGACATCCTCTAACACTTGCTCGATGACATCTTCTTCGGTTAATAATTCTCCCTCATAACAATCTAGCGTCTCATCATATTGACGATAATAATCTTTTCCTCCAAGCACTACTCGATGATATTTTCGCATTCTGATTTCCTCCTTCGGCATTCTTCACGGCATCGCATCTGTTATATACACTTAGTGTAACCATTCCTAATCATAACTTCTATTCGTCGTATAGTTCGTAGGCAATTGTTCTTCCATCACACATCCATACCTCATAGATCAACCGATAGGTAATCGGATTGTAGCCCATTCCAGCCATCCATTCCTTTCCGTCCTCTTCGACATACACGAATGTATCGAACTGTAGAGGATCAGGAAGCAACAAAAGATGTTCTGATGGAACGATAGCCGGATCGATCTCCGAATGCTCGAACAGATATGACTCCATCCCGACTTCGTCGACGGCTACTACTTTACCAAACAGTTGCTTGATCCGAACGACAAACCCGATTCTTTCATCCAAAGTAACCTCTCCTTTCTCCAAATAAAAAAGAGCATTCACTCCGTATTGGAATGAATGCTCTTAGTAAAGTCATACAAAATAATAATATATATTTGAAACTAATTCAAAAACCCTCTCATGCATAAGCACAAGAGGGTTGAATGGAATAGGCAAATCCATTCTATATTAATCCTTTATAGGGAGGATTAATTACTTAGAGACCGTAATTTCTTCTTTTTGAGCAACGTTGTTAGCATCAAAGATGTTAGCTTCGCCATTTTCACCCAATTTAACTGTAGATACGCTCTTAACAGCAATAGCATCAGTTACTGTAAGGACAATTTTACCGTCTTCAGTGACTGTGTAATCAGAGAATGTAACAACATTTCCTTTAGAATCTAACAATTTCAATTCATCAGCGATAGCATCTACTTTTGTTGCCGGGGCTACAGGAGCTTCTGCAGTTACTTTGACAGCTTCAGAGTAAGAAAGAGTTAACTTAGTCAAATCAGTTGCTACGATTGACTTAAGTTCTGGAGCAGTGTTGTCCTTGATATCTACTGTTACAAATTTAGATTCAGAAGTTTTACCATCAAGTGATTTAACTCCAGTGATACGGAATCCAGCTTTCGCATCATTAGCTTTTACGAATCCTTTAGGTAACTCGATTTCTACTTTTGTTTGGTAGTCGTTGTCACCTACATTACCAGCTAAAGTAATTTTTGTATCAGCAGGTAATGTAACACCGTTGATTGTGTAAGCTGAAGGGTTGAGAGCAGAACCATCACCGACAACAGCAACTTTAGTACCGAAGTCTACAGCCAGCGTGTTAACTTTGTTTTCAACGTTAGTTGCTGAAACAATCGCAAATGAAGTTTGAGCTGGTGGAACGATATCGTTAATTGTTACAGAGAAGCCATACTTAGCAGATTTATTAGCAACTAATGCATTATCAGTTACGAATCCTTCTGGTAATTCAAACGTATACTTGCTAGATACAACATTCGCTTTGAATGAGAAAACAACTTTCTTAGAGTCTTCTTCATCAATTGTAGGAGCGTTGACTACATCATTAACAGCAAGGATTTCACCTTTAGCATTAACTACTTTTAATCCAGTCAAAGATTGTCCTTTTACATCTTCAGTATAAGTTAAAGCAAATCCAGTTACTTTACCGTCTTTGTCTTTTACTTCTTCTACTTTAGAGACTGCTGGTGCAGTTGCATCTTTAGTTACTGTAGCTGTTTTTTCGATTTTAACGAGGTTAGTGTTACCAAGTGAATCTACAAGTGCTTTTTCAGCAAATTTCAATGTAACAACGTCAGAATTTCCTGTTTTGAATAGGTACTGATCGTTAAGAGTGATGATGTATTCTCCATCTTTCTCTCCAGCGTCTACCGACTCAATGATTGATGTAGCAAAAGTTCCTACTGTTGCAGATAGCATAGAAGATTTTTTAAGCTCAGCGATATCAACTTTTTTAGAAAGTGTCAATTTAAGCTTATCTTCTGAAATAGCTACAACGCTAGAGACCTCTGGTGAAACATTATCTACCGAAACTGAAAGAGGAGCAACTTGTACGTCTTTGATGTTTCCAGCAAAGTCAGTAGCATTGATTACTGTAACATCATACTTTTTCGAAGCGTCAAGTGGTTGTGCGAAAGTAATAGTCGCTTCTTTACCGTCTAGAACAACATTGTAGTTAAGACCATCGATTTTGATCGTATCTACAGATTTAACATTCTCATCGAAAGTAACAACTACCGATTTGATACCATCTTTAACGTCTTTAACAAGAGTAGTAGCTTTGACAAGTGCAGGTGCAACTTTATCATCTACAGAAACTTTAGCGTTAATAGGCTTAACGAAAGTACCTTTTACATCTTTAATCATTTCGAAAGGAACTTTGACTGTGTAGTCACCTTTGAAAATTTTAGTGTTAGCTGTAGTAAGCGTTAAAGTCATACCATCAGTGCTGAGTTCTTGCTTGATAGCACCAGTTTCGACAGCGCCTGATCCAGCTTCAACTTTAATCAAATCTTCGTTATCAACTTTCAACGTTTTAGCATCAATAGCCTTGTTGAAGTGTACTTCAACTGTTTGAGCGTTAATCGCCTTTACTTCTTTAACCATTGGCGCTTCAACTGCGAAGTTTACAGCATCAGTCTTCACTTCACCAGAACGAAGGATGAATGAGTGGTTACCAACTGGAAGATCTTTAGCAGAAGCCGTTACAACACCTTCTTTAACTACTGCATCGATTGCGATTGCTTTCGACTCATCTTTACCTGGGAAGATTACGAGTTCAACTTTCTCGCCATCTTTAAGGTTTTTCACGTCAGCAGAAACAGAGAGTGTATCTCCTTCAACTTCTTGCTTAACGTTTGAAAGTTCTACTTTAGAAGCAACAACTTTATACTTAACAGTCTTCGTAACAGTTCCGAACGCTTTGTTTGCGTAAGTGAACGTTCCTTCGAACTCACCAACTTTGTCCGTGTTGAAGCCAGCGACTGCTACAGGTTTAGCGTAGTGGTTACCATCTGCGAAGAGAACTGGTTGGACGCGAAGTCCAGAAGCAGGAACACCTTGCTCGAGGACGATTTCGCCTTCAGGCTGGATGTCTTGTGCGTAGTTCAAGACGCGGACGCGCTTTTCGACTTTGAGGCCTTGTCCTTTGACGAAACCTTTCGCCGTTTGGAACACGCCGAGTTTGTTCATGTCGACTGAAGATTTGTACCAGTGGATCTCGCCACCGTTGTACGATTTGTCGAGTGCCGCGTCAAGGTTACCTGCGCGAACGAAGTCTGATGAAAGACGTACCGTTTTTGTTGCTGCGTCTGCTGTGATTGCAGGCGTTACTGCTGATGCTGCTACTGCGAACGCTGCCGCTGCAGTAACGAATTGTTTCTTCTTAGCCATCTGATGTAAATCCTCCCTTGGGTAGATAGGTTTCTTTCTACCGTCCTTGCCCAGCCGATCCTCGTCGATGTCACGTGTCCATAACAATGCAGAAAGTACTAATGATTATGTAACCGACCCTTCCAAAGACCGAGCGTTCTCCCCCGGTAGAAGCTTTTCAAGGTGTGACCCTTGAACAATTTACCAAGACTGTTCTTGGAAAACCTTACATCCATAATATACATAACACTTCCAAACGACACAAGCGTTTTTTTTCGTAAAAATGGTAACGTTTTTGAATTTTGGAGATTTTAGTTTAATTCACTTTCTAGTTTACCTTATTTGGAAATGTCGAATTCCGTCGTTTTTTGTTGATTTAATCGGATTTATCGGTTTTTTCAATAGACAAATCTTATTTTTTCTATTAATTGGAAACTTGTTTTATTTTACATTCACTTTTTTCGTATACCCATTTCAACCCTCTTTGATTTCCAATCAATAAAACATTGACCTCTTTATAAAAACCATTCCTATCCACAATACCAGCTCGTTCATCCAATCTAAGGAAGTTTAGCGTCGAGTTACTCGCTTAGGTCTTTTCGCACATCCACCCTGATTCGCCTGTTCAGATGTGGTAGGACTTCTGACGCACAAAAAAACGGGCACATCTCGGATGCACCCGTCTCTCTTCTATATTACTGAACGGTCACGTGCGTCATCTTGCCGGCACGTTTCCGCGTGTCCTCGATATGCACCGAGACCTTCTCGCCCTTCTTCAAGGCACGCGTCTTGACGGTGAAGGAACCGTCGACGTTAATCGTCGCCTTGCCGAGTAATTGAAGCTTACTGTTCCGGACGATGACCGTCATCCCGGCATCGCCGCGACCTGTCACTTTCGTCGCGCCTGTACGGGGACGCGTCACGGTCGGCTGGACCGGACGTTTCCCTGATGCGACGAGGATTCGCTCGCCCGTGACGTGCTTGCCGTTCTCATAGACGACACGGAGCACGGATCCTGCTTTTTGTGGTGCCACTTTAAAGGCGGCGACAGACTGTTTCGCTGTCCCTTTGCCGAGGAGCTTCTCGCCACTGTACACTTTGACGACCGTCCCCGACTTCGCCTTCACGCGGAAGACGGCCGCATTGTCCTGTGCGCTCGCCTGTGACGGGTTGATGCGGAGCATCGACTCGGCCCGGAAGACGTTCGCCTTCCCGTAGCCGCTCGTCACGTCATAGTAACGAGGCGGTAACTTGTCCGTCATCTCTAAGACGAACTCAAACCCGTCCCCGACACGCGGGTCATACGGCGCATCACCACCCGAGAAGTTAATCGGATCGGCCGTCCGTTGAAGGAGCGTGCGCATCTGTTCGACGGTGAGTGACGGATGGTGCGACTTCAAGAGCGCCGCGACGGCCGCGACGTGCGGTGTCGCCATGCTCGTGCCGTCCATGTAGACGACGTTGCCGTCCGGGACGAGACTCGCGACTTTCGAGCCCGGTGCGACGACGTCGACGTTCAATCCATAGTTCGAATAGTCCGAGACGATGCCGAACGTGTTCGTCGCCCCGACCGAGATCGTGTATTTCGATGATGCCGGGTACGACACGCGCGACTGTCCGTCGTTCCCTGTCGCCGCGACAACGATGACGCCGCGGTCATACGCATACTTCAACATGTACCCCATCGTCCGGCTCTCGCCGCCGCCAAGGCTCATGTTGATGACTTTCGCCCCCGCATCGACGGCATACTTGATGCCGAGTGCGATTTGGTCCGTCTCGCCTGAACCGCCCGCGTCTAGCACCTTCACCGGAAGGATCGAGACGTTCGGGACGATCCCGCGCATCGAGACGCCGTTGTCACGGGTCGCGCTGATGACTCCCGCCACGTGCGTTCCGTGACCGTGGTCGTCAATCGCATCTCCTTCCCCGTTCGGGTCGACGAAGTTCTTCTCGTTGCGGATATCGACCTTCCCTTTCAAGTCGAGCAAACGATAGTCGACACCCGTATCAAGCACGGCGACTTTGATGGTGCGGTTTGGCAACTTGAGCCCTTCGTAGGCGTCAAGACCGATGCCGGCCCCTTTGAACGGCTTCAGTACCGAGCTTTCGTTGATGGCCCATTGATAGTCGACGTTCACGTCCGATGCGAACGCTTGATACGTCTGTACCGGCTCGATGTATTCGACGTTCGTGTCTTTTTCGAGCGTCGATTTCGCCGTCGCCTGCATCTTCGGTGACGCGTCCTCGACGTCAACGAGCGCGAAATGCTCGCCTGGCGCCCCGATGGCGAGACGCTCGGCCGAGACGTCTTGCATCGCGTTCATCTTGCCGATTGACGTGTTCGGTGACGACTTGTACTTGACGATATAACGCGGTGTGTCAGCCGATTGGATGTTCATGCCGACCTTTCCGAACAAGTCGACAAGCGGTGTGCCCGCGAGCGAACTCATCCCGAGCGCGCCGGCGATTCCATCGACTTCAGCTTGAAGCGCTGCCGGGACACTCGAACGAACGAGTGCATGAAGGCGGTTAATCGCTGCCGCGTCTGCATTCGTGAGCGTATAGCTCTTCTGGTCGACGAGCGCCGTCATGAGCGGGCGGAGCGTCTTCAGGTCCGCATATGCCGCTTGACGTTTCGTCTTGTCGAACGTGATCGTACGAACGACGTACGGAGACGTACGATAATAGAGGGCCGACAGATCACGGCCTTCCGCCGAGCCGTTCAAGACCTCGGTCTGGACGCGGCGAATCAGTTTGAGCATCGTGTCACGCTCCGGTGCCGGTTGGAACACTGATTCGACGGCGCACATGTCGCCACCGACCTGCTCATAGTTCACCGGTAGTTTGACCGGGTTATAGACGAGCTTGATCTTCGAAGCGAACGCGGACATGTCCGGTGTCGTCGGTTCTTCGCCTTCCGTTTGTTCGAACGGGATGTCCATCATCTCCATCGGCATGTACTCGACTTTGATGTAGTACGGCCCCTCCCACGCGTACGGCAACTCAATCTTCGCCGTGCGCGTCTCTTCTTCTTGTGTCGCGCTCGAACGGTAACGTTCGAACGTCTCGTCCTTCGCGGCCATATCGGCACTCGGATAGACAGAGATGTTCGTCAGCTTCGACGCGTCGAGCGTGACTTCCATATGTGTCATCGATGAAACTTGACGTTCCATCTTGAACCAATACGTGTTCACCTTGTCGGTCCCCGTCGTGAATTCGACGGCTTCCCCTGGTGTAAGTAATTTGGCCTCGTTCATCCCTTGCCCGCGATCGGCATACGTGCTCGGTGGCACGATCGATGCGACGAGGACGAGTGCGGTCAACACCGCGATGAGGCGTTGTAACGCTTGTTTCATACTTTCCCCTCTTTTCTAAAAAATTCGAGCATCCCGCTCTAGGTGCTTCTACGGAATATATCGGCTTATGTTTCAAAAATGTAACAAAAAGATTGCATTAATGTTTCGTTCAATCATCAAACGGTTGCTCGTTGTTCAATTTTTTCTTCTCAAACACTTGATTGTTTGACTCATGGTCCGTCACGTCCACGGGGATGCCTGCGACTTTATATAACCTGTACGTGATGACGTTCCCAAATACATCGTGATAGTCGGTCTCTTCATATGTGTAGAACAGACCACCTGATCCCGTATAGCTCATATTTTGGAACTCGAATTGACGGCCGACGACATAATACGTTCGTCTTTCTTCTTTATAATAGATGGTCTCGACACCGTACTGTTTGCGCATATATGTATCATACGAGTTCTCGCTGATGATGTTCAGCGACGTCATGTACCAATTCAAGAACAAGAGAAACACAATCAGTTTGACCCGTCCGTTCCGTCGCTCCGGTGTGACTTCTAGCATCAATTCAACCATCTTTCCTTTCATACGAAAGACCGGTGTCGCCACCGGTCTTTTGTCAATATCCTGCGTATTGGAGCGATTGGATGAACGCACGCTTCTCTGCCCCGACGAGCGGGAACTCGAGGTCGTACTCATAGCCCTCGACCGTCACGACGATTCGGTTCTCGAGACGGACGTGCTGTTTGACGAAGCTGACGAGCTTCGCGTTCGGCTTGAAGAAGTATGTCTCTTCGAGTGTGCCGTCCGCGTACTCCGTATAGCCGACGTCATCGAACGAGATGTTCTGCGTGTACGTCGCCGAGCCGACGCGGATTCGGAGCTTCTCGAACTCGATTGGCTCACCGTCCTCCGCATAGTAGCTGAGCAAGAAGTGGAGGTTCGCCTTCGACGGATGACCGAGGAAGACCGGCGCGAACGTCTCGTCGTAACGTGTCGACGTATCGGCTCGGAACACTTCCTTATGGAGTGTGAGACGCATTCCTTCCGATGTCACGCGGTGGAAGTTGTTGTAAAGCGCATGTTGCACCGTCGCCGTGGCCGGTGTGCTCTTATTGCCAGCACCGTCACGGATGACGAGCGACATCTTTTGCCCGATCGGTTGTTTCGGGATTTTGACGACAAAGTTCCCTGTCGACATGACCGGTGCCGAGTACGTTTTCGTCCCGACCGTCACGAGTGCCGTCGCATACGGTTCTGCCTTACCAGCAACACCTGTCGACGTCGTCGTCACGGCTTGCGTGATTCGACCAGGCTTCGGCGCGTAGCGGTCCGTGACGACTTTCGTCTTCACGAGGTCGCTCAACGCACCTTTCGTCGACTTCGCCTGCACCGTGATTGGCGTGCCGACCGGTTGGAGCGTAATGTGACGACGGTAAATCCCGTTCGCGTCAAACTTCGACGACACCGTCGTGTTCCCGATTGTCAAGACGAAGCTGAGTCCAGGCTCGCCTTTCACTTCGAGGGCACGCGATGAGTTCGTGACCGGTTTGACGACCGGTGTTGCCGGACGTGCAGCCGGGTCTTCGGCGACGACGACACGCGTCACGTCACTTGCGTTGCCGCTCGCATCGACAAGGCGAACCTCGATCACTTTACCGACCGATTGCGGCGCCATGTTGAACGTGGCCAGTCCACCCTCGAGTACCGTCCGGACATACGTCTTTCCGTTGATGACGATTTCCGCCTTGGCACCGACCTCACCTTCAATCGTGAGCGATGTCGAGGTATGAAGCGGAGCCGACACGACTGGGGCCGTCGGAGCCGTGACGTCCACCGTCGTCGAAGCCGACACGTAGGCCGGGGCGAAGCCGCCGAACACGAGTGTGCCGGCTAGGAAAAGTGCTAAGTATTTGGGTTGTTTCATCTTGAATGATTCCTCCTAAAAATTGTATCGCAACAGTCAACAGATTTAGTTTAATGGATTATTTTAAAAATGGGTACATATTTTTCTAATTTAAGTGTATATTTTTCATTTTATGATTCACTCAATAAAAAAGGCACCTCCGTATGGAGATGCCTGTTCAAATCATGTCTCGTGAATCATCGTCGCCTGTCCGCCTTGCCAGAGCCATTCCTCGTTTTCTTTGATGTAGAGATGTAGCGCCCAAAAGCGTCCTTCGTACGCGTTCGTCCCGAGGATGAAGCGCTCTTCGAGGAGGAGTTGGACGACGGCGATCTCGCCTTTCACCGTCTCGTCGAACGTCACCGTCTCTTGGGTGATCCATTGGACCGAGGCCGGGTCTACGAACTGATCTAAGAACGTCTCTTTATCGAACTGACGGCCGCTCGAGTCGACATAACGGAACGAGTCGTGCATGATGGCACGCATCGCTTCGAGGTCGCCTGCCGTCTGTAGTGCGGCCCGGTCGTCAGAAAGTTGTTTCAAGTTGAGTGTTTCCATGGCTGTACCTTCCTTTCAGCGTCCATCATATCATAAATCGCTCTTCTGTTCTGCGCTTCCTTTCGCTCTTTACCCGTCTGAGCCGTGACTCATTCCTCGACAGCGCGAAAGGGCCCATGTCGCCATCGGCCCCTTCGTGTCAGTCCACCCTAAACCGTTCCGTCAACTGCTGTTCGATCACGATCGGACGTGCCTCGGCGAAAGCGCGCATCTTGTTCAATCGACCGTTCCAAGCGGCCATAGATGGGGCGTTCCCCCAACGTTCGATTTGATTCGGCATCTCCGCTTCAATCCCCGCGGCCATCTCGTCGAGCTTCGTGAGCATCGTCTCCGTCGCGAACGGGCCGGCGAGCAGTTCATCGAAGATCGCGAGGAAGCGTTCACGTCCCTCCTCACTCGCGATGAGCGAACGGAAGAGGGCATGCTCTGGCTTCGGCCCGGTCAGATAACCGAACATGTCATAGTTGATGCTCTCCTCGATTGGGAAACGGCCAGCAAAGCCCTGATCCAAATCAAACACGATCCAACGCCAGCGTCCATCATGTCCGTATATCCCCTCGGTCACGTTCGTTCCTTTTCGCCAAACAGCATAGTTGTTGAACATGCTATCGAGGTTGCCGTAAAACGCCTGATAAGCGACGTACTCCAAGAAATTGTCGATGTCCATTCGACGCTCGAGTTCCTCGAACTTGTCGGAATCATTTAAATCGTTCGTTTCGGCGAATCGGACCATCTCCTGATAATGAATCAGGTCGGCCTCGCTTCCCGCGTCAAGGACGAACCCGTCCGGATGACCGGGTTCGGCCTCGACGATGGCGAGCTCGGTCTCGTCGATGTCGTATTTGATCTCGAAATAGTCGGGTGAATAAAGCTCACGTAAGTTATGAAGTCCCCAATACTCGCCATTCATGAGGACGATCGTCGGCTGATAGTCCTGAAAGTCGAGCGGACGCTCACCCAGGAGCTCCTGCATGAACGCGTCCCGAAGCATCGCCCCTTGCCAGTCGTTCCCGGCATTGCGGAGGAGCAGTCGGTTGAACTCCGTCTCGTCGTTCCCGGGGAAGAACGGGTGGTAGAAGCGGCTCTGCCCGTACTCGCTCCGCGCATATAGACGGAGACTCTTTTGCGCGAGACCGCGCGAGAAGCCGCCATGGATGCGTATGCCGATGTCTTGCCCGAACACGTGCGTCCCTTCCTCGAAATAGTCGATATGCGCCGGACGCTCCCACTCTCGACCCGTCTCGAAGAAATTGCCGCGCCCGAGTTCGAGCGGCCCATCAAGTAAATCGCCTGGTGTGTAGATACCGATGGCGGGATCGAACAAGTTCTTCGCATCCGTCGTCAGCGATACGACGGGGAGGTTCGACGTGAACAAGTCTGCGTCGAGCAAATACGTCCGCGTCGATCGCGCGCTCGTCGCCCCGTCCTTCACGCTGATCGCGCGAATCGTCACGGCCTTCTCGACCTCTTCTCGTTCGAACGTTGGCGTCGGCCAGTTCGTCGCCGTCCGATTGTTCGATAAGACGGGCACGTCCGCGGTAAGCGACGGGTCGAGCGTGATCGGGCTCATATAGCGGGTCGACTCGGGTGTCGGGTCGCTCCCATCTGTCGTATAGAAGATGTCGGCCCCGTCCGTCGCCTCGAGCGAGAGCGTCGTCCCGGGTGCGATGATGCCGCTGTCAACCGAGAACGTCGGTCGGTCCGGCAATCGTTCGAAGTCGCGGTCGGCGACTTGCTCGGCGATCCCGTCAAGGATCGAGTAATCGTGCGTCGCGTTCCCCGTCACGTACAGCCGTTCCGAGATGTCGAGATTCTCGAGCGGCGAGAAGTCGGCGATGCGGTTGTCCCGCAGATTGACGTTGACGAGTCCCGTCAAGCCTTGGAGCGGTCCAATCGATTCGATGGCGTTGCCACGGACGTTCAGATGCGTCACGTTCGGGGTCCGTTCGAGCGCCTCGAGCGAGGTGACATCGTTGTCACGCAAGTTGAGCGTCGTGAGCGTCTCGGAAGCCGGCAAGAACGACAGGTCGCTTACGTCGTTCCCTTCTAAATTGAGCGTCTCGAGCGTGTCCGGGAGCTCCGGCACATCTGTCAACTGGTTGAAGCTCAAGTCGAGCATCTTCAAATGACGGAGTTTCGAGAGGACCTCGGCATCCGTCACATGGTTGCCGGACAAATTGAGCGTCTCGAGCGACTGGAAATGTTCGAGCCCGGTCAAGTCGGTCAACTGATAGCCGGACAAGTCGAGCGCAGTGACGCCTCGGACCTTGTTCTGGTTGAACGAGCCGACCGGGATGTTCAACTCTTCGGCGAGCGCGGCCTCGAACGCCGCCCCGGCCGTCGCGTTCTCTTCGGCGATGTAGTACATGCCGCCCCACGTCCCGGCGAGCACGGCGGCCAACAATCCGACTTTTAATACCTTCATATAATATGAGCCTCCCGACGTCGATGTCTATTTGCGATTCGTGTGCTGTAACAGTATACTTGAATTCTAACACACCTTAACAAATATTTAATAATCCCTAATGAAGGAGAGACACCGTGGCCCAAGAGATATTCAAGCGATACGAGATCAAGTATTTAATCCCATTTGCGAAGTACCTTGAGCTCCGTGAGCTCATCCTCCCGTATATGCATTACGATACGTACGGCAACCCGGAAGGGAAATACAACATCGTCAGCCTCTATTTCGACTCGAACGACAAGTCGATCTATTACGAGACGCGCAACAAACTGCCGTTCCGCCAAAAGTTGCGCCTCCGCGTTTACGACCAGGCCGACCTAGGCAGCGCCTCGTTCATCGAGGTAAAACAGAAGTTCAAGAACGTCGTCAACAAGCGCCGGACGATCCTCCCGCTCCACCAGGCGTACGACATCCTGCGCGACCCGAACAAGCCGCTCGAGACGGTCGAGGCGTCGAACCCGCAAATTTTGAAAGAGGCGCTCCACTTCCAGCACTTGTACGACTTAAAACCGAACACGGTCGTCAGCTATGACCGCCAAGCGTTCTCCGGGACGTTCGAGAAAGACCTCCGCGTCACGTTCGACTACAACCTCATGTGCCGAAACGACGACTTGCGAATCGAACACGGGCCAGAAGGGCATCACTTCATCGACCCCGGGCTCGTCGTCCTCGAGGTGAAAGTGTCCGAGGTCGTCCCGTTTTGGCTCGCCCGCATCTTGTCGGACCTCGAATGCAACAAACAGAGCGTCTCCAAGTTCTGTACGAGCGTCGAATTATTGGAACACGAAAACTCAAGCGAAGGTAGGATTTTGTCATGACCGATTTCTTTAACGAAGTACGCCAGCTCGCCGACGTCACCTCGCGCCTCACCGTGCTCGAGGCGGCCGCGGCGATCTTCCTCAGTTTCATCTTGACGCTTTGCATCGCCTATTTGTATAAACGGACCCATACTGGCGCCCGTTACTCGCAGTCGTTCGTCCAGACGATTATCATCATGGGCGTCACCGTGTCGGTCATCATGATCGTCATCGGCAACAACGTCGCCGTCGCCTTCGGTCTCGTCGGGGCGTTCTCAATCATCCGTTTCCGGAGCGCGATGAGCGACCCGAAAGACATCGCCTTCATCTTCTTCGGCATGGCGGCCGGCATCTCGTGCGGCCTCGGCTTCTACATACTCGCCATCCTGTTCACCGTGTCGCTGTCGGTCATCATCCTCCTGTTGTACACGTTCGACTTCGGTCGCGGCGGCTCGGACAAGAAGCGGTTGTCGATCACGGTGCCGGAGAATCTGCATGACGAGACGGCGTTTGACGGGGTGCTGTCGGCGCACTACAAATATTATGCGCTCCGCTCGGTCGAGACGACGAACCTCGGCACGATGATCCAGCTCGTCTATATCGTCCAAAACAAGGACGGTGTCAAAGACAAACAGATCATCGATGAGCTCCGTAAGATGAACGGCAACTTGAAAGTGTCCGTCAACTATTTGAATACGGAAATCTTTTGAGACGCTACTCTCTCCAGTACACTTGGAGGGAGTATTTTTGTGTCTTTTTTTCAAAAACGCTTTACCTTTATAAGGAAAAATTAAAATACCGAGAAGGAAATCTCGCTATACTAGTTCAAGGGACGGCGAAGTGATGTCGTCACGCTTTTTAATGAATATCATTTACAGAAAGTAGGAGACCTTTATGAAGTTTCATGAATACATGCGATCAAACACAAAAATCGCGCTCATTCTTATGACCGTGTTCGTCTCTTTAGAACTGTTGTTCCGAAGGGAAGGTGTCGCGACCGTCCTCCGTGATTACGGGATTGGATGGTCGGTCATTTTGCTGTCTTTTATGTATTTTATTCTTGGTTATGTGATTGCGATGCTTTACAACGCACCGTCATTACTTTTCCGAAAACGCTATCGCCGAAAGGTCGAGAAGAAAGCGATGTTGGCGAAACAGACACGCGTGACGAAACGGACCGAGCATTATATCGAGTTGGTGCAACCGAAATTCCGCGCGCTCGCATGGAACCATGATTACGCCATCCACTCCTTGGCCGCAGGACCGTCTGTCGAATGGACGAACGAGGAGGCAGCCGCCACTTTGACGAATCTGTCCCCTCGCCTAACGACGCTTCGACAAGATTACTTGAACGAAGATCATGTGCGTCAACAAAAAGAAGTATTCGATCGTTACGGTCGTCTTCTCGACAGTGGCATGATTGACGTCGAACGGCTCAACGCGTTCCTCGGACAATCCGAATTGCCAAAACATGTGAGGCAGGCGTTGATTCATCCGTTCCCGCTCGTCGACACGCTTGAAGCGATGAAGGCGAGAAGTTACGAAATCAACGGGCGCCATCTTGCCCTCTCTGCCGGTATCGAAGGTGAACAGATTGTGATGCAAGAGCTCGAAAAGTATGCGGACAGCTATACGACGTTGTACGGCAATCGCATCGCCTATGACGCGCATCACACAGTCGAGAGTGACGCCCTCGTCTTCTCAGAACAGGGAATCTTCACAATCGAAGTCAAAAACATCAAAGCCAAAGGCGACCAGTTCATTAAAATCTCCAAGGACGGGGTCTGGTATGCTCGACGTGGCCTATCCGAAGATTGGCAAGTGGATGAACAGTCCTCGAAAATCTTTGATCAGATGAACCGCCAAGTATATGGTTCCCAAAAGTTCATCTCTGATCAAACCGGCGAGCGACTTACCGTCCATCCGGTCGTCGTGATTGCGAACGCCAACGCGAAAATCGAGAATGAGACGGATTGGGTCGTCATTCGACCGAACCAGCTATATACGGTGATTTCTCGTGGCAAGGATCAACTCTCGCAAGAAACGTGCGAGTCATTACGCGATTTGTTCAAAGCACATAATTTAGGTCAAAAAGCGTTCAAACATTTGGATTATACGAAGGAATACGATCAGATCCTCCAGAACACGCTATTTATCCATCACGTCACGACATCTCTGCTGATTTTATTGTCGACTTATAATGAGATGGAGAAATGATGGAAAACTCGGGCCCAATCGGCTCGAGTCTTTTTACTTTGTCTTTCGTCCAAAGAACGTTTCCCCTCATTTTAAAAAGTAATGCTTTCTTTTTCTATTCCGAACAGTATACTAAAAAATGGCAAGTTTTCTTATTTGTCCCAATCGAATACAGTTGAACCGAGGTGCTTTTATTGAAACGACTAATTGGTCTACTTTTTTTCTTCAGCCTGTGTATGACGTCCGCAGCTTTTGCGACAAGCCCGCAACTCGTCACACTCGTTGAAACGAACGTATACGCCACAACCGAGGAAGTGGATGTGCTCGCGACACTCCCTGCCGGAACGAGTCTCACCGTGCTCGAACGCGGGGCGACCCACGCACGAATCCAAAATGGCGAACAGGAAGGATTCGTCCGCGAGTCAGACGTGGCATCGCTCCAATCACGTTATGTGGTTAGCGAGACGTATACGCTCGACGACGCCGGCGAACGGGTCGCCTACCTTCCTTATGGGACACAGCTCAACGTGTATGAATCTGATGAAGCGCTCGTCTTGACGACAGAAGGGACTTGGGTGGCACGCGACGCGCTCGCCGATTCGATGCCTTCCCTCACGCCAGAGACACGCTTCGTCAAACAGGCCGACGCTGTCTATATGCGCCCTGAGCCAAGTGAGGCAATCCGTCAAACCGTGCTCGCGGAGACCGTCGTCGTATACGGTAACGTCAATGGCTACGCCCGCGTCCAAACGGGAGACGCCTATGCCTACATCGCCATGAACCAACTCGGCACGTCACCGGTCAAGACCGGCCAGCGCTACGTCCAGTCCGATGCGGCCACTTTCACCGATCTCGGTCAGACGGTGACAGGTTCTGTGAAAAGCGGACAACTCGTCAGTGTGTATGGCACGCACGGCGCCTTCACACGCCTCTTCACGAAAGGCCAGTTCGTCTATGTCGAGACGAAAGCGCTCGGCACGTCTAAGCCGACCTACAAGAAGACCGGCCAACGTTATGCGCAAGTGGACGCCCCGCTTTACGGCACAGCGAACCGTAAGACGTCCGTCGGGTCGATTAAACGTGGACAGCTCGTCAGTGTGTATGGAACGGATGGCGCCTTCACACGCCTCTTCACGAAAGGCCAGTTCGTCTATGTCGAGACGAGCTTACTCGGCACTGCCAAACCGACATATCAAAAGACCGGTCAACGTTACCTGACGAAAGAGACACCGGTTTATGAACGTGCTGCCAACTCTAAAGTCGTCACGACGTTCAAACGTGGGCAACTCGTCAACGTCTACGGGACTGAAGGCGCCTATACGCGCGTCTCCGTGAACGGCTCGTTTTATTTCGTCTTGACGAACGGGACGAGCAAGACGAAACCGCCGCTCTATGACGCGACGGGCATGCGCTACGTCAAATTCAACGGGATTAGCGTCTATGCGAGCGCCTCGACCCAGTCGCGGGTATCCCGCCTCAATCGTGGTCAAGTCGTCGAGACGTTCGGGACGAGCGGCTACTACACACGCGTCCGTGTCGGTGGCCAGTATCGTTTCGTCGCGACCGGGTATCTGTCGCTCAATAAACCGATTGCAAAACCGAAAGCAGGTACGGTTTTCTATGTCCAACTCGATGGGACGCCTCACTTCTCTACCGATGTCGCTTATGCGCGTCCGGCCGGGACGTTGAAGCGCGGCACGCGGGTCATCGGCATCCGCTCTATCGATGATGATTTCTGGCAAGTTCGGTTGCCAAATGGCAAAACGACTTACGTATTGAACCCTTACATTTCGACGACACAACCAAAGGCCGTACACCACACGAACGTGAATGCCGGGGCACGCTACATGACGACGAAACGGACGCCGTTCTACGCGAATCCAAATGACACGTCACCAATCGGCTATTTAGACACGAATCGACGCGTCTACCCACGCTCAAAGAGTGGGGATTCGTATTTGATTCAATACAACTGGCGTCCGGTGTACGTGAAACTGTCAGATATCCGTGTGAGCGTCGACCCACTCCTCGCGAAACGCAACAACACGCAGCAAGAACGTTTCGTCGCGGCGGCCGTGAATCATCTTGGCACGCCGTATACATGGGGCTCACAGTCCCCGTTAAACGGCGGCTTCGATTGTTCGGGGCTCGTGCATTACGCGGCAAACCAAGCCGGAAAAGTCGGCGGTCGGACGAACGTCTCCGGCTACTGGAGTAGCAATCACTTTAAAAACAAACGGACCGCCATCACGAGCGGACACCGTGGCGATATCATCTTCTTCGCCGGCACGTATCGGAACGGACCGTCCCATATCGGCATCATGCTTGACAACGAGTTCTTCATTCATGCCGGTGGGGAGACACTGCAAATCAACTCGATTTATGATCCTCAGTGGCGGACATATTTCCTCGGGTACAAATCGCTTTAACTCAAAGAATCCCGATGCATCGAAATGTATCGGGATTCTTTACTATTCGTACCAATTGTAGCGATCTGCTTCGAATGTATAGGTTGTTTGTTTGGGATTATAAGGAACAACAACATATTCTGCTATTTTTTCCGAATCGAATTTCTCATAGGCCATTCCAAATGGCTTGAAAACTAACGTCTCGCTACCGTAGGCCAAAAGTGGAATAGTTCGAATTATTTCACGCTTCCCAGTAAGATTTCCATCAGGCTTCATTCGTTTAAATGCATAACGAACATAAGGACTTCCGTTTGATTTAAATGTTGTTCCTTCTTCAAGATAGTAAAGCATCCCTTGATGAATCGTATAGTGTTGATGACCTTGTTTCCATGTCGTAATGACATCCTTTTGTTGACCATCTAATGATACTCGGACTAGTTGAACTTGATTTTTATTTCTGGGATTAATTCTCGTATAAAAAACAAAACCTGGAGCCACATCGATATCTTGTATTTCTCGGTCAACTGTAATCATGCGTTTCCCTTTACCGTCAATTCCAATTCTATATAATCGATTCGTGTTGGCCTCATCAGAGAAGTAAACGCTGTTTCCATGGACTTTATACGCATAATATCTATTAGTGTACTGAATTCGATTTTTTCCAGAAGCATCAACTGATTCTAGTGGATACCCTCCTTTTTGAGCGGCATATGAATAAAAGACACGATTTTTCTTTGCATCAAGTAGTTCAAAGCCATACCCTTTGACTGAAGGTGTTATTTTTCTTAGATTCTTGCCATTCGTTTGGATGGTGTAAAGATTTGTTGCATTCATAGATGAGTAATAGAGTCGTTGCCCGTCCGGATTAGATAACATTTTTTCGCATCCATCTTTTAGAGCGTCTCCAATTTTCTTTATTGAATTACCACTTCCATCTTGTAAGTAAATCGAAAAGTTGGGGCGCGAAAATTCTTGCTTACACCCGTACATCCTCACGTCTTTCACATGGGGTATTTTTGATTCAGCTGCTCTCACGTCTGATGCATCCATAGTCATCCACGTCAATAACAGGAATGACACAATGTATATCATCCGTTTCATAATGATTACTCCATTCTATATTTTTTTTAATTTATCATGTTAATCATATCAAAAAGCAATTTACCCCCTAGATATTTATTACCAAAAAAAGTAAATCGTTTTTTCAGGTTAATCTCCTTTATAGTTTCAATTCATACCTATTCACTTGAAAACAAAGGAACGCTAACTCTTGAATCGGTCTTGACAATCTGTCTTTCACTCGGTAAAGTGGCGATAACATCATACGAACTCGCGATGAGAAAGAAGAGTAGCGCGAAGGGACGTCTCCAGAAAGCCGGTGGTCGATGCGAACCGGTGACGTGTCTTGCGTGAATGGGCTTTTGAGCGTTCAGACCGATATGTAGGCTCTGACGGGTCCTCCCGTTACCGAGGACAGCGAATGATTGTTCGCGATGAGTGGGGAGATATGTCGTCTCTCAACGAAGGTGGCAACACGGGGAATCTCCTCGTCCTTCATGTCCGTTTGGGCATGTCGGGCGGGGAGTATTTTTTTATTTTAAGGAGGTCAATCTTATGGAACAACGAATCATCAACGGCGACGAACTGACACCGGTGGCCATCTTCCACCGTCTAAAAGGTGAACGAAAAGTATTGCTCGAAAGCCGCGCCGAAGGCAAGCACGGCCGCTACTCGATTGTCGCAGCGAATCCGGTCGAGACGCTTCGTGTCGACGGGACGAGCATTTCGGACGCGAACGGAACGATTGAGACGGCCGATCCGCTCGCCCACTTGTCCACGCTGATCACCCGTGACGTCCCGGACGCCCCGTACCCGTTCATCGGCGGCGCCATCGGGTATATCGGTTACGACATGCAACGCGTCTACGAACCGATCCCGAACACGCCGAGTGAGACGCGCGGCTTGCCTGACGCGTTGTTCCAGCGTTACGAGACGGTCGTCTTGTATGACCACCTCGAGGAACAGGTCATCTTGATCGACACTGGCGACACGGACGCGACGGAACGGCTCGACGAGATTCAGCGTCAACTCGAGACGGCGCAGACGCACTCGCTCGAACCGGTCGTCCGGACAAGCGAGCGCATCTTGACCGAAAAAAACGAATTCATCGAACGCGTCTTGAAGGCGAAAGAGGCGATTCTCGCCGGCGAGGTGTTCCAACTCGTCTTGTCGCAACGAATCGACGCGACGTTCACCGGCGACCCGTTCCACTTTTACCGGACGCTCCGGAAACAGAACCCGAGCCCGTACTTGTTCTATATCGACCTCGGGGAAGCGATCGTCCTCGGCGCCTCCCCGGAGAGCCTCGTCCAAGTGAGCGGGAGCCGGGTGACGACGAACCCGATCGCCGGCACTCGCCCGCGCGGCAAGACGGTCGAGGAAGACATCCGTCACGGCGAGTCGCTCCTCGCTGATGAGAAAGAACTCGCCGAGCACCGGATGCTCCTTGACCTCGGGCGAAACGATATCGGCCGCGTCGCCAAGGTCGGTACGGTGACGATCCTGAAACAGATCGAGCTCGAACGGTTCAAAAACGTCATGCACCTCGTCTCCGAGGTCGAAGGCGAGCTGCGGGACGACTTGAATCCGATTGACGCTTTGCGCGCCTGTCTTCCGGCCGGCACCGTGTCCGGGGCGCCGAAGATTCGGGCGATGCAGCTCATCGACGAGCTCGAGACGGTGAAACGCGAAGTGTACGCCGGGGCGGTCGGGTATCTCGATGTCCGCGGCGGCTTCGACTTCGCTCTCGCCATCCGGACGATGGTCGTGCAAGGCGATACGGCCCACGTCCAAGCCGGCGCCGGGATCGTCTATGACTCCGACCCCGTGTCGGAATATGAAGAGACGCTGCATAAAGCCAAATCCCTTTTGGAGGTGTTCGCATGATTTTACTCATCGACAACTACGACTCGTTCACGTATAACGTCTATCAAGACGTCGCCCGGTTCAGTGACGTCATCGTCGTCCGAAACGACGAACTCTCGGTCGAGGCGATTCGTGACCTCAATCCATCCGGCATCATCATCTCCCCTGGCCCCGGTGGCCCACAGGACGCCGGCGTCTCGCTCGACGTCGTCCGGGAGCTCTCCGGCGTGATGCCGATACTCGGTATCTGTCTCGGTCACCAAGTCATCGCCGAGGCGTTCGGTGGGACGGTCGGCCGAGCAAATCAAGTCATGCATGGGAAAACGTCACGCATTTTGACGACCCCGTCCGTCTTATTCGATGGCGAGCCGCTCGATGTCATGCGCTATCACTCACTCGTCGTTCAAGCGACGGATCTCATCGTGACCGCTCGCACGGAAGACGGTGTCATCATGGCACTCGAGCATCCCGAGCATCCGACATACGGCGTCCAGTTCCACCCTGAGTCAATCGGGACGCTTGAGGGACGAAATCTGTTCGAGCGGTTCGTTGCATGTTGCGTGAAAAGTGCGGGGCATGTGTCCCCGGTCTGATTGTGACGATATACATCACTCAAGCGTGTCTCCACGAAAATCGGAGATGCGCTTTTTTACCGTTTCTCAATCATAACCTGAAATATAGCTCACCATTCTCTAAACATACTTATTTCTGTTCAAAATGAGTATGTTTATCACGTACATACCATCATAAATCGGTTATATTAGAGTTAAACATATTCAAAAATCAATAAAATGACTATGTTTAATCAATTTTGAATATAAATGGGGATGAGTACCATGCGAAATTATGATTATCAATATTTAAGAAGCCTCGCCTTACCGATGGAAACCGTACGATTGATTGGTCGCATCAATGAATACAAGGGCAAACAAGACCTATATAAACAACAGGCACCTCAAATCTTGAACACGTTATGTGACGTCGCGGTCATTCAATCGACAAAGGCTTCCAATGCGATTGAGGGGATCGTCGTGACCGAGAGCCGCCTACACACCATCATGTCGAAAACCTCGGATCCGGCCGACCGCTCGGAAGCTGAAATTGCCGGGTACCGGGATGTATTGAACTTAATCCATGCTTCAGCCCAAGATATCCCAATCAATCCGAACATCCTGCTCCAGCTTCATAAAGAACTTTATAAATTTGTTCCGGTCGAAGGCGGGCGTTGGAAAAATGTCGATAACGAGATTAGCGAGACCTTCCCCGACGGTACGCGCCGAACGCGCTTCGTACCTGTCCCGGCATTCGAGACCCCGACGGCTGTTCAAGCTTTATGCGACAGTGTAAAAGAACGTCGGCAAAACGAAGACGTCGATCCACTCATCTTGACTAGTATGTTCGTCCTCGACTTTTTATCGATTCATCCATTCAATGACGGGAACGGACGAATGGCCCGGCTGGTGACTTTGTTGCTGTTGTATCAATTCGGCTTTGAGGTCGGCCGCTATATTAGTCTCGAAAAGATTATCGAGGAACGGAAAGAGGACTACTATGAGTCTCTACGGTTGTCATCGATCCATTGGCATGAGAACCGACAAGACTCATTCCCATGGATCAACTATCTATTGAGCGTGATTCTTGCGGCTTATAAAGAGCTTGAGGAACGTGTTGGCCTCGTCACGTCAGGAAGTCAAAGCAAGAGCATCCGGATTAGACGATTCGTAGAAGGGAGAATCGGGCCGTTTACCAAGTCGCATGTTCGGAACGCCTGCCCCGACATCAGTGAGGCAACCATCAACCGAGTTCTTCGGGAATTGCGGGATGAAGGGGAAATCGCTCCATCTGGACTCGGCCGGAGTGCGAAATGGATTAAGCAATGACTCGAATGCAGAGGGTAGCACGCTTCCTCAACCAGAGGCGGAAATTCATTTCACAACGTTTACGTTTGAAAAGACATACGATCAAGGAGAATTGACATGAGTCTATTTGAATACATCAGTCTGTCTGCAACTGCATGGTTTATGGGATTCTTCCCCATGTTCGAAATCTATTTGGCCATCCCGAGTACGATGTTACTCGGTCTCGATCATGTCTCTGCGGTGCTTTGGGCCGGGTTCGGTAACTTCTTGCCGGTTCCCCTGCTCGCGTACTTTTACGATTGGCTCCATCGTTTCAAACGCCTCAGCGGCTGGCTCGATCGTCTCGAGAAGCATCGATTCAGTCATTTGATGCGCGAGCATGGCAGCTGGTCGATTATCCTCGTCACGCCATTACTCGGGTCATGGGTCGTCGGTGTGATTGGGCACTCGATCGGGATGAAGCGTTCCACCCTCCTCATCTATTCAGCCATCAGCATATTCGGGTATGGCGTGATCATCGCTTGGCTCACCTCGAAAGGCATCGAGTTCACATTCTGAGACACGCCTGACGTCGTTCGCAAATGAAAAGGTATCGGACTCATTCTGTATTGAATGAATCCGATTCCTTTTTTTGCGCTAGATTGCTCCTTACTCCTGGTTTTTCGAATCAAGAAGAGATTGCATTTTCGTCTCTTTCCATGAAAAACGCATCCAACTGAAAATCATGCTTATCGAGCACAATCTGTTCGCGCGCAATGCCCCGCTCACATAGCGTCGCAATCGTCTCGCGCAAGAAGTCATCGCTCCCGACGACGTAATACAGCCCGTCCATATCCTGTGCGAGCGTCTTGGCCGCCTCGTGGTAACGAACGCGGCTGTCGACGAAATCAGCCGTGAACGTATCCGTCGACGTAAAGACGTCTTTGAATAGATAGTTGGCCGACGAGTCGACGTTCAACGAATGGAGGTGCGGCACGCCTTCCCCGTCCGCCAAATAGTCGAGGACGAGCGGACGGAACGTCGCGAGCCCGACACCGGCCGACAACAAATAGACGTTCTTCCCAACACGTTTTAACGGCACGTTCGAATGCGTCTTGAAGATGGCGACGTTCTCACCGAGCGCCATTTCCCGGAGAATCGACTTGAACTCGGAACATTCTTTTTTAATACGTGTCGTGATGCCAATGACGCCTTCTCGCGGCAACGTCGAGATGGACATGTGGCGAATCAGACTCCGGTTCGGTCGCTCTTCTTTGTTGAACCCTTCGAGCGCGAAATGCGTGTGCGCCCCTTCCTCCCACGTGAAGCCGTCTGGCCGTTCGAGTCGGAACGTGTATGTATCAGCTGCTTCTTCCACGACATCTAAAATCGGTGTCCAGTAAATCTGCATCGTCGTCACTTCCTTCTATATGATTAGTAGACAGCAATCGGTCCGTACGGGCCTTGGATGACCTCGAGCTTCGTCTCGAAGATGTCGGACAGGATCTCCCCGTTCATAATCTCGTCGACCGTCCCGAAGGCGGCGATCTGCCCGTCTTTCATCGCACAGATCCGGTCCGAATATTTGGCCGCGAAGTTGATATCGTGGAGCACGGTGACAATCGTCCGACCGAACTCGTCGGCGACGTGACGTAAGTATCCCATCATCTGTACCGAGCGGGCGATGTCCAAATTGTTGAGCGGCTCGTCGAGGAGGACATATTCCGTCTCCTGACAGAGCACCATCGCGACGTACGCCCGTTGGCGCTGGCCGCCCGACAGTTCGTCGAGGTAGCGGTGCTCGAGATGCGTCAAATCAAGAAAGTCGATATATTTCGAGATGATCGCCTCATCTTCTTTCGTCAACCGCCCCTTCGAGTACGGGAAACGACCGAACCCGGCGAGTTGGCGCACGGTCAGGCGCGTCACGAAATGATTCTCTTGCCGGAGGATCGTAATGATTTTCGCCAAGTCTTTCGACTTCGTGCTCGACACGTCCATCCCGGCGACTTGAATCTGACCCGCGTCTAAATTTAGCAGACGGCCGATCATCATGAGCGTCGTCGACTTCCCGGCCCCGTTCGGACCGATGAGCGACGTGAAGCCGGCCTTCGGGATATCGAGGTCGATCGGCCCGATGTGGACGTTATCCGTATACGATTTTTTCACTTGTTCGAGTTGTATCATAAGGACCTCCGCTTAAGAATGACTGCCAAGAAAATGATGCCGCCGAACAGTTCGATGATGACGGAGACGACGCTTGGCGTGTTGAAGATGTGGTACATGAAGAAGTAGGCGCTCGTCAAAACGAAGAAGCCGAGCGCGAACGCCATCGGGAAGACGTATTTATGGTCATACGTCGAGGCGACCTGGTAGCTGAGCGTCGCGACCAAGAAACCGAAGAACGTGAGCGGCCCGATGAGCGCCGTCGACACCGACATGAGGAGCGAGATAAGAATGAGCGTATAGATGACGCTCCCGCGATGGTTCACCCCGAACGACGTCGCCACGTCCTTCCCGAGCGAGACGAGATTGAGTCGGTTCGAGAACGCGTACAATAATACCCCGACGACGAGCACGAGCGGGATGACGATCGGGAAGTAGGCCGCGTCCGCGTTCGTCACCGAACCGAACAGCCGCGCCTGCAAGATGTCAAAGTCGGACGGGGCGAGCATGCGGCGCATGAACGTCGACACCGAGTTGAGCCCGGTCCCGATGATAATCCCGACGAGCAGCATGAGCTGCAGGTTGGCGTATTTCCCCGACAATAACCAGCCGTATAGCAAAAGACTCATGAGCACCATCAGTCCGACCTGCGTCAAGAACGCACCGGTCCCCGTAAAACCGACCAAGGCGCCGGCACCGAAGAAGAAAATCATACTCGTCTGAATCGTCGAATAGAGCGCGTCATACCCGAGGAGCGATGGTGTGATGATGCGGTTGTTCGTCACTGAATGGAACGCGACGGTCGCGAGGCTCTGACAGAGCGCCGCGATTGCCATCGTCGTGACGGCGACGACGCGCCGCTCGACGACTGGCCAAAACGACGGCGAGTCGATTGGGACCGGATTGTTGTAAAGCAACAGCCCGAGCGCGCACAACACGCCACCGATGATTAAGGCGGCAAGGAAGAGCCAATAGCGCCGCTCCTCCCGTCTCGAACGGAACGCCGACGCGCTCCGCTCCTTTCCTTGAAGCGGATGGACGTCCACTTCGTACACTTCTTTCTCGATGACCGTACTCATCGAACCCCTCCCCGCTTCCGCTGTCTAAGTAAAATCCCGATGAAGACGAACGCACCGACCGTCCCGAGAATGAGTGAGACCGGCAGTTCGAACGGTGCGATAATCGTCCGGGAAATCAAGTCACTGACGAGAATCGCGCCCATGCCGACGACACATACCCACGGCAAGTTGCTGCGGAGGTCGTCCCCCCGAAACATCGAGACGAGGTTCGGGACGATTAAGCCGAGGAACGGCAAATTGCCGATGACCGTCGCCACGACACCGACCGAGAGGGCGATGAGACCCGTCGCAATCATCATGAGCTGGTTGTAGTTCACGCCGAGGCTCGTCGCGACGTCCTCTCCGAGTCCCGCGAGCGTCAACCGGTTCGCGAGCAAAAAGATGAGCACCGTTGAGATGAGGATGAGCCATAAATACTCATAGCGGCCGACCTGGACCGAGGCGAACGAACCGACGAACCAGCCTTCGAGCGTCTGACTCATCCGGAAGAACAGGCCGAGGAACGTGGAGACGGCCGAGATGACGGCACCGAGCATGAGCCCGATGATTGGGACAATCAACGACGACCGGAGTTTGACCGAACGTAAAAACCAAAAGAACACCATCGTACCGACGAACGAGAAGACGATTGCCCCCGTCATCCGCATCATGAGCGTCGGTGCCGGGACGAGCAAGTACACGGTCAAGAGCCCGAGCCCGGCCCATTCGAGTGTCCCGGTCGTCGTCGGTTCGACGAGCCGGTTTTGGGTGATGAGCTGCATGACGAGCCCCGACATCGCCATCGCCGCCCCCGTCAACATGAGGGCGACCGTCCGCGGGACACGCGTGATCCAAAACATATCGAAGTCGGCGCGAATATCATACACGCCCGTAACGAGCGATAAGACCGCAAGCATCAACACGACGAGCGTCGCGAAGATGAACGACTTCGTCCATATGGTAGAAAAGGAGGGCTGAGACAATGTCTCAGCCCGAGTTAGTGGTGTTTGCACGATAGCACGCCTTACTTCTTGAGCGCTTGTGCGATGTCGTTGAACATTTCAGCGTACGTTTGAATCGACTCGTTCAAATATGTGTCGTTCGGTGCGTAGACGATGTTCTTTTCTTTGACGGCTGTCGTCTTTTGAAGCGCCGGGGCGTTATCGATGACGTCCGCTGCCGGTACGGCACCTTCCGCTCCAGCGAGCGGTGCGTCGCGGTCGAGGACGAAGAGCCAGTCCGGGTTGCTTTCGGCGATTGCTTCGACCGAGACTTCATCCCCTTGGTGGTCGCCTGTCGCCTTCTCGACTTCTAACGCCGGTGTCCAGCCGAAGATGTCATACATCGGGCCATAGACGCGACCTGAAATCGGTGCCGAGAAGCCGATGTCTCCGCCTGAGACGATGACCGACATGATCGTGTCTTCGCCGTTGTAAGCTGATTTCACGCCATCGATTGAGTTGTCGAGGTCCGCGACGAGCTGTGCCGCCTCTTCGTTCTTATCAAAGATTTTCCCGAGCGTGAGCGTCGTGTCCGTCAACCCTTTGACCAAAATCTCACCCGGAGTGCCCGTATCTTCCGGGATGTCGATGTACAAGTCAATCACGGCCGCGTTCGGTACGAGTTTTTTGATGTCTTCGTAGTAATCGGCGAAACGTTGCCCGACGATGACGACGTCCGGGTCGACGCCTGCAATCGCCTCTAAGTTCGGCTCAAAGTGCATGCCGACGTCGGCGATGTCGCTGTCTTTCGCATATGGCGACTCGGCCGGCAACAATCCGATCGGTGCCGCCGCGAGTTCGATGTCCCACGCCGCGAGCGTCTCGAACGTCCGGTTGTCGAGGGCGACGACCTTCTCCGGGTTGACCGGTACGTCAATCGTGCCGTGTGCATCGGTAATCTCGACCGTTTTCGGCGCCTCGGCACCTTCCACTTCTCCTGTTTCTTTCGTCTCTGTCGTCCCGCCGCATGCGGCAAGCACGAAGATGAGTACTGTCAACATGAGTGACACTTTCAATTTCCCCATTCTGTCCATCTCCTTATGTATCTAGTTTGAATGACACTCGTCTCAACTCGAACGTGTCCATGTCTTCTGTTCTATGTATGGACGCTTCTATGGACTCGTTCTCATTGATAATGATTATCATTGTCGTTTTCATTGAGAAGCATATCAAACAAAAAAAGGATGTGCAATGCCAAATTGTCAAAAAGGGACTGGGAATATTTTTCTTTCCTTATACGCAAAAAAAATCATTCATGTATGAGTAATCGGTTCGACAAGACAATTCAAACTTGATATATTGACTTTACTGACCGTTCAGTAAAGTTAATGAGGTGAACATGATGAACAAAAAACAATTACTGCTCGAGACGGCCGCCCAGATGATTCGGGAGGACGGCATTCAACAACTATCGCTCGAGCGGCTCGCCGCGCGTGTCGGCATCACGAAAGCCGGTGTGCTCTACCACTTCGAGACGAAAGACAATTTGCTCCGCCAAATGAACGAACTCGCCATCACCGAGTTCGAGACACGGATCCATCATCATATGACGGACGGACCGTACCCGTTCACACGAGCTTACGCCCAGGCGACACTCGACTATCTGGACGCGGCACGAATCGGCCTGAGCGCCGTCTTCATCTCGTCGCAAGAAGATGCGAGCGGTGCTATCTGGAACGAGGCGGCACGCCGATGGGATGAACGCTTTCTCGCCGACGGGACCGACCCGCGCGTACTCGAACTTCGGCTGTTATGTGACGGGTTCTGGTTCGCGTTGACGTACGGCTATAGCGACGCCTTCAAGGACGAGGCCGCCCGGCTCATCCGCCAAAAGTGTGACGCGCTCGAACAGGCAGGTGGCTAAGATGGGCTTCCTCTATCTCGCCGGAGCGATCATCTCTGAAGTGTTCGGCTCGAGCATGCTCAAGCTCAACGCGACGTCGTCGACCCGTCTCCCGATTGTCGGGGTCGCGCTCGGCTATGTGACGGCGTTTTATCTATTGTCGCTCGCCCTCCTCTCCATCCCGCTCAGCTTCGCCTACGCGTTTTGGAGCGGGGTCGGCACGGCTGCGACGGCACTCATCGGCTTTCTCGTCTTCAACGAGCAAATCCGTAAACAGACCGTCGCCGGCATCGGACTCGTCATCGTCGGGCTCGTGTTGATGAAAGTATAGGAGGGACACGGATGAAAGGATATGTATTCTTACTGTTCTCGATTGCGTTCGAGGTGCTCGGGACCTCGATGCTGAAGCTGTCGGACGGGTTCACACAACTCGTTCCGAGCATGATCCTGCTCGCAAGTTTCGCCGTCTCGTTCACACTCATGGGCATCGTCTTAAAGACGATTCCGCTCAGCATCGCCTACAGCGTCTGGGCCGGCCTCGGCACGGTCGCGACGGGGCTGATTGGCGTGTTCGTCTACGGCGAGGTGTTGTCGACGTTGAACAGTATCGGACTCATTGTCATCGTGCTCGGTGTCATCGTCATGAATTTCGGGAAAACGAATACGGTACACGGTTGACCGTCCAGAAAGGAGTGACGCGATGCTTGCCCCATTGATTGAAGAGAAAGAACGACTGTTGTTGACGAAGGAAGTGCGGACGTCGCCAGAGCGGTTGCGCGAACTCGTGACCGAAGATTTCTTTGAAATCGGCAGCTCCGGACGCCTCCTCTACAAAGAAGAGGACACGAACACGATGGACCTCGGCGAGATCGACGTCTCGCTCACCGACTTCAACCTCGAAGTCATCCGTGACGACGTTGTCCTCGCCACGTATCGGACCGAGAACCGTGCGACCGGAAACGTTGCGCTTCGCAGCTCGATTTGGGTACGGATTGACGGAACGTGGAAAATGAAGTTTCATCAAGGAACACCCATTCCATAAAACAAAGGAGCACCCGCGATGGGTGCTCCTTAGTCATATCGCTTGAATCATCTCGACACGATTTCCGAACGGATCACGGAACTCGAACCGGTCAAAACCCGGAATCGGGATGCCCGTGATGCGGTCAATCCCTTCCGCTTCCAACCGTCGTCCCCATGCCTCCAAATTAGTAACGGCATAGGCGACGTGGGCTTTCGTTCGGGAGCGGTCGACGCCGTCCTCTGCGCCGACGTGGACGCTCTGGTCACCGAGTTTGAGCCAAAATCCGCCGCGCCCTTGCAGCGACGCGGGCTTTTCCATCTCTTCTAACCCGAGCAAATAGCAATAGAAGGCACGGGCCCGCGCTTCTTCTCCAGTCGGGATTGTGATTTGTACGTGATGGATACCTAGAATCATGTTGCTTTCCCCTTTCGATACGTCAAGCCGACGAACTGCAGCTTCTGATTGAACAGGCGCGGATACGCGAGATAGCCGACCATGACGGCCGAAATCGTCGCCGTCGTCAAGATGAGGAACAAGATGAGGAGTTGATACAATACCGCCTCCATCGGGTCGGCTCCGCCGATGATGAGCCCGCTCATCATGCCCGGCAGTTGGACGAGCCCCATCGTCTTTTGCGCCTCGACCGTCGGAATCATGCTCGTGCGGATGGCGTTCTTCAAGCTCCGGTCAATCGCCGTCTTCGGCGCCCCGCCCATCGACAAGATGAGCTCAATCACCTCGTCGCTCCGCTCGACCTCGTCTTTGAACTTGTTCAAGAACAGGAGCGACAACACCATACAGTTGCCGATGACCATGCCGCTAATCGGGATGACCTTGTCCGGCTCGAACGGGATGATGCCGAGCCCGAGCATAAGCCCCATCGTCAGCACCTCGACCGTGACGAGCGTGAGGACGATCATCCACGTGATGCCGGGGATGCCGTCCCCTTTTTTGATGATGTTCTGTGTCGCCGCCCCGATCATGAGAAGGATCATGAAGAGCATGAACACCGGGTTGTCGCTCTCGAAGACGAACGTCAAGATGTAGCCAATCACCAACAGTTGGATGATGGAACGCACCGTCGCGATGACGATGTCACGTTCGAGCCCGAGCTTGAGATAGAGCGCCAGTCCGAGCGGGATGGCGACAAAGATGAGCGACGTCAACAGTTCGACGAACGTCATAGCTCTTCCCCCCTCACGAACCGCCCGATCATCGGATTGTCCGACTCGTCGATGAACGAGGCGTCCCCGAACTCGATCAACTCGCCGTTCCGTAAAAACCACATGTCGTCACTGACGCGCCGCGCTTGATCCAAGTCATGGGTGATCCAGATGACGGTGACCCCATATTCGCGCTGCAGGCGGACGATGAGCCGTTCAATCTCTTTCACCGTCCGATAGTCGAGGCTCGCCGTGATCTCATCTAACAGGAGCACGTCCGGTTTGTTGACGAGCGTCCGAGCGATGGCGACGCGGCTCCGTTCCCCGCCCGACAGCGTCTTGACGGGCTTGTCGAGCATCCGTTCGCCCAAGTCGACAGCTTGTAATAGCGAGGCCGCCTTATCTCGGTCGAGCGTCTCCCCGAAAATCGCTTTCGGCAAGTTCAGATTGTCATACACCGACCCGTCAATCATCGGCGCACTTTGGAACGCCATGCCGATCCGTTTACGCAGGGCGATGATGTCGAGCTGTTGAATGTCTTCCCCTTTGAAATACACCGTGCCCGAATCCGGGGACAGCAGTCCGTTGATGTGCTTCAAACACGTCGTCTTCCCAGCACCGCTCGGGCCGACGAACGTCGTGATGCGCCCTTCACGGAAGTAGCCCGTCACGTTATGTAGGATGTCCCCGTGACTGACGCCATTAAACTCGATGATGTGCATCGCTCATCGGTCCTTTCTTTGATTTAGTCGCGAATACATATACAGGTCATCATACTTGCCGCGCGTGAATTCGTAGCTTCGAAGCAATCCTTCCTGCAAAAAGCCGTGCCGTTCGAGGAGATGCATCGACGCTTCATTTTCCGGTTCGACGAGGGCTTCAATCCGCATGAGCTGAAGCTCATGAAATCCGTACGCGACGACGGCTTCAAGCGCTTCCCCGGCAATGCCTTTCCCCCAGTAATCCGGGCTCAGTTCAAAACCAATTTCGGCTCGATGATGCTTTTCAGACCGATTCAATAACCCGCAACTGCCGATGACGACGTCCTGGCCTTTAATGGTGATCCCGAACCGGAAACCAGTCCCGTCCTTCAAAATCGAATCGTACCAGGCAATCTCCTCTAACGCATCGTCTAACGTCGCGAACGGTTCAAGCCCCATATGCGCCACAACTTCCGGTTTACATAGATAAGATAAGACGCTTGCGGCATCGGCTGGCGTGACGGAACGCAAGACGAGCCGATTCGTTTCGAGTTGCTTCATGTCAGTCGTGACAGCTCATCGACGACGACATCACCGTTCGCATCAACCAAGGGTGTGATTCCGCCGCTCGTGCCGACCCACGTTTGAATGTAGTTGACGCCAGTCGCGGTGTCGACGAGAATCGTTACTTGTCCGAGTTCCGGTAACTGCTCTGTCAGCTTCACAACGAATCGCTTCGTACCTTCTACATCTACTTCTGCTTTCTTTTTGAACAACATCCTATCCCGCCTTTCTCTAGTTACTTCTCATCATATCTTTTATACTAAAAATGATAAAATAAACAATTTCTCAGAGGTGCCCCGTGAAAACGTATGACAAAATGCTTATCGCCATACATGAACCTGATTGGAATTGTTATGCCGAAAAAGTTGTATGGCTTTATGTCGCACAGCCAACAGATACAAAAAAAAGATTGTTTCGCTTACCTAACTACATTTACTATTTTGTTTCTTTAGATGAGAAAAGAATGCCGTCTGAGTATGGGGTCGTTAAAACAATCTCACCGGCTATCACGGCAAGAGAACTTGCCGAGGCGGACTATGTAAGTCGAGGTATAGACACCTCTTCCCTCACTGAAGAGCTTATTGAAGAATATGAGCAATTTTTAAATACAATTAACGCTTAACCAGAACATACCCCAATGGCAGTCACATGGTTTGAAAAAATTTTACCAATCAAAGAAAAACGATTGAAAGTTCATAAAAAGTTTTTCAGCGGTCTTACGAAAGAGGAGAAGGCAGAGCTCTTTGAAAGTTAATCACGATTCATGCTGATCGTTATAAAACATGGAAAGAGCAAATCGAAGCGCTTCATACACCAGGCTAATCAATACAACATTCAATCCAGCGACTGCCATCGATGTTTTCTTGATTAGCGGGCATAACAAAAGTGAGTCCCAGGGAAGGGGCTCGCTTTTGTCATAGCTGGAAATGTTGTTTGATGCGCGCCGCGACGGTCTCCGCGTCGAGATGCGTGTTGTCGATCCGTAAATAGTTGTCGACGTCGAGTTCCCCGTCCCGCGAATTCAAACGGTACATCGTCGCCGTCTGCTTCAGCTCCCCTTCCGACCAGGCGATGTCCCGCTTCGTCGGCTTATGTATGAGCCGATTCTCGGTCGTGTTCCGGATGAGCCGTTCCTCGATGTCCGCCTCGAGTTCGACGTAATAAATGTCAGCCCCGCGCGACTCGAAAATCGTCGTCACGTGTCGCACGTATGCCCAGTCCTCTTCCATATCGAACGCCCAGACGAACGTGAAAATCATGCCCGGCAAGTCGCTTTTCGCAACCGACTCGAACAGTTCTTCTCGGAACAGTTCGACGATTCGACGCCCCTCTTTCGTCCCATAACTAAAAAAGGGGCTAACGAGGTCAATTGTCATATGGTTATGAAACAGTTTCAACCCCGTTTCTTTCGCTAACTCTTGCCCGACCGTCATCTTGCCGACGGCTTGCGGGCCGAACAAAATCACAAATTTCATCCTGATTCCCCCTCTATTTTTCAAAAGTTTACCATACATAGCTTCATCTGAAACCGGGAATAGGATGGTGATTTTAGTGAAGGAGGCATCTCTATGCCAAAAGATCCAAAACTCGAGCGCTTTGTCTTACGCGTCTCCGTTTTCGCCTCGCTCTTCTTCGCCATCGCCGGCATTCTCGTCGGTCTTTGGCTATCCTCGTCGTTCATCTTGTTTGACGGGGTCTATTCCTTTTTAAGCGTCATCATGAGCTGGGTCTCGCTTCGGGCCGGTATGTTCATGTTGACGGCCGATAAGCGTTTCCCGTTCGGCAAGAGCACAATCGAGCCGTTCATCATCTTGTTCCAGTACGGGGTACTCTTATTCGTCATCGTCAACGCCGTCCTGGGGGCCATCGAGGATATTCGCTCTGGTGGAAACGACCTCGTCCTTGGGGGTGCCCTCGTCTACCTTGCCGTCAGCGCCGGCATCTCGTACAGCATCTATCGCTATTTGAACAGCTTCAAGATGAAGGCGAGCTCCGGACTCGTCACGGCGGAAGTCGTACAGTGGCGGCTCGATACGCTACTCACCGTCAGCGGTCTCATCGGGTATCTCATCGCCCAAGTGCTCGTCTGGCTCTCGTTCGAGGCCGTCGCCCCTTACATCGACCCGGTCATGCTCATCTTGAGCGCCCTTTGGCTCGTCCGCACCCCGCTCATCGAGATGTGGACGGCCATCAAAGAACTGATTGACATGGACACGGGCACGCCCTACAGCAACCAAATTCGGTTGACCGTACTCCAAGTCGCACATCAGTTCGACGTCGACAAGACATACGTCCGCACGACGAAGTCCGGCAACGTCTTGTTCCTTGAAATCGACCTCGTCGTTCCGCGCGACTACCCGTACGACACGATCGCCGACCAGGACAAGATTCGGCAACAGCTGTTCGACGCGCTCGCCTTCTTACCGTATGAGAAATGGCTGACCGTCTCGTTCACCCATGACAATCGTTGGGCGGAGTGAGGTACCCTTCAAATTATTGTTTACCCCCCGAACATTTGAGGAATAGGCATACATCTTATGTTTTGGAGAAAGAAGGTGTCATCCTCGTGACTTGCCCGAAATGCGGAACGAAAACCCGCTCGCGAACGACTGCTTGTCCGACGTGTGGCCACCGCTCACGTCGCTATCGCTGGTTCGTCGTCCCATTTGCCATCGCCCTCATCGCGTTTATCGCCGTCGTCACGAACGCTTATTTCAAGGACAGTTCGCGCTCGGCCGACTCCCTTGCCGACAAAGTCCGCTTGAATGTGACCGACGACACCGTCTCGGCGGATGCGGCGACTCCCGCCGACCTCGACGCCTTGCAAGACAGCCTCTTTACGGTCAGCAACGGCACCGGTTTCTTAATCAGTCCACAAGACGTCTTGACGGCCGCTTCGAACGTGGCCGGTTTGACGGATATCATCCTCGAACGGGACGGAAACGAGATCGCCGGGACGGTCGTCGGGCGAAACGACGCCATCGCCGTCATCCGTATCGAACAAGTTGATTTGACGCCGTTCTCGTTCACCCAAGCGATCGCCGCAAGCGATGAGTCACTCCTGACGATGACGTCGAAAGACCGCATCAACGGCACGGTCACGTTCAGTGAGACGGGCTATTCACGGAATTTCGACTTGCCGCGTTATGCGATCGGCAGTCCGCTCCTCACCGAGAACGGGCGTGTGCTTGCCATCCATTTGCGCGAGTTGACGTTACCGGTCATTTTGTTCGAACAAGACGTCCAGTCGTTCCTCGAATCGGATACGCCGGCACCACCGACGGCCGAACTCGCACCGGTCGCGCCGATCTCTCCGCTACCGAAAGAGGCCCCTGTGACGGAAGCACCGGCTCCTGCACCAGCTCCAGCTCCTGCGCCGGCGGAAGAAACGCCGCCAGCACCCGAGACACCAGCTGAGCCCGAAGCACCGGCTGAACCAGCCGAACCGGCACCAGCTGTCGAGGAGCCCTTAGAAGCGACCCCGCCGCCTGAAGAGGAGGCACCAGCTGAAGCGGCGCCACCTGAGGAACCGGTGACCGAACCTGAGCCGCCAGTGACCGAACCGCCGGCTGAACCAGAAACGCCGGTAACGGAACCGGCCGAACCGGTCGAGCCGGAAAAACCGGCGGCCGACACCGAGAAGCCGGTGAAAAAGCAGGACAACAAGCCTACCGATAAACCGAAAACCGAACCACCGGTAAAAGAAGACAAGCCGAAATCAGAAGAATCGAAAGAAGACCCAGCGGCATCGTCCGATGAGCCTGTCGACGAAGAAAGCACGCCTTCCGAATGACGGAAGACGTGCTTTTTCACGTGTCTTTGTTGAATTTCCGTTGCAAGTTGCCGAGCAGCCCACCGAGCAACAGCAGAATGATCGACAACATCCAAAACGGCATGACGTCCTGCAACAACCAGACGAGCAAGGCGCTAAATCCGATGACCGCGCCGAGCCAAGCGATGTTTCCTTTTCCCATACCCTCACCTCAACCCCATCATAACACATCGATTCGGTGCGCCGTCGCCTGTGGCGGCAAGGAACGCGTCATCTTCTCGTCGTGTTCGACCCGGACGTGTTGGCCGATCGCGAGCGGCGGCTCATGCTCGAGCCCTTCTTCCAAATGAAAAACGATTCCGTCAAACGGCTCGGCTTCCGGCGATGGGGCGACGCGAATCTTCGCTTCCCCGATGTCGACGATATAGCCTGTGAACGTGGCCATCTTGACTCCCTCCTTCGTGTCGGATGTGTACACTTTTTCTTTTCCCATTTTTTGAAAAAACTCTACTCGTGATGCCGATTCACTTGTATAATAAAGCAACAATCCTAAACGTACGGAGGGACCCAGATGACGAAACACACCATCGACTTACACACCCCAGAATTTCAACGGACGTTCCTCGAGATGATGTTGCTTGAAGAATTAACGGAGACATATAACGCCGAGGCGATCGAGACGCTCGTCACGCGCGGCGAGACCCGGTTCCCGGACGACCCGTTCTTCCCGGCGATGCGCGCCTATCCGCTCATCCGCGAAGGCGAGTTCGACCAGGCGAAACAACAGCTCGACGCGGCGAGTGCGCTCGGCGACCATTACCTCATTCATTGCCTGCTCGGCGCGCTCAGCGACGACGCCGGCTTCACGTTCGAGGCTGAACAGCATTACCTTCGCGCCATCGAACGGTTTCCGAACGTCCCGATGACGCAGCGGGCCATCGCCATCCATTACTTCCACCGCAAGTTCTACGGGGAGGCCGGGCTCCATTTGATGCATTACGTCCGGCTAACCGGATTCAATGAAGAGACGGTGCCGATGCTACTCGATTTCTTCCAAGTGTATGACGAGATTCCGCTCGAGATGAACGATGAGCTTTTAAAAGCCGCTATCGGCTACTTGAACGCGAACCCGCGCAATCCGCACGCCCATTCGCTCTACGCTTCGATTTGCAGCCACCGGGTCGACATGCTCGTCAAAGGCAAGCCCGATCAAGACACGCTCGATGACGAGACGATTCACATGTTGCTCGAAGTCGAAGAGCACGGCATGTGGAGCGCGACGTATGACGACAGCGAGGACCAGATGTTCCGCGCCATGTTCGCCGACTATGTCGACAACGTCATCTTACCGAACACGTCTAAGTTTTATGTCTATCGTCTTCGTCTTCGCTATTGGTACCACCGTCTCACGCACCGGGTGACGGGTGGATATGCGGATTCGTCGATGCGCTAACAAAACCCGCCTTCTGAGTGAAGGCGGGTTAGTTTGTTATTGGAATTTATGCATAATCAAATAGTCTTTGTTCACATACGCAGTTCTCGATAAGCCACTGACGGGAAAGACAACCAAAAAATAAATACCTGGTTCAACGGTCGTTTGTAGTGTTTGATAAGTGACACCATTTCCGCTCGTCGAAACAAACGGATCACTGAACGCAAGCGGTTCTTCGTTTAAATCATAAATCCCAAACGCAAAATAAGGAGAGATACGTGCATCACCAAATGCACCAAAGAAATCTAACTTCGTTTGTTTTTCTACATTGAAGACATAGATGTCAACATCATCAAGATTCGATGTCGTTCCGTGAATATACCCATCTGCATAACGTAGAAGATCGGATTTCATCCACTCGCCATTGGGTTCTTCTTCATACGTATCTCCTTTTCCAACTGGAATAGGAAGCGTAGGAACTTGAACCTCTTCTATAAATGCCGTGCGACGCGCATCAAGTAAACTAAGTTGACGAACTGGGACAGCGTAGTTCATGTTTTGAGAGTTTTCAAACATCCAAGTCACCACACCGACTACCTCACCATAAATATTCAGAAGCGGACCTCCTGAATTCCCATACGTTGTACTCGCATTGAACTGATAGTATTCAAACCCGTCTAGTACGACGCTATTATTGCTAATCATCCCCTCTGTAATTGTGTTGCTCACACCACGCGGACTCCCCAGCGCGTAAATTTTTTCTCCAGTCGCCACTCTAGTTCCATTCATTTTTAAAATCGGTGGTGCCGGAGCGATTCGTGAAATATCGAGAACGGCCAAATCCAATGTCTCATCATATCGTTTTATCACGTTTGTGCGTATGAACGATCCATTTGCAAATGACACTTTCGCTTCCACGTTCTCTTCACCTTGAAGGACATGGAAATTCGTCACAACTTCTCCTTTATTTACGACAAATCCACTTCCAGAAGAAACGACTTGTCCTCGATCATTTAACATCTCAATTAATGCTACAGATGGATTAGCCATTTTGAATAAATCAGTTGCGTTATACTTTCGTTTTGTAACCGTCACCGCAACATTTTGTTTAAGTTTCGTTCCTTTTACGGTAACTGTTACGGTTGTTTTACCGGCAGACTTTCCTGTGATTTTTCCATTCACAACGGTCGCCACTTTAGGATTTAGAGACTTCCATACATAGACAGGTTTCTTCACGCCAGACGCAGTAGCTTTTACCACCTTCGAAGCACTTGCCATCACTGTAACCGCTTTAGGAGTAACGGTTAGCTTTTGAGATGCATCAACCGGATGTGGAAAGACATTTAAAAATAAAACAATTATTAATGCGATACTAAGCCAACGTTTCATACATTTTCCTCCTCTCCTCAATTCAGTCTCATTATAAAAAAAGCAACAGACAAAAAGTTTTTTTCTTCGTGCGAAATGGAAATGTATTCCTTAAGATTTGATTACTCTTTTGTTCAATCCCGCGCTACTCTCAAACGGTAATTACTCCACGCAAAAAGGCACTTCGCAGTAACGAAGTACCTTACAAATTGAGTCATGTCCGCTTACTTCATAAACGGATGAATCGGTCCGCGCAACTCGAACGAGTAATCCTCGTGGTTGACGATGCCGACGACCTCGTCGCTCTCGAGCAGCTCCATCAAGAAGCCGGCCATCTCTTCGGCCGTATGGTACTTCTCGACGTTTTGGCTATAGTCGAAATTCTCCTCTTCCCGGGCCCGGCTCGCGAACCCGGTCTCGGTCGCTGCCGGCGCGAGCACTTTCGCCCGCAATTTGTCCCCATTGTTCATCAACTCACGGGCAAGTCCTTCCGTATAGGCGCTGACATAAAACTTCGTCGCACTGTACGTCACGCCTTTTTTCGCGATATGGTAGCCGACGACCGACGCGACGTTCAAAAGCGTCGCCCCGTCGACGTCATGGTAGTCGCGAACGTACAAGTTCGACAGCACCGTGAGCGCCTCAACGTTCAGACGGACCATGTTTTCCATCTTTCCGACCTCGGCGTCTTTCACGAAGTTCGAGTCCCCGAACCCAGCGTTGTTGATCCACGTCTCGATGTCGAGGTCGGCGAGCGACTCGTACAAGGCGTACACGTTCTCGCTATACGAGAGGTCGTTCGTCTTCAAGATGACGTCGCTATCCGGTGAGATCGACTTAATCTCTTTACGCAACTTCTCGAGTTCGTCTGTACGACGCGCGACGAGAACGAGCGACTTTCCTGCTTTCGCGAGTCGTTTCGCCGCCTCGTATCCGATTCCTGAGCTCGCACCTGTAATGACCGTATATTTCATATCGATTCCCCTTTTCATCTTAAAGTTCATTCTTTTCGGCAATTCCCGAAATGGATACCGGTCAATCCTTCGGACGTACAAAAAGCCGTCCGAAGACGGCTTTCGTCACGTATTGAACTTGCCAATCAACGTCTGGAGATCTCCAGTCATGTTGCCGAGCGATTCGGCGACCCCGTTCAACTCTTGAATCATCGCAAGCTGAGAGTCGCTCGTCTCTCCGACACTGCGCATCGTCGTCGCCATCTGTTCACTCTCGCTCGCGATTCCGAGCGCGGCCGTCGCAACTTGTTTCGTCGTCAAAGCGATCTCGCTCGATGCCTTTCGGATGTGGAGCGTGTTGTCGACCGACGTCTGCAGCTGCTGAACGATTTGACCGAATGCATGCGTCGCTTGTTCGAGTAATCTTGTGTTCACCTCGACACGCTTTGCACTCATTTCATGACGCGTCAGTACCGCATTCGACTGGACTTGAATCGATTCGATTAACCCGGCGATTTGCGTCGCCGACTGCTTCGATTGTTCGGCGAGCTTCCTTACCTCTTCGGCGACGACGGCGAATCCTTTTCCTTGTTCGCCGGCCCGGGCCGCTTCAATCGCGGCGTTCAAGGCGAGTAAGTTCGTCTGGTCGGTAATCGATTGGATGACCTCGGTGATTAGTGCGATCTCGTCCGACTGTTGCTTGAGCGTCGCGATCGACTCACCTGTGAGGCGTGTCTCGGTCTCGAGGGCGAGCACTTCCTGTTTCGCTTGCTGAATCGTCTCCCCGCCGTCCTCGGCGAGCTTCAGGCTAGTCGAGACGTCTTCACTGATCGTGCCGATGGAGCGCGCGATTTGGTCGACGCCTTCGTCCGCTGCGGCGACTGCTTTGGCACTGCCGGTCGCCTCGCGCGCCTGTGCGATCGTCTCCTCGACGACCCGCTCAATCATCCGCGTCGTCTCTTCCGTCTGCGATGACATCTCTTCGGTGCTCGCATACAGCTCTTCCGACTGGGCCGTGATCTCTTGGGCGTTCCGGCTCACTTCGTCAATCAACTCGCGCAAGTTGAGTTTCATGCCGTTGAAGCCGACCATGAGTTGACCAATCTCGTCACGCGTCAGCGCCTCCAAGTCGTCTCGTGTCAAGTCGCCGCTCGCGACGACATCGACTTCTCTCGCGAGGAGACGAAGTGGCACGGTGACCATCCGTTGCAAGAAGTAGCCCGCGCCGAGCGTAAGGACGAGAATAAGGATAGCGACGCCGGCCGAATACAGAACAGCGCTCTCGCCAAGATTCTCGAGCTCGTCTTGTTTCGCGAGCATCGCCGCCTCCGACTCGGCTTGAAGCGTTTCACCGGTCTCGGTGATCGACTTCGTCACGTCTGGCATGAGTCGGAGCGTCAGTCGCTCGATGTCTTCCGCGTTCCCCGCATCCGCCGCTGCGATCGCTTGCGTCGCCAGCTCGTCATAGCCTGCCGCGTAAGCCAACAGACGTTCGAACTCGCTCCGTTCGTCGTCCGTCTTGGCCAGTCGCATCAACTCCTCGATCGCGGCTGTCTTCTCTGTCCCACCGCGTTCGATTTGTTCACGACGCTCGTCGTTTTGGACGAGGATATAGCCGCGTACGCCGTACGCTTGCCGCGTCATGCCGAGTGACAAGTCATCGGCCGCCTTCATCTTCATGACGTCCTCGGCAATCATCGTCTTATACTGACTCGTCATGTTGTGAAGCGTCCACAGGTTATAGCCCATGCCAACCGTCACGAACAGGAGAATCAAGCCGATGCCACTGAATAGCTTTTTCGTTAACGATAGTGTTTTGAATCGTTTCATGTCGTTCGAGGAACGTGTCCTCTTCCACCTCTATTTCTCTTTTTTTGGAACTACATGGATTTTATCGGATGGTGCAAACGTTTTTCCAATGCTAGCACTACTTTTTGTTCAGATTGACCTATATTTTGATTTTCTGGTTCTCGAAATGGACAAAAAAACCGCAGCGGACGTCCGCTGCGGCCTCCTCTTTATAGTTTGAACTGCGATACCCGGTTCGAGAGTTCGACCGCACGCTGTTCCGTCTCCTGCATCCGCTCTTGCACGTCGTTGAACCGTTCGACCGAGCGTTGGACCTTCTCCGAGATCGACTGCGTCCCGTCCGCCCCTTCCGTCACGGTCGTCGCGACTTCTTGGATGACACCGAGAATCGTATCGGTCATATGACGGAGCTGAAGCGCGTTCCCTTCGAACGTCTTCGCCGTCTCTCCGAACACGGTCGCGTCCGCCTCGTACTGCGTCGCCGACGCCTCGAGCCGGTCGTAGTCTGACAAGACCGTCGTGTCGAGGAACGACAACATATCGGCCGAGCTCGTATTCAACCGTTCGACCGAGTCGATGACCGTGTTCGATACGTCTCGAATCTCGTTCACCGTCTGGCGTGAGTTCTCGGCGAGCTTCCGAATCTCCGAGGCGACGACGGCGAAACCGCGTCCCGCGTCCCCGGCCCGCGCCGCTTCGATGGAAGCGTTCAAGGCGAGCAAATTCGTCTGATCGGCGATGGCGAGGATCGCGGTCGTCAAGACGCGAATCTCTTCGACCGACTTCGCCCCCCGAATCGCCTCGTCGAGTTCGACCCGCTTCGCCTCGATGATCGCGGTCGCTTCCGTTTTTGATTGGATGGCCTGCGTGCGCATCGCATGGGCGCGTTGTTCGACATGTTGCGCCGTCTCGGCACTGTCGTTCGACAGGTCGACGATTGAATCGATTGAACTACCCATCTCAGTCGTCGATGCGCTCATCTCTTGCGAGGAAGCGGCCGTCTCTTCCATGCCGGCCGTCAGTTCTTCGACCGTGCCGGACGTCTCTTCCATGTAACGGCTGAGCTGCGTCACTTCGGCGGCGACTTCTTTCGACGAGACGAGGACGACTTTCGCCGTCTCGTCGACGTCAATCATGATGTCACGAAGCGAGGCGATGAACGTGTTGAACGAGCGGCTCACTTGTGCGATCTCGTCATTCGACGTGACCGGAATCGACATCGTCAAGTCACCGCCTTGCGTCGCGAGCTCGTCAAACTTCGTCTGAAGCGTCCGCATCGGCCGGATAATCGAACGGAGCAGGCTCAACCCGAGGAAGAGGAGGAGCGACACCGCGCCGATTGTCACGGCGATGAGGGCGATGAGCGACTGTTTGAACTCACGTTCCATATCGGCACCGACCCGTACCGACCCTTCCGAGTTATAGGCGACGAGCGCCGTCAAACGCTGGGTGAAGTTGTCGTACGTCGCTTGGGACTGGGCGTCATAGTAAGACCGCGCCATCCCGTTGTTGCCGGACGTGCTGAAGGTGAGCATGTTGTCGGACACTCGCTGATACATCTCCCATTGACGCGAGAAGTAGTCGAACAGTTCTTTGTCCGTCGCACTCGTCACCGTCGCCTCGTATTTCGGGGCAATTTCATTGATGCGAGCCCGGATGTCTTGCATCTTCGTCATGAGTTCGTCTTTCCCGGCCGCGTCCTCGGTGACGATATGCTCGAGTTCGAGCGCCCGATAATTCGCGGCGAGCGTGTTCAATTCATGAGCATAATCGAGTCCGCGGTTCCATACGTCGACGATTTCACCAGCCTGCTTGTTCGCATCGTTCAATGACACGAGCGAATAGCCGCCGACCCCGATGACCATGAGGAGCGACAGGAGGACGAGCCCCCATAGCTTCTGGCGAATCGTGAGCCCTTTCGTTTTCCCTTCGGTTTGACGTTGCCGCGCCTTGACCGGCCATTTGAGTGATGGCAACCGGAATGCAGGTTTTTGGCTCAGGCGACGTCTTACCCGTTGCACCGTCGCCGACCAACTTACTTTTCTCTTCATATGTAAAGTCCCCTCTCAAAACCAACGTTTCTTCCTATATCGACCGTTATCAGAAAACTTTGAAGACGATTGACCAACATTAAAAAAAGATGGCTGAATGTTCAGCCATCTTTCAACCCATTATTGGACGTTCAATACGGTCGTCGAGCCTTCGATCATCTTGATTTCCGTCCATTTGACGACGTTCTTGGCGAGCGGGTCGTTCGCGACCATGAAGTCGGCGAGCGCCTTTACCTGCATCGGGTCAATCGGTTGCTTCACGTTGTTCAAGCGGAAGCGCGTCACTTTGTTAAACGTATCCAAAAAGGCGATTTCGAGTTTTGTTTCAGTCATGGTTCATTCTCCTCCTTAAAGTGGGTGATTAGACGAGGTCGTATTCGCGGACGACGGCGAGGGTGAAATCTTCTTGAACGATCAACTCAAGCATGAGGTGACCGAACGACTCGGCCTCGTTCGCCGTGAGCGCCGCACGGATCGGGCCGAACCGTTGCGCTTTTTTCGTCGGTTTTAAACTTTCCAAGTTGTGATGCGTCGTCAAGACGAGCGTCGCTTTCTTTTCTGATAGCTGTGCCATGGGGGATGACTCCTTTCGGGGGATGATTACAATTCAGAAGGGTAAGTGGAGTCCAAGCGCTCGAGCAACTGAATCATGCGCTCAAGCCGTGTCTCGATCCGGTGGAGCAAATAGAGCGAGACGACAATCGGAAATCCGAGGTTCGAGATGAGTTCGGGCCAGCTCATGTGACCACCTGCTCATCGTGCCGTTTGCCGGCGGCGGGACGAGGGGGGATGCGCATAGAGGGTTCCTCCAATTTAGACCGTCACGTGGAACTCACGGGACACGACGTACGTAGCCGAGTCGACGGACAAGAGTCGCGTCACGAGATCACCGAACTGCTTGATCTCCGCCGTCTCCATCCGGGCGCCAAGTGGACCGAACCGGACGAGTTGCCGCTTGTCTTTCCCATCGACGACGCGTTTCGTGTCGAGGTAAAAAATGCTTGCGTATTCTCGGTAAATTGCCATATGTCTCACCTCCTTCGCCCCTATTAACCACACAAGGGAGATGTTTGCTCATTTTATTTTCATTTCAGGATTCATGACTATCGACCTAGATTGTCTGAATATTAGTTCATTTCATCATACTCCGCTTTGTGATTGAGTTTTCATACCTTTTAGGGTATTGTAAAAGACGTTGAACCGGCATTGAAAATCCGTCAATAGTCCCACGAATTCATTTCCCCACTTTCAAAAAACTTACAGTTAATGATTTGAAAATGGGGTACTATACGAGGGAGGGCATTTTCAGAAATGACCAGTTTGATTTGAAGAAGGAGATACTTTAGATGAACAGCTTAGACATCACACTCAACCCCCTTATTCCTTCCGCTCAACTCGACTTCGACCATACCGACCTGACATTTCGTGCGACCGAATGGGATACGTATCGTCCCGAACACGGGAAACCGTATCAGCTGAACAACCGGCATCTGAACGTCTACCCGCTCAAAGAGTTGAGCCGGGCGTTTCACATCGCCGGCATCCCCCGCAGCCAGCAACAATTGATCAAATGGGAGACCGACGGCATCTTGCCGCCGACCCCGTTCACGATTGGGCGCAAACGGTACTATACAGAAAATCAGATTCGGACCATCGTCGACATCGCATTGGAATGCGGACTGCGGCCGCGGACGCACGTCAAAAAGACGAACTTCTCGCAATTGGCCCATAACGAATTGTCGTACATACTCCAACTTGAACTCGCGGATGAATCACCGCAACCATGAGAAAGACCGCCTTCCCTGACATAAACAGGAAAGGCGGTCTTTATTGATATGTGATTATAACTTCTCCCGCGCCGCTTCCGGCACGTCAGACGCCTCGACCTCATCGTATGATGTGACCGCTTCATCTTTCATATAGAGCATCAAAAAAGCGCCTTGACGTAATTCCTTCGCTGCCGTGAATGTGACGTCACGCGCCTCTCCGTCGTTCGTGTACGCCTCGGTCTCATAGACGTAACGACGGACGACCTCTCCCGAGTCGAGCGTCGTCTCTTCGACGTTCGTCACGTCCCCGACTTGAACATACGCGTTCTCTTTCCCGAGCCGATGCCAGTCGATGTTGATCAGCCCGACCGTCACGAGGACGAACGCGAGCGTAAACCCAATGATTTTCTTCATCTTCATTTCCTCCTTAACATACAGATTTTGTGAACCGTTTGACGGTCACGACATAGTACATCGCGTACACGGCCGAATAGACCGCCATCCAGACGACGACCGGCACGGTGAAGTCCATCGCGAACAGACGGGAGAACGCGACCAAGGCGACGCTCGCGTGGAGCAACCCGAGCACATATGGCGCCAAGAAGATGACGGCGACTTGATGCCGAATCGTCTGTTTGATGTCGCGTTTCGAGATCCCGACTTTACGCAACACCGCATACGTCGCCCGGTCCGCCTCAGCTTCGGTCATCGTCTTGAAATAGATGACGCTCCCGGTCGCGACGAGGAAGACGAGCCCGAGGAAACTGCCGACGAAGAGGAGCGCCCCGTTCACGGCCATCGTGTCGCGATACAAGTCCGTCGCGCTCGAGAAGCTCGGAAGTCCGGATAAGCGTTCCGACAATGCCGCCTGGTCTTTATAATCGGCGACTTTCACCGTGTGATACGCGACCGTGTCACTCTCGATCGCTTCATAGACGTCGTCCCGGGTGACGAGGAAGATGCCGCCGAACGTCATGACGTTGAGCGGGGTCGCTTCGACCCGCTCTTTGACAGGATACGTCGCGCCATCGACTTCGACTTGATTCATCTCATCATTGAACCGCTCATCATAGAACGGGTCGACGTGACGAGCGAGTCCGGCGTCGGCACATCGATTCGTATCGCGTTGCCATACGCTCCATGAAGACACAAAAAGGGTTCGCCGCGGCGAACCCTCAGATTGTAGAAAAAGTCACGTTTCAGG
>NZ_JJMW01000063.1 GCF_000714435.1 Exiguobacterium alkaliphilum 12/1
TTAGTGTCTCATATAGCTAGGTCAGTCTAGAGTTTGCAGTTTTGAAAACCATTCGGCAGAAGAATGTGACGTATTATCAAATCTCACCTAGCCTATACATCCAACACTCTAAGAAAGTCACTTTCTCGAATCCGCCCAAAACGGTCATCAATCAATTGAAAAAAGAAAAAATTGTTTACGCAGGAACTCAGTATATTTCATACCTGGATCGTGTAAATGATAAAGACTTTTTAGATAATATCAACACGTATGTTATTACAGATTTAAATTTTGACGGGTATCCTGAATTATTTATGGGGATGGCCGCGATGACGTCTCCTGAATTGTATACGGCTCTTACGATAGAAAATCATCAAGTTAAGAAGATTGTGTTTACAGGGGATACGGGAGGATCGAACTATTGTTATAACGGTGCTCAGTATTTGTTCAGTTGTAGAAAGAATAAATTACATTTGGGAGTGCCTGGACTATTGAATCTAGAGCGACGTTTGGATTCAAAAACGAAAAAGGGGCACTGGATTGCTAACGATGGTACACAACTCAATTATAATAACTATCAAGGCAGCTATCTAGAACTTAAATTGAATGGAACGAACCTGTATGCAAAAGAACGTTTTTACTACCAATACGATAATGAATATTCACTGAAAGAAACTTATCGTGTGAATAAAAAGAAAGTATCACGAAGTGTATTTGAAAAGAGCTTGGCTCAATACAAACAGTACAATAAAACTCAACTCTACAAAAAAAATCACTCTTCTTACGGCGACTTTGATGAAGCTCCTTGGTCTGACTATAAATATCATATTGAACAAGGTGTGAAGCAATTAAAACAGTAAGAAAGACGAATTTCGTTTTTGCGTAATTGGATGAATGGTTTCATCGTTATGTAATCATTAAGCTCACCCCCATGGTGAGTTTTTTGGTATATTCCCATTTTCAGAATTTGAAAACTCATTTCCAATTCGTTAGGAAATCAACAAATTTTCACAGCTTAACTTGATACAATAAAATCGATTTCAATTCAAACTCGAACGATTGGAGCGTTATACATGAAAAAATGGATGTTAGCATTTATCTTGTTTCTGGTGATGACAGTCGCGCCTGTGGAGGCCGCAAGTCATACGGAAACATTGATTCAACAACTTCAAACCACTTCAGAAAATGGGTATAAGGTTCACTCTTATGAGCTCGCTCAAATGAACAAATCGAAAATGAGAGAAGTTGTTGTTCTCTTTAATCGCGACACGTTCACCAACATGGCAGATGACTATCTCATCAAAGTGTATGAATGGAATAATGGGAAGTGGAACGTCATTTACAAGCGCGAATATTTAGAAGTGATGAACTTGAAGTTTCTCACGGTAGGCAAACTTGGTGGCTATGACAAAGTCGTATTTGGACAATATCACGGCCTCGATACGGAAAATGTGATGTCTCCCATCATCATCGGTTCACCGGACGGGCAGAAGATTCGTCTTCTAGGAGATTCCCCTAGTATTTTTTTTGGAAACGCTACTATAAAGAATGATACGTTGTACATCATGCGTCGTTCCATCGTTACGCATCAGTTGAAAATGAAGGGCGGCAAGTTAATACGTGTCGGAACGGGAACTGGAAAAGATGATCGTTACGTAGCAGGCAATCCGAAACACTGGATCGGCGTCAAAGGGAGACAACTGATCGGTCCAACGACCATCACGATGAAAGTCGGTGAAAAAATCGGAGTAGGTCGATATGATGCCAGCGTAGACGGAGATTATCTTTATTCCCCTTACGCGTTCATTGAAAAAAATCCTGTGATTGAGTGGGACGACCGGCGTCTTGGATTCATCGCCAAACAAAAAGGAGTTACTTCGATTAAATTGAATGCGACAGTACGTTATGATGGTCCAAAAGTGTATCCGGCGGGGCAATTAGAAGTTCAAGTAATTGTGGAGTAAGAGTAATCTCTTTTCTCGTTTTATGATGCTGGAAGGAAGAAGAAATTTATAAATGAAGGGCAATAGCATATTTTTAAAAACAAGCGAGGCTATTTGTCGTAATAAATACTTTGGTTCTCATGGTTGGATTGTCTGTTCCTTATACTTACGCTGGCGCACATGCGAATACATTGTGTCAAAAATGAATCGCATCTTACCAATTAACAGACAAACATCTATCAAGCAAAACATATGAAGTTGCGTTCGCTAAAACGCTTGACGTTCGAATGTGATATCGAACAGTTCTGAAAAGATTCAGGAACTTCATGTCTTTCAATAAGCCGAACAGGATGTCAGCCATGGCACCCTGTTTCTTTGTTATACTGCAAATCTCGTTTGTCGACATTTGTCGAGATATTTTTTGAGAATTTCAGAATTTCATTTCCCTGTTTCCGTGATGTGACGTCCTATATGACAACAGCCTTGCTACTATCAATATAGCCATTATTCTATTCAGGAAAGTAGGGAATTGTACGATGCGTCATCTTATCAAGTACGGAGTCATCGCACTCATCATAGGCCTGTTCTTCTCGAGCGAACGGATGTTGATTATTCCGCTCATCTTCCTCATCCTCGCCGTCAGCATCCCGCTTCAAATCTTCTATGCGCTTAAAATCAAGAAATGGGAAAATGAACTGAAGCGACGAGATGTACGTCAAATCGAATTTCATGACTTGCTTGAAGACATGAAGGCGATTTGGTGGGTGTCGAACCATCCAACATATTGGGGCCGCTGTAAGACGATTTATTTCGCGGCGCTTCATTCGCGAGTGTTGTCATTCGAGCAAAAGCGTGAACTATTTGACGTGTTTGATCATTTAAAAGTGAAAGGAATCCCGTATCCGAAAGGGCAGTCGAATGCATCAAAAGAAATCAAGGCCCATGATCATTTTTAAGAAGAGCGTTGTGTGACTAAAAAGAACAGTAGCGGTTACAGTCCTGGTGTGTCATCAGAAACATTGCTGCCGTACTTTACGAAAACGTATGGTTGTATGTCGAATGTGAACAGATGAAGGGGACGATTCGATTAAAAAACACTCATAAAACGAAATGGATACATAAACATACGAAAGAAAAGAGGGAATGATATACGGAACACTGATTCGAAGAAATTAGGATGACCGATGAAAGGGAGAAGTGTAATGGAGAACAATATTACTTTAATAATTATTATGGGCATTCTCGGTATTTTACTATCAATTCTTATGATTGGTGCTGTTTTAGCACTGCCTTATTTCTTTATCCGAATGATTCTCAAGCAAATCGAGTATGGCAAAGTCATTAAAATGTGGGGACTCGACTTAAAGAAACGCCACACGACACAAGTGGAGTTTCATCCTTGCTACGAGATATACAACAGGTGAAGTGGAGTCCAAACTATCCGGAGTATTGGGGCTATTGTAAACATATCTTTTATGCGACGTTGCATTCGCAAGACGTGACACTCGAACAGAAACGTCAACTGCACGAGGAAATGGAACGTTTGAAAGTGCGCGGACTGCCGTATCCGCAATCAAGACAAAACGAAAAAATATGAAATAAACAAAGGGGGATAATCGTGAAGCGGTTAATAGGCGGTTTAGTTGGGATTTTAGTGCTGGTATCTACGCTGAGTGTTTCAGCCGAGGTCAAGATGTCCACGTTAAGTCAAATCAATGAAAGAGATCCATACGGCTATGTTGTCAAAGGGGATACGTTATATCTGTCAAATGGCGACTTGAAACTATACGATATGGAGACAGGGACATTGTTACGAAAGCACGAGGCGGATTATGGGGATTGGCTATTGGATGTCAGTGATGACCAAGCGTGGACTGTCATGTCCGATTCTTATGGGGGAATTCGCATCCTGAATCAGTTTGGAGAAGTCACCCATGAACTGAGAAATCTAGAGTATTTAAACGAAACGTATCACATCTATTCAGATATGCAAGCAAAGTTTCTTCCAGGAACCTCGACGCTCGTTATCGCGACAGATGAAAATCAGTTGATTTTTTATGACGTTGAACAATCTTTCGTTCGGTTTGTTCGAGGTATGGATACATCAGGAAAGTTAAGCGTATCCAATGCTCATATTGCGATGGGGTATGACAAGTCGATTGCTCTGCTCAACCATAACGGGCATAGTGTTCGCGAGATTATGGAAAATAAACAAATTGTCTCTTACGATTTAACGCGAAGTGGACAACTGGCCTACAACACGAACGATGGGATTGTGAATATATATAGCAACCCTGCATTTACTGGTATGTCGAAGCGACTTGGGATCACTACGAAAATCAACCTAGACGAGACAGGAATGTTTATCGGGACGACGAACGGTCAACTGTATGATATCGAGTCAGGGAAAAAAATCTACACGAACATGAAGTTTGATACGGTCGACTTTAACGAGGACACATCTCGCTTGATTACGATTGGAGATGGGCCAATCAGAGTATACAACGGGCTTAATTTAAAAAAACGAATTCATCACTTGTCTATTCAACTAGGGAAAGCTGATTTGATTGAAGGAACAGAGCTTATTCCTTCGGTCCTTGTGACCGGTAAAGATCAATCGACATCAATTGTGAAAGACAAGGTCGTATGGCGGACAAACAATTCGCAAGTTGCTTATTTCTCACAAGGTAAGCTGATTCTGAAATCACCTGGCCGGGTTGCAATCAAGGCGACGTATGAAGACCATGAAGCAACACTAGAGGTGACAGTCAAAAAAGACCCACGTCCTTCTGATACGGAATGGTTGAAACAGCAGAAACAAGCACTTGAGCAACGTCGTACATTTTTGAATGCACCGTACACACTTTATTCGAGCTACAGCAAAGTTGGGGGCGTCGCAGGCAAATTTACGCTTGACCAGGATGTGATTTCACGCGGGAAATTCAAAGGCAACTGGATGTATGGCACGTATCGAGGTACGAAGAAAATCGATGAGATGCTGTTGCTACTTGACTATGAAAAACGTGATATCACGATAGACGAGGCTCGAAAAGTCTTCGGTAAGCCGATGTGGGACATTGATGTGGAAGGGAGTGCGAGTCGATTGACCCGAGGGACGAAAACGATTGATCAGTCGGAATTATCAAGACTCACGCTACATGCAATCAATAAAAAACACGCGCTTTTCATCATGTATGATTTGGAAGGGAAAGCAGTCTACTTCTACTTCACTGAATCACTCCCATCTGGTTGATTACAAAAAATGGAGGAATGAATATGAACAACCGACTGAAAGTATTTATTCTTTGTGTTGTTTTGATTTTTGTCGCGGTACCGGCAGAGGCTGCGCAATCGACGGATCAATTCGTCAAAGAACTAAAAAAATCAAATCTAAACGGTTACACTTATGATGATCACCAGTTGATTCAATTAAATAGTTCAAAACCGCTCGAAGTCGTATCGATTTTTAAAAAAGAGGAGGCGTATTGGAACGATTACATGGTCCTCGTACACGAACTGAAGAACGGGAAATGGAAACAGTCATATCGAAGGTCATTCGAAGATCGCTCAAACCTTATGTTCATCTCGAAAGGGAGAATGGGTGCAAGCGATAAAATTGTGGTCGGGACGTATGAAGGGAGCGGCAGTTTTCTAGAAGCTTTCCTGATTGGATCTCCGAATGGTCGAGACATTAAATTGATGCATCAAAAAAGCGAATTGTACAAAGGGAATGCGCTAATCATTGATGGGGTTCTCTTTTACACGAATGGTTCGATTGTTCAACAGAAGTATCGTGTTCAAAACGGGAAAGTCGTATCGGCTGGACGTGCGACCGGACGTGATGATCGATTTATCGCCGGGAATCCGAAAATCTGGCTCGGGCTGAAACACTCAGGTAAAAACGCAGTTTATGTAGGCAAGACTACACTATATGTAAAAGTCGGAGATCGAATTGGAATCGGGCGCCATGGATTGAACGATAGCCGTGGGTATGCGTACAGGGTAATGAGCTATGATGGTGGGACTACACTTGACTATGACTTAAATCGTCCTGCTCTGGTCGCGAAAAAGAGAGGGACCAGCGTGTTGTCGCTCGAACCGGAGGCATATGGCGATGCTGTAGAAATTACAGTGATTGTTCGTTAAGTCCGCTCGCATCACATTTACGCTTGTTGCTCGCTTCATGACATAAGAAAACAGGCTGACACCAAACTTAATTGTGGGGTCAGCCTGTTTCTTGTTCACATCGGTACTTCGAGTTGTTTCGTTTCTTTATTCGACAACGTGTAAGTGACGACGTAGTTGGTCCCGACAGCCTTGACGCTCGCGCTCGTGATCGTAGTCTTCGATTGGTCGAGCCGGATGAGCGTCACGTAGCGGACGTCCTTCCCGGTATTGTACGAGATGACTTGCGGGCGCGGTTTCCATTCATAGTCGCGGACGGCGACGAAGCTCGAGCTCGTACGCATCGAGGTGCCGTTCAAGTTCAACTGCATGAGCTGTACCGTCCGTCCGTTCGAATCGCCATACAACACGTTTTGAGTCCCTATCGAACTCCGGAGGAGCGTCAGTCCTTCGGCGAGGTGGAACCGCTGCACGTATTTCGCCGCAATCGGAGAAGTGACCTTGTCGTAGACGACGAGCGTCTGCGCTTTGTCATAGACAATCGTCCGACGGTGGGTCGCCCCTTTTCCAATCAATTTGCTCTCGCCAATCGCAAGATGGGTCGCCCCATTATCCCGTGTCGTCACGATGCGGCTCTTGCCGCGCATCGCCGCGCTCAAATCAAGGTTTTCCCCATCCCGGTGGACGGTGTTGTGCGCCTCGACCCCGAAGACGCGCTGTCGCTCTGGGCGGTTCGTATAGCCGTAGCGTCCGGTCTCGATGATGAAGTCACGCCCGAGCCCATACACGTCAATCGTCAAATCGTCCGCGTGTTTGTGCGCACTCGAATGATAGCCGGCCGTCATCATGACCTGGGTCGCGTTCGAGAAGGAGCGTGGGGGATTGGCCCAATACTCGCGCATGAAGCTATACTGTGTCCCGACGCGTTTGACGAGATGTCTCGGCATGACGCCCTCTTGCCCACGACTGACCGCATAGGCGAGCTCTGGATAGTCGGCCGTGTTCGGGATGATGTTCATCGTCCGGATCGCGCCGGACGTGTCCCCGAAGATCGGGAGCGTCCCGTTCGGTTTCACCATGTACGTCAATTGCTTCGGCATGTCCTCCATGTTCGCCATGCTTGGCGGGAGGACGAACCGGTTCGCCTCGGCCCAGTCGAGGAAGCGGGCGAACGTGTGGTACATATATGCCTGGTATCCCGGCGAGTGCTCGAGATGGACGGCGTCACGCGAGATGCTGTGCGTGATTTGTCGTTGAAGCCGTGTGTTCGCGAACGTCTGCCATGCTGCGCTCCGATCAAACTCAGGGAACGTCTGGGCGATGGCGGTGAGCGCCATGTCTTGGAAGATGCCGTGGTTATGGTACTCCTTATAAAAGCTCGGTGTGGCGAGGAGCGTGCCATGGTCATACAACGTCTTCAACATGAGCCCAGTGAACGCCGGGTCTTTATTCAGCGACGTCTTTTTATAGACGTCCCAGAAGTTCAACAGATGAAACGCACGAATCGAGGTGCCGTGGTCGTTATAGGGCCAGCGGTACTGTTTGTAGTTCGCGATGGGGTGCGCCTTCGTCCAACTCTTGATGAGCCGTTCCCCATAGCGCAAATAGGCAAGGTCCCCCGTCGCGTTGTAGGCCTGCGTCAACTGGTTGAGCGTCGTCAAATAATGGATTTGGAATGGATACGAGTTGCTGTCTGATGCCGGTATACCGGTATGCCAGTTGAACGTGTCGACGTTTTTGACCGTGAGGCGAAACGGCGCGGTCGGCACATACCAGTCACCGCGCAACGCCCGGTCCGCATATTGAATCGCCCGTGTGTTGCCGAGCTGCTCATATTCATAAGGAACATGAGAGCGAGTCGTCTTCATGTAATCGTGGGCGAGGGCGCGCGTGTTCGGCTGTTGGAAGCTCGATGCGGTCAAAGGCCTCGCGACAAGCAGTTTCGCCTCGCTCTTTTTCAGATATATTTTCTTATTGTTCTCGACGGCCTCGAAATACCATCCGGAAGGTCGGATGACGTTGTAGCGTTTCGTCCCGGATAGTTGGGTTGTCGGTGTGATTTTACGTTGTCGCAATTCGTGAACGGTCGCGTTCGGAACTGAACGGATATGGAAGTATGGATCGACGCTTGCGTCGGCTGTTGACGGTGCCATCGTGATGAGGAAGCTGCCGATTATCAGACTTGTGATTGTTTTTTTCATCGTTACCTCTATTGGAATTTGATTGACTTCTTTTTAAATATATCACAGCAAGAACCGATTTCCTTATTCTTGAAAAATTGAAAAAATTGTATAACAAGTGGCGGTATAATGAAACGAGATGAATATAGATCGGAGAGGAACAGATGAAACTTTTTAACAAAGGAAAGGGACTGGCACTGGTGAACTGATATGCTCCCCAATAGGTAGACAGATGAAATAACAAATCTGTTTATTCTTATCGGGGAGTGTTTTTTTATGGCGAGAAGTCGGCATTCGATTGAACAAAAACTGAGTGCGCTACGTATGATGGAAGAAGGGACATACACCTGGAAGGAAATCGAGGAGGCCCATCACGTCTCTGAGAATACCCTCCGGGTGTGGAAAGTGAAATTCGATACCGGTGGGATCGATGCGTTGAAGGAGTCGAAGACATGGAAACATTACACCAAGGAACAGAAGATCGCGGCCGTACGTGACTATCTCGATGGGTTCACTAAAATGGAGGTTCTCTCCAAATATCATATTAGTAGTTGGTCGGTTCTATATCGGTGGATCAAGAAGTATACTGGTCATAGCGAGTTAACAGAGCATCGACAACGCCCCGATCGAGGGCTTTTGGGGCACCCTGAAAGTCGAGATGTACTACCTGCGTGAGTTCCAGGCCTATAACGAACTCACATCGGCCATCGAGGCCTACATATCGTTCTACAACCATGACCGTTTCCAGAAAAGGCTAAACGGCTTGAGCCCTGTCGAATACAGGACTCAAGCCGCCTAGTTTGGTTTTCATTATTTGCCCTGTCTACTTGACGGGGAGCAGTTCAATCGGAATGAGTCTTAGTGTGTTGGTCTTGACGCCTGTCTTGACGACGACGCAGGTTGAGGCTTCAAGTTACAACTATTCTGCCGACCAGTTGCAGGCGCTTGCGAACTTGAACAAGTTACGGGTTGAGGCAGGTATGAAACCGGTCAAGTTAGACCCATTCCTCACGAAAGCGGCGACGAACCATTTTAACTATCTCATTACAAACGGTGGGTCGTATGGACACTCAGAGGTGAAGGGACATAAAGGTTTCACAGGGGTAAAACCTCAAGACCGAGTATTGGCGGTCGGTGGTTCTGTGGGAGAGTATTTGAGTGAAAACATTGTATTTGCAACTCGTATTCATACAAACAGTATTATGGAGTTGGTACATGAAGCACCGCTTCACCGTGAGGGGTTATTGAACCCTGATTTACAGTCAGTAGGTATTGAGGCTGAGAAGGGGAACCAAAAAGGGTTCCACGTCATCAAACTCCGTATTGATGAATACGGCGAGCGTGCTACTGACCATGTCTATCCAGTTAACGGTATGAAAAACGTCAACCCGTTATTCGGGGGTAACGAGATTCCGAACCCGTTGAAAAACTACGGGATTTCGCAGTCGGGACATATCTTAACATACTGGTATCCTTTAGATGTAATGGTTTTTGACAGCAAAAACTTCTCATTTGTATTAAAAGATTCGAAAGGGGTAGTTGTTCCTGCATTTGTAGATTTCAAGATGAATCAAGCGGTTCGACTTATCCCTAAACAGCAGTTGAAATGGGGAGAGACGTACACGGCTACTGTAAAGTGGACGAGTCCTGAGGATAAGATGTCAGGCGGTCGTACTTGGTCATTCACGACCATGACTTCCGACCCGAACGGGGTAACGCCTACGAAGCCGACGCCACCTCCAGTTGAGGTTATCAAGGAGAGTAAAGATTACACGGTGATTAAGGCTCAGCCATTGTACGCATCCAACAGCACGTCATCGAAGCAGATCGTACAAGTTCCTGCCAATGCAAAGGTTCGTTCTATTGAGAAGCGGGCTTCATGGATGAAAGTAACGTATAACGGCAGTACGGGTTGGGTTGCGGTCAACAATTTGAAGGCGTATGTCGCTCCGAAAACGGTCACGATGTATGCGAACAAGGCGACAAAGGCGTATACGACTCGCTCGACAAAAGGTAAGGTCGCATTTAACCTTGCGAACGGTGCTAAAGTAACTCGGACAGGGGTAAACGGCTCTTGGTCGCAGGTGAAGGTCGGAACGAAGACGGGTTGGATCGCATCCCGAGATTTGTCGGCTGTGCTCCTAGCCAACAGGATCAAGACACAGTATGGTAGCCATATTTACGGAGTTAATAATCAAGCAGAATATGATGCCGTTATGAAAATCGTAAAAGATGAGTTTGCTAAAAACTTTAACTCGAAAGATTTCGAGTTACCAAACGATATTTTTCGTGTCATGAATGGTGAGAGGGGTACTAGAGATAGGAATGACCCTGCTTTTCGTTCACCTAATAATGGTGGGTTGTTGAATGCGGAGTTAGGTTTAGCGCCTGTTCTTGAGGGTAGAGTTTCATTTGAAACTTACCAAAGCGTGCATAGAGCAGACTCCTTTGCGAGTTATTTGGAAAAAAAGTATAACTCTAAATCTGTAGTAGGGGATAAGAATGTAAAATCCGCCTATGATGTTCTAATAAATAAGAAGATGGATTGCGATGCCAGTGCACAATTGCGTTCTATAGTATACGATATGGCGGGTATGGATAATGCAATTGTAGGAGATGGAGTAACCCATGCCGTTATTGTCTTTAAAGTCAAAGAGGGTTGGACAGAGAGTAGCTTAACGCCTTACAGTAAGAAAGACATTGATTCGCTTAATTCATTGAGTGTGTATCTTTCATACACGCAGTCAGGTGCAAAAATTCAATAATCATCGAAAGAGGGGTGACACCCTCTTTTTGTTATGACTTCTTTAGATACAGCATAAAACGAAGGATAAGAGCGTTGTGTTTAGAGATATAAATATAGGTTAAGTGTAGTGCAAATATACAAAGGAGGAATCAGGATGAAGCGAATGACAAGGTCACCACGAACATATACGTGGTGACCTTGTTTCAATCCAGATTGATTCGATTCACGGCGTTCCTCAAATGGTTCTCCTTCACACGAATGTATCGTCGCGTCGTCTTCGGCTCGGCATGACCGAGGAGCTCGGACAGTGTCGTCTCCATGACGCCTTGGTCGTACAGATGTGTCGTGAAGGCGTGACGCAACGTGTGCGACGTGATCTCATAGCCGAGTACATCGGACGACGCTTCGGTCAGGTGGCGATTGATCGTCGTCTTACAGATAACGCCCCCGCGGCGGGACGGGAAGACGTAAGGGGACGGGCCATGACGCCGCTCTTCCTCCATATACGTCCGCATCACGTCGTAAATGATGTCGTTCAACGGCACCGTCCTTGACTTGCCCGCCTTCGATTCATGGACGTGGACACGGCGTCGCTCCAAATCGAGCGCCTCCGTCGTCAACAGTCGGACCTCGTTGATCCGCATCCCGGTATGGAGCTGGAATGTCAAAAACGTTCGATAGAGCGGGACGTCGATCGCCTCGATAATCGAGAGAATCGTCCGTGGTGTCGGGACGTCGGAAGGAAGACGTTCGTTTACTTTCACCCGCAAGCGGAGGAACGGATTATGTGCCGTCAACTGTTCGGTCATCGCCCAATCGTATAGGCCACGGAGCGCGCTCAAGTAGTTATTGATGGTCACGGGTTGGCAGTTGTTCGCGCGGAGCGCATCGATATACGGCATGACGTCCTGCCTCGTCTTGAAATCGTCGAGCCGGGCGTCCTGCCCCATAATGGATAAGAACCGATCGAACTTATATCCCGCGTGGTCAATCGTGTTCTGTGCCTTCCCGGTCACATGTAAGTAGTGGAGGTGTCGTTTGACCGCCTCGTCGATGCGAAGATTCATCGTCATCTCTCCTTAATTGGTGTCTTCGCGGAGCATCCGGTACAGCTCGGCCCGGTATGCCCGGAGCCGGCTCGGTGAGTAGCCGAGCGTGTCCTCGGTGCCGCAAAGCATATGGCAGAGTAACGCGTAATGGCGGGGCGGTAAACTGTTTTCTTGATCGGATAACCATAGGTGAAACGGAAGTGGGGATTGCCCCGTTTCTGGGAGATGCTCGCACGTGACCTCATGGACGAGCGTCTTTTTTTGCTTTGCTCGATGGTTGAGGATTGCGCCGCGGATGCGGATGAAGCAATACGTCTTCGACAACGTCTTCTCACCGAGTAGGGCGCGCCATAGGGCGATACGTCCGGCTTGGGCGCAGTCGTCAATCTCGTTCGGGTGAATGTGGAGCGTGCGGATGACGTAATGGATCATCGGCTCCCAATCGTTTAGTTGTTCATTAAAGTCTGACATCGTTCGCTACTCTCTCGCGCGCGTTCGGTTTTCCTAGGTGAATCCAGCATAATGGTTGTTATAAAGAAATGACGGTTAGGCGAAACAACGCCTAGCGCTTATTTCATCTATACGGGACGTTATACATAACGCTTGGCCTGACGTAACGACGGGGATGGCGAGGTGTCAAAACCGCATAACAACCATTATGGGAGGATGGAGGCGAATTGAAACAAAAAGGAATGAGAAAGTGAAGAAACGTTTATCTCGTTTCAGTAATTTGAAACCTGATGGGGAAGGAAGCCTGATATTATTTGGAGTAGACAAAAATTAGGAGGATTACTTATGAAATGGAGCAAACAACTGATTGTCGTATTGATGACACTTGTTTTTGTGCTTAGTATGGGTCATACCAGCGAAGCATCAAGCCTGGAAAAACAATCGACTGCGAACCTACAAAAACAAATCAATGCCTTAAAGAAAGAAAACAGTGCATTGAAGAAAAACTTGGAAACCTCAAAAAAGGAGATCTCGAACTTAAAAAAGAAAGTGACGAATGTCGAGAAAAGCAATAAATCTCTTACGGCTAAAATTAATGAGTACAAGAAATATGAAAAAGGAGTCAAAACGAAGAGTGGGGTTGTAAAAAGCATTCGGGTGACAGAAAATCAAGCTGAGTTTTATTTAGACGGTCAGCGTCTTCTACCTACGGTGAGCAAAGGGAAGACACCACGCACGTTCGTATTTGATAATCAATTGTATGCACCGATTGAATCGGTAGGCAAAGCCCTACTAGGTGGACAAAAACCTACTACTTGGAATGCAACTAAACAAGCAATGTACTTTGGGATTGCTCCAAAAGGGAAAGTACAACCATTGACTAACAATAATATTTTCGATTACTCGAGTATAACTGTAGATGATAGTAGAGATGGAAACGATATTAGTTTTAAAATTCTAGAAGATACTTACTATCCATCAAATGTAGTTCAAGGAAGTTGGGGATCTTGGGTTCAATATGCGCTTAAAGGGAACTATCAATCAATCAAAGGGAAATATGCAATACCGCAAAACAGATTAAATGATGATAATGAATCTGCATTAAGCTTCCACAGTGTAGATTCTTATGGCAATAAACAACTGATTCAAAGGTACAATATAAAGAGTGGGGACCCATTCGTGAATGTCGACGTCGATCTCAGCGGAGTTCAATACTTACAAATCACTTTGGACAGAAATTATTCAATTTTCCATAATATCACACTTGAAAGTTTAATCGATTAATCTCTAGTCTGCCCTCGATTGGACTTTTTTGTCGGATTATGTCGACAAAGACCTTGAGTAATGGACGCTCTTGTTACACTCTTGCTAGCCAGACAGGCCGTGTCAATCATAGCACGTGACGACGAACATCTTGAACGCATTCAAGACGATGTTGATTGTATCCGTCCGTACGACAAGCACGGTCGTGACTGAAAGGGCAGACAGCGGTGCTTATGTCCGTGTCTTTGCGGGGACACGTCAACTTGGCAAGACAACCATTGCTTCGTCGAAAGCCACTTCCCAGTGAGCATCTCGAAACAAAAAAAAGAACTGTACTCCCCGTTCGCGTCTCTCGGGTCGGCTATGCCACAGGAGAACGAAAAATGACTGCAAATGAATGGACTTTAAGCGTCTGCTCTTAAAAAAGAGTGGGCGTTTTTAATTATATTGGTTTAAAAGGTAAATGATATCCACTTTTTATTGTTTATAAACTCAAAGTTGGATACAATTTACAAATGAAATCCTTTTAGAATGGTGAGGTATTACAACATGAACCGATTAAATAAATCAATTGCCTCGGCACTGCTCGGTGGAACACTTATCTTAGCTCCACTCGCGGCCGAAGCGAACTCAGACTTCAACGTCCGGGTCGCGCCGAAGACGACGATCCATCAGATGAAAGACAAGAAGGTCGTCCCGCTACAGACGGTGAACACGACACGCGAATATCGAATCGTCCGTCCGTCCGGTTGGTATTATTTAGCGATGTCCGGCGGGAAGCCAATCTATATCAAGAAGAGTCAAGCTCAAGTCGTCCCGGCTCGCTCTTTGACGAAAGCACGAATCTCGTCGCCGGCGAACCGGCTCTTAATTCACGATTATATGAGACAGACGCCCGGCCACGCCCCTTACGAGTATGACCGGTTGACGACGGATCAGGCGCGACAGTTCGCAGACCGAGCGCTCCGCGGCGACTGGTACATCCCGACGGCGCCGAACCAGTTGCTCGTCCCGAACATCGACACGTTCAATTGGCATAAGGACGTCCCGGCGGTCGACAGCACGTCGTATGCGTTCCAGCTCCACTATTTCACGGTGCTCAACCAACTGACGCAAGCGTATAACAAGACCGGAAACCGAGCGTATCTTCAGTACGGGGAGCGAATCATCAAGAGTTGGACGAAGGCGCACCCCGCAGCAAACTATAAACGGCTCCGATGGGGGTACAACGATCAAGGGACGGCCATCCGCGTCTTCCACCTGTTGAACTTCTGGGACGTCTACAAGAAGACAACGCTCCATAAAGACCCGGCCTTCACGGAGCTCATGTTAAAGACGATTTATGAGCATGCCGAGATTCTCGCGGCACCGGACTTCTACAAGGCCCGCCACAATCATGGCATCTTCCAAGACATGGCACTCACGGCCATCGCTCAAAGTTTTCCCGAGTTCGACAAGAGCGCAGCCTGGCAGACGCTCGCGAACAATCGGCTCCAGACACAAATCGCGCACAGCATCTCGTCGGACGGGATTCACCTCGAGCACTCGCCGGGCTACCAAGTATACGTCTATCACACGTTCGCCCGTTTCTTGACGTGGGCCGAGGCGAACGGCTTCACCTTGCCATCTCGCATCGAGGACATCAAAGAGATACCGGAACAGCTCACGTATATGGTGAAACCGAACCGGACGCTCCCGATCTTCGGCGACACCGCGGGCCACCTCCGGGCGATGAACATCATCCCAGGGACGGCCGATTACCCGCATCTCGCCTATGCGGTCAGCGGTGGGACGGAAGGGGTCGAGCCGCCACTTCTGACGAAACAGCTCGGGAGCCAGTACAGCTTCATGCGCGAATATTGGGCCAATCCGCCTCAAGCTTTCTCTGGGGCGACCCAGGTCATGATGACGGCCGGCTATCATTCGAGCGCGCACAAGCACGCCGATGATTTGAGCATCGACCTGTACGGCCTCGCCCGCGACTTCATCGTCGAGACGGGTCGTTACGGCTACACGAACCGTCCCGAGCGGAGAGAAGTGTTCAAGGTCGAGGCGCATAACACGGTCCACCGCTTCGGCGAAGGGCTCGATTTGAGTCCTGACATGGTCGGCAAGAGTCGGATTGTCTCGGTCGAGGACCTTGGTGCGACGAGCGTCGCCATCGGCGAGAGCGAGCTGATCGGGAAGGGTGGGGTGCATCGACGCACGCTCGTCTACGACAAGGCGAAGACGCTCGTCGTCTATGACAAAATCACCTCGCCAGAGCCGGACATGTTCGTTCAACGCTTCCATCTCGGCGACGGGTTGACGCTCTCGCGCGGTTCGATTGAACAGAACGACGTCACGTTCCGCGATGCGACGCGCCGTACGATTCAACTCATGCAACTTGAGACGGACGAGGACTCGTATATGGCGATTCGACCGAGTCACTTGTCGGTCCGTGACTTCGAATGGAAGCCGCGTGAGCAGGTCGTCTCGGTCGAGTATGGCGATGACGTGCGATACATCACGTTGATTCGCATCGATCGTTCGAACACGTACATCGAACAAGCTGATATTGAAGAACGTGAGACCGATTACGTCCTCTCCTATACCGTCTCGAACGGAGAGACGGGTGAGATGACGATTCCAAAATAATCTTAGCCCGGCCACGAGCCGGGCTTTTTGGCGTCAAGTCGGATTTTGATTGTATCCAATGCCCTGTTCAGGTAGAATTTTCAAGTGATGAATGGAAATGAAGTGGGGGACATGATGGAACGCTCAATCTCAAAACACCTCGTCGCTCAGCTCACGACACGGGCGCACAGTGACTGGAACGCACGACTCGCACCTGGGACGATGGTGTACCAATTGAAAGGCAAGGCGGTCGTCCCGTATGAACGGACGAGCGAGACAACCGAATATCGTATCATCCGTCCGTTTGGGCGCTACACGATTGTCCGGTCACGGTCACGACAGTTGCTCGTACTGACATCGATGGTCGAGTTCGTCCTTGTCCGTCCCCTCACGAGAGCGAGAGCCGCGAACGGGTTGAATCGGGTGCTCCTTCACGACTATATGCGGCAGAAGGGAGCGTTGATCCCTTTTACATACGAACGCCTGACTGACGAACAGGCCATCATGTTCGCTGATCGTGCCCTCGTCGGCGATTGGTACATCCCGACGGCACCGCACCATCTGCGTGTCGAAGCAATCGAACGGTTCGATTGGGAGCGCGACGTGCCGGACGTCGACAGTAAGTCGTTCCGTTTCCAACTCCACTATTGGACGACGGTCAATCAGTTGACACGGGCTTATCGCACCACGGGTCGGATCGACTATATCGCGTATGCCGAGCGTATCGTCCGTAGCTGGACACGACAGTACCCGATGTCTCAGGTTTCAAGAAATCGTGTCGCCTATGACGGGCACGGTACCGCCGTGCGAGTGTTCCATCTGATCGGATTTTGGGATGCGTTTCGACAATCGGCGCTACATCACGACTCGCATATGACTGAGCACGTCTTGAACGTGGTGCATGACCATGCCGTGCTGCTAGCGTCACCAAGCTTTTACCGGGTGCGTCATAACCACGGGTTGTTTCAAGACATGGCACTCCTTGTCATCGCCGAGACATTTCCTGAGTTCGAGGCGAGCGCGGACTGGGGGCGCGTCGCCCGAGACCGGCTCGACGAACAGCTCAAGGCGAGTCTGGCAGATGACGGGACGCACCTCGAGCACTCGCCGGGGTATCACGTCTATGTCTACCATACGTTGGCCCGCTTCACGGAATGGGCCGAGTCGAACGGTGTCGGACTGCCTCGGCGCTTCGCTTTGATTCGGCGTATGCCTGATCGGCTAACCTACATGGTCAAGCCGAATCGGACACTCCCGATATTCGGCGATACGAGCGGACAAATCCGTCCGTTCGATGCGATCCCGGGCATCGGTCACTACCCAGAGCTTGCCTATGCGCTCAGTGGTGGGACGGTCGGGGACCAGCCGAGCGAACTTGTACAGAAACTAGGGACACAGTACGCTGTCATGCGCGAGTATTGGGCGCATCCGAAGCGTCCGTTCAGCGATGCGACCCATATCATGATGACGGCCGGTTATAACGGCTATGCTCATAAACACGCCGACGACCTCAGTATTGAGCTGTATGGTCTTGGTCGCGACTTCATCGTCGAGACGGGCCGTTACGGCTACACGGACCGGGAAGAACGGGCTCGTGCGTTACGGGTCGCAGCCCACAACACGGTCCATCGGCTCGGTGAAGAACTAGACTTCTCGGTCGAACAAATCGGGCAGAGCGGAATCCTCTCCGTCGAGTCTAGTGGGAGAATGGCGATCGCCCATGGGATCAGTCGGCTCATCGGCAAAGGGGTGACGCATGAGCGTAGTGTCGTCTACGATAAGGCGCGCACGCTCCTTGTCCATGATCGAATCACTTCTCCCAATCCTGACCTGTTCGTGCAACGCTTCCATCTCGGCGTCGGACTCGATCTCGTCGGGGGCTCGACCGAGGCGCGTGACGTCTTGTTCCGTGACGTGAACGGCCGTTCGATCCAACTCGTTCAGTTGATGGGGGCGGAAGGTGCTTATATGGATATCGAGGCGAGCCATGTCGCGAGCCGTGACTTCGAGTGGAAGCCACGAAAGCAGGTCGTCTCGTTTGAATATGGCACGGACATCCGGTATTTGACGCTCATCCGTCTCGATCGGACCGACAACCCGATTGTCGAGACCAAACTCGAACGACGTGACGAGATCGATATCGTCACGTACTGGTTATCGAGCGGTACGAAACACGTCATTCGATTCAGTTCAGAAAACAATTGACCTCTTTTGGTAAAATTCTTGATTTTTAACCGTTTGTCTCTTGCGTACAGTTGGAAAGTAATTTAAAATCATTTAAGGAAATTATAATTTTGGATATTCTTAACAGATTTTCAAATAAATCTGACGAGGACGGAAAGGTAGAGGCGAAGATGGATAAATGGATGACAGGCGCGGTGCTCGCGCTGGCGGTATGGACGAGTGGCTTATCGGCAGAAGCCGCACCAATCGATATGAAGAACCGAGAATTGATTGTAGGGAGCGACTATTTCCTGGAGCGGTCATATGATCAGGCCACGCAAAAAAATGTCTATCATTTCGTGAATGACGAGACAGGTGCGCGCGTACTCGCCCCGATTGACAGCACGTATGACATCAGTGTTGTCGCCTTTGGCGACGACGTGTTGATTGAGCGGTCACGTTCGGTCGAGCGCGTCAACCTCACGACGGGTGAGTCGACACAAATCACATCGCCGCATTTCTATCAAGCGATCGTCGACACGGACGTCGCGCGGGGGCGTATCCTCCTCAAGGTGAACTTGCAAGAAGGGGTCGTCATCGACCTCGACGGCAACGTCCTTCATCGATTCACGGGCGAGTCGTCCACGTTCCTCGACAATGGTGATGTGCTCGTCTCAGGCGGGATGAAGACGACGATCCTTGACGCATGGACGTTCACTGAAAAAGACACGTTCTCGATGAAAGATCGGGTCGCTTCAATTTACCCGTTCAAAGAGGAGGATGTCGTGCTCGTCCGGACAGAAGAAGGGCTCTACTTTTATGACGACAAGAAACGGACGCTGACGTATGAGCCGTTCGCACACGAATATCATATCGACGGTGTCTACATGTACGACGGAAAGATGTACTTGATCAATCGGATGAAGTTGACGACGTACGACCGAACGAGTCGCGTCCTCACGACAGAACCGTTGGAGTACAGCAGAAGCGGTTGGTTTTCGATTGCGGCGACGAGTCGCGGCTTGTTCTTAGGCGATAAGCTTTACGGGGGTGAAGACGTCTACGAATTCCCGAAGGCGATTTCACTCAGTGTACCGAAGACGACGAAAAACTGGTACACGAACACCGACTATACCCCGCAACTCGTCGTCACGACGATTGGTGGGAATGTTGTGCGTCCTCGTTTGAGCGAGACGCTCCTTAGCGTCCCGGCGAACGTGACGGCCAGCAATAGTCTCAACGTCACGGCCCCGGGCAAGGTCACGCTTTCGTTCACGACAGCCGGGCTGACGTTCCCGTGGACGCAGACGTTTTATGATTATGTCCCGATTACGGTCGAGTCCGCTGGCACGTTGACTGAGATTAAAGGGAAGACGGCACCGAACGTAGCGGTCTGGGTCGCATATCGCCAGTTCAACGAGACACAGTTTCGTGGCACGAGCGTCCAAGCGGACGCAGAAGGTGTGTACCGCCTCAAGCTCGGAACGACGCTCTATGGGGGTGGCTTGATCACGGTCAGCCATTCGACCGACACGAGCCTCGCTGAGAAAATTGAAGTCACGACGACTGAGCGCGAAGCGTTCGACAATGGTGTGACACTCGTCTCACTCAGTCGCTACAACGGGGCCGTCTTCAAGACGACGCCCGGCGAAACGGTCGAAATCACATACAACGACCCGTACATGTTGACGGGGGCGACCGCCGTCGCCGATGCTTCAGGCATTGCGCGCTTCACGAACGAATTCCCGAAAAACGGGCGCGTCTACTACAAGTTGGCACGTGACGTTGAAGAGGCGTACAAGTTAGAGACAGTGAAAGAAGATTATGGGTTACCGACGGTCGACGTGACCGACGTCTTGCTCATGAAGACGAACGCCGTCTTCTCGGTGAAGAAGGATGCGAGCACGACGCTCCGGTTCCTCGTAGACGGTCAGTCCGTGACGGCGAAACAGCTGTCGCCGACGCGCTATCAGCTTCCGGTCAAACCGGGCGCGACGGTGACCGTGCGCGGTATAAACCAGGCACGCGTACAAGATAAGGCGATTGTCTTGCCGGAAACCGTGCTCAGCCAGTTGCGAATCAATAATGAGATTAGTTCATGGACGGGTATCTTTTTACCGAACTCAGCTGTCACGCTCACGAGCCCGAACGGTGTCGTGAAAGCGACGGCCAGTTCGACAGGGCGGGTGACGCTTCGCTTCCCACGCTTCACGACGGGACAAGAGGTTACGTTGTTGAGCCAAGAAGGTATGTTCCGCCATCAACAGAAAATGACCGTCACAGAAGGCGTGACGCCGAGCATCACAGTCGGTGCGTTGACAAACGCGAGCCGCTCGGTCGCTGTGAAGGCGAACGTCAACTATGGAACAATCACTGTGCTTCGAGGCACGACGGTGCTTGCGACGCATACGGTCACGGCGACGAACTCGACTGTGGCCATCAGTCCGCAAAGTAAAGGGACAAAGTTGACAGTGCGACTCGTCACCCCGCGCGGGAAGACAGTGTCTCGGACAGTCGATGTAAAATAAGTAAACAGCATAGGGAGGAACTATGAGTCGTACAGAAAAACGAATGAAACAATCGATGCGAACATGGATGCAAATCGCAATTGCTTGTATGTTGTTACTGACCGGAGTGTTATGGACTCGGGCTGAGGATGATGCGGACGCAAACTCCGGGCTTTTACCGTCGGTGACAGGGGACTCACTCACGTTCAGTGGGATGGCGCTCCGATTTGACCCGGTGAACGGCCCTTACATTCATGCCAACGCGTCGCACTATCCACTTGGGTTTAAGTCGGCTGTGATTGACAGCCGTGGCTATTTGACGATTCGACGCGATCGCGTTGATTCGGTCGTCTCGATCATTGTCGACCCGGATGAAACGCTCACGGCGCGTGGCATCACAATCGGCGCATCAGGTGGCGGCGTCGTCACGAACCTTTATTTCTACCAAAACGGTCGTCTGCTAAATTTGGCGAAACCGTCTGACTATGCGATTATCGCTGGGCCGTTCTCGAACGCCTGGGTCACGATTATTAGTCAACCGAAATAAGACAAGGTCATCTCGCGCGCGAGATGACCTTGTCTTATTTTAGTTTTGCGTTTTGATAGCCGTAAGCCTTGACGACGAGCCCATCGTTCATCTTTCCGTCATAGTGAGAGAGGACGACAGAATCATTCGGAGGCCAGTTACCGATGTCGATTTTGTCTGAGATCACTTGACCACCGGCGATGTAATTTTTATTGACCGGTAACGTATAGGAATGGACGTTTTTAATCCAGTTCCGATCGTTTGAACGGACGACCAAGTAAGAAGCATATCCGTGCTTGACGATTTTGGCCTCGAAGACAGGGGCCGGTTGATTGTAAGACTTAGGGGCGTTTTCGTTCAGGCGAACGAGTTCAAAGTAACCTTTTCCATATTGCTGATCAAGTTCCGCCTGCTGTTGGATGTCGTAAGTGAATCCTTTCACCATGTTATCGTCAATGGTGATGACCCGATAACTGCCCGGGCTGGTTGTTGTGATGTATCGACCGTTGTCATGTTCGTACGCTTTGAAATCAATGGTCGGGTCTTCTTCGCGTTTAAACGTGATGGAATATAAAACATCATCTTTTATGACAGCCGTCACACTTCGTTTATAAGAAGCGGGTGACTCGCTTCTTTTTCTTACGAGATGATTTGTCTTGACGGTCACACGCCCATTGTCAATGGAGACGTAAGGCGGGCTTGATTGTCTCATGGACAGGACCGTATCGACTGTTCGGACGATAAAACTTACGTCCTCTCTACTGGCGACAAGTCGCTTGTTCGCATCGGCGCTATGATTTTGTGTGAACGCTTTGACATAGGCGTCCATTCGTTCAGGGGAATGAGGAATGTTCAACTGGTTGAGTAGCCGTTCGAGCTGAGCGGCTGTCACCTTGGGCCACATTTGATTAATGACTTTTTCTTCGTTCCCCATTCGCTTGCCTTGGATAATCTTTGTGACTTTTGTCGTTCCCAACACGCCATTTGTTCCGTCAATCACTGAAGCTTTTGATGGTCCGGAAACCGCGTGTACGGTAAACGTATTCGACCCTCGAACCATTCCGTCTTCATTTTTCATATTTAAATATCCGATTTCTCCGTTGTAGTGTGCCTGAATCGAGAACGAATACAACGTTTCCTTCGCGACGTCCCAGCGGTCAATCCTGCCTTTTCCTTTCAGGTTGAAGACCCCGTCGCTATGGAATTGTCGAATCGGACCGTTTAACGTCACGTTCATTCTCTCCTCTGTTGATGGGGCGAAATATGGGGATGCGTTCAAGACGACTTGACGAAGCGGACCGGCCGTCGTCACGGTGATGTTTTTTCGAACTTGCAGTGACAAACTGTCGATACGTGAGGCTGCTTGTTTATCGAGCGTAAACGTTTTGTCGACCGGAACGAAGAAACCGATTGTCAATGTATGAAATCCTACAATTGTGTTATTTTCGATGATTGGTTTTGCGAGCGTACTTCGCAGCGCGGCGGCGTTCTGTTTGAAGAAGGGGAGTAGCGCCGGAGCAATTTTTGCACTTTTCCCGCTGACGCTGGCAATGTCCGTCCCTTTATACGTCATGACCTGATTCAAGCCGTGGTCTTTGATTGGGATTTCAAGGGGCAAGACACTCTTGAACGGGACGTATCCTCTCGTCTTACCGACTTGGATATGGGCCCACCCGTTCTGTGTCGAGATGAGCGAAACGTTCGTGTTCACTTTGAGCGTTTGGATTGTTTTTGCTTTAGAACTCGCGGACACTTTCAACTGGGTCGATTCGAGCGTCTTGTATGGTGACGACGACGCTTCGACGTTTGCCATTGTGAACGTGACGAGCGTGATGATGAAAACCATGAACCATTTTTTATACATATGAATTCTCCTCCTTTATCAAAACCATTATATAGAAACAAGAAGTTATGTGTTTCTAATGTTTATTAAATATGGAAAATGTTTTCTTGTGAAAATTGTAAAAAGTTTTAAAATCTTCAATTCGTGATTGTTGCCTGCCACAATATCCGGTACATTAGGAGTAGAGTGAATGGAGACGAGAAGACGTAACAAGAAGATCATGGCGAGGAAAGCGACTCGCTGGGGTTTCACTATGTAAGCGTTTACCAAATCGGATTCTGTTCACGAAAACTGAAAGGGGAAATGGTTTATGGCACAGAAAACGACACGGAGGCTCTACACGGCACTTGCGGTAGCTGCGGTTTCAACGGCAGCGCTCACCCCAGCAGCGGTGGCAGAGGCGGCACCAGGCGTTGCGACGAAAGCGAAAGCTGTCTCGCTCGGTTCAGGTTACGTTTCAGGCGGAGACCTTGACAAGGCGTTAGATGCTACATATAAAGGGGCGCCGATTCATTGGTATAAGTCGAGCGTCAACATGAAAAAGCTCGGGGAGTTTCAAACGGCACGTGGGATTGTCAAAGGGAAAGGGTTGGTCGTTGAGAAACGCGTCCGCGTCCTCGATTACCCGATGGCAATCGTCGCACCTAAAGAACCGCTCGTCTTCAAACAAGGAAAGCCGGCGACAGGCATCGTGAAGCAACAAGTCCAATTCGTCAGTGGCACATATGAAAAACCAGTACGATGGAGCGGGATTGATACGAGCAAGGTTGGCGAGTTCGTGGCAACGGCTACATATACGAACAAAGGGAAGACAATCACGCTCGAAGTCCCTTACCAAGTCGTTGGTTATCAACTTTCGATCATGCACACGAACGACACGCACGCGGCGTTGCGTTACGCGCCGAACCGCGCGACGGCAGTCAAGCAAATTCGTTCTGAAAAACCTGATGCTCTCTTGATTGATGCAGGGGACGTCTTCTCCGGATCACTCTATTTCAACGAGTTCAAAGGCCAAGCCGACCTCAAGCTCATGAATTATATGAAGTATGACATGATGGTACCGGGTAACCACGAGTTTGACCTCGGGACAGACGCGGGACATAAAGAATTCGCTGACTTCGTCCGCTATGCGAACTTCCCGTTCGTCAGCTCGAACGTCGACTACTCGGGCGATCAGTACTTGAACCGTCTCTTCCGTGACGAAATTACGACAAAACCGGTAAACGGACGTCTTTATGAGGGCATCATTAAAGTCGTTGATGGGAAAAAGGTCGGATTCTTCGGCTTGACGACAGAAGATACAGCGAACATCGCGAGCCCGGGACCGGTCAAATTCCAAAACTATATCGACGAGGCGAAAAAAGCAGTCGAAGCGTTTGAGGCGATGGGTGTTGATCAAATCGTCGCTGTCTCTCACCTTGGATTCGATGATAACCCAAATATGGATAACGATCAGCTCTTGGCAGAAAATGTCGACGGAATCGACATCATCATCGGTGGACACACGCATACACGTTTAGACAAGCCTGTCGTGGTCACGGAAGGTAAAACAGAACCGACCCTCATCGTCCATGCTTATCAATACAGCGAGTTTCTCGGCACACTTGATGTCGAGTTCGACAAAGATGGGAAAATCATTGCTCACGAAGGCCGCTTGATTGATGTGAAAGGACTTGAGCCGGATGCGCGTGCCGTCCAACTCCTTGCACCGTTTAAAGAAGAAGTCGATCGCATCAGCAACGAGCCGATTGGCGTGACGCTCACAGCCCCACTTCTCAACCCACGTTTCTCTGACCCTTCAGACGCCAGCGTCCGTGCCAACGAGACGGCACTTGGTAACTTGATTGCGGACGGCATGCTTGCGAAAGCGAGAGAGTTTGACTCAAGTGTCATCGCGGCCGTGCAAAACGCCGGCGGTATTCGCGCTGGCATCGATGAAGGTCCTGTGACGACAGGAGAAGTCATCACGGTGCTTCCATTCGGGAACACCCTCTCGATCATGGAATTGAAAGGTAGCGAGTTGTTGGCAGCGTTTGAGCGTAGCGTTAGCGCGTATCCACGTGAAAGCGGCGGCTTCCTTCAAGTATCAGGTCTCAAGGTGGAGTTTGACAGCTCGAAGCCGGCGAACGAGCGAATCGTCAAGGTAACGTACAATGATGGAGCGAACGATGTGACCATCGATCCGAACGGTACGTACAAAATCGCAACGAACTACTACACAGCAACGGGTGGCGACAACTACGTTGAGTTCGAAGCGGCATTCAAAGACGGACGCGTCAATGACCTCGGTCTCAGCGACTGGCAGAACTTGCGCGACCATATGCTTGGACTCGGGGAAATCACACCGACGACCGAAGGACGTATCGTCGACGTGAAAGAATAAAAATCTTCAGACGTATCGGACATCGTTCCGGTACGTCTTTTTTGTCGTATCTTGTCGTATCGGAAACGCTTGCGTGAGCGAATTGCGAGTGACATGTAACTCTGTTACTATACAGAAGGATGTGACTCAACAAAATACAATGAGTTATTGATAAAATAAGAACGACTAACGGAAAAGGTGGAGCGAACGTATGGATGTGAAAACGACACTGCGCGATTTGCAACAGCACGTCAAGTGGTTGAAAGATGAGAAAAGTCGAATGGACGAAAAAGGGAAGTTAACCGGTGATGAACTCATACTGATTGACGACCTCCCGTCCCTTTCAAAAGCTGCACAACAACCTCATCTAGATGACCGCCTGCGCGCGGTCCAGACGCAAGAACTCAAAAGAGAAGTGACTGATGCACGGGCCCGTATGCCAAAAGACTTACCGACACCGATTGCGTCAAACGGATGCGCGTTTTATGAACGGACAAACGTACACGTCGCCTTCGTTGGACCAACAAAACGAGCCGAAGAGCTTGATCGTCTTTGCCACACGTATCGTTTCGATAACGTATCTGGTTTCTTAGCAGTCGTAGACGCGCAACCGATTGACTTCCTTTTAATTTCTGCCGCTCTCGTCGAAGACGAGACGACGGCGTTCCACTATATGGGGATGCCCATGTCCCATTCAAGGGAATGGCTCATTAAACTGATTCGTCAAGCAAGGCGGAAAGAAGTCCCTGTCGTCTTCGAGACGACACTCGATACGAATCATTTCGACCGGTTCTCTTCGCTTGCTGCAGAGTGTGACTATATCTTTACAGCGAACGAAGAGCGCGTAGCTGACTACGTCGAAGAAGCTGGTCATGATCGAGTCTTCGTGATTCGTCCTGGGATTGACCCGCTCCGTTTTAATCCGATTGGGATGGCGACAGAAAAGTCTGAACGCGTCTTGGTGACAAATCGTTTCCCCGTGCAACGGTTCTCGAAAGATTTATTGGTCCTCGCTGACGGCGTGCGTCAAGCAGGGAAAGAGTTACTTGTCCTCCGTGAAGCGGATAAATCGGTCAAGTCGAAAGCGCCAAAAGAACTGAATGATGCCCTCGTATTGGCGGAAGTGGACGAGGGGGAACGCTTGAAACGCGCAAGCGATTGGATTTTACACGTGAACGAAGTGAAAGCGAGCCCGACGATGACGGCGCGCGAGATTTACGAGGCGCAGGCACGAGGAAACCTCGTCTTGACGAACTATAACGTGGCCGTCAACAACGATTTTCCAAACGTCTTCATCGCGACGAGCGCGCTCGATGCGAAAGGGATTCTCGAGATGTTCAAAACGGAAGCGGAGCGGTATGCGCATCAGTTATCAGGGGTTCGCAACGTGTTCACGAATCACACGATGTACGACCGCTTCAATGAGATGCTCTTCGCGCTCGGGATTTCACGCTCGGTGCAACGAGATGTCCTTGTCATCGGACGAGGCGATTTGACGAAAGCGAAAGCAGATTTTGACATCCAATCTTATCCACATACACGTTTCGTCGCCGAAGAAGAACTGACGGAGCAAGACTTGCTCCATGTCGATTACGTCACGGTGTTTGACAGCCGTTTCACGTATCTCGATTACTATATAGAAGATTTAGTAAATGCATTCAAATATACGGACGTGCATTTCGTGACGAAACCTGCTCCTGAGGGTCTTGAGCACGTCTATGTCGAACGATATGACGACGTGGCCCAGACATTGTTCCAAGCGGCACACATTTCGCTCGGAGTGATTGACGGCAGTGAAGAAATCAGAGGAAGCGGATATGTGATCGACCGCTTTGAACAGTTGGAGACGAGTGCCCGGTTTGTGGTCAATCCGCCTGGTACGTACAAACTGTCGGTCATCGTTCCGATTTACAATAATGGACGCTACCTATACAACAAATGTTTTTCTAGTTTACGTCGAAGCTCGATGTTCGATGATATGGAAATTTGGCTCGTTGATGACGGGTCGACTGAACAGGAGACGACGAGTTACATTGAGCGTCTTACGCGCGAATACTCGAACGTCTACACGTACTCGTTCAATGATGGCGGTAGCGGTAGCGCGTCACGCCCTCGGAACAAAGGCGTCGAACTCGCAACAACCCCTTACATTGCTTTCCTTGATCCGGACAACGAGGCGGTCAATGACGGGTATGCTGAATTGTTCCGTCTCATGCAGGATGACTCGCTTGATTTAGCCGTTGGGAGCATGTTGAAGCTGGCTACGCGCGAAGCGATGATTGAGCTAAACGAGCTTGAACCAGGTGGCGTTAAAATGATAGACGACCCAAGAGCATACTTGCTCAAGCATCATTTCAAAGTGCAGAGCATTCAGACGATGGTCATTAAAAAATCTTTCTTGACAGCGAACGGACTCGAACAGGTCATCGGCGCCGTCGGACAGGATTCCCTCTTCTTCCAAGAAATGTTCTTACGAGCCGGACGCGTGGCCCTAGTCGATTTGACGATACATGATTACTACGCGGCTGTAGCCGGTTCGACAGTGAATACGATTACGAAGAAATATTTCGATAAATGTGTCATCCGTGAGACGGCACGCGCGAAAGCTTTTGCGCGTGAAGGTGTGCTGGATGAGTATCGTGCGACTCGCTTCGAACGCTTCTTTGAGATGTGGTACTTGGTCTTCTTACGTTTAAGCCGCTCAGAAGATTTTGACGACAACGTTGCGAAACTTTATACGATTATCGAGCAATATAGACCGATTGAGTTGAAGAGCCCACGGGTTAAGCAATTTGTCGATCTTTATGAAACTGGGCAACTGCAAGAACTAAAACGTCTATATTTTGACGCATACATGTGAGGTGACGGAATGAGTAACGAACTTGAAAAAGAAATCGGTCTATTGAAACAACGTCTTGAGCAGCAACAACAAGAGATTCGACGCTTAAAACACGATGAACGCTTACTTCGTCAAAAATACCGTCGCCTCGTTCAAAAGTACGGAGAGCTGTTGTACACGTTCGAATGGACGGTCAAATCGCTCGATCAAAAAGAACAAGCTATCACGGACTGGCGTCAGAAGTACGACGTTCTCGACAAACGTTATCGCCGTTTGACACAGTCGAAAGCAGGGAAAGCGATTTTGAAGGCACAGGCCGTCGCGCGAAAGTTAAATAAATAAAAACGTGGCGAAGTGGCAAAGTTGTCACTTCGTTTCACAATCACTACGGTTTACACGGAGGAAATAAGATGGAATGGCAGAAAAAAGCACGTCGCGCTGCCTATTTAGGGGTGCAACGTTCGAAACGGCTTGGGCGAAAAGTGCTCAAGAAGACGAGTCAACAAAAAGGGCAAGCATGGCGTGAAGTCGCACCGGGGTGGTTTACCCGCTCTTCACATATTTATATGGAAGGGACAGATTTTACAGTCACAAACGATGAGCCGATCGTGCTGACCTACCGTCCAGACGGGAAAAGTGACGTCGTCGCCATCGATTCTTTGCTCGGTGAGAATATGAAGTCATTTACATCGACGCTTCGAATCAAGTCACGCGACAGCGTGGAACCGACGCTTCGTCTTGAAGTGTACCGTAAAGGTGGGCGTACCCGACAGATCACCTTGCAGAACGGACAGAAAGAAGAAGTCGCCCTCGGAATGGGAGAAAAGATTCTTCGTGCTCACCTCGATATTCATGGATCCGGTACGTTCAGTATGATCGACATCCGAATCGGGGAAGCGTCGATTTGGCATGGAGAAGGTTCGACATCAAACGTAAAAGATGAAGATTTCGCATTTATGTTACCACTCGATGAGTCAAACCTCCGTTCGATGACACCGGAACGCACGGTCGCCAGATGGGAAAGTGACCGGCTCGTCTTGAGCGCAGAAGGGAATCAATATGCGCATTATGGTGTCGGAGAAGCTGAGCTTCCTCATGTGGACACGGGAAGAGGGATTGACTTCTCGACCGGGGATATGGACGATGACTTATATCGTTTCTATTTCAAAGGAGAAACGAACGGCGGGGCCGATGCCTCGCTGTTTGTCGCGACTTATACGAAAGCAGGACGAGATAAGTTGGTTGAAATCCCGCTTGGCTTGAGTGGGATTATCCGGATTGCACCGTCACATCGTTCGCTCCGTTATTTCGTGCGCGTAAATGGTCAGGGGGAGTTGCGCGACTTAGCGCTTGGGATGATTCGAGAGAAGAGCGTCCGCCAAGAAGAACTGTTTTCATTGAAGCCATCGATGTGGACGATTCCTGCTCCAGATGTGATCAAGTTGAAGTCCAAGGCGGACCAGCTCGTCATCGACTTGAAAGGAGAAGATGATAAGCGACGGTATATCTCTTATGCTGAGATGAACAACAGTTTTAAAAAATTACCCGTCGAATACCCGTTTGAGGTGAAAGCGAACTGTCGTTATCGCGTGACGGTCGATGGCTCTGCTGGAGAAAATGCGAACGTCGTCCTCTACTTGGTCGCCTATTCAGAGACTGAGCGTCAACTTATGCAACAAGTTCAACTTGGTAGTGAGAAAGTGTTTTACTTCGATCGCGGTATTCGTTTCCTTCGCTTTGCGCTTCGTGTGGATGGGAGCGGGGAAGCTGTCATTGACCGCATCCGTGTCGCAGAAGAACTTGTCAGTGACGGTCGTGAACATCCGGACTTTCTTGATGTCCGTGAGGCCCGTCTCTTTGCTCAGCGACCAAGAGAGCTGCACGAATTGAAAGTTGCTGCCATCTTTGACGAATTCACAATGGCTTCTTACGAGCCGGAATGCCAACTCATTACCTTCACACCAGACAATTGGCGGGCAACGCTACTCGATGAGCAGCCGGACGTCTTAATCGTCGAGTCTGCTTGGAAAGGGAATCGTGGGGCATGGGAAAAGAAAATCGTCAAATATGGCACGAACACATGGGAAGAGCTCGACGACCTTCTGTCTTGGTGTCGCCATCAAAATATTCCGACCGTATTTTGGAACAAAGAAGACCCGATTCACTATGATCGTTTTATCGAAACGGCCCAGCGCTTTGACTATGTGTATACGACCGACTTGAATCGTGTCCCGGACTATAAACGTGATTGCGGTCACGAACGCGTGGATGCTCTACCGTTTGCAGCCCAACCGAAAGAGCATAACCCGATTCGCCTACCGGGCACGCGTGAGCCATACGCCTGTTTTGCCGGATCGTATTATGCGAATCGACACGAGTCGCGGAAAGCCGACATGGATCGGTTGTTTGCGGCGGCGGATCAATATGGCCTCGCGATTTATGACCGAAACTATGCCATCAATCAACGAGGAGAGAGCGACCAGCTCCAATTTCCTGAACAGTTCCGTCACTCGATTCGCGGAAGTCTGAAATACAATCAAATCGCCAAAGCGTATAAAGGGTTTAAAGTCATGTTAAACGTCAACTCGGTGAACGATTCACCGACGATGTTTTCTAGACGCGTGTTCGAAGGTCTCGCCTGTGCGACGCCAGTCGTCAGTACGCGCTCGATTGGGGTCGAGGCGATGCTTGGGGACTACGTCTTCTTAGATGATGGCGAGTCAGATTTGGATGAGACGTTCCGTCGTCTCATGACAGATGAGTCGTTTTATGAAGACGTCGCGATTGGCGGCATGCGTCATGTGTTGACGTACCATACGTATACGCAGCGTCTCGCTAAAATCGTACAAGACGTCGGCATTCCATATCGGGTCGATCATGAAGAGGTCGCCGTGCTCGCGTTCGTCGCTTCGAAACAAGAAGCCGAAACGGCCGTCGCTCAATTCGAAGCACAGCGTTATCCGCATAAAAAACTGATTCTCTTCCTTGATAAGTTTGAAGACCACATCGATGTATACAACACGTACAACACAGAATCGGTCTCGACATACATGCGAAGCTACTTGGAGCACTACACGTCATTGACAGAAATTTTGGAGCCGTTCGAGTGGGTCACCTATTTGAACCCGAATGACTATTACGGACCGGATTATCTATCAGACTACTTGCTCGCTTCCCGCTACGCGGAGGCGGACATCCTGACGAAAGCAGACTATTACTCTTATGAGGGCGTACTTCAAAAGCATGACCATGATGAATCGTTCCGTTACGTGTTCGATGCGATACCTTCTCGCTCGTTAATCAAGCCGTCGGCGCTACGTTTCGACACGGTTGATGCGGCACTACATCGTTTCCTTGCCGATGAGAGTTTGCGAGAACTTGCACGCTCGGGCAAACGGATGTTTAGTGTAGACCCTTATCAATACGTGAAAGATGGTGCCTCGATGGATGAGGCGTCAAGACAGGAGGTGACACGATGAAAGCCAAGCAATTACGAGTGTTAGTGTATGGCGACGTCAACTTAAACTTGATTGACGGCTCGGCCATCTGGCTTACATCAGTCGTCCATATGTTAAACCAAGACCCGAACCTAGAAGTGGATGTCTTATTAAAACGTTCGATTGTCAAACCGGAAGTGACGGCCTCAATCAAACAGCTCGAACGTGTCAATTTTATTGACGTGTTCAGCGAACAGTCAACGAAGCGAGATGAGCCGTACTATGAGAAGAAAGTGCTTCAGGCAGATGAAGCGGCCCAACTCATTCACGAGCTCGTTCAAACGAACGGGTACGATATGGCGTTCATCCGTGGTTTCCAACTCGCTTATGAATTGACGTCCTACCCCGACACGATGAAAAAGACATGGACGTACATCACCGACTTTACACACGACCATTCCGAAGCGTCACAAGAAGAGCTCGCTCGCTTGAAAACCATCGCAAGTCTTTCTGCTCGTATGCTCTGCCAGACAGCAGAAATGAAAGAGTACTTCGAGACATTCCTGGAAACACCGCGTCCGTTTTTAATTCTGAATCCAATGATTCCGAATATGCGTGAGGAAGTACCGACGTTTAAACGGGAGGGCAAACAGCTCGTCTACACTGGGAAATTCGCGCCACTTTGGTATTCGAGCGAAATCTTGGATGCGTTTCAACAAACGCGAAACAGAATGCCGGACGTCACGTTAAAAGTGGCAGGAGATAAGTTCAACCAAGATCCGAATAACCCGAACTTCCGTAAAGAAGTGACGAGCCGTCTTCAAACAGACGAAGGAGTCGACTGGTTGAAAGGGATTCCGCGTGCCGAGGTTGAAACGTTAATCGCCTCGAGCGACATCGGATTGTCTTGGCGCCATCCTGATTTAGATGATAGCCTCGAGTTGTCGACGAAGCTGCTGGAATACGGCGCGCTCGGTAAACCGGTTTTGTTAAACCGTAACAGGATGCATGAAATGTTGCTCGGCTCGAGCTATCCGCTTTTCGTCAACTCAGAAGCGGAATTTATCGAAAAAGTTGAACTCGCATTTACACACCCTGCCATTTATCGAGATGCCGCAGAACGACTATATAATATGACGAAGTTTTATACGTTTTCGAGCACGTATGCGCGCTTACGTGAGGCGATTTGGGAAATGCGGCCGACGACGATTTTGTTCGCGGGCCACGATTTGAAATTCATCCGGATGTTCATGGAACGTTTCCAGGGAAATCCACGCTATCGTGTTCTCGTCGATGAGTGGGAAGGCCATAAAATTCACGATGTAAACCATAGTAAAGCATGCCTTGAAGCGGCTGACATCATCTTTTGTGAGTGGGGGCTTGGGAATGCGGTTTGGTATTCACATCACAAGTTACCCCATCAACGCCTCATCGTCCGGATTCATCGGCAGGAAAAAGAGACGCCATTCCCGAATGAGTATGAGCTCGATAATATCGACCGAATCATTCTCGTCTCGCCTTATATGCTTGAGGAGATGAGTCGCCTGTTCCACATCCCGCGTCATAAGATGACGATGCTGTATAATGCTGTCGATGGAGACAAGTTGGATAAACCAAAATATGACAAAGCCTTGCCGTTCCATCTCGGGATGATTGGCATCAACCCGAAACTGAAACGTCCAGACTTAGCACTTGACGTATTGGAACGTTTACTCGCGCAAGATAACCGCTATCACTTGTTCTTTAAAGGGCATCATCCGAGTGAAGTATATTGGATTGCGAAGCGGGAAGAGGAACGGACATATTATGAGTCGTTCTTACAACGGATTGAACAGCCACCTTTGAAAGGACATGTCCATTTCGATGGTCACGGGGATGACGTGGATACCTGGTTGCAAAAGATTGGCTTCGTGTTGTCAATGAGCGATTTGGAAAGTTTTCACCTTTCTCCGGCAGAAGGAATGGCCGCCGGCTCTTATCCGTTAATTCGGCGCTGGACAGGCAGCGAGACGATTTACCCTGATGAATTGCTCGTTAATAACCCGCTCGACGTCGTCGACACAATCTTGTCATATCGCGATCGACCGGTCGAATTATTGGCGGCGACGGCACCGTTCCAGCAGTACGCCCGTAAGCACTTTGGGGTTAACGCCCTATTCCCGAAGATGGAACGCATTATTTTAGGAGAAAAGCATGACAACGGTGGAACGGCATTGTCATAAAAATGTAATTGCGTGGCGGATTTGTTCAAGAGTATAATGAGTATTGTTTTATTGTCGAAACTGAAATAAAATGATGGACATGCGCTCGAATGAAATCGAGCATCAGAACATTTGGAGGTTACTACAAAATGAAAGTATGTACAGTAGGTCTTGGATATATCGGGTTACCGACTTCGGCAGTTTTTGCAAATTACGGCGTGGACGTCGTTGGAGTCGATATTTCACAACACGTTGTCGATAAATTGAACCGCGGCGAAATCCATATCGAAGAGCCAGGTCTTGGCGAAATGGTAGCGGACGTCGTTGCAAAAGGGAAGTTCCGTGCGTCACTTTCACCAGAGAAAGCAGATGCGTTCATCATCGCGGTACCGACACCGAACAATGATGACGAACACAAATCTTGTGACCTCACGTATGTGTTAGACGCGACGCGTAAAGTGTTGCCGTTCGTAGAAAAAGGGAATGTCATTATCGTGGAGTCGACGATCGCGCCACGTACGATGGACGATTTTGTCAAACCACTCGTTGAAGAAGCTGGATTCGTCGTAGGCGAAGACATTTTCCTCGTTCACTGCCCAGAGCGTGTTTTACCAGGACAAATCTTGCATGAGCTCGTTCACAACAACCGAATCGTAGGCGGCATCACATCAGCATGTGCTGAAGCTGGCGCACGCGTTTACGGCACGTTTGTTGAAGGGGAAATCGTCAAGACGGATGCGAAGACGGCAGAGATGTCTAAATTGATGGAAAACACATTCCGTGATGTGAACATCGCCCTCGCGAATGAGCTTGCAAAAGTTTGTAACGACCTCGATATTAACGTGCTTGATGTCATCGAGATGGCGAACAAGCATCCTCGTGTCAACTTGCACAGTCCGGGACCAGGTGTCGGTGGACACTGCCTTGCTGTTGACCCGTACTTCATCGTCGCGAAGTCGCCTGACCTTGCGAAAATTATCAACTTGTCACGTGAAACGAACGTCTCGATGCCAGCTTACGTTGCCGATAACGTCCAAAAGCTAACAGACGGAATTGAAGCACCGAAAGTAGCAGTCTTTGGTGTGACATACAAAGGAAATGTCGATGACATGCGCGAAAGCCCAGCTGTAGAAATTGCTGAGTTGTTGCTTGATCGTGGCGTTAACATCTCTGTTCATGACGGACATGTTGAAAAATCGACGTCTAGCCGTTTTGATCTCGTATCAAAAGAAGAGGCACTTCAAGACGCTGACCTCGTGCTTGTACTCGTTGACCACAATGAGTTTAAGACACTCGATTTTGCTGAGCTTCAAGCGACAATGCGTCGTCCAATGATTTTCGATACACGTAACATTGTGAAACCAGCAGGTGATGATGTGATGGTCGTGAACTACGGAAATCTATATAAATATACAAAGGAAACGAATCTCGTTCTTTGATTCAGGTGAATGAACATGTTTAAATCCGCGAAAGCTATCTTTACAGAACTGAAATCGAGTCTGTATCTGATTTTCCGTCTTGCAACTTATGAGACGAAAAGCAACAACTCGATGCAGTACCTCGGATTTTTATGGGAGTTCGTTACACCGTTATTGCAGATTGGAGTTTACTGGTTCGTGTTTGGATTTGGTATTCGAAGCGGCAGGCCGATTGATGGCGTGCCGTTTCTGCCATGGCTCGTGGCAGGGATTGTCGTTTGGTTCTTTATCGCCTCGGCCATCACATCCACAGCCCGTTCGGTCTATTCAAAGATCGGCATGGTCTCCAAAATGAGCTTTCCAATCTCGACGATTCCCGCGTATGTCCTGTTGTCGCTATTTTATAGACATTTAGCGTTAGTAGGCGCAGCCTTTATTTTGATGTGGGCATTCGGTTATCCGATGGGACTGCACTCGCTCTGGTTTATTTATTTGGCAATCAGCGCGCTCGCGCTTCTCTATTCGCTCGCGCTGATTACCTCTGCCCTTACGACGATTGTACGAGATCTTCAAAACTTGCTTCAATCGATGATGCGGATGTTAATGTATTTGACGCCGATTTTTTGGGTGCCGCCTGCTAACTTGGCGAGCATCCTTCAAATCAATCCGCTCTACTACTTAGTCGAAGGGTATCGATCGATGTTCCTCGGAAGCGACTGGTTGGCGACGAACTGGGCTTACGGCCTCTATTATTGGACCATCGTTCTCGTTCTCTTCTTCGTCGGATCGATGATTCATGTACGTTTCCGTCGACATTTCATCGATTATATTTGAGGAGGACACCATGTATCAGGTTAAGTTTGAAAATGTATCGAAGCGATATACGCTCTATAACAAACCGATTGACAAGCTGAAGGAAATCTTCTTCAGCAAGGCTTCGGGAAAGCAGTTTTATGCGCTCCGAAATGTGACATTTGAAGTTCCACCTGGTGAAGTTGTCGGGATTATCGGGATTAACGGATCAGGTAAGTCGACGATGTCGAACTTGCTTGCTGACGTCATGCCTCCGACGCACGGGAAAATCGAGCTTCATGGGAAAACGGCATTGATTGCCATTTCGTCCGGATTAAACGGAAATTTGACGGGGCTTGAAAATATCGAGCTAAAAGGGTTGATGCTCGGGATGACGAAGCAAGAGATTATCGACTTGACTCCGGCTATCATCGAGTTCGCAGATATCGGCGATTTTATTCATCAACCGGTCAAAACGTATTCGAGTGGAATGAAGTCTCGGCTCGGCTTTGCGATTTCGATTAATGTCGATCCAGACATTTTGGTCATCGATGAGGCGCTCTCGGTCGGAGACCAGACGTTCACGGATCGCTGCCTTGCGAAGATGAACGAATTTAAAGAACAAGGGAAAACGATTTTCTTCATCAGTCATTCGGTCTCACAAGTCCGACAATTCTGTACGCTCGGGCTATGGCTCGAGTTCGGAGAGGTCCGGGAATATGGGCCGGTCAATGAAGTGGTCAGTGAGTACAACAAGTTTTTAAAATGGTTCCGCAGTCTTTCGAAAGAGCAACAAGATGCATTCAAAGCCGATAAGTTGAAGCGTCGGACGACTGTCGTCGATGCGACAGAACTCGGTGAGACGTATATCTTGCCTGCCCATTCGGAAGAGAAGTTAAAAACGCGTCACGCGATGTCTTCTGTATCGACGTGACGCAACGGGAGGAGGAAGTACGTCTATCGAGTAGACGTGCAAAACGACCTATGAAAAAAGTTATGACTGTATTCGGGACGAGACCAGAAGCCATCAAAATGGCACCGCTCGTCTTAGAGTTAAAGAAACGTGAGGGTGTCGAACCGATCGTTGTCGTCACAGCCCAGCACCGCCAAATGCTCGACCAAGTGCTTGAATTGTTTGAAATCAAGCCGGACTATGACCTCGACATCATGAAAGATAAGCAGACCCTCTATGACGTGACATCACGCGTCCTAAAAGGCATGGGAGAGGTCATTGCAGATACGAAGCCTGACATCGTACTCGTCCATGGGGACACGACAACGACGTTCGCGGCTTCACTAGCGGCATTTTATAATCAAGTAGCCGTCGGACACGTTGAAGCAGGTCTTCGGACGTACAATAAATATTCTCCATTCCCAGAAGAGATGAACCGTCAGTTGACGGGTGTCATGGCTGATCTCCATTTTGCTCCGACCGAAACGTCGAAAGACAATTTACTACGCGAAGGCAAGAATGAAGATACGATTTTCGTGACAGGAAACACGGCGATTGATGCTTTAAAAACAACGGTACGTGAAGATTATTCGAGTGAGTTGCTCAATATGATTCGAAACGAAGGACGCCGACTTGTTCTGTTGACGGCACACCGTCGTGAGAACCTTGGCGAGCCGATGCGAAATATGTTCCGTGCCGTCCGTCGTCTCATTGAGAAATATGATGATATTGAAGTGGTTTACCCGGTCCATATGAACCCGGTCGTGCGTGAACTCGCAAACGAGATTCTACATGATGTCGATCGTGTGCATTTGATTGAGCCGCTCGATGTATTTGATTTCCACAACTATGCTTCGGCTTCCCATTTGATTTTGACAGACTCAGGTGGCGTACAAGAAGAAGCACCATCACTTGGTGTCCCTGTCCTGGTTCTCCGTGACACGACGGAACGACCTGAAGGTGTAGCCGCAGGCACGCTCAAGTTGGCGGGAGTTGACGAGGAAGTGATTTACTCACTCGCTGACGAGTTACTTTCGGATGAGACGGCATATGAAAAAATGTCGAAAGCATCAAACCCATACGGTGATGGAGAAGCATCACGACGAATCGTCGATGCGATTCTTGCCAACTGAATGGATGCAGAATGAGTTGTTTTGTGCGATGCACAGCAACTCTTTTCTGTATCGGCATTTTGAAATTGGAGGCGTTATTTATGTCAACAAAACGAATTCGACCAGCCATCTATCATTATTACCCGCGAGGTCCACAAAAAGATCATATGTCGATGCGGGAAGAAGAATACAAGACGGAAGTGACTTTTCTCCCAAAAGCAGAAACGGACTCGATTTACGTGCAGCTGTTCGATTTGAAGTTTGAGATTCCACCATCAAAGATCTTTTTGGGCGATGCTAAAATTGAGCCGTGCAAAGAGATTAAAATTGAGACTCAATTGTTTGTCGAAGGGGACCAGAAGATTGATTTTGAACTTTATTTCATGCAGTACACGGATGAAGAACGAGTCTCGAATAAACGTTTTCGTTTAACGCTCAACCCGGGGATGAATGACGTGAACGAAACAATCAAACGAATCGAGGACGCGAAATACTTTAAGCTGTCTTATAAATACGTGGTACAGACGCTTGAACCCGTCACCGTTCGTTTTGACGACCTTTACGTGACCTTCGCGTAAACATCGTCAATTTTTAGGGAGAAAGGAACAGGGAAAATGCTATTTAGTTCCACAGTTTTTTTATTCTACTTCTTACCAGTCGTTTTACTCATCTACTTCTTATCACCGCGTGTGCTCAAGAACTCGATTCTACTCGTTGCAAGTCTGTTCTTTTATGCATGGGGGGAACCGAGGTTCGTCCTCATCATGCTCGCTTCGATTGTGATGAACTATGTCTTTGGGTTACTCGTTGATCGATACCGATACGAAGCCAAACCGTTAAAGTGGACGATGGTAGCAATGATTATCGGAAACTTAGGAATGCTTGGTGTCTTCAAGTATGCAAGCTTCTTCGTTGAAAATGTAAACTCGGTCATGGGCTTCTCGTTGAATGATCCTGAGATTCCGTTGCCGCTTGGTATCTCATTCTTTACGTTCCAAGCGATGAGCTATGTAATTGATGTTTATCGTCAAGATGGACGCCTGCAACGCAATATCTTTGATTTGGCACTGTATGTCTCGTTCTTCCCGCAGCTCATCGCAGGTCCAATCGTGCGCTATCAGACGGTCGCGGACGAGATTGTGGACCGGCGCGAGACCGTAGATGACTTTGTGAATGGTGTACAACGATTCGTCATCGGTCTAGGAAAGAAAATGATTTTAGCGAACAGTTGTGGCTATGTGGCGGATCAGGTGTTCTCGCAATCACCAGGAGACTTATCGACGACGTTAGCGTGGATTGGAATCATCGCCTATTCGCTTCAAATCTATTTTGACTTCTCTGGCTATTCGGACATGGCGATTGGTCTCGGACGGATGTTCGGATTCCATTTCCTCGAAAACTTTAACTATCCCTATATCTCGAAGTCGGTGTCTGAGTTTTGGCGTCGTTGGCACATTTCACTGGGGAGTTGGTTCCGAGACTATGTATATATTCCGCTCGGGGGGAACCGCTCGGGTAGCTACAGGACGTACCGAAACTTAACTATCGTCTGGTTGTTGACAGGTGTTTGGCATGGAGCGAGCTGGACATTCATCGCCTGGGGACTTTACTATGGAATCTTCATCATGTTGGAGCGGGCATTTCTCGGGAAATGGCTCGCGACATGGCCGGCATGGCTCGCTCATGCGTTCACTTTGTTTGTCGTCGTCGTCGGATGGGTATTCTTCCGTGCGGATAATTTTGAATATGCACTCGGCTATTTACAAGTCATGTTTGGCTTGCATGGAGGCGACTTGTTTAATCAGACGGCTTACTTCTATCTCGTCCAATACGGAGTCGTCCTACTTCTAGCGATGATTGCGGCGACACCGATACCGAAGTATGTAGTGGCACGCTTCTTGAAACACGAGTTAAATACAGAACGACCAGCACTTGCCGTAAGCGCTGGGGTAGCAAGGGCGACCTACGTATTGTTTATTTTTGCGATTTCTATATCGTATGTCGTTTCGAGCACATTCAATCCGTTTATTTATTTCCGGTTCTAAGGGAGGCTGCATGATGAAACGAATCTCATCTGATGAACTGAATCAACGAACACGTCGTAAACTGTCATGGATTACAAATACAATCATCCTGTTCAGTTTTCTAGGCATTCTATTTTACGGTTTAACCGTTTTTGCACTCGGTGAAGAGGAAGAGTCTTCGGATGTGGAAGGGCGGATGCTCGAAAAGCGTCCGGCCTTCAGCGTTTCGTCATTTTTAGACGGAACGTACACAGAGACGTTTGAATCCTCTGCCAACGATCAAGTATTTCAACGTGATTTATGGATTGAAGGCCAAGCTTGGTTTCAACGAAACATTTTAAGACAGCAAATGAATAATGGTGTCATCAGTTTAGACGGTGTACTCTATTCACCTGAGACGAACGCAAGTGAATATTCGGCGCTTGGTGAGTTCTTTAAGACGTTCCAAGAGGAGATGAAGGCGCAACAGGTGCCGGTCTATTTTGCTTCGGCGCCTAGTAAGCCAGTGTATGCGGCGCGAAATGGGATTTTTCCGCGTTACATTGAAACAGTGGACGTGGAAAATCGAGAAAGGCTTCACCAGCGTATAAACGAAGCGGATATACCGTTAATCGACTTGGAGGAGCGACTTAGGGAGATGGACGGTGAGGACATCTATTTCAAGACAGACCATCACTGGAGAGCGGAAGGCGCGTTTATCGGGTATGAGGAAATTATGAACGTGTTGACTGACGAATATCCAGAACTCCAAATGTTATCAATCGAGAAAATGGAAACGAAAACGGTGGAAGGGCCTTTCTATGGTTCAAGTGCACGGGAAATCTCCATTTCATACGTGCAGGAGGCTGATACATTCACCTATTTGGAACCAAAAGATGGCTTTACGACAACAGTCTGTCGAAACTTTGATGATTGCGGCCATGAAGTGCTTGACCGGGCTGTTCTTGAAGACACAACGGACTTCACCAACTACTATAATCTTTTTTTGGGCGACAACTATGCGCAATTGAAAATCGAACAGAAAGAGCCAATCAATGATCGGCATATCCTCGTGTTGAAAGATTCCTATGCGAATCCGTTGCTCGGTTATTTAGGTGAATCGTTCGGTACCGTATCTGCAATTGATGTACGTTATGCGGAAGGAAACGTCGACATCACGGATTATATCGAAGAAGAGCAGGTTGATCTCGTGTTGTTTATGCACAACGACCGTATTTCAGGGATGGCCAGCGATTACGAGGACGCATTCTAACTCGTATAGAGAGGGGGAATCTTATGAAGATACTCTTACCTGTATATTTTCATTCGGCGATGGGTGGTTTGCATTTGCATATTATTGCGTCGGTACGATATTTACGTAAACAGGGATATGAGGTGACCGTCGTGTGTAAACCTGGGCCATTCTCTGAAGAGATTCAAAGTCTAGGCGGTGAGGTCATCGAGACAGACTACACCAATCAAGATGTGCACCGTGTCATCGATGAAGTGTTGCCGCAATCGTTCGATGTCGTCTATGCGCACCCGTTCGACTCGAGGCAGTTAGGACTTGCTATCGCAGAAGCGAAAAATATTCCTTTTGTCCTCGTTATTCATGGGATGTATCATGACGAGATTGCTCAATACCATGAGCGGATTTCAAAAGTGATTGCGGTCTCGGAAACGATTGGTGACTATTTGATTGAACATTGCCCTGATGTGGCTTCGAAGATTGAAGTCATCTTCAATGGCGTGTCCGATTCATTCCGGCCGGGGGCTGTGCGTGAAGACCCCGGTCGATTGACAGGCATGTTTATATCGCGCATTGATGCGGACATGTTGTTTAATTTAGATGTTTTTTGGGATGCGCTTCAAGATGACGCAGTTAAACGCCTTCCGATTGATTGGGTTGTGGTAGGCGATGGGACACAACGAGGTAAGTATGAAATAAGGTATGCGGATGAATTGAAGGCAACCTCTCAGACTATTACGTGGACAGGATGGCTATCTCAAGAAGCATTACCTATTCAAATGCAACAAGCAGATTTTATCATTGCGCCTAGTCGAGCTGCGATTGAGGCGTTAGCAGTCGGTAAGCCGACCATCGCAGCAGGTAGTAAGGGATACCATGGGCTAATTACACCGGATACGTGGAAAGAAGCTGCCAAAACGAATTTTGGTGGAATTGGTTCGAGATATGAGGGGTATCAAAAAGGTGAAATCGGTAGAGACATTATTCGATTGACAGACCCAAAGGTGCGCAAAGAATTAGGAGAATTTTCTTCAGAGTTGGCGAATCGAGAGTTTCGTGACGACAAACCGCAACGTCAATTAGAGCATCTGCTTCAATCTGTGATTAGAGAAGGAACTACACCGATAAATATGAACGCGAGTTATCCGCATGTCCGCTATGAACAATTACATTTTCATCGGTCGGCTCAATTGCTAAGAGGCAAGCTTGAGAAGCAAAATACGAAACGGGAAAGAGCAATAGAAGAGCGAGACGAAGCGAGAAAAGAAGTGAAACGAGGCGAACAGAATTTGATAGCCATCAATCACTCGAACCGTAAGAAAGATCAAGAGCTCGAAAAATTGCGTGCTCAACTCAAAGAACGACAAGAGGCATATCGACGCCTTCTTCAACAGTTCAATAAAGAGCAAGCCGAAGCAAAACAGCGTCCGAATGAATAACAGTTCGTCTACTCATAAATTGAAAATCAAGGTGTCCCTCGTATGGGAGGACACCTTGATTTTTTAATGGACTCATTCTATCGTTCTTTACGTTAGTCTGCACGGCCCTAACGTCGATAAGTATCGGATTGCGGCCCGAAGGCAGGCAAGCTGCTCGTTGTAAGATTTGTCCGGTTGAATACGGAGATGAGTTAATGACTCTTCTTGATTTTGCCATTGCTCAGTCGGATGAATAATAAATTTGTAATAAGAATTCTCCATACGGACCACTTCGATTTCTGCAAAAAGTTTTGTATCACGTCGATAAGAAAATCGTGTTGACACAAAAGAAAAATCCTCCATCTCAGATACCATTTCCTCCCTTAAAAACCCTTATAAAAATCATTATAAGACAATTAAAAGTAAAAAAGAATTTATTTTTTCATATTATGGAAATGTTTAAAAGCATATATGACAATTATTTAGGTTTTTGTGTATATAATCTTATGAAAGAAGTATTATAAAAATCCTTCTTTAGCGGTTAACAAATATTTTAAAGATATGATTCAGCAAACAGCCAATCTTATATATAATAATGACCATAAGTGAAAAACATTGTTATGATGAGATTATTAAAAAAGGGGGCCAATGTTGAAGCAACCAGACGGCACGTATCGATACGTCCTCATCCTCGGGGCGAAAGTGAACGGGATCAAGCCATCGAAAGCACTCCGGCATCGGATCGAGGTGGCGGCTGCTTACGCGGCACGCTTCCCACACGTGGAACTGATTGCGACAGGCGGACAAGGGCCGGACGAAGGGATGGCCGAGGCGCTCGTCATCAAGCGGGAACTCATCGCCCGCGGGGTCAGCGAGGAGCGGATCCACGTCGAGGCCGCGTCGACGTCGACGTATGAGAACTTTCTCCTCAGCCGCGTGATTTGGGACGGGGAACCGGGGCTCACCGTCGTGACGAACGATTTCCACGTCCGCCGAGCCCGGCTCGTCGCACGTCTCTACTTCGGGCTGAAGACGGACGCGCTTTATGCGTTGACACCGGCTTCGGTCAAGCCGAAATATGTCATCCGCGAACAGCTCGCCTACATCAAGCTGTTCCTCAACTATATGCGCTGGAAGTGGCGCCCATGAAAAAATGACCTAGCAGCCGCTAGGTCATTTGTCGTTCATACAGCCGATCTCGTCTTCGAGCATCCGACCGAACGCCTCGGCGCCATCGATCGTCAAATGGACGCCGTCGCTTTCGAAATAGTCGCCTTTGCCGGCGGACGCCTCGTGCCAATCGATGAGCGTGACGTTGTCGTGCAACTCGCTCGCACGTTGGAGTGTTCTGTTCACATCTTGCTCCCACGGTCGCGGCACACGTGTGTTAATCAAGTAGACGCGGTCCGCGTGTTCGAACTGCCCGATTAACGTATCGAGCTGCTCCATCTTGAAGGCGCCGTTCGTCCCGAGGTGGAGGAAGACGACGTGGCCCGGTGCGTCATACGTTTGATACGTCGCGGCGACGTCTTGGGCGTCACGGACTTGGCGGCCGAGCTCGGCATCGATCTCCATGTTCGGGAAGGTGCTCCCGAGATACTCGTTCAAGCCGAGGAGGACCGAGTCCCCGATGGCGAGCGCCGGTGGACACGTGTCAATCGGACGCTCCGTTTCTTGTTCCGTCGCTTCTTCAGGCTTTTCAGGTGCCGGATTCGGTTTGACGATCGGAATCGCTTCGGTCCGCTCGTTCGCCCCACTGAAGGCGAGAATCGACAAGTTGCCGACGAGGACGAGCGAGAGGGCGGTCGCCACGCTCACGGTAGCGATGCGGCCTGGCGACAGGACGGGACGAAGGGATTGGATTGCCCCTTTGAAGCCATGATGGCGCACCGGCGTCTCGATGAACCGGTACGACAACTCGGCAATCGCGAGCGTCAAGGCGACTTGTCCGAACGCGCGGATCGGTTCGAACGTGCCGATTTGTTCAATCGGGGTCGTCAAGATGATGACCGGATAGTGCCACAAATAGATGCCGTACGTCCGAGTCCCGATTGTGCGAAGCCACTCGCTACCGAACAACCGGGCCCAGACGGTCGACGGGTGCGCCGTCGCGGCGATTAAGACGGCCGATGCCAACGCGACGAGCAAGAACCCGCCGTAATAGAGGAACGCACCGTACGCGCTCGCCCGCGTCATGATGACGAGGAGGGCGAAAAGCGCCACGCCGCCGCCGATGTTCAAAATACGGCGCCCGATGTCCGGCATGTCCCGTTTGAACGTGTCCGGTTGCCAACCGAAGGCGAGGACGGCACCGATTAAGAGGGCGAACAGGCGTGTGTCCGTCCCGTAATAGACGCGGCTCGGATCGGTGCCCGGCGTGAAGTTCACGGCCATCCATACGGCGGAGGCGACGAGCATGACCGAGACGACTTGGAGCAGGCGCCGCTTCGACTTCAAACCGAAGAGGAGCAGGAGCGGCCAGACGAGATAGAACTGCTCCTCAATCGAGAGCGACCATAGATTTTGAAGCGGGGACGGTTTGCCGAAGCTCTCAAAGTACGACACGTCATGGAAGACGTACCACCAGTTGTTCACGTAGACGAGCGCGGCGAGCGTGTCTTGCCGCACCGTGTTCAACAAGTCCGGTTCGAACAGCCAAACGACCGTCATGACGACGGAAAGCATGAAGACGAGCGCCGGCAATAGCCGCCGGAACCGGGCGATATAGAACCGTTTTAAATCGAGTCGGCCGGCGTTCGCCCATTCGCGAATCAAGATGCCGGTGATCAAATAGCCGGACAGGACGAAAAAGACGTCGACCCCGAGGAAGCCCCCGGTTATGTATGGTGTGTTCACATGAAATAAGATGACGGCTAAGACGGCGAACGTGCGCAGTCCGTCGAGGCCGGGCATATAGTTTGAGTGGCGCAACAGTTGCATGCTCCCACTTCCTTTCGTACGTTTCCCTATTGTTTAAAAAAAGATATCTTTTAGTATAGCGAGACGTCACCTAGAAAAAGTTTCAAACGATTAACATTTTCAAAACGAAAGTGGAGAAAAACAGGGAATGAAAAAAGGACCTCGAAAGGTCCTAGTCGTTACAGCATCTCGATAATCGTCCCGCCGATAACACCCGCGATGACGAGCGCCCACGGCGGCAGTTTCCAATAGGCAATCATGACGAACAAGAAGGCAGCAAAGACGAAATCGACGACGCCGTTCACCGTGCTCGTGAAGATCGGCTGATAGAACGCCGCAATCAAAATCCCGACGACGGCCGCGTTCACCCCGATGAGGGCACCGCCGACTTTCGGATTTCGACGGAGCGCGTTCCAAAACGGGAGCGCCCCGAGGATCAACAGGAACGCCGGCAAGAAGATGGCGAACGTCGCGAGCAAGCCACCTGGCACCCCGTCGATGACGGTCCCGAGGTACGACGCGAACGTGAACAGCGGTCCCGGTACGGCCTGGGCCGCCCCGTATCCGGCGAGGAACGCCTCTTCACTCAAGAAGCCGGCAGGGACGAGCTCACGCTCGAGGAGCGGCAAGACGACGTGACCGCCGCCGAAGACGAGCGCCCCGGCCCGGTAAAAGCTGTCGAACATCGCAATCGATTGGTTCTCGATCGTCTCACGTAAAATCGGCAAGATGACGAGAAGTGCCCCAAACAACCCGAGGAGCACGGCCCCGAGTCGTTTCGAGAGCGGGAACGTCGCCGATTTGACGTCCAAGTTTTGCGGCTTGAATAGCAAGAACCCGGCCAAGGCGGCGAGGACGATGACGAGCACTTGGCTATACGCCGTCTGGACGAGCAAGGCGCCGGCGAGGGCGAAGAAGGCGATCGTCCGCGTCTTCGCGTCCGGTGTGAGCTTCCCGGCCATGCCGAGGATGGCGTGGGCGACGATGGCGACGGCGACGACTTTTAAGCCGTAGAGCCAGCCGGCGTCCGACACGTCGAGCCCGGAGACGAACAGGGCGAATACGATGAGTGCGATGACCGACGGGGCGGTGAAGCCGATGAACGACGTGATCCCGCCGAGAATCCCACCTCGGACGATGCCGATCCCGATCCCGACCTGAGAGCTTGCCGGTCCGGGTAAGAACTGACAGAGGGCGACGAGGTCGGCGTACGCCTTCTCATCAATCCATTTGCGGCGTCTGACGTATTCCTCGTGGAAGTAACCGAGGTGGGCGATCGGTCCCCCGAACGACGTCAAGCCGAGCCGGGTCGAGACGAATAAAATCTCAAGTAACGTTTTGAGCGTTACGCGTTGTTTCTCCATGTGGTGTCACTCCTTTATCTCTTTAAACAGTTCATACGCTTTTTGGCGGGCTTCCGCCAAGACGACACGTCCTTTGTCGGTCGTCGTGTAGTTCTTCCGGATGTGGCCGTCGACGTTCTCGTTCGTCCGGATGAGCAAGCCGTCCTTCTCCATCCCGTGCAAAATCGGGTAGAGCGTACCGGCACTGATCGCATAACCGTGTTCACGGAGCTCTTCGACCATCCAGGCACCATACACCGGATGTTCTGCGGCATGGTGCAAAATGTGGATATGGATGAAACCGAGGAAGAGCTTCCTGAGGATGCGGTCTTCCATTGTGATCAACTCCTTAAAATCGAAATTCGATATCGATTACCGACATCAGTCTAACAAGAATGATGCAGACGTTCAACCGTTGAGACGTAACTTTACACAAACTTTACATGTACATATTCGGTTGAATGCATTCGGAAAATATAGGGAATTCATCGAAAATGAGGTAAACTGAAAAGTAGAAACTGACCCAGTAGGAGGGAATGACGTGACAGCACGCGACCATACTCAATACCAATCCTTGTTGCGCCATATGCCCCAGGGCTACGTCGAGTTCAAAGTCGTCTACGACGCGAACGGTGAGCCCGTCGACTATGAGTTCTTCGAAGTGAACAAAGCGTTCGAGAACATCATGAAAGCAAAGCGAGACCAGTTCATCGGCGGGCACATCACGGACGTGTTGAAAGACTTTGAATACAGCGAACGGGAATGGATCGCGCAAGTGGCCAAGGCGGTCAGCAGCGGGGAGGCCATCACGTTCGAACACTTCTCGCGTCGCAACAAGGCGTGGTATGAGCTATCCGTCTTCAGCGAGCGACCAGGCTACGTGACGACGATCTTTCATGACGTGACGCCGCACGTCCAGGAGAACAACGCCTTGAAGCAACTCGTCAACGTGTCGCATCGGTTCGTGTCGACCGGACGCGAACTGTTGATCAATCAACATTTCCTCGATCAAATCCGGTCGTTCACCGGGGCGAAAGCGGTGGCGCTCAACTTGATTGAAGAGGACGGCGAGACGTACTCGACCGTCGCACTGAGCGGTCTGAACGAGACGATCGAGCGAAGTTTGGACATTTTAGGGTTCCATCCCGTTGGCAAGAAGTGGGGGGTCTATCCGGAACGGGTCCGCCTGATGAAGCAGGACAACCCCATCATATTCAAGCACGTCGAAGAGCTGATCGAGAATCGACTCTCGAAGCGATTAATCAAAAACTTGACCCGCATCTTTGACCTCGGGCAAATCGTCTTGTTTAAAATTGAGAAGGATGGCGTGCTCTACGGCGACTTGACGATCGTCATGCAAGGGACAGACGAGCCGGACCGGCTTGGTCTCGTCGAATTATACATCCATCACATCCTCGAACAGATGATGAAGTCGGACCAACAGACGGGTAAAGCGAAAGACTCGATGTTCGAAGGGTTCGCCACCGTCGACCTCGAGTGCATCATGTCGCTCCAGAAACGGGACATTTTACATTTGAACAAACCGTGGGAGCGGGTGCTCGGTTTTCCACTCGAAGAACTCGAGAACATGGACTTCATCGGCCTCGTCCACCCGGATGACGTCGCGAAGACGGACCGTGCCTTCGCCGAGCTCGAGACGGCAAGGGAACTGTTCCGTTTCGTCAACCGTTACCGGACGATTGACGGGGACTATCGCTCCATCGAGTGGCATTGTAAAGTCCAAGGTAGTTACATTTACGCCGTCGCCAAAGACGTGACCGAACGCGTCCAGCTCGAGGAGGAGCTCGCCGAGCGTGACCGTCTGCTGACGAAGCTGTCCGACCAAGTCCCAGGGGCGATCTATCAGTTCGAGCGCCGGCCGGACGGCTCGTTCTCGTTCCCGTTCTTTAGCCGCGGGTTCGAAGAGTTGACCGGTGTGCTCGCCGAGGACGTTCGGAAAGACGCGAGTATCGTCTTCTCGAAGATCCATCCCGACGATCACCCGCACGTCATGGCGAGCATCGAGACGTCGTATCGCGACTTGACGATTTGGGACGCCGAGTTCCGCGTCTTCATGCCGGACGGGCATACGACGTGGATTCTCGGCTCGTCCCGCCCTGAGAAGCTCGCCGACGGGCACGTGCTCTGGCACGGCTATATCGGGGACGTCACGGAGAAGAAGAAGTATGAGATGGAGATCGAGTACTTGAGTTATCACGACCAACTGACGGGCGTGAAGAACCGCCGTTACTTCGATGAGGCGCTCCTCACGTATGACGAGGAAGCGTATTATCCGCTCACGCTCATCGTCGTCGACGTGAACGGGTTGAAGTTGACGAACGATGCGTTCGGGCATCTCGTCGGGGACCGGCTCTTGATCGAGGCGACGAACATCTTGAAGCGGGAAGTACGGGGCAAGGACACCGTCGCCCGAATCGGCGGGGACGAGTTCGTCCTCATCTTGCCGAACACGTCACCGAACGAGGCGCGGCAGCTCGCCGACCGATTGAGCCGGATGTTCCATGCCAAGTCGATCGAAGGGCTGCCAATCTCGGCGTCGTTCGGCGAAGCGGTGAAGCTTGATGCGTCGATGCCGATTATCGAGGTGTTCAATTTAGCGGAGGACCGGATGTACCATCATAAAGTATCCGAGAAGCAGAGCCGACGCCATCACTCGATTCAACTCATCATGCGGACGCTCTACGAGAAAATCCCCCGGGAAGAGGCGCATTCGCAACGGGTCGCTGAACTGTCCGGGAAGCTCGGGACGGCGATGGGCTTCACGACCGCCGAAGTGAGCGAGCTGAAGACGGCCGCCGTCTTGCACGATATCGGGAAAGTCGCGATCAGCAACGATATCCTCGACAAGACGGGGCCGCTCACCGACACTGAATGGCGCGAGATTAAACGCCATCCGGAAGTGAGCTACAACATCTTGAGCACGGTGCCGGAGTACGGCACGTTGTCCGAGATCGTGCTCGCCCACCACGAGCGCTGGGACGGGAAAGGCTATCCGAAAGGGATAAGCGAGTATGACATTCCGCTCGCCTCACGCATCATCTCGATTGCCGACACGTTCGACGTCATGGTGACGGGACGACCGTATCGTAAGGCGAAGACGGTCGAGGAGGCGCTCGCGGTCATTCGAGACGAGGCTGGCAAACAGTTCGACCCGATGCTCGTCGAGGTGTTCTTCGAGAAAGTCGTGCCGACGTTACAACGGTAAAGAGCGGGGCGCCCGAGTCGGGGCGTCCCGCTTTGTTATGTCGTCAGCGGCCGTCTCTTCAAGTAGAGCGCCGTCGCGAGAAAGAAGATGAGCGTCATCACGACGAGGACGGACAAGGACTGTGCCGGGAAACGGCCGGCGTACATGTCAATCACCCCCGCGTTGAACCAATACGTCGGAAGCAATCGCCCGACGACCGTCAACGAATCGGGCAGCCACGTCAAAGCGATGAAGGCGCCCCCGGTGATGGCGGCCGCCATCGTCACGGAGATTTGCCAAATGTTCGCCTTCTCCCGGTTCGACGCCGACACGGCGATGAGCGACCCGATGGCGAGACAGCTGCCTAAATACGTGAGAAAGAGCAGTGTGAGCACCGGCAGATGGGGGAGGATGTCATCCCGATAGAGCACGGAGCTGAAGGCGAGCAACATGAGGACGTACAACGTGCCGACCGCGAAAAACGAGCCGGTGAGCGACGCGATATAGCGGCGCGGTGAAATCGGGGCGGCGAATAGACGGGCATAAATCGATTCGTCCCGGTCGTCGGCGACGAATAGCGGGATGAACTGGAGGAACGCCGACATCATGACGAACGACAGGAGTCCGAGAAACGCCTGCGTCCGTGCCGTCGTCTGGACGCTCTCGCTGAACGGCTCGCTCGTGAGCGTATAGCCCCCCGATGGTTCTTCATCCATGAGCGTCCGGAACACCGTCAAGTCATAGTTGCTCGCCTCGAGCAGTTGTCGTTCCCGGGACAAGTGGGCGTTCAGTGCCTGTTCGACGAGGGCGGCGTCACTCCCTTCAGTCGCGCTGAAGGCGAGGCGAGGCGTCTCGGTTTGAAACATCGCTTCCGTGAACCGTTCCGGGATGACGAGGACGATATCCTGGCCTTCGAGGAACGTGTCTTCCTCCGCGGTCGAACGCAACAACGTCACGTCGCCGAACCGTTCGGCCTCTTCAATCAGGCGCTCGGAGAGGAGCCCGCCGTCGCGATCGAGGATGCCAATCGAGGCGTTGAGCGTCGACGTCGAGTTGAAAAACGACAGGACGAGGGCGAAACCGAACATCGAGACGAACGTGAACACCCATAACCCCTTCTTCCGCAGCATCCGTTTGGCGACGTGTCTAAACAGCACCATGGCGCTTCACCCCTTTCCAGAGCAACAAGCTGAGTGCGGCGAAGACGAGCACGTGAAGCGACAGCCAGCCGAGACTTTGCCAAAAGAGCGACGTGTCCGCGCCCCGCAACAACACGGCGAGCAGGCCGTCGCGCATGAAGATCGGCATGAAGACGTAACGGGCCCACGGTGCGTATGCGAGCGTCACTTGATCGAAGCCCGGGACGTAACCGCCCGAAAGAATCATGATGATGGCGACGAAGCCGTTGACGATCGCGTCTTTCGTCGAGTAGGCGAGGCGCGGCAGGCTCGAGATGAAGAAGCCGAACGCCGTGCCATACGTGGCGAGGGCGACCCAACCGATGAGGAGCAGCTCGAGGCGCACGTGATCGAGCGAGAAGCTCCGATAGACGAAATGGCTGAACCAGAACACGAGCACGAGCTGGAGGAAGATGAGCCCATAGCGGCTCACAGTCCGGGCGAGCCGATAGTCGATTAGCCGGACGGGCGCGGCCTGAATCCGGAGGTAGCTGCCGCGCATCGGCCGCTCATCGTTTAGCATCGACGTGATATAGAATGCGCCGAACAAGGCCGTCATGATGGAGATGGTGACGGTGAAATATTCGAGCGACGTCGGGGTGCGGCCCGACAAGTCGACGCTCTCGCTGTCCGTGAAGGTGAACGGTTCGTACGGTGCGGATGCGCCCGCTTCGGCGAGCAAAATCTGTTGATTGGCGATATCCGTGTATTGCGTGAGCACCGCCTCTAAAACGTCGACCTCGACCGTCGTCGGCTCTTCATATAACAGCGTCACGTCCGGCCCGACGAGATGAAGGATGACATCGGCGTCCCCATCGTTCACGGCCGCCTCGGCACGGTCGACTGTATCGTAAGCCGTGAGCGTCAGAAATTCACGCATGTCGTCCGACGTGAGGAACGTCTCGAGCGGTTCCCGATACGCGTCGGTCGATTCCTCGACGTAGGCGACGTCCGTCACCGGGAGTGAGAACTCGGTGCTGAAGATGGCCGACAACATCGTCCCGAGGCCGAAGATGAGGACGATTGGGAAGATGAGCATCCAAAACAAGGTGGACCGGTCACGCAGTTGCTGTTTGATGTCATATTTGATGAACGTCCATGTCTTCATGATGATCACTCCCGGAGCGTCTTGCCGGTCAAGGCGAGGAAGACGGTGTTCAACGACGGTCGGTCGACGGTGATGGCGGTGAAGCGAACCCGTTCGTCGTGGAGCACGTCAAGGAGCGGCGCGAGCGGGGTGTCTTTCTCGAGCGAGACGTCAAGGTACGGCTCCTCGTACTCGACGCGGCGCACCCGTTCGAGCGCCCCGAGCCGGTCAAGTAGGCCAGGGGTGAGCGCCTCGACTTTGATCCGTGCCGTCTCGAGCGTCATGACTTGGTCTTTCAACTCGTCTTGCGTCCCTTCGGCGATGATCCTGCCTTCGTCGACGATGGCGACCCGGTCACATAATAGCTCGACTTCCTCCATATAGTGAGACGTGTAGATAATCGTCGCCCCGCGGCGGTTGAGCTCACGGATATTCTCGAGAATCGTGTTCCGCGATTGCGGGTCGATGGCGACGGTCGGCTCGTCCATGAAGATGAGCTCGGGCTCGTGCACGATGCCACAGGCGATGTTGAGACGGCGAAGCAGTCCCCCGGACAGTTCCGGCGGACGTTTCTTTTGATGCGCGGTCAGTTCGACGAAGTCGAGGGCGGCGAGCGTCTTCTGCTTCGCCTCGTCGGGCTTGAACCCATACAGCTCGGCGAAGAACTGGATGTTCTCGAACACGGTGAGCTGGTCATAGACGGACACGTGTTGCGGGACGATGCCGACGCGTCGTTTGATGGCGAGCTCGTCTTTTGGCATCGATTGACCGAAAATGCGGATTGTCCCGCTGTCGGCCGGATACAAGTTGAGCATGACAGAGATGGCGGTCGTCTTACCGGCACCGTTCGGTCCGAGCAGACCGAACAACGTGCCAGCTTCGACGTGGAGGGAGAAGTCGTTCAAGGCGACGGTCTCCCCGAAGCGTTTCGTCACATGGTCGAGCGCGATGATGGACACGGGAACGCAGCTCCTTTCTCGTGAAAACCTATACAAAGATTTGTTCCCGTTTGCAGGGATTTTCAACGCCTCGTCGAATGAAAAACAATAGTCGGAGTATTCAGACAACTACCGGGAGATGAAGTGAGGGATTCATATGAAAGGATGGCAATTCAACAAAGGAGAATCGGGAGAGAAGTTCCCTGACGAGATGGCATGGGCGCTGTTTTGCATGGTCGAGCCGAAACGGATGGATGCGACGCTCCCGTTTTATTATGATGAGTCGGTGTTCCGTTTCTCGAACGGGAGCGAGTCGTTTTATTTCAAAGTGTCGCCGAGTTATCACGAGTTCGAGGTGAACGTCAAAGACGAGCGTGGAGAGCTCCTTTATTACCAGCTGCTCCGTACCGTCGGCAAGGTCGAAGTGCTCGAGGACCGGCGCGACCATGGCGAGCTCTTGATCGTCATGAGCGAGGACCGGGACCGGACGGTGACAACGATTGAGCTGACGGTCCGCCCGCGTTTTCGCGTCCTCGTCAAAGAGCACTATGTTTGAGTTTTTCTCACAGTGGTACATGAATTAGACACGATACCACAAGGAGGACACCACACATGAGTAAAGACGGATTGAACAAAAAAGTTGATGGATTGATCGATAAGGCGGCAGGCAAAGCGAAAGAAGCGGCCGGCAAGGCGACGGACAACCGTTCGCTCGAGCGTGAAGGGAAGAAAGACCAGGTGAAGGGCACGGCAAAAGAAAAGACCGGCCAGGCGCAACAAGACCTGGACAGTCTGAAAAACGATCGTCGTTAAATGGACGGGCTCACGACGAGCCCGTTTTTCATTTGGTCAAAAACACTTGGACGTGAATCGTCTGCCCTTGCGCATTTTTGGCCGCACCTGTCCCGAGATGGGTGAAACGGGTGTTCAAGATGTTGGCGCGGTGGCCGCTCGAGTTCATCCATGCTCGGACGGCTGTCGCCGGATCGCTTGACCCCATATAGATGTTCTCGCCCCAACCGCGATAGCTGACGTTATAGGCGTCGAGCGTGTCACCCGGGCTTCCGTTCTCACGAAGCTGGTGCGAGAACTGACCGGTGCGCGCCATCTCATCGGCCCGGACTTGGGCGACGCGGTTCGCTTCCGCCGAGGCACCGAGAACCGACAGGCCAGCCGCCTGACGCTCTTTGTTCGTCTCGCTCAAGACGGACACGGTCGCAGGTGCGGTGAACGTGACGTGTTTCGCCATCAAGTAGCCCGTTTGCGTCCCGACTTTCACTTTGTACCAACGGGTCGGACCGGTGTAGCGGTAGCTGATCGTCTCGAACTTCGTGCCTTGGCGGAGGAAGGCGAGGTTCGACGAGACGGTCGAGGCGCCCGACTTCAAGTAGACGCTCGATGGCGCGACGTAGGCCGTCTGTTTATAAGCGACCTCAGCTGTCGACAGCTTCACGTAGGCGGCCGGGACGTAGGCGAACCCGGCACCCCATTGAATCTTGTACCACGGCGTGCCGTTGACGTTGAACGACGTCCGCACCGTCATCGTGCCGTTCCGGGGGATCAGACCGAGCCGAGCGGCCGAGAGTGACGGGGTCTTGCGGACCGGCAGTTGGCTGATGCCGGTGACGCTCCCTTTCGTGTTGACGGCGGTTTCCGTATAAGCGGCCTCGACCGTTGTCGGTTCGAGCGGCAACGGGGACGTCGACGGGGTGAACGTGAGCGTCGCCGCGAGGGCGGCGGAGGTGAGGAGTGCGATTGGTTTTTTCAAGGGGATGGCTCCTTTTCGAGTAATCTACCTCCATAATATATTGAGAAGGGGAATGATGGGTATTACCATTTCGTTACAAAACAGGCAGACTCAGATGAGCCTGCCTGTTTGATCATATGCGGACTAATAAAAACTTTAATTTAATTCTGAAAACAATAGTCTTGCTTCATCTGAGGAAGAACCATAATCAGTATTAGTATAAGATATAGAAACTATCTCACCTTCTTTCAGATTAACAACTACATCATTATTTGTAGCAGTGAACGTTTGGTCTCTGCTTTGTCCATTTTCGTCATTGTAAATTGAGATACCCCATCCTAAATTATCATAGTCGGGGTTCATCTTAACTTTAGTAGAAAGCTTATACTCACCAGGTAATATATCTCTTCCGACAATGAATTCACCTATTCCCAACTCATTAGAAGGCTCAACCTTTTCAGGGACCGCATTGAACTTAACTTTGGAAATGTTCATAAATTCGAGCACATCTCCTTCAAAAAGAATAATCCGTATTTTAGAAGGGTAGTCTCCAGAATTATTTTCTGCTCCGCCTACCCAATTGATGAACAATGCAGAAACATCAGCTCGCTCTCCTAAGATATTTCCTGAACCACCAATGATTTCGAGATCATAAATCCCAGGTGTAACTTCTTCTTGTTCACCAATAGTTATCTTATCCGTAACATAGAGTTCATCTGTTTGAGTCGAGAGCGTTGCGAGTTGATTTAAAATATCAAGGGTAGAAGCTTCATCTTGATTCGTTTCATCTTGTGTCACTTCTTCTGTAGAGTTTTCAACTTCCTGTGTTTCATTCTCGCTACTTTCAAGAGAGTTGTTCGTTCCATCTCCGCAAGCTCCCAAAAGTATGACCGAAGATAGAAAGAGTCCTGTTATAAGGTTTCTTTTATAAGTCATGTGAAAGAAAGTCATAATAATCCTCCTTTTATTTATTTTGTGAAATATACCTTAATTATATCATGTTCAGTTCTCATAATACTTTTATTCACGAATTTATTCCTTAAAAATCCCAAAAAAAGAAGTGAATATATATGAACCTATTTCTATCGATAGATAATTATAAATCGCTCTAAATAATTTGTTCATGCTTTGGGCCAGAACATTCACAAAACGAATGTTAAATATTGATTTTAAGCATCGTATGAAAAGTGATGATTTTTGCGTGCAAAAACCTCTCTTACTAGACAGACAGAATTGTAAGTTCGTCTGTTTGTCTTTCAGAGAGGATACTTTCGAGTTATGTTTTTTTATTTATACAACAAATACTCTTTCCGAATCGGCAAGAACGCGTCACGCTCGGCATCGACTTTCGTCATGATCGCCTCGAGCGACTCGCCGGCGAGGATCATGTCCTTGACGTAGGCGTTCCCGGTCAGGCGGGTGATGAAGTCGTTCGCGAGGAACTCGAACTCATCCGGATACAAGTCGTGCGCCGTCTTCACCATGGCGATGCCGGTCTTGACCGCCTCGAACTTCGTCGGCTCGGTGACGTACACCTCGACGCCGTGCGACAGTTTGCCCGCGTTCTTCGAGAACGTCGGTGTGAACGAGGCGGCGCGGAACGTGACGCCAGGGAGTGCGAGGTCATTCAACGTTTGGGCATATTCATGCGCTTTGATGTACGGTGCGCCAATCAACTCGAACGGCTTCGTCGTGCCGCGGCCTTCCGATAGGTTCGTCCCTTCGAATAACCCGGTCGCGGGATAGACGTTGACCGTGTCCGTCGTCGGCATGTTCGGTGACGGCATGACGAACGGGAGCCCCGTGTCCTCATACAGCATCGAACGCTTCCAGCCTTTCATCTTGACGACTTCGAGGTCCGCTTGAATCTGATACTCTGTGTTGAACAAGCCGGCGAGCTCGCCGACGGTCATGCCGTGTTTGAGCGGAATCGGGTAGAGGCCGATGAAGCTCGAGTAGGCCGGGTCGAGCACAGGTCCGTCGACGCGGAGGCCGCCTTGCGGGTTCGGCCGGTCGAGGACGACGAACGGGATGTCGTTCTCGGCCGCTGCTTCCATCGCATACGCCATCGTGTAGATGTACGTGTAGTACCTTGTGCCGACGTCTTGGATGTCAAAGACGAGCACATCGATATCCGCGAGCATCTCCGGTGTCGGTTTCCGCGTCGCCCCGTACAGGCTGTAGACGGGGAGGCCGGTCACTTCATCGATGTATGAGCTGACCGTGGCCCCAGCCTGGGCGTCACCGCGCACGCCGTGCTCTGGACCGTAGAGCGCCGTCAGTTCGAAGCTGTCCGCGTTGTGGAATAAGTCGACGATGCTCGTCATCGACGAGTCGACACCGGTCGGGTTCGTGATTAAGCCGACGCGTTTGCCGTCGAGTAGCGATGTGTCTGACATAAGCCGTTCGACCCCGAGCTCGACTTTTGGCTTCTTCGGCACCGAGTTGGCATCCGTCTCGAGCATGACGAGCGATGAGGTGATGAGCGTCAGGGCAGCGACGCCCCCAATCCATTTCTTCATAAAAATTCCTCCTTCAGAAAATGTAAGCGCTTCACTTATTTAGTTGAAGTGTAGCATTCTGTATTTTTAATTCAATATATTTTATTGAAAATAGGAAATTTTATTTCTCAAAATGATTCAGAATACCTAAAAAGAGCCAGACGCGTATACGTCTGACTCGTAAGTGTTAGCGGACGGATAACGCCTTCCAGCCGGTCGCCCTCATGACGGCGCTCACTTGTGACTTCGGGATCACCAAGCGGCCGCGATACGGGTCGTTAATATAGAGGTTGTTCTTGTCATAGCCCGTCGCAAGCATGACGTGATAGTTCAAGAAGCCGGTGAACTTTTGGTTCGAGGCCGTGTACCAGTTGAAATAGCCATACGGCGTCTTAAAATCGACGCTCGCCCAGACGATGACCGGGTTCCCCATCGACAGCTCACGCTCAATCGAGGCGAGCCCTTGCCCAGACATGTCTTTCACGGGCCGATATTTGCTCGAGAAACCGATCATGCCTTTCGGATAGATACCATAGTTCCGATACTTGCCGAGCGTGCCTTTCGGGTCGCCGGTGAACATGACGTTCGGGTCGACCCAGCGGTACAATCGATTCTCGTAGCGGGCGTTCCACATGCTTTTCGGCATCTCGCGATAGAGCGTCTCGGCGCTGACGACCCGTCCTTTTTTCTCGAGCGCCATCTTGAGCGAGAAGAACTCACAGCCGGACGGATAGCCCATCTGGAACTGACGATAGAGCGGGACGTTCATCTTGTAGACGGACAAGGCAGGGGCATAGGCGCCGCGGCTGCCGAACGTGGCGTTGCCGACGCGCTTGTTTTTGTACATGACACCGGACGCATCGAAGAAGTACCAGTTGCCGTTAATCAATTGCCAATCCGTTTTCTTCGTGAGGGCGGGCGCGAAGTATTCGTATTGGGTCGTATACTTCCAACCGGTCTCACGGACGCCGGTCGAATGGAAGTGATACGTCACGCCGTCGAGCGTTTGCTTGCCACGTAACCGGTAACCGTACGTCGGATGCAGGCCGTACACTTTTCCGCCGATCGTCTGGAGACCGTGACGACGTATGCCGTCCGTCCCGAAGAAATAGACGTTCGTCCCGTGCGTCTGCCAACCCGTCGCCATCTTCCCGTTCGTAAGAAATAGATATTTCTGTCCGCTGACGGTGTACATGCCGGTGCGGATGATGCCGTCAGCGAACAGATAATGGCGGTTTCCGTTAATCGTCTGCCACCCGGTCAAGAGGGCACCGTTCGGGGCGAAGTAATGCCGGTTGTTCGATACGGTCCAGAACCCCGTCAACATGACACCGGTCGAATGGAAGAAGTAGCGTTTGCCGGCGACGGTTTGCCAACCTTTTTGCATCACGCCGTCGACGCCGAACAAGTACGTCTTCCCATCGATCGGTTGAAAACCAGTTGCCATCTTCCCGTCCGGAAAGAGATAGTATCGTTTCCCATCAAGGGAGAGCCAACCGGTGGCGAGGGCACCGTCCGGATTGAAATAGTATGTAGCCTGCTCAATCAATTGCCAGCCTGTCACCATGATCCCGTTCGAATCGAAGTAATACGTCTTCCCGTCAATCGTCTGCCACCCGGTCAAAAGCGTCCCGTCCGTCGCCGTGTACACCGTCCCGGCCGGTGTCGTCTCGAACCCGGCCTCGGCGTGAATCGGCAAGAGCATGGCGAAACTAAGCACCACCATCCACACATATCGCTGCATTCGTGTCCCTCCATCACTAAATAGAATTGGAATTATTTTGTAATCATTCTATACCCGAAATGAAGAGGGATGAACGACTGAAAGGGACCCATTTTTCTAGGACGTCAATCAGGACGATTTGCTCAAAAAGCGCAAGTACTTCGAGGCGAGGAATAGACAGAGACCGACGAGCAACAGTCCGCTCAGCAACGCCCAGAGCGGCTTCACGTCAAGCAGAAGCGCTTCCCCGGACAAACCGCCGAGCCGCCACGGCAGCCAGTCCCACTCGAGCCAACTGATGAGGAGCGACAAGACGAGATGGCCGCCGAGCGTGATGACGAGTGCGACGAGGCCACTTTCGAGCAAGGCCGCGAACAAGAAGAAAATCGAAAGTTGGACGACGAAATGGGCGATCAACAGCCCGGTCGACACGAGGAAGTCTGTCACATTGAACGTGTCGAAGAGGATGAACGTATAATACGCGGCCGTTCCTTGGGCGAGTAAAAGCGAGACGGTCGAAAGGAGCGTGTAGTGTCCCCATTTACTGACGACGATGCGCGTCGCCGGGATGTTCAATGATTTCAGCCAGGCGAGCGTACCGAGTGTCCGTTCTTGGCTGAACGTATGCATCGCCGACAACAGGACGACGAGCAGACCGATTTGCCGTAACTGCTCACCGGCCGACAACAGCACCTCGGCCGGTGAAGGCGCGGGGATCTCGATGACGGCGCCTTCCGGCAAGTTGCCGCCGGCTGCCAAAATGTCGGGTAAGAAGTAGAGCGTGAGCGGCTGCATCGCAGCGAGCAACATGAGTGCGACAGGGACCCAAATGAGTCGTTTGTTGCGCCAAGACTCGTTCCACTCTTGTTTAAAGATGGCGGTCTTCATGCGTTCACCTCCAAGAAGAGTGACTCGAGCGACGGATGACCGACGTGGAGAGATTGGACACGCAAGCCACGTTCGAGGATTGTTCGCAAGATTGCTTGTTCCGTCACGTCTTTCGCTGACGTCTCGAGTTCCCACGACGTCCCGGAGCGCGTCACGCGGACGACGCCAGGTAGCGCTCGCCAAACGTCCTCGGTCGTCTCGTCAGCGAACAAGCGGAGTTGGATCGACGACTTCGACCCAAGTAGGTCCGTAACTGTGCCTTCCATAAGAAGCTTGCCTTGACGGAGCAACAACACCCAATCGCTCGCTTCCTCGGCATCCGGCAAGACGTGGGTCGAATAGAGAATCATCCGCTCGCGTTTCAAGTCGCTCAACAAATCGAGCACTTCACGGCGTCCCCGCGGGTCGAGCGCCGACACCGGCTCATCGAGGAGCAATAGTTCCGGGTCATGGACGAGCGCTTGGGCGATGCCGAGACGTTGCCGCATCCCGCCTGATAGTTGAGAGGCGGGTCGGTCGACCGGGTCGAGACCGACGCGGGCGAGCAGTTTCACGGGATCCGGTTTCGTTCCCGTCAGTTCACCAGCGTACCGGATCGTCTCGACAGGGGTGAGCGATGGATAGAGCGCCGGGCGCTGCGGCAAGTAACCGATACGAATGCTGTCATGACCAATCAGTTTACCAGACGTCGGCGTTGTCACCCGAGCCATCATGTTGAGCAATGTCGTCTTACCGGCCCCGTTCTCGCCGAGGAGTGACGTACAGCCGGGACGGAGCGAGAAGCTGACGTCATCGAGCGCGGTGAACGTGCCGAACCGTTTCGTGAGATGGTCCACTTTCATCGTTTCGTCCGTCCCCAGAGGAAGTAGATGATTGGCCCGAGGATATTCATGAACAAGATGACGAGTAGCCACACCCACTTCGGCCCGTTCGTCTCATTTCGCTTAAATAGGTCGATTAACGCGAACGTCAGCAAGACGAGCTGTAAAATGAGTAGCGGCAATAAGATGAGCAATAACATGCCAGAATCGTTTGCGATTTCCATATGAGTCCCTCCTTATTCAAAACATTCTTTACTTCCATTCCACATCTGCCGGTCAGTTCCTGTATCGGACACAAAAAATCCCTTTCTCGCGGCGGAGAAAGGGATTTACTCATTTGACGATGATGACAGGGGCGAGTGCACGTTTGGCAAGTTTGTGGCTGACGCTGCCGAGCACGAACTCTTGGAACGCGTTCAACCCGCGTGACCCGACGACGACGTACTCGTACGGTTCGTGGTTGGCGTACTTGACGAGTTCAACGTCCGGTTCGCCACGAAGCTCGATGTATTCATACTCGATGCCTGCTGACTCAATCAAATCGAAGAGTGGCTGTAGCATCCGCTTTCGTTTCGTCTCGAGGTCGATCTTCCCAGTCGAGTTGAGCGCGGCTTCTTTTGACTCTTTCGCGCTGACGACATGAACGAGATCGATTGTAGCGTCTGATGCCTTGGCGAGTTGAATCGCTTTCTCAAGCGCACGTTTCGAGTGGGCAGATCCGTCTGCCGCGATAAATACCTTTCCCATACAAGTCCTCCTCTTTCACACAGTCTCTTTTTAGTATATGCGATTGACCAACATGACGGACAGCAAATTCATCAATGTCCGGCGTTCGCATCTTGTTGTTTCAAATGGAGTGCGAGCGTGTTGAGCAATTTTTCCGAGTCTTTGTTCAAGTTCAACAGTTCCGGCTCGATTCCGAGGGCACGGTATTTGAAGACGACTTTGTCGATGGCGCCGATGGCCGAGTCATCCCATAAATGCGTGTTCGCGAAGTCGATCGTCACGTGTTTGATTCCGGCTTCCGCGTCTTCTTCAAGGTCGAACCGGTTGACGAATTCGGACGTCGAGGCGAAGAACAGTTGGCCGTTCACCGTGTAGTGGACGTTGTCTTGCTTGAAGTTCCGGTCGAGCTCGACTTTCGAGATTTTGGCCGCGAAGAGGATGGCTGCCGTCAAAATCCCGGCGAACACACCGAGCGACAAGTCGTGCGTGATGACCGTCACGAGTACCGTGACGAGCATGACGACCGTGTCTGATTTCTGCGCAGTACGAAGTCCTTTGAGCGAACCCCAATCGAACGTCGCGTACGAGACGAAGAACATGACGCCGACGAGGGCGCCGACCGGGATGAGCATCAAGATGTCGCTCATCGTCATAATCATGATGAACAAGGCGAGCCCGGCGACGAACGTCGACAGGCGGCCACGGGCACCGGACGAGACGTTGATGACCGATTGGCCAATCATCGCACAACCTGGCATCCCGCCGAAGAAGCCGGCGATGATGTTGGCGATGCCTTGACCTTTCGATTCGCGGTTTTTATTCGAATCCGTACCGGTCATGTCATCGACGATTTGTGCGGTCAGGAGCGACTCGATCAATCCGACGAAGGCGAGGGAAATCGAGTAAGGGAGGATGATCATCAACGTTTCAAACGTCAACGGGACGTTCGGAAATAAAAATTCCGGTAGCGTTGCGGAAATCGTCCCCATGTCGCTAATGTTTTTCGTCTCAAGCCCGAGCGTGACCGCCAAAATCGTCATGACGACGATGGCGACGAGCGGCGCCGGGATGACTTTGTTGATGCGCGGGAACAAGAAGATGATGGCGAGCGATCCAGCGACGAGCGCCCAAATGATCCAGCTCTCACCTTCAAAGTTCGTCAACTGCGCCTGGAAGATTAAAATCGCCAAGGCGTTGACGAAGCCGACCATGACGGCACGCGGGATGAATTTCATTAACCGGGCGATGCCGAAGTAACCGAGCGCGATTTGAATGATTCCGGCGAGTATCCCGGCAGCGAGTAAATACTGCAACCCGTAATCGGCGACGAGCGAGACGATGACGAGCGCCATCGCACCGGTCGCGGCCGAAATCATGGCCGGCCGGCCCCCAGCGATCGAGATGACCATCGCGATGATGAACGAAGCATAAAGCCCGACCATCGGATCGACACCGGCGATGAGCGAGAACGCGATCGCCTCTGGGATGAGCGCGAGCGCGACGACGAACCCCGCGAGGACGTCGGCCCGGACGTTGCCGAGCCAATCTTGTCTTACTGTATTTAGTTTTTCCAAAAGAACACACCTCTCTATATTTTTGACTTTGACCTCCGAGTCTCACGAAGATCAAAATGCGCATTATATGAAGAAAGTGTTCCTGCCGACACCTAGTTTCACAACGTCGTTTATCATACCCAACTTTTTCAGGAAAGACAATTGCTTCTCGTTAAAAACTATGTTAGTTTCATAACGTGAAGGTTATATAACGATATTGTTATACAGATAAGGAGAATGAACATGCATACAGCAGAAGAGTTGAGCAAAGTGCTCAAGGTGCTCGGCGACCCGACGCGTTTGACGATGCTCAAGCAGATGCAAGACGGTGAACAGTGCGCCTGCAGTTTCGTCGACTGCTTCGACATCTCGCAGCCTGCCATCAGCCGTCACTTGAAGATGATGCGGCAAGCGGGGCTTCTTTTGGAGCGTCGCGACAAACAGTGGATTCACTATCGATTGAACGAGACGAGCCCGTTTTATCCGATCGTCATCGAGTTATTGAACAACGTCGAGACGGACGTTGCGGACTGTGGCTGTGAGACCGAATGTGCCATTTAAGGGGGAAACGAAAATGAAACTAGAAGTGTTCGAACCGGCCATGTGCTGTCCGACCGGACTGTGCGGTCCGTCGATTGACCCAGAACTGACACGCATCGCGACCGTCCATTACGTGTTGAAACAACGTGGCTTTGACGTCGCGCGTTACAATCTCGCATCTGAGCCGAACCGCTTCGTCGAAAACGCGCATGTACAGGCCGAGATCGCGAAAGGGCTTGATACGCTTCCACTCACGCTCGTCGACGGGGCGATTCTTAAGCGCGGCGCCTATTTGACGAACGACGAGATTGCCGAACTGACCGGACTACCGGTCACGGCGTTCGCGAAACAAGACGGAGAGAAGCCGAAAGTGCGCATCACGCTCAAAAAATAAGGAGGATGCTTATGGACCGCTTTGATTTTCAGACGATTGAGCCGACCCGTTACGTGTTCTTGACCGGGAAAGGCGGCGTCGGCAAGACGTCGACCGCCTCGAGTCTCGCGTTGACGCTCGCCGACCGTGGCAAACGTGTGCTCCTCGTCTCGACCGACCCGGCGAGCAATCTGCAGGACGTGTTCGAGATGGAGCTCGACGAGACGCCGCGTGACGTGCCTGGCACCGCGCTCTCGATTGCGAATTTCGACCCGGAAGAGGCTGCCAAACAGTATATGGAACGCATGGTCGGACCGTATCGCGGCGTGCTCCCGGACGTCGCCATCCAGTCGATGGAAGAACAGCTGTCTGGCGCCTGTACGGTCGAGATTGCGGCGTTCGATCAGTTCACCGAGCTGTTGACGTCAGAACAGGCACGTGTGGCGTACGATCATGTCATCTTTGACACGGCGCCGACCGGTCACACGCTGCGGTTATTGACGTTGCCGAGTGCGTGGGATGAATTTTTAGAGACGAACACGACCGGTGCGTCTTGCCTCGGTCCGCTCGCAGGTCTTGCCGATAAGCAAAACCAATATAAGCAAGCGGTCGAGACGTTGTCGAACGGAGAGGAGACGACGTTGCTCCTCGTTGCCCGACCTGAAGTCTCGACCCTCGTCGAGGCGGCACGGGCCGCGACCGAGCTGCGCGCCATCGGCATCGAACGGATGCAGCTCGTCATCAACGGCGTCGTCGCATTAGAAGAAGGGACAGACCGCTATACGAAACGGTTCATCGAACGGCAACAACAAGCGCTCGGCGAACTTCCAAAAGCCGTCGCAAATCTGGAGACGTTCACGCTCCCGTATGCGTATGAGAATTTGGTCGGCGTGCCGGCTTTACGCCGCTGGGTGAACGGGGAGACGGTCTCCGTCCCGGACAAGACGTATGACGCGAGCCGTTACGGCTCGATCGATACGCTCGTCGATGCGATGGAAGCGGACGGACCGAGCGTCGTCATGACGATGGGGAAAGGTGGGGTCGGCAAAACGACACTCGCCTCGCTCATTGCCGTCGCACTCAGCGAACGGGGCCATGCGGTCCACTTGACGACGACCGACCCGGCGGCGCACGTCGCTTTCACGATCGGCGAAGACGTGCCGTCGACGTTCACGGTCGACGCGATCGACCCGAAAGTCGAGATTGAGAAGTACCGGATGGACGTGTTCCGGGAAGCTGGGGACATGAACGACGAGCAACGCATGATGCTCGAAGAGGACTTGCGTTCGCCGTGCACTGAGGAGATCGCCGTCTTCCGCGCCTTCGCCGATCAAGTGGCGAAAGCGAAAGACCGCTTCGTCGTCATCGACACGGCGCCGACCGGCCATACGCTTCTCCTTTTGGACGCGACCGAGAGCTATCACCGTGAGCTCGAACGCTCGACTGGTGTCGTCCCGGAAGCGGTGCGTGATTTGTTGCCGAAGCTTCGTGACCCGAAACAGACGCACGTCGTCATCACGACGCTCCCAGAGGCGACACCGGTGTATGAAGCGGAACGTCTCGTCGTCGATTTGAAACGGGCCGAGATTCACCCGTTCGCCTGGGTCGTCAACCAATCGTTCACCCCGCTCGACGTGACGAGCAAGCTGCTGACGGCGAAAATCGCGAGCGAGTCACCGTGGCTTGAACGTGTGCACGCGTATCCACGCCCGACGCTGTTATCGTGGCAAGAACAATTGCCGGTCGGTTATCCGGCACTATCCCAACTACTCAAGGAGGAAGTCAAATGAAGGTGACAAATGAAGCAATCGACTTTATGAAAGCGGCGCTCGCCGAGGAAGAAACGAAATCGGTCCGCATCTGTACGGAGGCAGGGTGCTGTGGTCCGACGATTGGTCTCCATATCGCCGCGCCAGAAGCGACGGACGACGTGAAAGATTACGACGGCCTCATGTTCGCCGTTGCGAAAGACGCCGAAGCGATGGCGGAGAACGTCACCCTCGACGTCGAATCGACGGAGGACGGCGTGAGCCTCGTCCTTCGCGGTCTGCAACAAACTTGCTAACTAAACACAAATAGAGATTATTGGAGGAACACATTGTGCAGTGGATTGCTAGTATCATTTTTTTGGTGACGCTTTTCCTCATCATCAAGCAACCGAAAGGCCTCGGCATCGGTTACTCGGCGATGGGGATGGCCGCCGTCGCCCTCATCACCGGCGTCGTCAATTTTAGTGACGTCGGGACGGTGTGGGGCATCATTTGGAACGCGACGTTCACGTTTATCGCCATCATCGTCATCTCGCTCATTTTAGATGAGATCGGTTTCTTCGAATGGGCCGCTCTACATATGGCCCGCATCGCAAAAGGCGGCGGCGTGAAGCTGTTCGTCTATATCACGCTTCTCGGCGCGCTCGTCGCGGCGTTGTTCGCGAACGACGGGGCGGCGCTCATCTTGACACCGATCGTCCTCGCGATGGTGCGGGCGCTCAAATTGCCGGACGCGGTCGTGTTGGCTTACGTCATGGCTTCCGGCTTCATCGCCGACACGGCGAGTCTGCCGTTCGTCGTCTCGAACCTCGTCAACATCGTCTCGGCCGACTTCTTCGGCATCGGGTTCGCCGAATACGCGGCCCGGATGGTGTTCGTCAACGTGTTCGCCGTTAGTGGAAGTTTGCTCGTCTTGTACTTGTACTTCAAAAAGGACATTCCGAAACACTATGATGTCTCGAAGCTCGTCGAACCGGCTTCGGTCATTAAAGACCATCGGATGTTCCGTATGTCGTGGGTCGTGCTCGCCCTGCTCGTCATTGGCTATTTCACGAGCGATATCGTCGGGTCCCCCGTCTCCATCGTTGCCGGTATCATCGCTTTGTTCTTCCTGATCATGGCGAACCGTTCACCGGCCGTTCGGACGAAAACGGTCCTCCGCGGCGCGCCGTGGGCAATCGTCTTCTTCTCGCTCGGGATGTACATCGTCGTCTATGGTCTGCAAAACGCAGGACTGACACAAGTGCTCGCCAATTTCATCGACTGGTTCGCCGTCAACGCGTTCACAGCGACGTTTGGGATGGGCTTCTTAGCGGCCATCTTGTCATCGATCATGAACAACATGCCGACTGTCATGATTGACGCGCTCGCCATCGATTTGACGAATACGACCGGTCAGATTCGGGAAGCATTGATTTATGCGAACGTCATCGGATCCGACCTCGGTCCGAAGATCACCCCGATCGGCTCGCTCGCGACGCTGCTCTGGCTTCACGTGCTCCGTTCGAAAGGGCTCAAGATTGGGTGGGGGCAGTACTTTAAAGTCGGAATCATCTTGACGATTCCGACGCTCGCCATCACCTTGCTCGGCTTATACATCAGCCTATTACTTTATTAAGGAGAGTTTAATATGAAATTAGTCATCATCGGTTCAGTCGCTGCCGGGACATCGGTCGCGGCAAAGGCACGTCGGAATAACGAAGACGCCCAAATCACCATCTACGACCGGGATTACGACATCTCGTACTCGGGTTGTGGCATCCCGTATTACGTCGGCGGAGAAGTCGAGTCGCGTGATGATTTGACACCGCGTGACGCGGCGTTCTTTAAGAAACGCTATCAGCTCGACGTGTTGACGCGTCATAACGTGACGGCGATCGATCATGAGGCCCAGACGCTCACGGTCGAGAACCTCGAGACGGGGGAAACATTCACAGACAGCTACGACCGCCTCGTTCTCGCCACTGGCGCTTCAAGCATCATCCCGCCGATCCCGGGCGTCGATTCGGACAACGTGTTCCCGATTCGAAACATCCAGAACGCGGAAACGACACGAAACTTCGTCGATGCGACGAGTCCGAAACATGCGACCATCATCGGGGCCGGGTTCATCGGGCTCGAGATGGCCGAGCAGCTCAAGCTGCGCGGTGTCGACGTCACGGTCATCGAGCGCATCCCACAAGTGATGCCGCCGCTCGACAAGGACATGGCGTGCCGCGTCGAGGACCACCTCGAGAAGAACGGCATCGAGCTCCTGCTCGGCGAGACGGTGACGGAACTCGTCGGGGACGGGCACGTCGAACGTGTCGTCACGGAGAGCGGCAAGACGATTGACACGGACCTCGTCATCCTTTCGGTCGGCGTGCGGCCGAACACGGAACTCGCCAAGTCGATTGGCGTCGAAATCGGCGAGACGGGTGCAATCGCCATCAACGAGCGGATGGAGACGAACGTCGAGAACGTGTACGCGGCCGGTGACGTCGCGGAGAGTTTCTCGCTCGTCACGGGAAAACCGATTTGGCGTCCGCTCGGTTCGACGGCGAACAAGATGGGCCGTGCCCTCGGCGACTTGTTGACGGGCGGCGACCTCGAGCATCGCGGCATCCTCGGCACGGGCATCTTCAAAGTGTTCGGTCAAGCCGTCGCGCAGACGGGCCTCTCGGAGCGTGAAGCCCGCGAACTCTGCTATGAGGTTGAAGTACTCCATAACACGAAACCGGACAAGCCGGCCTATATGGGTGGAAAAGATTTGACGATCAAAGCGATCGGCGACCGGGCGACGCGCCAGTTGCTCGGCGTTCAAATCGTTGGCTTCGATGGGGTCGACAAGCGAATCGATGTCTTCGTCACGGCGATGACGTTCAAAGCGAAAGTCGATGACTTGTTCCACCTCGACCTTGCCTACGCGCCACCGTTCTCGACGACGAAGGACCCGGTCATGTATACAGGGATGGCGCTCGCGAACAGTATGGACGAAACGGCACGTCTGATCACACCAGGCGAGTTGCAGAAACGGATTGATGCGGGTGAGGATATGCAGATTATCGATACGCGCAAAGCCTCACAGTTCGAGAAGGCGTGTGTCGACTGTGCGGTGAATATCCCACTTGGGGACCTGCGGACGGCGGCAAAAGATATGGACAAAGACAAACCGACCGTCGTCTACTGTAACGGTGGCGTGACAGGGAACGCGGCACAAAACGTGCTTCGCAACCTCGGCTTCACCGACGTCTACAACTTGTCAGGCGGTAACAAGAACTATCAATTGTTCAAGAAGTACGGAAACTAAGTCAGACGGCGTCCGCGTGATTCGGGCGCCGTTTTGTTTATAAAGAAGGATCTGGCGCATCGTCCTTTGGCGCCTTCGCTTTCCTAGGGCAAGCAGGGAGCCGCATCGCTGAACGCTGCTGGGTCTCCCTTTGCTTGCGATTTCCTAAGGAGTCTCCGGCGCCACGGACGATGCGCTCGAACGACCGTCAACTAATCGACGAAAGCGAACTAACCCCAGTGCCGTGCACTGGGGTTAGTTCGCTTTCAATTCTTTCCACTTGCCGAGACGGTTACGACCGCTCCGTTTGGCGACATATAAGCCGACGTCTGCTTTCTTGGTCAGTTGCGCAGACGTGACGACTTTCGCCTCCGACGTGCTCGCAATCCCGATGGAGACGGTGACGTCAATCGAGGATCCGTCCGGTAGAACGAACGGGGTTTCGGCGATTTGACGCAAGTAGCGTTTGCCGATGACGAAGCCTTGGGACAGGTTACAATCAGATAAGAGCACGGTAAATTCTTCCCCGCCGTTCCGGCAGACGACGTCGTCACTGCGCGCCGAGTCGTTCAAGCGTTTAGCAAGTTCGACTAAAATGACGTCCCCCGCGTCATGGCCGTATGTATCGTTGATTGACTTGAAGTGGTCGATGTCGAGTAAGAGCAAGGCAACGTCTTGCGTCCCGGTGAACACTTCTTCGTCGACGCGCTTCATCTCTTCTTCGAAACGACGGCGGTTGCCGATGCCTGTAAGCGCGTCTGTGAACGCCGCTTCCTTGTATTGGGAGATGAGCCGCTCCGACCGTTGCATCTTATGGATGCCGCCGTAAACGATATGAAGGACGAATCCGGCAGCGTACCCGATTGTGAGGAAGGCGAGGAACGTCCAAACGTATGTCTCGGCCTGATCATACGTGTAAAAATTTAGCAGGGAAAAGAGCGTGATGAACCCCAGACTGATGCCGTTGACGATGCGGATATCTCGGGACGGGATGATGCGTTCACGAAAATGCAGGAACGCGACAGAAACAAGGGCCGCGAGCGAATAATCCAAAAATGCGATCAACAAGAGCGTCTCCGATAAGATGAACGGCAAGACGAGAATACTCGCGACATACGTGATCCGCACGCCTGATAGGCCAAAGTAAAGAGCGGCGATCATGATGGGCACGAAGCCGTATTGAAAGTCGGCTTGGGCGTTCCACAACACGCCGTGTAGCGTGATGAGGACGGAAAGGCCGGCTAGTAAAAATGAGATGGTCACTTGACGCCGGAGCGGGAGCTTCGTCGTGAAACCGAGGCACGTGAGCCGGGAAATGATGTAAAGACCAGCGAGCAATAGGCTCGCATTGGCGACCAAATTATTGATGAGCTGTGTCAGTGACATATGGTGAACCATCCTCCTCTCCTTTCTATATACAGTTCATTCCTCCCAAATTGCAATCGTTTTTCAATTGGTAAATCGAGGTGGTTTGCCAACCGTTGGCGCGAAGTGGCAGAGCTTAGGTGCTTGATTAGAAAAACATTGAATTCAAGGAAGGAAACGTTTACAATTTTTGTGTAAGCGTTTTCTTAAATTTCATGCTACAAGGAGGGACCCTCATGGTCTACAAACACTGGAAACCCGTATGGGCAGTTGTGCTAACGTTTGCACTGATTCTGTCAATGTTTCCGATGTCAGCATCGGCCCTTGATAAAGGCAAGTCGACGTTAGTCGTCGTCCACTATCAAGAAGCACCTGGCAACCAGACGGATTGGAACTTATGGCTTTGGGCGAACGGCCCAGATTACTTCCCGAACAAAGGCTTCGCCTTCAACGGTGAGGACGACTTCGGCAAGGTGGCGGCCTACGAATTCCCGGTCGATTCACCAGAACGACTCGGTCTCATCGTCCGAACGGACAATTGGGACAAAGACAAAGGGTCTGAGAACGACCGCTTCATTACGAGCGACATGATCAAAGATGGTGTCGCCGAAGTGTGGATCAAGTCGGGGGACTCGAAGATTTACACGTCGAATCCGGACGGGGACACGGCGAAGACGGAAGTCGACATGAAAGTACACTATTTCCGCTATGACAATACATACACGGACTGGGGTCTTTGGACTTGGCCGGACGGCGGAGACGGACAGAGTATCGCGTTCGATGAGACGGACGAATTTGGTGCCGTGGCGAACGTGAAGTTCGCGAACCCGGACGCGAAAAAACTGATCGGCCTCATCACGAAAAAAGGCGACTGGGCTGAAAAAGACGGTGAAGACCGCTTTGCACTCAGCACGGCGAAAGAGATTTGGCTCGTCGAAGGCGAGTCGACCATCTATTATTCAGAGCCTGAAATCGATCGCTCACCGAAAATCGTCGCATTCGAGGCGACGACGTTCCGCACGGCGAAGCTCACGCTCAACCGCACCATCGATGCTTCGTTCGCGAAAGAACTGAAAGTCAATGGGGCGAACGTGAAATCAGTCGAGGTAACGGGGGACAAATCGGTCACGATTCAATTCAACGAAGACATCGATTTGACGAAAGTCATCACGGCGACACACCCGACGTTCGGGGAACGCGTGCTCCAAGCGGGTGACGTGCTCCGTTCACCGGAGTTTGACGCGAAGTATGCGTATGACGGCAAGCTCGGCATCACGTACCAAAAGTCGAAGACGAACTTCGTCTTGTGGGCCCCGACAGCCCAAGACGTCAAACTCGAACTTTGGAACATGCCGAAAGACCGACCGGCAAACGATCAAGACATCAAGAAGACGATTCAAATGAAGCGTGGGGAACGCGGCACGTGGATTGCGGAAGTGCGCGGTGACCTCGACGGCATCGGCTACACGTATAACGTCAAGCACGCCTCGGGCAGCATCCGTGCGGTCGACCCGTATGCGACAGCAGTCGGCGTGAACGGCGACCAAGGGGTCATCGTCGACTTGAAAGAGACGAACCCGAAACGTTGGAACAACATGAAACCACAGTTGAAGCAATCGACGGACGCGATCATTTACGAGACGCACGTCCGGGACTTCTCAATCTTCGACGTGACGTCGAACACGTACGACTCAGGCATTCGCCATAAGGGCAAATACCTCGGTGTCGTCCAACCCGGCACTCGCTTGATTGAGAATGGCAAGAAGACGGATACGAAGACAGGGCTCGACCACGTCAAAGATTTAGGCGTGACGCACGTCCAGTTTATCCCGGTGTACGACTATAACACGGCATCGGTCGATGAGACGAACCCGGACGCGAAATACAACTGGGGTTACGATCCGAAAAACTATAACGCGCCAGAAGGGTCATATTCGACGAACCCGTATGACGCGAAAGTTCGCATCACGCAATTGAAAGAAATGATTCAAGGGCTCCACGACCATAACTTGCGCGCGGTCATGGACGTCGTCTACAACCATATGTTCGATGCTCAGGCGTCGAACCTTCACAAAATCGTTCCTGGCTACTACTACCGTTACACGGCAGGCGGCGACTTCGCGAACGGGACCGGCGTCGGAAACGACACGGCTTCAGAGCGGAAGATGATGCAAAAGCTCATCGTCGACTCGACAGTGTACTGGGCAACCGAGTATAAGTGGGACGGGTTCCGCTTCGACCTCATGGGGATCCATGACGTCGACACGATGAACAAAGTCCGCCAAGCGCTCGACAAGGTCGACAAGTCGATCCTCGTCTTCGGCGAAGGTTGGGACCTCGGCACACCGCTCGACCCGGCATTGAAAGCGAACCAAAAGAACGCCTACAAGATGCCAGGCGTCGCGCACTTTAACGACAACATCCGTGACGGCTTGAAAGGCAGCGTCTTCATCGACACGGACAACGGCTTCATCAACGGCAAAGACGGCCTTGAGAATCGCATCAAGACCGGCATCGTCGGGGAAATCGATTACAACGCGGACATCAAAGGCTACACGAAGCAACCGACGCAAGCGATCACGTACGTCGAAGCGCACGACAACCACACGCTTTGGGACAAGCTCGAGCTCACGAACCCGGAGACGTCGGAAGCGGACCGGACGAAGATGCACCGTCTCGCCTCGAGCATCCTCTTGACGAGCCAAGGGACGACGTTCATCCACGCCGGCCAAGAGTTCATGCGGACGAAAGAAGGCGACCACAACTCGTACAAGTCGCCGGACCGCATCAACCAGATGGACTGGAAACGCGCCGCCGACCGGAAGGCGGACGTCCAGTACATGAAAGGTTTAATCGAAATGCGTAAAGCCAACCCGGGCCTTCGCATGACGGACGCGAAAGACGTCAAGAAAAACGTCAAGTTCTACCGTTCTGAGCCGAACGTCATCACGTACTTGATTGACGACAAGGCACCAGGCCAGAAGAAAGATTTGTTCATCACCCATAACGCCAACGCGAAAACGGTCAAAGTGAAACTCCCGACTGGGCAGTGGAACGTGATCGTCGACGGGAACCAGGCAGGCACGAAGACGATTAAACGCGTCTCGGGCTATGTAGACGTGCCGGCGTACGCGACGGTCGTTGTGAAACAACCATAACCTCTAGACCACGGTTTTCCGTGGTCTTTTGTCATGGTTCAAAAAATTAACATATCCACCTAAACAATTCAGTTGATGCACATCTCCCAAGTTCTATAAGATGAAAAAGACAGATATGAAGAGGAGATAGACATGATGGTACAGGCAGCACGAGACTTTTTCTCACAATTGAAAGGAGATCAGACGGAACGATGGATGGAAGTGGAGTCAGAAATCAATCGGACGGGCACATATACGCTGACGACCGAAGAGTTGACGGAAGGGGCGAAGCTCGCCTGGCGCAACTCGAACCGTTGCATCGGCCGACTGTTCTGGCAGACGCTCCACGTGCGTGACGCCCGGGACGTGACGACGTTTGACGAGGTGTTCGACGCGCTCGTCGCACATCTCCGTTTCGCCACGAACGGCGGCAAAATCCGCTCGACGATGACCGTTCTCCCAAACGAATTTCGTCTTTTGAACAGCCAGCTCGTCCGCTACGCCGGCTACGAGACGGCGGAAGGGATCATCGGCGACCCGTTGTCGCTCAATATGACGAGACAAGCCGAACGACTCGGATGGCGCGGTGCCGGGACGGCGTTTGACGTGTTGCCACTCCTAATTACGGACGGGCAAGACGTACGGTTGTACGAATTGCCGGACGACGCGGTGCTCGAGGTCGAGATTCACCATGACGACTACGACTTGTTTGACGGGCGGACCATCCAATGGCATGCGGTCCCGGCCATCGCCGATATGGAACTAGAAATCGGAGGACTCCGTTTCACGTCGGTGCCGTTCAACGGCTGGTACATGGAAACCGAGATTGGGGCGCGCAACTTGGCCGACGCCGACCGTTATAACTTGCTGCCACTCGTCGGTGCGTCGCTCGGGCTCGACATCACGAAAGAGCGGACGCTTTGGCGCGACCGCGCGCTCGTCGAGCTGAACGTCGCCGTCTTGCAGTCGTTCGAGCGGTCCGGCGTGACAATCGTCGACCATCATACGGCGGCCAAACAGTTCAAGCGGTTCGAGAAGAACGAGACGGACGCGGGACGTGACGTCACGGGGCAGTGGAGCTGGCTCATCCCGCCGCTCTCACCGGCCGCGACGCACGTGTTCCATCAACATTACGAAGACCGGGTCATGACACCGAACTTGTTCGCCCGTTCCGGATGCCCGTTTTCCGCGTTTCAAGCGAAGCCAAAAGAGGAATTGAAAGGCTAGAACCGAAACGAAAGGATGATGAACGTGGCAGTCCCAATCTGGAAGCGTGCCGTCGCCAGTCAAATCGACCAACTCATTTTTCAGACACCGGCCAAACTGATTGAAAAATCGATTCGCAAAGCAATTTGGCCTAAAAAAGAAGTGAAGCGTTATTACTTACCGACGCTCGTCACAATCACCGGAGAAGTATACTTCCTCTTGAATCGGAACGGCCAGACGATCGGTGACCAGGTCGTCGGCATCAAAGTCGTCAGCCAAGACGGCCGTCCGCTCTCGCTCGAACAAGTCGTGAAACGGACGCTCTATAAGGACGTCGTCTACCCGGCGACGCTCGGGCTCCCACTCCTCCGGGCGCTCCAACAGATGAAGTCGAACAAGGACGTCGAACTCCCGCACGACGAGTTCGCCCACACGAAACTGATTTCGACAAAATGACTCGGGCAGGGCGATGCGAATCGTCCTGCTTTTTTCATCAGGCAAGTGGCGCCTGAAATCATGTATAATGAGAGAAGACAAATTAGAACGACCACTGGAGGACTTGTACTTATGACAAAAATCGCATGGATCACAGATAGTATGGCCAACTTCTCGAAAGAGGAGGCGGCGACGCTCGGCGTCGAGATCGTCCCGATTCAATTGATCGTCGACGGCAGCGGCTATAGCGAGACGGACTTGTCGCTTGAAGACTTGCACCGCTACATGATTGAACAAAAGAAAGAGGCGAAGACGTCACAACCGATCTTCGGTGACTTCATCGCCCGCTATGAGCGGTTGAAAGAAGACGGCTACGACTGCGCCATCGCCGTCCACTGCTCGAACGGGTTGAGCTCGACGGTGAAAAATTCGAGCGCAGCGGCCGAAGCGGCCGGTTTCAAGGTGTTCACGGTCGACTCGCACGCCGCGCTCGAGGCACAACAAGAGCTCGTCCGTCTCGGACGCGCGGCCGAGGCGGAAGGGAAGTCTCCAGAAGAGATTGTCGCCTTGCTCGAGGCGTGGCGCGACAAGAAGAACTTCTTCATGATTATCGGCAACATGGAGACGATGCGCCGTGGCGGCCGTGTCTCGTCAGGCGAGCTCTTCCTCGCCAACATCTTGAACATCAAGCCGATCATCACGCTCGATGAGACGGGGAAAGTCATCCCGTTCAAAAAGGCACGCTCGCTCAAGAAAGCGTACGCCGAGATGGTGACCGAGCTCGAACGCCGTCACGCCGCGAACGGGGTGAAGGACAACCGTGTCATCGTCCAGACGGCGCTCGCTCCGTCGATGCAAGACGACCTCGTCGCGCTCATCGAATCGAAACTGCCGACACTTGATGTCGTGCGCACGCGCTTCTGCCCGTCGATCGCGGTCCATGCCGGCTTCGAGACGGTCGGTGTGCTCTGGCTCGACGCGTAATGGAAGGAGGGATGGATATGGAAAGCGTGACGACCCTTGACGCCTTGAACGAACGGATCGCAGAAGCGGACCAGCTCCTCGTCTACGTCTCGCACCCGGGATGTAGCGTCTGCCATGCGCTCAAGCCGCAAGTCGAAGACATGCTGACCGCGTTCCCGCAAATCGCATCCGTCGCGGTCGATTCGGACGAAGTGCCCGACATCGCCGGCGCGTACTCGATTTTCACCGTGCCTGTCGTCTTATACTTCATGAACGGAAAAGAGATGCTCCGCCGGGCCCGGTTCGTGCCAATCGGCGAGTTGACGCACCAACTCGAACGAATTCAAGACATGCGTAAGTAATCCGCAGGCAGACGCCTGTGGATTTTTTTGATTGTCGCACCACCTCATCGGGAATCGGTAAGAGAGTCACGTCGGACGTTCAATGGAGAAATGGGGAATCGATTATGCACATGCTGCGCCACTCGGAGTGGGCGGATACGAAGCTCACGCTCCACCTCGTGTCACAGATTTTAGGGAAAATCAAACTCGGACTAGCCCTGCAACAGCCGCAATGGGCCCACGTCACGTTACCGCTCACCGTGAGCGGCTTCTCGACCGGACCGCTCTATGGCGGGGGCAGGTGGTTCGAGATTGAAGTCGATGTCCTGACCTCAGAAATCACCGTGCAAGTCGAGGGGAGTCGAGCGGTCATCCTGCTTGCCGACGGGACGTCCATCAAATCGTATTACGACGCCATCGTCTGGGCGCTCGAGTCGTCTGGCGTCACGGTCAGGATCAATCCGAAATCGCAAGAGATGGCCGAGACGCGGTGGCTCGACCGAAACGAGACGCCGCTCGCCTATGACGCCGATGCGGCGCAAAAAGGACTCCAGTTGTTCCGTGATGCGGCAAGGGAACAAGCGATGTTCCTCGCCCCGCTCCGGTGCCGGAAAGTGATGCCGGCCTTGTTTTGGGGCACGTTCGACGTCTCGTCGCTCATCGTCTATAACGCACACGAACCGTTCCCGAAAGATTTGGTCATCGAGCAGGCGGCGTTTGACGAGCCGATGATTGAGTTCGGCTTTTGGCTCGGGGATGCGTCCGTCGACGTGCCGACATTTTTCATTTTGCCGTATCCGTTCCAATATACGGAACTCCCATCGGAGCGGCTACAACCGGCGGACGCCTACTATGACGCCGCGATGAGCGAATGTTTCCTGTCACTCGAACATACAGCGGACGGGGACGTCCAGGCTTTCTTCCGTACGTCGTTCGATTTGTTGAGCGAGCGGCTAGGGTGGGAAGGATGCGACCATTATTTTTTACCGCTCAAGATGCCCGCGCAGTCGCAACAAGAGCCCACGGACGAAAGTCCGTGAGCTCTTGTTTTGTTACTATCTATTATTTTTTTCGATTGAAAATAATCGATTAATCAATCATCTAAATTAGCCTTCTGTTGTCTGCGGTACGAGGTAAATCAAGCCGAACGGGTTGTGGAGCAAGTTGTCAATCGACGTGCGTTCGTCTTCACCCATCTCGACCGTGAACGTTCTGCCGTCATCGAAGGCGAAGCTGTCGCCGTCGCCGAACATCGAGCCACCTGAAATCAAGTGGAAGTTGAACGAATGGATGACGTGAATCGCATCTTCGACGTCAAGCGTCGACGGGACGGCGACGTCGGCTTGACCGAACGCTTTCATGCCCCACGACATGTAGGCCGTCTCCTCTTCAGTGATAGCCGTGAGGAGCGAGTAGTCGAGGGCGAGGTCTTCTTCTTTCGACTCTTGCCACTCCTCTTTCGAGTAGGCGACGCCTGCCGTCTCGACCATGACACCGAGGCCGCCCGCGTTCAAGAGCGCGTTCGCCGCACGACGGGCTGCCGCGATGTCCGACACGTCGTTCACATCGACGATCAAGTAGACGATGTGCGTGTGACGGGCCAGTCCTTTCGCGATTTTTGGCGTGAAGCCGCTCGTGCTCGCATGAATCATCGCCTCGGCGAGCGCCGGGTCGCGTTCGATGACCTCGACCGTGAACGCTTTACCGGTCTCGTCTTCAAGTAGCAACAGACCTGCCATCGTGTAGCCTTCGCTATGTAAACTGATTTGTTCGTTGACTGCCTCGGCCGATGACCAGTTTCCTGGGATGGCGAGCAACACTTGTGTACGGTTCATATGAATCATCCTTTTCTGCAAATAGTCAGGCCCCTCATGCGAGAGGCCCGGTCTCTTCTCTTATTATGCCCTATTTCGGGACAAATTATTCTTGATACGTCTTCAATACTTCTTGGAGCGGGATATTGTCGATTTTGCGGCGGCTGATGAACGTGCTCGCGAAGAAGAGGAGCGTCACCGCGCCGAGCGTATACACCAGGTACATCCATTCGAACTCGAGCGGCAGGACGAGTCCGTAATCTTGTGCGAACAAGACGATGATGAGCCGAAGGACGAGGAGCGCGATCGGGATACTGAGGAGCGCCGAGACGAGCGCATAGACGAAATAGCTGTCGAGAATCATCGATCGGACCTCACGTCGGTCGTAACCCATCACTTTCAAGAGCGAGATGACGTAATAGTTTTTTTCGACTGTGAGCGCGGTCAGGACGAACAGGATGCTGAACGCGATTAACGCGGAGGCGCCGATCATGACGTTCATCATGAAGTTCATGTATTCGTTAATCGATTTGGACTGGTCGATCAAGCTGTCACGCGACAAAATCGTCGGATAGTCGGTCTCGTCCGGTCGTTCGGTCGCATAAATACCGTTGAACAAGTCGCGTGACGTCCCGTCCGACAACTGTTCGCTGAGCGCTGTGCGGGCCAAGTAGACGATGTCACCCGCGTACTCGTCGGCGATGCCGCGAACCGGATACGACAACGTCTCGTTGTCAAGGGCGACCTCGAGCGTGTCCCCGGCCTCGAGACCGAGCTTCAAGGCGAGCGAAGCGCTCACGATGACCTCGTCTGAGGCGGGCGTCAAGTCGTTCCCGTCTCGGTCCGTCAGTCGATAGAGCGTGGCCGTGTCGTCGAGTCCTTTCAGCGTGACGAGCTTGTCTTCGACGAACGCGAACGGATAGGTGAGGAACGGCTCTTGCCCGTCGCGAAGCGTAGGTTGCGTCGTCGTGTACGCCTCGTACGCGTAGTCGGCCTCGTTCAACTCGCCGACCGTCATCCGATCGACCGCCCCGTTCATCATGAGGGCGAAGACGATGAGGAGCGTCGAGAAGAGAATGCCGAAAAAGAAGATGATGAAGCTGCCCGTGCTCTTGACGGCGTATAAATATTTGAACTTCGTCTTACCACGTGCGTTTCGAAGCAGACGGCTGACGATGCGGCTGAGACGGTTGAGCGACACGTTGTCGCGAGGTGAGAGGAGCGCGAGCGCGCTCTCACCCATCAATTTATAAATGACGGCCCCGGCGACGAGCGTGAAGAAGAGGAGCGGGGCGAAGACGGCCGTGAGAAAGACGAGCGGGCTTTGGGCGATGGTGATGGACGGCAATAGATAAAAATCGAGATATAGGTCTTTGAGTGGGTCGGCGAAATAGAGGCCGAGGAAATAGCCGACGACGAGCATGACGGTCGCGAACAGCAAGATGAGCACCAAATACGGTATGGCGATTTGGCGTCGACTGTAACCGATCGCTTTCAACAGGCCGATTTGACCGCGCTCGGCCTCGAGCATGTTCGAGATCAAGATGGCGACGATGATGACGGCGATGGAGACGATGAAGAGGCTCAAGCCGAGCGCCATCGCTTTACCGGACGAGATCTCACTATAGATGGCGCCACTACGCATAATGTTTTCCGTCTCCATGACCGAGATGACGAACGGGAGGTCGACGTCCGTTTGGACCGTCTCGTCCGTGACGCCCGCGAGACGGAACGATTCCGTCCCGCTCAGCGTTTCATAAGCCGAATCCGTCATGAGCAAGAGCGTCTGCGTGCCCGGGTCCAGGTTGAAGAAGTTGTCGTCAAAGAGCGGCAACGTATAGTCCGGGAACAAGACGAACCCGGTCACCGTGAACGGTTCCCCGAGGTCGATCGTGTCGCCGATGTCGATCCCGTTCTTTTCGGCTGACTTCGTATTGATGGCGACCTCGTCGTCCGCGCTCGGAGGTCGACCGGCCTCGAGGTAGGACAGGTTGATCGTGTCCGCGTCTTTTAAGACGAGCCCACGATGCTCCTTGTCGTCGAACGTGTAGTTGAACAACTTCGAGGAACGGAGTTCGAGCGTCACGTCGCCCATCTCACGCGCGACGGCATCGATGCGGGAATCGATTAGCGCTTCGAAGGCCGCCTCGTCGTCACGTTTCAAGTCGGCGAGCGTGTACCGGCCAGCGGCGATGAAATCAGCGAGCGCCGGTGTGGCCGCCTCCTCCTCGGTGACGCGGTTGAGCATCTCGACGGCGAAGTCTTCCTGATTCGACGAGGCGAGATATTCCTCGGTCGGCACTTCGATGCCGCTGATGCCGTAGAACATCATCGTGTACGTGAGCGAGCTCATGACGATGATGACGGCGATGGCGAGGAGTTCCATCCATTTGCCGGCGAGCGTCTTCCATACGTTTTTATACAGCATCTGTCTCACCCCCAGTGGATGTCATGAGCGGCTTGTTTGACCGGGTTGTGTGTCAGTTCGACGATGCGGCCCGAGTTCATCTTGATGACGTCGTCGGCCATCGCCCCGATGCCGGTGTTGTGCGTGATGACGACGACCGTCTTGCGGTATTTCTCGTTCAAGCGTTCGAGCAGCTCGAGCACTTTCTTCGAATTGTCCTCGTCGAGCGAGCCCGTCGGTTCGTCGCAAAAGACGATGGACGGGTTTTTCGCAAGGCTCCGGGCGACGGAGACGCGCTGTTGCTCCCCGCCGGACAGTTGATACGGATATTTATCGCGAGCGCCTTTCAGTCCGACTTGGTCGAGTAACTCGTCAATCGGGAGCGGGTCGTCCGTCAAGTCGGCGCCGATTTGAATGTTCTCATAGACGGTCAAGTTTTGGAGCAGATTATACTGTTGGAAGATAAAGCCGAGGTGGTCACGTCGGAACGCCGTCATCTGTTCCGGGGTGAGGTCGGTCAGGACGATGTCGTCGAACGTGATCGTACCGGATGTGACCGTGTCGAGACCACTGATGACGTTTAAGAGCGTGCTCTTACCGCTCCCGCTCGGTCCTAAAATGACGACGAACGCCCCGTCCTGAATCGTCACATCGACGTTTTTCAACGCAGTCGTCTCGACGTCGCCTGTCTTATAGATTTTCGATACGTGCTCGAGTCGAATCATCAGAAACCCTCCTTTGTCCGTTACAGGTTATGTACCCGCTTTCAAAGAAGTGGCGTCGAATCCGTTTGAACATTTCACGAAAACGGGTACATTTTTCAAAAAATAGTGAAACCGCTTCAACTGTGATAAAATAATATTACCAGGTACTAATTTTTGTTTGGAGGAGAAACTACTATGAAGATTGCTTACATTACGGACAGCACGGTCGTCTTACCGGATTCGATTAAACACCACCCGGACATCCACATCGTCCCGCTTTATGTCGTCAAAGGGGACACGCCATATAAAGACGGCATCGAGGTCGACGCGGAGACGGTCTATGAATGGATCGACGCGGGCGAGCGCGTCTCGACGAGCCAGCCGGCGATCGGGGATTTCGTCACGATTTATGAAGAGTTGAAACAGACGTACGACATGGGCATTGCCATCCACTTGTCATCCGATTTGAGCGGGACGTACTCGGCATCGGTCCAAGGGGCGGAAATCGCCGAGTTCAAACTGCTCGCGATTGACTCACGCGCCGGTATCTATACGATGGGACTTTTGCTTGCGGAACTGATCGAGCGCGTTGAGCGCGGCGATGCGCTCGAAGACGTCGAGGCGTATATGAACGAGCGTGTCAAGGACGTACGCATCGAGTTGACGATTCAAAACTTGACGCAGATGCAAAAGGGCGGACGTATCTCGAAATCGAAAGCGCTCATCGGCAACATGCTCCAATTGAAGCCGGTGCTCCGTTTCGAGGACGGGTTGATCGTGCCGTATCAGACGGTGCGGACGTACAAGAAGGCGCAGGCCCATCTGTTCGAGGTCATCCGCGCCGCCATCGAGTCTGGCGAGTGCACGGACGTCTCCATCTTCCACGGAAACGTGCCAGAGTTGGCCGAATCATGGAAGCAACAACTCGGGGACGACGTGCCGATTCGAATCGATACGCTCGCACCGCTCCTCGGCGCCCATACCGGGTCGGGCTCGATTGGCATCTCGTACTTGAAAGCGAAATAACGAGCGAACCGTGGCCTCGGCCACGGTTTTTTATTGTCACAACTTTCAAACTTCGGCTGGAATCTTCCACCAAAACCCTTCATACTGTAAACGAATGCTAAGTTGAAAGGGAGGAAAGACGATGCGATTTCGCAAATATCTCGTTCGCAGTTGGTTGTCGTGGTCGCTCGTCTTTGCCGGGATCGCTTACGCCACGTGGCAGAACATGGGGGCGTTCGACTGGACGCTCTTCGGTTTCATATACACGCTCGGTGCCTTATTCGTCATGAACCCGCTCAAACGGCGCCATCTTCACTTCACGTTCCACGAGATGTTCGTCTTTATGACGTTTTTCTTGTATGGGCTCGTGCCGGCGCTCGTCATGGGTCAATTGTTGTTACTTACGTTCCAGGCACGCTCGTTCACGAAGAAGGTCGGCCGGCGTCGCTTCCTGCATTTTTATCCGCTCAATACGCTGATTGAGGCGATGATTTTGCTCGTGCCCGGGCTCGTCTACTTGCGACTCGGCGGCGAGATTGGCGCATCGGTCCATCTGCTCGAGCAAGGGATGGCGCTCCTCGCGTTCTTCGCGACGCTCTATCTCGTCCTCGGTTTCAGTTTCGTCTTGTCCCGTTTCTTGATTGGAGAGCGAATCCCGCTGCCGATCATGTGGCGCCTGCTCCGCTTCGACTGGCTCGTCGTCTCGCTCGAACTACTGTTCACGATGGTCGCCATCGAGGCGTATCAGCTGTTCGGCTATGTCGGCTTGATGGGGACGTTCTTCGTCTTGTCGCTCTTGAAGATGAGTCTTTCGAAGGCGACGGAGACGGAAGAGACGCAGACGAAGATCGATCAAATCGAACGGTTGAAGGAACAGTTGTACCGCGTCGACAGCGAACCGCTCCTCATCGAGAAGTTTTGGAACGGGATTCGCGAGATCGTCGAGGTCGAGCGTGGCTGGATTCAAGTGAACCGGGAAGGGGTGCGCACGTTCTACGATATGACCGGGCGCGTCGACCACGGCATCCCGGACGCCTACACGCTCGAACGGCATCGGGACGCCTCCGAACCGTACTTCCTCTACGACTCGCTCCATGAATGGCACCCCGAGCTGTTGGCCCATCAGAGCGAGCTCCATCACTCGGCGCTCGGCATCCAGCCGGTGTATAGCCCGACGAACGCCGTCAGCTTCATGGTCTCGACGACGGCGAACGGGGCGTATGAAGAGGCGCTCGCCGTCGAGCTGCATCGTCTGTTGAAGACGCTGTCGTGGTCGCTCGAACGCATTGACGAGCGCGACCGGCTGCAACATGAGAGCCTGACCGACCCGCTCACCGGTCTTCCGAACCAACGGGCACTAAGGCGCTGGACGAAAGAACGGATGAACGATGTCGCCTCGTATCCGTTGTCGGTCTTCTTGATCGACCTCGACCATTTCAAATCGGTCAACGACACGTATGGACACGCGTTCGGCGACGAGGTGTTAATCGAAGCGGGGGCGCTGTTCACACGACTCGTCCGTGGCGGCGACCTCGTCACACGATATGGCGGGGAAGAGTTCGTCTTCGTGTTTCCGCGGATGAACGAGATGTCGGCCTTGTTGACGGCAGAAAAGATCCGTCAAGCGCTCAAGGCCCATCCGTTCGGCACGGAAGGGGTCCGGCTTCAAGTGACAGCGAGTATCGGCATCGAGACGATTCACGAGTTCGACGAGCTCGACACCGTCCTACGAAACGCCGACCGGGCGATGTATGTTGGGGCGAAGTTCAACGGACGCGACCGGGTCGCCCATTATCGGGACACGTCGACGGAACGAATTCAATAAGAAAAGGAGAATCCGCGATGGATTCTCCTTTTTGCATGAATGATGGATTATAATTTCGAACTAAATATTTCAGATTCGACCGCGTGGATGGCAGCCGACCAAGAACCGTAACGGTGTAAAATGGCTTTCGTCGAAGGTTTGTTGTTTCGTTTCGCCCATTCGCGATACGCCTCGAAGGAGAGGGAGAAGCCCATCTCGTGAATCGCTTCCCGGAGCGCGCCGGACAGTTCCGACTTCGAATAGGTGACACTCGCCTCAAGACCGGCTTCGGCGCAGGCGTCGTGCCATGACCCGAACGTCTTGACGATGTGGTAATGGCTCGGGGCCTTTGGATGAAGTTTCCGCCATTCCTGATACTTTTTCAATGTGATGATCGAGCCCATGTCACGCGAATAGAGCGCGAGCGTCTCGATGATGTCATCACGCGTATACTTCGGCATCTTATCCGGAAGATCGACGGTCGTCTCCCCGTGCCATTCGTAACCGGCGATGGCGAGCGCCTCGGCCCATGAGCCGAACTGACGGATAATCGACTCGGGGGACGGCCAGTTTTGTTCCATCGCGAAGCGGCGATAGACGGAGCGGCGCGGACGTTCCTTCAACAAGTCCCCGAGGAGGCGAATGCAGTGGATCATCCTCTGCTGTTCGGTGGACAGGTGATGGGATTTAGTGGATAGCGATTGACTCAATGATGGTTCCTCCTTCCATGGACTCATATCTGAACCGACAATGATGACGAAAAATGCTTCTACAATCATACTATCGGACAGTTTTTCGAAATCATAAGTGGATTTCGTAATTTCTTTGTAACGTTTTAACAGAAGACTAGGTCTAAAGTCAGGTTCAGAATTCGAAAAAAGGGTAACAGTTCTATTACAAATTTAATAACAAGTGGTTCCAATTGTAAACAAAAAGTTTTATAAATGGGTAAAATGTAATAATTTGTACAAAAAAGTACCCAACTGGTCAATGGGGTCATCGCCTTTGCACCAGTTGAGTACCCTTCTATAATAAATTTAATTTTCAGACTAATCAATAAAAGTTTTTAAAATATATGATTTTTTTCAAAGAGTGGTCAGTGTAAGATAGAGTCTGCTAAAATAGCCGCATTGAGTGAAAAAAGAAAAGAGGACAATTTGATATGACAATCTGGTTATTTTACTTATTGCTCGGTGTGATTCAAGGCTTCACCGAGCCGATTCCCATCTCGTCGAGTGGGCACTTGGTCATCTTCCAAGAGCTGTTCAACATTCAGTTGCCGGGGTTGTCGTTCGAGATTTTCGTCAACTTCGCCTCGCTCCTCGCCGTCTTGACGATTTACCGGAAAGACGTCGTCCGCCTCGTCGTCAGTCTTTGGACGTTCCTATTTAAGAAAGACCGGAGCGACGACACGATGGTCGACGTCAAGTTCATCGGGCTGTTGCTCGTGGCGACGGTGCCGGCCGGCGTGCTCGGTGTCGTTTTCGGCGATTGGATTGGCGAGACGCTAAGCGGTGTCGCGACGGTCGGGTATACGTTGATTCTCACAGGTCTCGCGCTCTGGTTCATCCGCAACATGCGTGGGAGCAAAGGCGACGGCGGCATCACGCTCCGTGACGCCATCTTGATCGGGCTCGCCCAGGCGGCCGCGCTCATCCCAGGGATTAGCCGGTCGGGCGCGACGATCGTCATGGCGCTCCTCCTCGGTATCAAACAAGAGACGGCGCTCCGTTTCTCGTTCTTCATGTTCATCCCCGTCAGTCTCGGCACGATTCTATTAGACGGACCGGCACTGTTCACGAACCCGGAGACGCGCGAGCTGTTCGGTCCGCTCATCGTGGCGTTCATCGCCTCGTACATCTTGACGGCCGTGTCGTTGAAATGGTTCCAACACATCATGGCCAAAGGCGAGCTCAAGTACTTCTCGTTCTATTGCTGGGCGGTCGGGATTCTCGTCGTCTTGTTCTTAGCTTAATTTGTCGGCGCTGCTCACACGAGCGGCGCTTTTTTTGCGTATTTTGTTTTGCGCTCCTCTTCATTTTGCGCTACAGTTGATGCGTACAAACAAATATTCCTTCGGGGTCGGGTGAAAGTCCCAACCGGCGGTGATAGGCGAACGCCTTAAGTCCGTGACCCGGGCGCACGTGTGCGAACGGTGGATCTAGTGAGACTCTAGAGCCGACAGTATAGTCTGGATGGGAGAAGGAAAAATCGACAGGTCCACGCGACCTGTAGTTCGTCGTACGCTTTTCTGCAAAGAAAATGTTTATTTGGCTTGTCCAAATACGACTGACACCTCCCACCGAGACCTTGAGGACATGTCCTTCAGGTCTTTTTTGTTTGTACGAAACAAGGAGGGAGATTATGAGACAGTACATGCAACATGCCATCCAATTGGCCAAGTGCGCCGACGGACAGACCGGGGTCAACCCGCTCGTCGGCGCCGTCGTCGTCAAAGACGACCGGGTCGTCGGATTCGGCGCCCATTTGAAGGCGGGCGAACCACATGCCGAGGTGCATGCCATCCGGATGGCCGGCGCGTCCGCGTTCGGTTCGACCGTGTACGTCACGCTCGAGCCGTGTTCGCATCACGGGAAGACACCGCCATGCGCCGATCTCTTGATCGAATCCGGCGTCCGTCGCGTCGTCATCGCGATGGAAGACCCGAACCCGCTCGTCGCCGGACGTGGCATCGCTAGGCTGAAGGCGGCCGGAATCGAGGTCGAGGTCGGTCTGCTCGAGAATGAGGCACGGGCGCTCAATCCTGCGTTCCTACGCTCGCTCGAGACGAAGCGTCCGTACGTCATCTTGAAGACGGCGACGAGCCTCGACGGGAAAGTCGCGCTCGATTCTGGTGACAGCAAATGGGTGACCGGGACGGAAGCCCGGCTCGACGTCCATGCGCTACGGGCGAACGTCGACGCGGTGTTGACCGGAATCGGGACCGTCATCGCGGACGACCCGGCGCTCACGGCGCGACTCGAGCGGCCGACTGAACAACCGCTGCGTGTCGTGTTAGACCGAGAGTTGAACGTGCCGCACGCGAGCCAGCTCGTCCGCACGGCGAACGAACTACCGGTGCTCGTCTATACGACGTCCGATGATGTGTCGAGACGTGAGGCACTCGAGTCGCGTGGTGTCGAACTGGCGGACTATACGACGCTCGAACGGGTGCTCGAGGAACTGTACGCCCGCGGCATCGGCCGTCTCCTCGTCGAGGCCGGTCCGACGCTCGTGACGTCGCTCTTAGACGGGGGATACATCGACGAGTGGGTCATGTATCAGTCCCCACGCGTCTTCGGTGGCAAGGCCGGGTTCTATCGCTCGAATCATGACGGACCGCTCGAGGCAATCGAACAATTTGACGTTCGTTCTGTCGAGACGATCGGCAACGATATCAAACTCGTCATGCGAAAGGGGGAGCCCGATGTTCACAGGAATCGTTGAAGAAATCGGTAGCGTCAAAGCGGTGAAACGGAACGGGCCATCGCTTAGGCTCACGCTCACGGGTGACATCGTCTTGCAGGACGTGAAACTCGGGGACAGCATCTCGGTCAACGGGATCTGTCTCACGGTGACGACGTTCGACGAGCGGACGTTCGCAGTCGACGTCATGCCCGAGACGCTCAAAGCGTCGAGCCTTGACGGCGTCCGCCCGGGGACACGTGTGAACTTAGAGCGGGCGATGCCGGCGAACGGACGATTCGGCGGACACTTCGTCTCCGGTCACGTCGACGGGGTCGGGCGCATCGTCAAGAAACGTCCGCTCGCGAACGCGGTGTACGTCGACATCAGCTGCGAGCCGTCGCTTCTCCGGTATATCGTCCCGAAAGGTTCGATCTCGGTCGATGGGACGAGTTTGACGGTGTTCGATGTGACGGAACGCGGCTTCACGCTCTCGCTCATCCCGCACACGTACAGTGAGACGGTGCTCGGGATGAAACAAGCCGGGGACACGGTCAATTTGGAATGTGACATGTTAGCAAAATATATGGAGAAGTTAGTGAATCAAAAACCGATGACGCTCGAATCGTTGGCGTCACAAGGATACGGAAAGGCGGGATGGTGATGTTTGACACGATTGAAGCAGCGATTGAAGACTTGAAGCAAGGTCGCCCAATTATCGTCGTCGATGATGAGGACCGAGAGAACGAGGGGGACTTCGTCGTCCTTGCTGACAAGATGACGGCCGAGACGATGAACTTCCTCATCACGGAAGGGAAAGGGCTCGTCTGCGCCTCGCTCGCTGAAGAAGTCGCCGTCCGGCTCGACTTAAAGCCGATGGTCGAAAACAGCACCGACCCGCATGGGACCGCCTTCACCGTCAGCGTCGACCACGTCGACTCGACGACGGGCATCTCGGCGAGTGAACGGGCCCACACGGTGCGCGAGCTCGCCAACATCAACGCCCGGCCCGTTGATTTCCAACGGCCGGGACACATCTTCCCGCTCATCGCGAAAAAAGGCGGCGTCTCGGTACGACGCGGACACACGGAGGCGTCGGTCGACTTGGCCCGCCTCGCCGGTAGTGAACCAGTCGCCGTCATCTGCGAAATCATCCGTGAAGACGGGGAGATGGCCCGGGTACCTGACCTTGAACTTGTGGCAAAAGCCCATGACTTGAAGTTCGTCACGATTGAGGCGCTCGTCCGCTATATGGAGACGGATCTCGTCACGCGCGAGGCGGACGTCACCCTCCCGACGGCCAAGGGCGGATTTCGCTTGCTCGGGTATCGGAACGTCCTCGACCGAGAAGAACACGTCGCGCTCGTGAAAGACGGGCTGAGCGACGTTCCGCTCGTGCGTATCCATTCGGAATGTTTGACCGGTGACGTGTTCGGGTCATATCGCTGCGACTGTGGACCGCAACTCGACACGGCACTCGCGCGAATCGAGGCCGAAGGCGGTGTCGTCTTATACATGCGCCAAGAAGGGCGCGGGATTGGGCTGTTGAATAAGCTAAAGGCGTATGAACTGCAAGAGAATGGGCTTGATACGGTCGAGGCGAACGTCGCGCTCGGCTTACACGCCGATTTACGCGATTACCGGGTGAGCGCGGCGATGCTCCGTGACCTCGGCGTCACGACCGTCCGGCTCATGACGAACAACCCGGAGAAAGTCGACGCGCTCGAAGCGTGTGGCATCACCGTCATGGAACGGGTGCCAATCATCGTCGGGGAACATGCGGCGAACGAGAAGTATCGGCTGACGAAACAACAAAAAATGAATCATTTTGGAGGAGAAGCATAATGGTGAACACATTTGAAGGGAACTTGGTTGGTAAAGGATTAAAAGTCGGAATCGTCGTCGGACGGTTTAACGATTTGATCACGATGCGCTTATTGGACGGGGCGAAAGACGCGCTCAAGCGCCACGGCGTCGAACAAGAAGACGTCGAGCTCGCCTTCGTACCGGGTGCGTTTGAGCTCCCGCTCGTCGCCAAGAAGATGGCGATGAGTAAGAAGTATGACGCGGTCATCACGCTCGGTGCCGTCATCCGCGGGGCGACGCCACACTTCGATTACGTCTGTAATGAGGCGGCGAAAGGAATCGCCCAGGCGAGCTATCAGTCGGAAGTGCCGGTCATCTTCGGCGTCTTGACGACCGAGACGATTGAGCAGGCGATTGAGCGGGCCGGAACGAAAGCCGGAAACAAAGGTTGGGAAGCGGCGACGTCGGCCATCGAGATGGCCAACTTGATGCGCGCCTTTTGAGGAAGGTTTAGGGAGGAAGAAAAAGGGGGGCGTCTCGCTCTCCTTTTTTGGTGGTGACGGGTTACGTTCGATCGAAGCGGTGGAAAAGGACAAGGAGCACACATGACGGAGGATACGGAGGCGGCAGCGATGGTCGAACGGTTCGTGTCTTTGAGCCCGGCGATGCAGGCATTAATCGGCACGTTATTCACATGGGGAATGACCGCGCTCGGGGCGGCGGTTGTCTTCACGACGAAGTCGATCAACCAGCGGCTGATGGACGGCATGCTCGGTTTTGCCGGTGGGGTGATGATTGCGGCTAGTTTCTGGTCGCTCCTGTCGCCTGCGATCGAGATGGCGGGCGAGGGTGCCTGGCCGTCCTGGTTCCCGGCCACAGTCGGTTTCTTGTTAGGAGGACTCTTTTTGTGGGGTGTCGACAAGTTGCTGCCGCACCTACATCCGACGTCCTCGATGGATGAGGCGGAAGGGATTGTGCCAGAAAAACGGAAGCGCAGCACGTTGCTCGTCTTGGCGATCACCCTTCACAACATCCCGGAAGGATTAGCGATTGGGGTCGCGTTCGGGGCGGTCGCGGCTGACTTTCCGTCCGCTTCGTTGACCGGGGCCATCGCGCTCGCCATCGGGATTGGTATTCAAAACTTTCCAGAAGGGACAGCCGTCTCGTTGCCGTTACGGCGGGAAGGAATGTCACGGCGGAAAAGCTTCTTTTACGGACAGTTGTCGGCCGTCGTCGAACCGGTCGCCGCCTTGATTGGGGTATGGGCCGTCTACATGATGGAGCCGCTCTTGCCGTTCGCCTTGAGTTTTGCCGCTGGGGCGATGATTTTCGTCGTCGTCGAAGAAGTCGTCCCGGGGTCGCAAGAGAACGGGCACAAGGATTTGGCGGCGATGGCGTTGATGCTCGGGTTCGCCATCATGATGATACTAGACGTGGCGTTAGGATGAAAAAAGGCACGACGGTCGACGCCGTCGTGCCTGATGTTCGTTCACCGCCAAAATGAGGTGTGATCCGCCTTATCCTTTATGTTGAAGGCGATGATGTCGTGCAACAGCTCATGATCGACGGCTTGGTCCCACTTGATGCGGAACAGCTGTTTCGTCTGCGTGTAGCCGGATTCCTTGATCCGATCGGCGAACTGTTCGAGTGCGACCGCTTCCGGGGCGACCGCGAAATGAGCTTTGGCGACGCTGAACGCGATGATGAACGTCCCGTGGTCGGTGAACATCGGTTGGTTCCAGGCGATGCGCTCCTCGAGATGGGGGAACGTCTGGCGTATCCAGTCGAACACGTCGTCCAGCTTGGCGCGTCGCTCCGGGTCGTCAATCGTTGTTAAAAAGTCATCGAACGTTTCCATGAATAATCCTCCTTATAAAACAAGCCCGGCTCACGTTGAGCCGGACTTGAAGATTAAAACGTCTCAGACGTCGTTTTCGCTTGCATGTGGAGCTGGATGTAATCCGGTCCGCCTGCTTTCGAGTCTGTCCCTGACATGTTGAACCCGCCGAACGGCTGGTAGCCGACGATGGCGCCTGTGCAGCCACGGTTGAAGTACAAGTTCCCGACGTGGAAGTTTTGACGCGCATACTCTTGGTTCGAGCGGTCACGTGTGAGGACGGCACCTGTCAAGCCGTACTCTGTGTTGTTGGCGATGTCGATCGCTTCTTTGAAGTCGCTCGCTTTCGTGAACGCGACGATCGGTCCGAAGATCTCTTCTTGCATGAGACGCGCTTTCGGCGCGACGTCCGCGACGACTGTCGGCTCGATGAAGTAGCCTGTCGAGTCATCGGCTTTCCCACCGGCGACGATGCGTCCTTCTTCTTTCGCGACGTCGAAGTACGACGTGATCTTCTTGAACGCGGCCGCATCGATGACCGGCCCCATGAAGTGTTCGTTCTTCTCTGTGTTTCCGACCGAGAGTTCGTTCGTCAACTCGACGACGCGGTCGAGAACCGTGTCATACACGCTGTCGACGATGACGGCACGTGAACAAGCCGAACATTTTTGTCCTGAGAAGCCGAACGCCGATTTGACGATCGACTGTGCTGCGAGCTCAAGGTCCGCTGACTCGTCGACGACGATCGTGTCTTTCCCGCCCATCTCGGCGATGACACGCTTGAGCCAGATTTGCCCGTCGTTCAATTTCGAGGCGCGCTCGTTGATGCGGAGGCCGACGTCGCGTGAACCTGTGAAGCTTATGAAGCGCGTCTTCGGATGGTCGACGAGATAGTCGCCGACTTCAGCGCCCGGCCCTGGGATGAAGTTGAGGACACCTTTCGGCAGACCTGCCTCTTCCATGACCTCGACGAATTTCGCTGCGACGATCGGTGTCGTCGAAGCTGGCTTCAAGAGGATCGTGTTCCCGGCAACGATGGCCGCGACGGCCGTCCCTGCCATGATCGCGAACGGGAAGTTCCAAGGGCTGATGACGATCCCGACCCCGAGTGGGATGTAGTCATAGCGGTTGTATTCGCCCGGACGGCTCTCGACTTTTTTACCTGGTTTGAGTTCGAGCATTTGGCGCGCATAGTACTCCATGAAGTCAATCGCTTCCGCTGTGTCCGCGTCCGCCTCGTTCCATGGCTTGCCCGCTTCTTTCACGAGGTATGCCGAGAATTCATGTTTCCGTTTACGGACGATGTTCGCCGCTTTGAACAAGACGTCGGCACGGACAGCCGGGTCGACGTGGCGCCATGAGTCGAACGCTGTGAGCGCTTCTTGCATCGCACGCTCCGCGAGCTCTTGGTTCGCTTTCGAGACGTGTCCGATGACTTCCTCTTTGTTCGCCGGGTTGTAAGACGTGATTTTGCCTTCTGTCGTCACTTTCTCCCCACCGATGACGAGCGGATAGTCTTTCCCGAGTTCACCGTTCACTTTCTCGATTGCCGCTTGGATGGCCGCGGCGTTCTCTTTGTTTGTAAAGTCTGTGAATGGTTCATGTTTGTATGGAATCATTCTCGTTCCCCCTTAAAAGTGATTGTGCATTTAAGCGCTTACGTCTGTATTGTATCGAAAAATCAAGGGAAATCCTAGTGAAACAATTTTCCAGAAAAGCGTGTCGTTTTCGCTCAAAATCAAGTCATGGTAGGATGAGGACAAGAGAGGTAACGGGAAAGGATGATTGGATGAAGAAGTGGATCCTTCCGCTTGTGCTCGTCGTGATGCTCGGCGCGTGCGGCAACGGGGAAGAGCAACCGGCCGAAGAAGTGAAACGACCGCTCCCGGAAGCGGTCGAGACCGTCTATGCGGACTATCAGGAAGCGCTTCGACAAGGTGACGCCGAGGCGCTCGCCGCCCTCGATTATGCGGGCGAACGGACCGATATCCCGGCGACCGGTGCCGTGACGCGTGAGCTTTCCCCTGGGGACATCTATGAGAGTTGGGTGAACGAGGCCGGAGACGTGGCGTATCTCGTTCACGAGATGGAAGACGCGGACGGGAATGAACTGCCGAACCGGTTGGCGAAAGTCGCCATCAAAGACGGGGAGGACTGGAAGCTCGTCGTGACACCGGCCGTGCTCCCGATTGACGTCATCGGCGAGGTCGGCGAGTTGTTGACCGGCATCGAAGCGAACGAGTACGGGGTCAACCCGGAAGCGAACGCCCGTCTCGCTGACGTACCGGAAGACGAGGCCGGCCCGATTTACGACCGTGTCAACGCGCAGACGGACTATGTCGCGCTCGAAGCGGACAACAACGTCTTCCTCCTGTTGTCGGAGACGCTTACCGTCCCGGAGAACCAGCAAGTGATGATCGACTATTTCGAGGCGTACGTGAACTGGTATGATGAACAGGAAGACGGGTTACGCGCGGCGGCCGCGACGGAAGACCCGGTCGAGTATTTGGAAGCGCTCGAGCCGCTCAAACAAAAACTAGAACAAGCCATCGACGGCTACGACGAACGACTCGTCGATCCGTCGTTCGGTTAAGGAGGAAACGATGATGTTAGCACCGACATTCACATTACCGAACCAAAACGGCGACATGATCTCGCTTGAACAGTACCGCGGCCAAAAGGTCGTCCTCTATTTCTACCCGAAAGATTCGACGCCGGGCTGCACGACCGAGGCGTGTGACTTCCGCGACGCGATGCCGAAACTGTCAGGCGCCGTCGTCATCGGCATCTCGGCCGACAGCCAGAAGAAGCATCAAAACTTCATCAACAAGCACGAGCTCCCGTTCGACCTGCTCGTCGACGCCGACCATGAAGTGTCGGAGCTTTACGGCGTCTGGCAACTGAAGAAGAACTACGGGAAAGAGTACTACGGCATCGTCCGTTCGACGTTCCTCATCAATGAGGACGGCTATATCGAACAGGAGTGGCGGAGCGTCAAAGTGAACGGGCACGTCGACGAAGTCGTCGCGGCCGTCACGTCATAAGTTTGAATCGGTCTCCTAAAAAGGAGGCCGTTTTTTTGTAGGTATCGTTTACAATTTGATGTCAATCTCCCGTGATGGATGTCCACGTATACGAACGCCTCAGCCCGTTTGTGACAAGTTGTTTACACGGGGAGGAGGGGATTTTGCGCCAGGACGAACTTGACGTGTATGTGAATCTTCTGAAAAATGGGAAGGGCAACGGTACGACGTAGGGGGAACGGACAGATGACACAATTTGAAAACTGGTTAACGGCGTTATCGGACCTTGTCTGGGGTCCATACTTACTTATTTTATTGATTGGGACGGGAATCTTCTTGACCATCCGACTCGGCTTCATCCAAGTGACGCGACTCGGGTTCGGCTTGAGAGAGGCGTTCATCCCGAAAGCGAAAGCTGAACAGAAGAAGCAACGCGGGGACATCACCCATTTCCAGGCACTCATGACCGCGCTCGCCGCGACGGTCGGGACCGGGAACATGGTCGGGGTCGCGACGGCAGTCGTCCTCGGTGGGCCGGGCGCCATCGTCTGGATGTGGCTATCCGGCTTTATCGGGATGGCGACGAAATACGCGGAGGCCATCCTTGCCGTCAAATATCGCGTCGTCGATGAGCGGGGCGAGATTGCCGGTGGCCCGATGTATTATTTGGAGCACGGCTTGAAGAAACGTTGGCTCGGCATGACGTTCGCCTTGTTCGCGGCCATCGCCGCGTTCGGGATTGGCAACGGCGTCCAGACGAACTCGATTAGCCTCGCGCTCAACACGTCGTTCGGCGTCCCGATGATTGTGACCGGGCTCACGCTCATGGTGTTGACGGCGTTCGTCATCCTCGGTGGCGTGAAGTCGATTGGGAAAGTCGTCGGCGTGTTCGTGCCGGTCATGATTTTCGCCTACGTCGGCGGTGGTCTCACCATTCTCGTCATGAACTTCGAGTTGATTCCGTCGGCGTTCGCGACCATCTTCGCGAGCACGTTCAGCGCTGAAGCGATCGGCGGCGGGGCGCTTGGGGCCGCGATTCGATACGGTGTCGCGCGCGGCGTGTTCTCGAACGAGGCCGGACTCGGTTCGGCACCGATTGCTGCCGCGGCCGCAAAGACTGATTTCCCGGGACGACAGGCGCTCGTCTCGATGACGCAAGTGTTGATCGATACGCTCATCGTCTGTTCGATCACGGGCTTGACGATCGTCATGAGCGGGCAATACGCGAGCGGTCTGCAAGGCATCGAGTTGACGCAAGCGTCGTTCGCGTATTTCCTCGGACCGGTCGGCGAGCTGATCGTCACCATCTCGCTCGTCTTCTTCGCCTTCTCGACAGTGATCGGCTGGTGCTACTACGGGGAACGATCGATTTATTACTTGTTCGGCGAGCGGTCGATCGTGCCGTATCGTGTCCTATACATCGTTGTCGCCGGACTCGGCGCCATGACGACGAATTTGAACCTCATCTGGGCCATCTCGGACGTGTTCAACGGGTTGATGGCAATCCCGAACTTGATTGGACTGTTGTTCTTGTCCGGCGTCGTCGTCGCAGAGACGAAACGGTTCGAGTTGGAACGACAGAAAGAGTTGCGGAAGTCCATCGCTTAATCAAAATGGAAGCCTCCTTCACAGGAAGCTTCCATTTTTTATACTTTGAATTGGCTAATCAGTTCGTTCAACTCGTCCATCTTTTGTTGCGACATCTCGGTGGCACGGTTCAACTCCCCGAACCGGTCGACCGAGAGGGTCACTTTCTCGGCAATCTCTTGCGTGCCGAGCGCGCCGTTGTTCACTGTGACGGCGACGTCTTGGATGACAGATATCATGTTCGACGTCAACTGTTCGAGCTCGGTCGCGGCGTCGGCGAACTCGGAAGCGGTCGTCTCGAACCGTCCCGCGTCCGCGCTGTACTGTTCGGCCGCCTCTTCGAGTTGGTCGTAGTCTTTGACGACATTCGTGTCGAGGAAGGAGAGCATCTCGCTCGACGTCTCGTTCAGATGGTCTACCGACTGGAGCACGGTCGCCGAGATGGCTTGGATCCGTTCGACGGTCGAGCGGCTCGTCTCGGCGAGCTTTCGAATCTCGTCGGCGACGACGGCGAATCCGCGGCCCGCTTCACCGGCACGCGCGGCTTCGATTGAGGCGTTCAAAGACAACAGGTTCGTCTGGGCGGCGATGTCTAGAATGTCGTTCGTGAGCGTCGCAATCTCGCGTACCGCCTTCGCGTCTTGCATCGCCCGCTCTAATCGTTGCCGGGTCGAATCGAGGACGTGGAGAGCGGACGATTTCGCTTCGACGGCATGGCCACGGAGGGCGACGGCCCGGGCATCGACCCGTTTCGCCTCGTCTTTTCGTTCGGCGGCCATCGAGACGATGTGTTGGAGCGTCCGTTCCATGTCGGAAGCCGAAGCGTTCATTTCCTGGGCGCTCGCGGCCGTCTGTTGCATGCCGGCCGTCAAGTCCTCGGTCGTCGCGGCCGTCGTCGTCATATACGTGTCGAGCGCTTTTAGCTCTTCATACGTGTTGGCCGACTGTGCCGCGACACCGCGAGACACGTCGTTCACTTGCAGGATGAGTTGACGCAAGTTGGCGATGAATTGGTTGAAGTCGCGTGCGAGCCCCGAAAACTCGTCTCGGCGCTTCACCGGGATCGCCGTCGTCAAATCGCCTTCGCTCGTCGCGAGTTCCCGCATCTTCACTTTGAACTCGTTGAGCGGTTCGAAGATGGAGCGGAAGATGAACAGCATCATGAGCACGGTGAAAATGGCAGCGGCGGCTAGGATGACGATGAGCGTGAGCTGTACTTGTTCAAACAGCGCCTCGCCTTGTTCCGTGTCGGAGATGATGGCGTCACGGTTCAAGTTGACGAGAAGGCCGAGCGTGTTCGACAGCGCATCCGCACTCGGCGTCGCCGTGTCGCGGATATAAGCCTCGGCCTCAGCTTGGCCTTCCTCGTTTGAGATGCGCAATAGTTCCGTGATGTTCGTTTGAAACGTCGTCCACTGCGTCTCGGCCTGATCGAACAGTTCTTGGTCAGCTTGTGTGATGATCGTCGATTCATAGCCGCTCATCCGTTGCTTTAAAATCGTGACGCCCGTCTCGACGTCGCGCTCGACGTTCTGTTTCGTCACTTCGTCCTCGACGAGAGCGTGTCGAATCAAATGGCGCCGTATCTCGAGCAACTGTTTGTCGACTTGATGAATCTGGTCCATGCCTGGCACCCACGACACGGTCATATCTTCTTGTGCGGCCTTCGAGGCGTTCAACGCGTATAGGGCGTATCCGCTCACGCCGAGCAACAAGACGAGCAAGACGGTGAACGCGGCAATCAGTTTGTTCCGGATTGACATAATGATCCTCCCTGTCATTCAGTCTTCTCTCTAAGCATAAGGACAATCCGCCGACGACCGAATAGCTATTTTTGGAAACGAGTCAATGTTCGGGTCGGATTCCCCATGTTTGTAAAAAAACGTGTCGCTTTCGAGCGGATTGGATTTTCTTTTTTGTCTTATGAAATAGTGGTATGATAAGGAACGATGTATGAAACCATGTTGGAGGTGTGAAGATTGACTCGAATCACAGAAGATGAAGTACGGCACGTCGCCGGACTCGCCCGCCTTGCGATCACAGATGACGAGGTGACGCACTTCACGGAGCAATTGACAAAAATCCTCGAGTTCGCGGAGCAACTCGATGAACTCGATACAACGGGCGTCATCCCGACGACCCATGCCCTAGATTTGAAAAACGTACTACGCAAAGACGAGGTCCGCCCGTCGCTTCCACGCGAGGAAGTCGAACGGATGGCACCTGATTGGGAGAACGGCCAAGTCCGCGTCCCAGCCGTCTTTGAATAAGGAGGCCCCTATGAGTTTATTCGACCACGGTGTAGCGAAGCTACATACCTTATTAAAAGAAGGCGAGGTCACGGTGACGGACCTCGTCAAAGAATCGTTCGACCAAATCGAGCGCACGGATGAGAAAATCGGTGCGTTCTTGACGCTCAACGAGGATGCGTTCGAGCAAGCAAAACGGATGGACGACCTCGCGAAGACAGCGGACAACCCGCTCTTCGGATTGCCAATCGGCGTCAAAGACAACATCGTCACGAAAGGGACGCGGACGACGTGTGCCTCGAAGTTCCTCGAGAACTTCGTCCCGGCCCATGACGCGACGGTCGTCGAGCGTCTCCATGACGCCGGTGCCGTCACGATCGGGAAGCTCAACATGGACGAGTTCGCGATGGGCTCGTCAAACGAGAACTCGGCGTTCAAAGTCGTCCGCAACCCATGGGACACAACCCGCGTACCAGGCGGTTCGTCAGGCGGTTCGGCGGCGACGGTCGCGGCCGGACAAGTCCTCTTTAGCCTTGGCTCGGATACGGGCGGTTCGATTCGTCAACCGGCGGCCTATTGTGGCGTCGTCGGGATGAAACCGACGTATGGTCTCGTCTCACGTTACGGCCTCGTCGCCTTCGCCTCGTCGCTCGACCAAATCGGTCCGCTCACACGTACGGTCGAAGACAACGCCTACTTGTTGAACGCGATTGCCGGGCATTGCGAGATGGACTCGACGTCATCGACGGTCGAGCTTCCGGACTACACGAAGTCGCTTCACGGCGACATCAAAGGCTTGAAACTCGCACTCCCGGAAGAGTTCATGGGGGAAGGCGTATCGGACGGTGTCCGTAAACAAATCGAGGAAGCGATTGAGACGCTCAAGTCGCTCGGTGCGACGGTCGAGACGGTATCGCTCCCGACGGTGAAATACGCGCTCCCGACATATTACTTGCTCGCTTCGTCTGAAGCATCTTCGAACCTCGCCCGCTTCGACGGCATCCGTTACGGTCGACGCGCCGAGGCCGACGCGCTCGAAGAAGTGTTCACGTACTCGCGTGAGCAAGGGTTCGGCGAAGAAGTGAAACGTCGCATCATGCTCGGAACGTACGCCTTGAGCTCTGGTTATTACGATGCGTTCTACAAGAAGTCGCAACAGGTCCGAACGCTCATGAAGCAAGACTTTGAAAAAGTGTTCGCGAAGTACGACGCCATCATCGGGCCGACTGCTCCGACGATTGCGTTCAAACTCGGCGACCAGCTCGAAGACCCGCTCACGATGTACGCTAACGATATTATGACGATCCCCGTCAACTTGGCGGGCGTCCCGGCTATCTCGGTCCCGGCCGGTCTGTCAGAAGGACTCCCGGTCGGTCTTCAAATCATCGGGAACCATTACAGTGAACCAACACTCTACCGCGTGGCCCATGCTTTCGAACAAGCAAACGGCGGTTTCAAAATGCCACAGCTTTAAGGAGGACGTACGATGAACTTTGAAACGATCATCGGGATCGAGGTGCACGCCGAGCTGAGCACGAAGTCGAAGATTTGGTGTGGCTGCTCGCGCACGTACGGTGCCGAAACGAATACACAGACGTGTCCGATTTGTCTCGGACACCCGGGCGTCTTGCCTAAATTGAACGAAGAGGCGGTCAACCTTGCCATCAAGGCCGCGATGGCACTCAACTGTGAAGTCGCGACCGATACGAAATTCGACCGGAAGAACTACTTCTATCCGGACACGCCGAAAGCGTACCAAATCTCGCAGTTCGACCAGCCGATCGGCTTCAACGGTCACGTCGACGTCGAAGTCGACGGCGAGATGAAACGGTTCCGCATCGAGCGGGTCCATCTCGAAGAAGATGCCGGGAAGATGAACCACACGGGTGAGAAGCATTCGGTCGTCGACTTCAACCGGACCGGCTCACCGCTCATCGAGATCGTCAGTGAGGCCGACATGCGCTCACCGAAAGACGCCGTCGCGTACCTCGAGCGCTTGAAAGAAGTGCTCTCGTTCGCGGGCGTCTCGGACGTCAAGATGGAAGAAGGGTCGCTTCGTTGCGACTGTAACATCTCGGTCCGTCCGTTCGGTCAAGAACCGTTCGGGACGAAGACGGAACTCAAAAACTTGAACTCGTTCTCGAACGTGTTGAAGGCGCTCGAGTATGAAGAAGACCGTCATCGCAAACTCCTCATCACGGGTGGCGTCATGCGTCAAGAGACGCTTCGTTTCGACGAGGCGGCGAAGAAGACGATTCTCATGCGTGTCAAAGAAGGCGCGGCCGACTATCGCTACTTCCCAGAGCCGGACCTCGTCCGTCTCGAGATTGACGAGGCGTGGAAAGATCGCATCCGGGCGACACTTCCGGAACTGCCGGCGGCCCGTCGCGAACGCTACATGAGCAATTACGGCTTGTCGGCGTATGACGCGAAGGCGCTCACGTCGACGCGTGAGTTCTCGGACTTCTTCGAAGCGACGACGGCGGCCGGTGCCGAGCCAAAAGCCGCGGCGAACTGGCTCATGGGTGAAGTGCTCGGCCACTTGAACAAGTCGGACGAGACGATCGAGACGATGAAACTCACACCGGGCGCGCTCGCAGAGTTGATTCGTTTGATTGGAGACGGTACAATTTCTTCGAAGATCGCCAAGCGTGTGTTCACGGCCATGATGGAAGAAGGCGCCGAACCGAAAGCGTATGTGGAAGCGAACGGCCTCGCCCAAATCTCGGACGAGAACTTGCTTCGCGGCTACATCCTTGAGTTGTTCGAGGCGCATCCGCAAATGATTGAAGACTTTAAGAACGGGAAAGACCGGGCGAAAGGCTTCATCATCGGGCAAATCATGAAACAGACGAAAGGGATGGCGAACCCGGCACTCCTCGATGGCTTGTTCCACGAAGAGATTGCCAAACGCTGACGAAGCGGCGAGGCACTTGTGTCTCGCTTTTCGCTCGATATGAGCAAAGGGAGAGAAAGAGTATGCAACGGAAACGTGCGCGGGTCATCTATAACCCGACATCAGGAAAAGAAGTGATCAAACGGGAGCTCCCGTACATCTTGAACCGCTTAGAGGATGCGGGTTATGAGACGTCGACGTACGCGACGAAAGCGATTGGTGACGCGACGCAGGAAGCCGTCCGGGCCGCTGCGGCCGAGTTCGATTTGATTATCGCGGCCGGCGGGGACGGGACGCTGAACGAAGTCATCTCGGGCCTTGCACCGCTCGAGACACGTCCAACGATCGGGCTCATTCCGGTCGGCACGACGAACGACTTCGCCCGTGCGATGCGTATTCCTTTGAGTGTCGTCGGGGCGCTCGACGTCATCTGCGACGGCTTCGAGATGCCGGTCGACCTCGGTGAGATTGAAGGCGAGAAGGGTGACATCCACTACTTCATCAATATCGCCGGCGGCGGCATCATGACGGAGTTGTCTTATGAAGTGCCGTCGAAGTTGAAGACGGCGCTCGGCCAGCTCGCGTATTACGTCAAAGGGATGGAGAAGCTACCGCTCATCAAACCGACGTATATCGAACTCGAGCACGACGAAGGCACGTTCAGCGGCGAGGTGATGATTTTCCTCACGTCGAACTCGAACTCGGTCGGTGGTTTCGAGAAGATTTCACCACACGCGTCGCTGAACGACGGCTTGTTCGACTTGTTCATCTTACGTAAATGTAACTTGTTCGAGTTCATCCATGTCGTCCGCTTGCTCTTACGGGGCGAACACTTGACGAGTCCGCTCGTCGAGCACTTCAAGACGAGCCACGTCCGGATGAAGACGACGGAGCCGATGAGTCTCAACATCGACGGCGAGTATGGCGGGGAGTGTACCGGTGAGATGCGGAACTTGTTCCGTCACTTGACGGTGCTCGCGCCGAACGCGCGCATTCGCGAGATGGAAGAGCTGAACGCCCAATATGAGCGCGAACAGATGATTAAACAGCTGTTCAACGTGTCAATCGAGAAAGCAGAATGAGTCGGCTCGGCGTGGCGCACACGTCGAGCTTTTCGTTCGCCTCGAACGGGTAACGGTATATACAGGAATTTTTGAATCGAGAAAGGAGAGGCACATGCTACCAGTTAAAAAGAATGACCGTCTTGACGTCGCCATCCACGACCTGACCCATGAAGGGGCTGGCGTGGCGCGCGTCGACGGCTACACGTTATTCGTCCCGAACGCGCTCCCAGGCGAGACGGTCGAGATCGTCGTGACGAAGACGAACAAACAGTACGGGTTCGCCCGCTTGATCGATGTGAAACAAGCGAGCGCGGATCGCGTCGAGCCGCCGTGCCCAATCTTTTATCAATGCGGGGGCTGTCAGCTCCAACATTTCAGCTATGACGGCCAGCTCCGTCAGAAACGGGACCGCGTCGTCGATGCGCTGAAGCGACTCGGCCAGTTCGACGTGCCGGTCCACGAGACGATTGGCATGCCGGAACCGTGGCGTTACCGAAACAAGGCGCAAGTGCCGTTCAAGCAAGAAGGGGGCCGTTTAGTCGCCGGCTTCTATCGCCCACGTTCGCACGACATCGTCGAGATGAAGGAGTGCCTCATCCAAGACGAGCGCAATGACGAAGCGGTCCAAGTCGTTCGTGACGTATTGGAAGCACACGGCGTCCCGGCCTATGACGAGAAGACCGGACGCGGTGTCATCCGTCACGTCATGGCCCGGTACGGATACCATTCAGGCGAGTTGATGATCGTCCTCATCACGAAGACGTCGAAAATCAAAGGTGTCAACGAGATCGTCGCCGACATCGTGAAGCGTCTCCCGGACGTGACGTCGATCATGCAAAACGTCAACCCGGACAAGACGAACGTCATCTTAGGGTCGACGAATAAGTTGCTCTATGGCCATGAGACGATTGAGGACAAGATCGGTGGCCTGACGTTCACGATTTCTCCGCACTCGTTCTTCCAAGTCAACCCGGTCCAGACGGAGAAGCTGTATGGCAAGGCGCTCGAATACGCGCAACTGACCGGGACGGAACAAGTCGTCGACGCCTATTGCGGCATCGGGACGATCAGTCTGTTCCTCGCCCGGAAAGCGGCGCACGTGTACGGTGTCGAAGTCGTGCCGGAAGCGATCGAGGACGCGAAACAGAACGCGCTCGTCAATGAGATTGATAACGTGACGTACGCGTGCGGCGCGGCAGAAGACGTGTTGCCGAAATGGAAGAAAGACGGGATTAATCCGGACGTCATCGTCGTCGACCCGCCGCGTAAAGGCTGTGCTGAGTCATTCCTCGAGACGATGGTCGAGATGGCACCGAAGCGAATCGTCTACGTGTCGTGTAACGTCGCGACGCAAGCGCGCGATATGCGTTATCTCGCGGATCGCGGTTACAAATTAGTCGAAGTCACACCGGTCGACATGTTCCCGCATACGGCGCATGTGGAGACCGTGGCGTGGATGGAAAAAGTATAATAAAAACCCTTAGCTTTTCCGTTTTCATACGGTTCAGCTAAGGGCTATTTTATTGCCTTAATAATTAAAGCGCCTTTATAATCTTTGGGCTAGAACTCACGATTCATCGTAGTCTGTAGAGAACGGCTTCTCTTCATAGTTAGAAACGTTGTACGATCCAATTGTGCGATATTTTTCGGGAGAGGAATCGTTCTTTGCCAACTTGTTAGAGACATCAGTGGCCAAAGCGTCATTTATAATTCTGTGTAAATAGCTCGGGTCTGGAGCTTCGTTGATGGCAGCCATGACAAGTGCATTTCTAAGGTAACCGGCATTATTGGAAAGTAGTTCTGCATTAAAAGGCAAATTATGATGTTGAGCAAAAAGTTTCATAAAAACAGAAACAGTGCGGGTGTTCCCTTCACGGAAAGGATGGACCCGCCACAAGTCTGTCATTAGCTTAGCGAAATAGACAGGGAGGCGTATATTTTTATGCTCCCATTTGATTTCTTGTTGCCAATCAAAAATAGACTCTAAATTTGTTCGAATATGCTTAGAATCACGATAGTTATCATTCTTTGCAACAACTCCATCGACATCTATTTAATGAACTGTATGAGTGGGCCGGTGAATTTCGTTCAATCAATATTTATAAACATGAGCGAATTTTGGACGGTTTGTCTGTGATCTATCGAAATCCACTTCCGAAATGAATGACTCTACTTCTAATATGTTTGCAATGATGAGCTGTGCTTCAACAGTAATCAGTTGTTGTTCGTCAGTAATCCCAAGCTTATTTATAAGCACACTCGTGTTGGGGTATACGTAAGGATCCATTAGGATTGACGTGCTTTCGTGTACTTCTCCATAATGGCTTGCTTAAACTGGGCTGAAGTGATTTCGCCATCTTCATATCGCTCCAGCAATTTTTGTGTAAAAGGACTTGGTTTTCCCCCATCGATTGCGGCCATACCAACTGCAAATTTTACTTGTTTTTGACGTTCGATATATGAGTTCTGATCCATTTTTTTCACCCTTTTCACTTCGATTAACTTATTAGTAATTATATCATACACGACGAACTATAAAATCGTGTGCAACTTCTCGCGATTAGTATGAACTCGAAGGCAGCGGACGAGGCTTTGTGAAGAAAGTGCTGTGTTTCAATTGACGAATGTCTGAAAAGAATAACAATCATTCAGCGTGAACAAGGGAATAAGATAACGATTGAACGTCATATGGAGAAGGGGGCGGGTTATAAAAATTGATCAGCGAAGGAGGGCACTCGGTTTGAAACCATTGACTGAGTTGATTCAAGCATATACGTCGACCGTCAAACAAGGAGACATGCCGCTCGCGTATCGAGGTATCCTTGAATTTCTAGGGCACCTGCGATCTCGTTTCATGAAGAGTGGATACGAGGTGAGCGGTCTGTACCCAGGCTATATGGATATGTCTTACGTATCGGTAAACACATCGTCTTTGAAAGAGAGAGGGCTTAAAATCGCAGTTGTCTATCTCCATGGTACAGAGTGCTTTGAGGTGTGGTTGTCCGCTCGCAATAGGACACTGTCGGAACAGTACGCGACCACGTTTCAAACAGTACAAGGCTTCCATAACGATGAAAATCTAGATGCCATTCTTGAGCGCGCATTGACATCTTCTCCCGATTTTGATGAGCCGGAGCAGTTGGCTGAATTGATTGAGCGGGAAGTCGAACGGTTCATTCAAGATGTGGAAACAATACTCGAGGGAGGGCGCTGATGGATTGGATGGCCGAAGTAGAAATGAGACTGAAGCGAGGTAATCAACTTCTGTGTGCGAAAGACAATACGTTTTTGGAAACATCCGGCAGACGGGTATTTGATTCCTATAGGAGCGACAAATCTCTATAACCTGGTTTTGTCGCACGCTGTCAGTCAACGTAAGGCGCACCAGTAGAAGCAGCAAGGAAGGGTTGGTCAAAAACAGGATATGAGGAGATCGTGTAAATGATGAAACAGACTAAAATGACAACTGTAGATGAATACATTTTACAATTTCCTGTTGAGGTTCAAGCAATCCTCCAGACGCTGAGGAAGTCAGTAAAAGACATCTCCCCTGAGGCAGAAGAAAAGATGAGTTACCAAATGCCCACGTATTATTTAAAAGGTAATTTGGTGCACTTTGCAGCATATAAAAATCATATTGGATTTTATCCAACTCCAGCAGGCATCGACGCTTTCAAAGATGAGTTATCCGACTACAAAAGTGCAAAAGGTTCTGTTCAGTTTCCGATTGATAAACCGATTCCTTTCGAATTAATAAAGAGGATAGTTGAGTTTAGAGTGAGTGAGATGAACGGTGACGCCGTAAAAAATAAAGAGTGACCGAGATATCGGCTTTATTTCCTGCCCACGAGATCGAAGTCGGTTGAAGTTACTAGAGAACTACGCGAAAACATGCAAAAAGACGGGCATTGAGGCCCGTCTTTTGTTTACAACACTTTACCGATCGCGGTTTCCCGTTCAGGAACTGCATCTTCACGCATCGCGTTGATTTCTTTATACTCGTTCGTATCTTTCCACAACTCGTCTTTCAACGGATTGAGTTTGTATTTGACGATCCGTGTCACTTGCCAGACGGCGAGGACGACGTTCAGTGCTAGACTAACAAGGGCAAGGGTCCAGTTCGCTGCCGGATTATACGACACGCTGACGTTAAACGTGCTGCCGACGGCGAAGAAGTAAGGGAACGTCATGACCCACATCATCCAAAACGATAGCGTTTGGGCACGGTTTTGCATCCATGTCCCTTTCGCCCAAAGAAGGGCAGGGACCGTCGCGGCGATGTTCAAAGCAAAGCCTGAGTAGAACGCGTTGCCCGGTGCGCATGAATAGACGTAAGCGATATTCCAAATGCCGTACGCGACAATCCATAGCTTCGTTTGGTCCGGCCAAAGCATGTCTTTCTTCTTACCTGATGTGGCGAAGATGCCGACCCAGCCACAGATGAGGAGCAAGTTCAAGATCCCGGCGACGGCGTTCACATAGTTCCAGCCGCCCGAGATGTATTCCATCCCGTCGACCATTCCTTCAAACCCCATGATGCCGACTTGGAACTCCCGGACGACGGCCTCGGCGATGTTGAGCGCTAAAATTCCAGGCACGAGGATCAGGTACCACGGATGTTTCTTATGATAATCCGTGAAGCGGATGACCATATAAATCAAACTACCGGCTAATGCCGAATACACTTTCACCCAATGGAACCATGAGGTGATCTCAGGGTCGGCGGTGAAGACCCAAATCGGGGTCAAGGCAATCGGTACGACCATAAACATGAAGATACTGGCTTTTTTACTAGACCGGACGATTTCATTCAACCCGATCAACAAGCCGAACACGACGAACCACATCGCGACGTTGTACCAAGGAATCGATTCAAAGAAGAACATACGTAACGCCCCTTTCATTTTAAAGTGTAGTGGAAAAAATGATTTCTAAAACATACCGAACGTTCGTTATGTTTATGTGAAAAGTATAACAAACTTAAGAAAGCGTTGTCAATCGAGTTTGGGACGTCACAGTGACATGTCATAAATCCGTCAAATCATTATGATATAATTAGCCATTATTGTGTGAGGAGCGTCGAGCAGATGATGAACGAAGGAAAGCAAAAAATATTAGAGGCGGCGCGAGCGACGATCGTCGAACACGGGATTCAAGGAACGACGCTTCGGGGGATTGCCAAGCGAGCGGGTCTGAGTACGGGTGCCATCTATCATTATTACAGTTCGAAAGAAGCAATTCTGTACGATGTGATGGATGAAGGGCTAGGAGAGATTCGCCGGATCGCGACCGTGTCTCTTGAAGATCAAAAAGAAGTGAAAGAAATCATTCAAGAAATTTTTGCTGGGATGCAGGACCGATTAAAAAAAGATGCGGAGAATCGATTACAGTTTTACTTGGCCCATGAGGCGATGCTCGGGAACGAGGAACTACAACTCAAGTTCAAGCAAAAGTACGAGGATTGGATCAGTCGGGTGGAAGCCATCTTCGTGCGGGCATACGGCGTCGAGCATGGTCCCTCAACACGAGCGGTCGCCGCGTGGACGATGGCGGCAATCGATGGGATGGTGTTGCAGACGTTGCTGCAAACGAACGTCGTCGCGGTCGAGCATACGGATCGCGTATTGGAGTACTTGTTGCAAGACGGGTTTGCCCATTTCTTCAAAATCATTGAGACTGGACGGGGCTAAAGGAATTTGGAAGTATTGTCAGTTGATACATTCTCCCATCCATAATAAGATAGATAAAGTGATTTTGTTGGATTGACTACGAAAGGGAATGATTTTATGAAAGAAAACTTCTGGCGCGATTTGCCGCGTCCATTCTTTATACTTGCCCCGATGGAAGACGTGACCGATGTCGTCTTCCGCCACGTCGTCGCCCATGCGGGACGCCCTGACGTGTTCTTCACCGAGTTCGCGAACTCGGACAGCTACTGCCATCCAGAAGGGAAAGGCAGTCTGCGTGGACGTTTGACGTTCACAGAAGACGAACAGCCGATGGTCGCCCACATTTGGGGGGACAACCCGGACTATTTCCGTGAGATGAGCATCGGCATGGCCGAGATGGGCTATAAAGGGCTCGATATCAACATGGGCTGCCCGGTCCCGAACGTCGCCAAGCGCGGCAAAGGGAGCGGACTCATCCTCCGTCCTGACGTCGCAGCGGAACTCATTCAAGCGGCGAAAGCGGGCGGTATCCCGGTCAGCGTCAAGACGCGTCTCGGATTCGCGAAGCTTGACGAGTGGCGCGACTGGTTGACGCATCTCTTAAAACAAGACATCGCCAACTTGTCGATTCACTTGCGCACACGTAACGAGATGAGTAAAGTCGACGCGCACTGGGAGATGATCCCGGACATCATGAAACTGCGTGATGAGATCGCGCCGGATACGCTCATCACGATCAACGGCGACATCCTCGACCGTCAAATGGGACTCGAGCTCGTCGAGAAGTATGGCGTCGACGGCGTCATGATCGGCCGCGGGATTTTCAAGAACCCGTTCGCATTCGAGAAAGAGCCGCGTGAGCATTCGATGGAAGAGCATCTCGATTTGCTTCGTCTCCAGCTCGACTTGCAGGACAAGTTCCAAGAAGAAGTGCCGCGTTCGATTTCGAACTTGCACCGCTTCTTCAAGATTTACGTGAAAGGGTTCCGCGGGGCGAGTGATCTCCGTGTGAAGCTCATGGACACGAAATCGACGGACGAAGTACGGGCGCATCTCGATGCGTTCGTCGAGAACTATCATAGAGAAGAAGCCGCGCTTGCCGAGGCAGCGTCGACAGTCGAATAAGTTTTACCGGGATTCAGTGTCTACTGAGTCCCTTTTTTTGTAAAATGAGAAGTAGGAAAGAGGTGGGGGAATGGACATCCGAGAATTATTGAGTGGTGGAGATTTGCGCTCGATTGGCCACGTCGACGCGGTCGTCGTTTACGTCGGAGACGACCCGGACCGATTCAGCGAATTGATGACCGGCTTGACCGATGACCGTCCCGTCGTTCGGATGCGGAGCGCAGATGCGGTAGAAAAAGTGACGCGCCATCGTCATCGTTAACTCGCTGCAGGCGATCTTCGACTTGAGCGTCGTGCATCCACGATTCCGGGACGAGCTGAAAGCCATGCTCGAGACACAACTCGAGACGGGCAGTTCGGCCGTGAAGAACCGCTCCAAAAAACTTTTACAGAAATTGTGACGAACGGACTTCATTTCCGGTCTATAAAGATACAAGTCATCGAGAGGGGGATTCGATTGGACGATCAAGCGATTATCGATTTGTATTGGAAGCGTTCTGAGCGGGCGATTGAGGCGACGGCTCAAAAGTACGGCGGTTATTGTCATACGATTGCCTATAACATTTTGAACAGCCGAGAGGATGCGGACGAGTGCGTCAATGATACATACATGAAGGTGTGGCAAGCGATTCCGCCGACACGTCCAGCGCGACTCATCGCCTATTTGGCAAAGCTGGTCCGGAACGTCTCGTTACATCAATATGAGAAGGCGAACGCCAAGAAGCGTGGAGCCGGGCAAGTGCCGCTCATTGTCAGTGAGCTCGAGCACTGTCTCGCCGCCTCCGACGCGACCGATTCGGAAGTCGTCGAGGTGTTGAACGACTTTTTGGCCCAGTTGCCGCGAGAGACGCGACAGATCTTTATGGGACGCTACTTTCATTTTCAGTCGATTAAAGATATTGCTACAATGCGCCAGGTGAGTGAAAGCAAGGTGAAAATGGTGTTGCTACGGACTCGGAACGACTTGAAGCAAGTACTCGAAGCGGAAGGGGTGGCATTATGAGGCTCACACGTTTGATGGGAGACGTCGATGACCGTTTCGTCGAGGAATCGATGGAAGTCGGGAAGAAAAAGCAGAGAAATTGGCGCTGGATCGGCGGGCTTATCGTAGCCGCCGCTGTCACACTCTTCGCAGTGAACTGGGACGGATTCAAAGAGTTGATTCCGTTATCAGACAGCTCGAGCAATATGTCGGTCGCTTATATCGATGAAGCGGACATCGATGTCGGGATGTCGTCCGCGAATCTGGTGGAAATGAGTGAGGATGAACTGTTCTCGAAATGGGATCCTGCCGTGGTGCGGGGTGTCGTAAAACAGATTGACCACATCGAACTCGACTTCAACGGACAGACGGAATATCAGTCGATTGTGACGATTGGCGTGACCGATACTTACCAAGGTGTAGTTGAGCAGGGAAGCGACATCAACGTGCTCACCGTCACAGGTGCCGGTTCCGAAGTGCTCCAGTCGGAAGCGTCCGTCGTCTCCGAGCTTCGTCTTGGTATGGAAGGGATTTTCATCGCGGTTCCATATGACGACACGTTTGTTTGGAAGCAGAATGGGGCGACGCTCCAACTGAGCGACATCAGCGACTATGGTTTTCCGGACGGTGAGCGTTACATGTTCTTGAACACGGACGAAGGGCTCGTCTTCAGTCGAGACGCCTATCCGTCGCTACGTGGCGCTGAAACACTTGATGACATAGAGGTGTTCATGATGACTAAGTTTTAGTAAATCATGTTTTATGAATATTTGATTTTTAAAAGATGATGGATTATTATTAAGTCAATATTATAATAAATATGACTTAAAGGATAAGTGTCATGGCGATACAAGGATTAACCAAATTACCTGTCAAAATAGAAATCACACAAGCCATCAAACTACTGGAACGGTTGGCGCATGTGAATACGCTACTTGGAAAACTCGATGTTGAATTGACGCATTCGAAAGCAAGCAAACAATTGATGCAACTCTTATCGCTTCAAGAGTCTGTGGAATCAACGAAAATCGAAGGGTCACAAGTGACATTCACTGACATGATGGAGTCTTCGCTAAAGAAAAGTGACGATTCCGATATCATTGAAATTCAGAACTATATGAGAGCCTTGCAATTTGGTTATGAATCTGTCGAAAATGGTTATCCGGTGACGACGCGATTGATCAAGCAGTTACATGAGATTTTAATGAAAGGAAGTCGAGGCGAAATCAGTTCAGCCGGTGAGTTCCGTAAAATTCAAAATTTCATCGGGCCGACGAATCGATTAGAAGATGCTTCTTACATTCCGATAGAGGCTCATTTGATTAACGAATACATGGAGAACTTAGAAAAATTTATCAATACGGATTCTTACGGACGATTGCTACCGCAGAACCATTTAAAGTCAGACGGCTATGTCATTAACGAACAAGCGGCTCCACTTCTTAAAACAGGAATTATGCATGCTCAGTTTGAATCCATCCATCCGTTTTTGGACGGGAATGGACGTTTAGGACGGATTCTAATTGTGCTTTATCTCCTGCAGCAAAAAGTGATTACGCACCCCATCTTCTTTGTGAGTGAAGAACTTGAGAAAGAAAAGGCCCGCTACTACGATTTGCTCAACGGTGTCTGTGGAGACCGGTCGGATTGGGGAAAATGGTTACTGTTTTTCGTTGATGCTTCAGAACGAATGGCGACAAAGTTATTGGATCAATTGAATAAAGCCAATCGCTTGCTGACAGAAGGTGAGCAACTAATTGAAAACGAAGCGGAACGGAAACTATGGATTACGAGCTTTGAACAACCGATTTTGACGGTGGCGAAAGGTGTCGAAATGACGGGCTATTCACCTAACACGGTTCGGAAAGCACTCCATCAACTTGTTGACAAAGAACTCTTGTACGCCTCGAACACAGAGCGGAGAAATCGTAAATATCGAAATTATGCGTTATTGCGCATTTTCGTGAACTAAAAGCAGTATGCCGTTTTGAATCGCGAGCAATGAAGGGGGAAATCATATGGACCGCACAATCACTGTCAAAGGTACGGGAAAAGTATCGGCCAAGCCCGATTTGATTGTCGTGAAAATGGAGTTGACGTCAAAAGCTGTCCGTTATGAGGAGACGATGAACGGGGCGGCGCTCGCCGTCACACGGCTCCATAAAGCGATTGAGCAGGCCGGTTTCGCAAAGACGGATTTAAAGACGACCGACTTCTCGATTGACACGGACTACGAGAGCTACCGGGACAAGCAAGGCAACTATAAATCGCGGTTCCGGGGTTATGTCTGTCAGCAGAAGACGAAACTCGAGTTTCCGCTCGATACGAAACAGTTGTCCGCGGTCATCGAACACGTCAGCAACTCGCTAGCCGAACCAAAGCTGTCCATCTCGTTCACAATCAAGGATGCGGATACGATTCAAGATGAACTGCTCGCGAGTGCGGCGACGAACGCGCGGCATCGGGCCGAACTGTTGGCAAAGGGAGCCGGGGCGTCGCTCGGCGAATTGCTTCAAATCGATTACACGTGGGGCGAGCTCCATCTTTATTCACCGACGCGTCTCACGCTCCATGACGAGGTGCTCTTCTCAGAGGCGGCGATGCCGGAACTCGAGCCGGACGAGATCGACTTGAACGACTCAGCGACGTTCGTCTGGGCGATTCGATGAGGCGCGTCATCGGATTGGTGCTATTGTTGCTGTCCATCTCCTTGTCGACCCAAGCGTTGTCGTGGGCGTATGCGTTCGTCGTCTTGGACGGACGGGTGTACGAAGTGATGGACGTCGCCGTGTTGGAGTCGGACTTAGGTGAAGTCGTCGGTGAGGTGAAGACGTTGGCGGACGATATGGACGGCAGCTATTACGGGGACGCCTCGAACACGTATCCGCTTGGAACGAAATATCGTGCTGTGGACGGGGAGTCGATTGAGGATGTGATTGCGGTCGAGGACGAGTCGGGGTGGAAACGGGCCGAGTATAGGCATGACGCCCCGTTCAGCATGCGTGATCATTTGGATAAGGTGGCGTATGCCGCCCTAGGAATTGGGGTCGCATTGTTCATTTTCACTAGAGTGAGGAAACGACAATGAATTTATATGATTTTGTAGACCATATACCAAATCGCATATTGGATCGTGGCTATGAATATTGGCTCGATGGTCGGGTCGTCATGGAGTCAGAACGAGAATCGACATATTATCTTACAGCGGAAGGGGCGGAAACATACGAACTCCTTATCACGTTATCAGGTATTGATATTGTCGATTCGTCTTGCGATTGTCCATATACGAAAGGGCACTGTAAACACGAGGTCGCCGCATACTTTTTATTGCGGGAAAAGGTGGCAGCGCCTTCAAACCGTAATGTGAGACAACAACTCCAAAAGTTAACGAAACAACAACTTGTCAATCTCATCGTGGGACTGGCGAATGATCCAGAACTGTATCCGCGAATCGCGCGTTCGTTTGATACAAGTCATAAGTCGTTCACTCAAGTTATCAAAGAAATGCGACGTCGATTCAGTGAAAAATTTCCCATGTTCGAACTTGATTATACTTCGTTGTCGAGCTTCCGGTCGTTCGTTGATGCACGAGTTAGTGATGTACTCATTGTTCAAGATCATGAGATGAGGTTAAAACAAGGCATCGCGTTGATGCTCGGAATGTCAGACTATGACTTTGAAGAGTTGAGCGAGATGAGTCTGGAGACGGCAAATGAACTCGATCCGGCTATCTGTTCTGCTATCAACATGCTATCGAATGATGTAGTGTATCTCGAACTATTAGATGTTTTGAAGTCGGTAGATACATGGAACTGGACAGATTTACATCTAGAAATTCTGAAATCACTCACGTTTGAGATGAAGGACGGATTGGATGTGTTGCGCATATATATCGAGACGTACCGTGAGACCGAAGCGGATGATTATGAACTTGAGGAGTTAGAGGTGCTTTTAAGGATTATTGAGGAAAGAAGAGATTCATGATGAACGCTTCACCATTAAGGGAATAGTTCTGTGTAGATAACAGAGGCCGTTCGTTAATGGGAGGGAAATCGCATGAAAATCCTCATCATCTATGATTCGATGTACGGTCACACGGAAAAAGTCGCCCATGCCATCAAAGACGGATTCGGGGAACTGCATCAAGTCAGGGCCGAACAAGTCGGTCACATCGGGTACGGGGACTTGGCGAAATTGGACTTACTCGTCGTCGGTTCGCCGACGCACGGCGGAAGGGAGACCGAGGACGTCAAGACGTTCTTAGACGGCATGTCTGACCATGCGTTACGCGGGATGCGAGCCGCTGCGTTCGATACGAGCATGGCCGAGGAAGACCAGGGCTTTTTCGTCGGGAAGATTGTGAAGTGGTTCGGGCACGCCTCGACACGAATCGAACGGTCTCTGCTTGAAAAAGGCGCGGAACCGGTGTTGAAAGAATCGTTCCTCGTCCTCGGGAAAGAAGGTCCGCTCAAAGAAGGAGAACTTGAACGGGCTCGTAACTGGGCCAATCATTTGTTTGAGAATTGAGTGAACGCATTCCAAACGGAGTGCGTTTTTTCTGTGGAGGGAGAGTCGATTCCTTTTGAAAACGGGTAAATAGAAGTATGGCTTTAATCAAAAAGTGAGTAAAAATGAAAAACGAAGCAAAGTTTTTTTGCCTCGTTTCATCGTATTATTCAATTGGATTGACGATGCTATGAACAATTTCTTTTAATCGCTCGGTGAATTGTTCGATTTCATAAACGTGATTAATTTTGTAACGGACATTTGGTTCGTCGCGGAAAGTGATGTATTTATTCGTTAGTGAATTCAAATGTAAGCGGCAGACCCATTTCCGATTGCTGTCGTCGATTAAAATATTGAAATAACTCGCGTTATCTCGATAGAAAATACGATCTTTGTCCACGACCGAACCTAATAGTACTTTGACAGTGGCGTACCCTTCTATCTCCTCTTGTGTCGTTTCAATGACTGGTTGGGATGGTAAATCAATTTCATTAACGTCAACTTCTGGATTTGACACTTCTACGTGTTCGTTTGACGTTGTACCAGAGATGTTTTCGGGTTCTCCCGAAATGACGTGTTTAATCCGCTCATTCATATTTTCGTTAATGAATTGATTGAACGCTTTGGCAACGATGGGTCTAAACTTATCAACAACTGTCTGCGTCTTCATCCCTTGATAGCATTCCTGAATAAGGAGACGGATTAATTCGTCGCTAGGGGATTGAGATAACGTCTTAAGTTGGTCTTTGATGGCACTTAAGTATTTTAATTCTTCTGCTGTTGAAAGAATTGTGTTCACATTAAATTCTTGTTTTTTGAATTTATAAAGTTCCTTAATTTCATTGTCTTTGATGTTTGATAGTGTGATTTCGAAGAAGGGGACGGTATCCATCACGTTTGGAGTTTCGAGGTCTGTATAAAACCGATACATGTCTCCATTGGTCAAAATTGCAAATTTCGCTTGGGTCGTACCGTAGTATCGAAATAACTGCGAATCGTGTTTTGTTAAAGGTTCACGAATTGACTTTGCTTCGATGAGGATTGTCGGTTTTCCTTCCTCCATGATTGCATAATCTACTTTTTCACCTTTTTTGATGCCGACATCGGCTATGTATTCAGGCGTGAACTCAGCCGGATTGAAGACATCGTATCCTAACGTTTGAAAAAACGGCATAATTAAAGCAGTCTTCGTGGCTTCTTCAGTCGAGATGGAATGTCTGAGCTGTTGAATTCGTTGAGAGACAGTACGGATGTCAGAAGAAAACTTTTCCATTATAATAACCTCCATTATTTTCATTATTAATCTAATAATAACCTTATTTAAGTCGATAGTAAATTTTTGGCATGATTACTATTGTTGTTGTCATCTTGTATGCTAGCTGAATGGCTTAACATAGTTTGAAACATGGCTAAGGGAGAGGGTCAAAATGAAAAAATGGGAACGTGATGTCCTCGTCGGTTGGATTGTCGTCTTGCTCATTTTAGTCGCTCACTATGTAATCACCATCTCACTCGGCAATAGCTACTTCGCCGAAGCGACGTTGAACCGGATGCTTTGGTTCTCGAGCTTCCCCGCCTTCTTGATCGCATTCGGTGCGGCGTTCTTCTTGAAGACCGGAACGCTCACGCTCGCCGTTCGCCGAGGCGTCATTTGGACGGCCGAACTGCTCGTCGCCTTCGCCGTCGTCGCCTGGCTCTTCCGCTCGTTCAATGCGTTGTTTGAGAGCCCGGGTGCGTATTGGTTGTTCGGTGCCGTCTTGCTCGCCCCGCTCGTCTACTTGTTCGAGTTCCGACGGCAACACCATAATCGAAAGGCTCGGACACATTAAGCGCCCCCGAAAGGAGGCGTTTTTAGCATGCGACGGAATGGGAATTGGATAACAGAAGACACGAGGAGGGATGCAACATGAGTCATTATTTTTCAAGTTCCTATGAAGAGTCGCGCGAGAAGTTTCTCGGCTTGCTCGACACGGTGAAACACTATTATCCGAGCGCGCGGTCGATGTCGCACACGATTGAAGAAGGCACGATCGACGTCATCATCGGGGAACCGCCGGGCTCGCGCGAGCTGGTGCTCCTCATGACGATTGGGGAGCACGGCATCGAAGGGTATGCGGGAGCGGCCGTGACGCATCAGTTCGTCGAGACACAGCTTCAACACGTCCGGCACGAGTCGACCGGGATCTGTCTCATCCACGCCGTCAATCCGTGGGGGATGAAGCATTTTCGCCGCGTCAACGAGCATAACGTCGATTTGAACCGGAACTACGTCATTGACCGGGAGTCACTCCCGCGAAACGTCAACAAAGAGTATGAAGTGATGCGCCACCTGTTCGTCCCGGACGGTGTGATTGACGACTATCACGAGGCACGGGAACACATCTACTCGTTCCTCGGCTCCGGTATCAAGCTCGACGGGTTCGAGGCGATGAAGGAAGCGAAAGGCATGGGTCAGTATCAGTTCCCGAAAGGTGTCTATTACGGCGGCGAGGCCGATGAACCGTCGGCCATCTTTATAAAAGAAGTGCAACACGACCTGCTCGAGCGCTACGACCGCGTCGTCCATATGGACTGGCACACCGCACTCGGCCCGACGAACGAAGTGACGATGGTCGTCAGTGAACGGGACGGCCGTGACGTCGACACGTTGAAACAGACATACGGGCTAGCGAACGTTCAAACGTATGACCCGCAGGACGTGCTCGGGGATTCGACGAACCACTTCTATTACGTCCGCGATACCCATTATCCGGACAAACGGCTCGTCTCGGCGTTGTTCGAGTTCGGTACGTTCGGGACGTCGACGAAAGCGACGATTCGCGAATTTTTGACGATCATTCTGGAGAATCGCCTCTATTTCGAAGGGACAAAAGACCCGACGGCGCGTAACGAGATTCGTAAAGAATTTATGGCCATGTTTTATCCGGAAGATGCGGCGTGGCGCGAGGCCGTGCTCGCGGAAGGGGCGAAAGCGGTCGAGCACGTCTTGCGGGCCGAAGAGCTGTGGCGCGCGCGTTGACAGGTTTTCACTTCAACAAAACGGGAAAAGTCGCTTGTGGGCAACAACGGCTCAACACGAATCATCGGAGGTCATACAATGGGGAACTATATTACGGCACATGACGGGACAAATATTTACGTCGACGACATCGGCACCGGGGAAGCGGTCGTCTTCTTGCACGGCTGGCCGGCGAACAACAACATGTTCGAGTATCAGAAGAACGCGCTACTCGAGGCGGGTTACCGCTACGTCGGGATTGACTATCGCGGCTACGGCAAATCGGATGCCCCGGCAACGGGCTACGATTACGCGACGATGGCATCTGACGTGCACATGGTCGTCAACGGGCTCGGGGTCAAGGACTTCACGCTCGTCGGCTTCTCGATGGGTGGCGCGATCGCCATCCGCTACGCGGTCGACTACCCGGACGACGGCTTGAAGAAATTAGTGCTCGCCGGAGCCGCCGCGCCGGTGTTCACACAGCGTCCGGACTATCCGTACGGGATGACGAAAGAAGAAGTCGACGCCTTGATTCAAGACACGTTGCAGGATCGTCCGAAGATGCTCGAAGGGTTCGGAGAGATTTTCTTTGCGAAAGAACACTCGAAACCGATGCAAAACTGGTTCCATCATCTCTCGCTCGTCGCATCAAGCCAAGGGACGATCGCTTCGGCGAAGGCGTTGCGCGATGAGGACTTACGCGACGATTTGCAACATGTCGCGGTCGAGACGCTCATTATTCACGGTGTCCATGACAAGATTTGCCCGTTCGAGTTTGCCGAGGAGATGGAAAAAGGTATCCCGAACGCACGCATCGAACGGTTCGAAGAGAGCGGGCATGGGACGGTGCTCGATGAGATGGAGAAGTTCAACGAGACGTTGTTGCGATTCATTTGATGGGACAAGGCGCCTGATTTTGGGCGCTTTTTTTTACGTAACGAGGCGGATAGCACAGTTTTGTTTCGGGTATACATAATGTGGGAGACACGTCGTCGGATTTGGTCATCCGGCAAGCGTTTTCAATCAAAATGAACAAATCGATGAAAGGATGGTGAAACAATTGTGGGGAGCGACCATTTATTGCGGTCGTCCGCACGATTCATGGTACAATGATGGGGTGGATTAACAGATTGAGGAGAGATTTGAGATGAACATCGCTTTCTTTTTATATCCGAAAGAAGACGTCAAATATTTAGACCCGGAGTCGACGGTACGCCAAGCGCTCGAGAAGATGAAACATCACCGTTTCACCTCGGTGCCGCTCGTGTCCGAGAACGGCTTTTACGCCGGAACGATGACAGAAGGGGATTTACTCTGGGCACTCGCCGAACAGCTTCGCGGGGAAGAAGACTACGAAAAAGTGCTCCGGACACGTCTGAAAGATATCAAGCAACGCGTCCGCTATAAACCGGTGGCAATCACGGCGCAAATCGAGGAGCTCGTCGATGCGATCACCGATCAAAACTTCGTGCCGGTCGTCGATGATGGCAAGTATTTCATCGGTATTATCCGGCGCCGTGACATCATCGAGTATTACTCGACGAAGTTGCAACAGCTCGAGAATAAAGTGAATTGAGAGAACGGACCAACCTGCTTGAAAAAGCGGGTTGGTTTTTAGTATGCGTGATACCGAGCAACTGTGTAAGCCTGTAGAATAAGGAAAAGCTTGATTCAACAAAGAAATACATTTGCCGCCCAATCCTGCCACTTGTCTTTCAAGGCAGAGATAAGTTCCTGGCCCCCAAAGGTAATCGAACCTTCGTGTGAAGCGTAAATCACCCAATTCATGTCTTCATTGAACCAAAAGCGTTCACCATAATGACCGTCATAGGATGGGTCTAATGAAGTTGTTTCAATCATCTGGATCGTGCGGTCTTCTTGCATTTCAAAAATACGATCGTTGTTTTGACTCAATAAGAAGTTTTGAATATCCAATACTTTACTTTCAATATCCTCGATGTAATCAGCGTTGAATGCAATAACATCGCTTCGCTTACAATCATAGAGCGGATACCAATAATGTTTTTCAATATCCCATATGGATAATAGCTTTTTTAGAAGATGATCAGCATGTTGGCTTGGTTCAAGGTCCATATAAGTTAAATCCCTCCGTCCAAATGGTAAGTTGGACAACCGAAACGATGAAGCTTGCCTTTCAGAAAGCTTGAGTCTCGCTCATCCTCATTCACTAACAATATCAAATTTCTAAATCCCACCATAGTCTGAATAGAAGTGTTCTGATCATGGACTGTTGCCGTAAATCTGTCCGACAGCTGAGTCCAAGAAGTTTGAATCTTTTAACAAGACGTCCCGAAGTCAGAGCGCCGTGAAGCCATAGTCGTCCGCTCGTTTGGTGAGCTAGACTTGACGTTCGAGTGTCGGGGTGCGCATCTTGAAATTTTCTAACGGGATGTGGAGACCGAGCGTGAGCTCGCCCTCCCGATACAGCCGATTGTAGCTGGTGTGGCTGTTGAACATTGTATCCTATTTACTTCGCTTCCAAACGACGTGAGACAGCGGTCAAGATAGCAGCGAGTATGACCATAAGACCACCAATCCATGGCGTATGGACAAGACCAATCGAGTCCGCAACAATTCCGCCGATGGTCGCACCGAGCGCGATGCCGATGTTGAAGGCGGCGATGTTGAGCGCCGACGCGACATCGACCGCGGCCGGTACATATTTTTCAGCGAGTTGTACAATATATAGCTGAAGTCCAGGTACGTTCATGAAGGCGAGCAGTCCCATCAACATGATGGCGATGAGGCCCGCGACTTTGAACGGAATCATGAACGACATGACGATCATGACGGCCGCGTGGACGATGAACATATAGAACAACGCCTTGGCCGGGTTTTCATTGGCGAATTTACCGCCCGCCCAGTTGCCGATGGCGACGGCGATTCCGTAGACGAGCAGGACGATACTAATCAAGCTCGGACTGATGTTCGTCACGTCCTGTAAAATCGGTGTCAAATACGTGAAGGCGACGAACGTGCCGCCGTAACCGAGCGCGGTGATCAAGAAGCCGAGTAGGATACGGCCGTTCGTGAGCAATTTCAACATATCCGAGAACTTCGCCGGCGGTGACTGTTTCAAGTCGTTCGGGATCAAGAAGAAGCTGGCGATGATTGAGACGACCCCGAGTGCGGCGACGGCGAAGAACGTGGCGCGCCATCCGAACGCCTGCCCGATGAACGTGCCGAGCGGGACGCCGGTGACGGTCGCGACCGTCAAGCCGGTGAACATGAGGGCGATGGCACTCGCCTTCTTTTGTGGCGGGACGAGTTGGACGGCGATGGTCGCCCCAATCGAGAAGAAGACCCCGTGAGAAAAGGCGGTGATGAACCGGGCGGCGATCAGCAGTTCAAAACTCGTTGACAGGGCGGAAACCAAGTTTCCGATAATAAAGACGACCATGAGTGTCATGAGTAGCGTCTTGCGATTCATCCGGTTCGTGAGCGCGGTTAAAATTGGTGCGCCGAGGGCGACGCCGATCGCGTAACCGGAGATGATGAGACCGGCGAGCGTGATGCCGATATTCAAGTCACTGGCGATCGAGGCGAGCAGTCCGACCGGAACGAACTCGGTCGTCCCAATGCCGAAGGCGCTGATGGCGAGGGCGAGCAAGGCCAGCCCCCCGTTTTTGGGTGCCTGTTCGTCGACAGGCTGTGTGTATGGTTCATTCATGAGTCATTCCTCCTAAAAAATGGTTGATGAGACGAGGGCCCTTCGTCTCGAGGCAGCTCGAGCATCTCAATCTCCTCTATTGTCCAGTACGGTCGAAAAAGAACCTTACTGTCTCAAGAAGCAGTTACGGATGAGATGGACTTGTATAACTGAGCTACAGTTGCTATCATAAGTCCAGCGAATTCAGTTGGGAAGTACGCACTTTCAAGTACGATAGGCACCGAAAAGTACCTACCCCGGCCCATAAGGAGGAACCATCATGCCATACAACATCCCGGTCGAGGCGACGCTCGACGTCATCGGCGGCAAATGGAAAGTCGTCATCATGTGTCATCTCATCAAAGGCGAACGCCGGACGAGCGAATTGAAAAAGCTCATGCCGAACATCACGCAAAAAATGCTCACGCAACAATTGCGCGAGCTCGAGGCAGATGGGGTCATCATCCGCACCGTCTATGAACAAGTTCCACCGAAAGTCGTTTACTCGCTTTCGGACTACGGATGGTCGCTCCAACCGATTTTGGATGCGATGTGTGCGTGGGGAGAGGGACATATCGAACAGACAGGCGAAGACGTCATCTCCTAATCAATCGGTCGCACAATAGGGTGCGGCCGTTTTTTGTTGGCTCAACTCGGGTACAGTCACAGAGACAAGGAGGGGACAACATGGAAGTGAAAGCGTATCGATTTGAAGATGACGGTTCAATCCCGAACAACCCGTATTTTCCGGTGTTGTTATATAAAGAAGCGTTCGCCGAGACCGATGCCATCCAATCGACGTTCGAGAACAACGGTTGGGGCAACAGCTGGGTGAACGGGGTGTTCGACTATCACCATTATCACAGCAACACGCATGAAGTGCTCGGCGTGAAGTCAGGACGGGCGACGGTGCAGCTCGGCGGGGCGACGGGGGATCTCGTCTCGCTCCAGGCGGGAGATGTCTTGATTTTGCCGGCAGGGACCGGTCACCGCCGATTGGAGGCGAGTGAAGACTTCGCCATCGTCGGGGCGTATCCGGACGGACGCGACTACGACACGTTGACGGGGAACCCGGAAGAACGGCCGGACAACGTGAATCGAATCGAAACGATTGCCAAACCGGAGACCGACCCCGTGTTCGGGACGGCTGGTCCGTTGCATACCGAATGGAACAAGGAGGAGACGACATGAACCGCATTCCACATTCATTGATTTTAGCGACCTTGAAGCAACAGGTCGTCACGTTACCGGACGGGCGCGAGGTACGTACGCTCGGACAAGGCACGTGGCGGATGGGTGACGACGACTCAAAACGAAAAGCTGAGATCGAGGCGCTCCAAACGGGGCTCGATTGCGGGTTGCACGTCATCGACACGGCCGAGATGTACGGGGAAGGGAAGGCCGAGTCGCTCGTCGGCGAAGCGATTCGAGACCGGCGCGACGACGTCTTCCTCGTCTCGAAAGTGTATCCACATAACGCCGGTGGCGACAAACTCGTCCAGGCGTGTGACGCCACGCTCGAGCGGCTCGGGACGGACTACCTCGACCTGTACTTGCTCCACTGGCGCGGCGACATCCCGCTCGAGGAGACGGTCGACGGGCTCGAGCGGTTGAAGGCGGACGGGAAGATTCGGGCGTGGGGCGTCTCGAACTTTGACGTCGACGATATGAAGGAGCTGCTCGCCTTGCCGAACGGGAAGCATTGCGCGGTCAACCAAGTGCTGTATCACCTCGGCAGCCGCGGCATCGAGCACGACTTGCTGCCGTTCCACGAAGAACAAGGCATCCCGGTCATGGCCTATTCACCGCTCGCTGAAGGAAGCGATGTGAAGGAGAAAATCTTTAACGACGAGACAGTGAACCGGATCGCCGAGGCGTATAGTGCGACACCAGCTCAAATTCTGCTCGCGTGGACGACGCGGAGCGGCAACGTCATCGCCATCCCGAAAGCAGGGCAGGCGGCGCACGTCGAAGAGAACGGCGCGGCGATGCTCCTCAACTTGAGCGAGGACGATTTAGATGCACTCGACGAAGCGTTCCCACCACCGAGCGGGAAAGAACCGCTCGATGTGATTTGACGAAAATGGGTGAGCCTTTGGGCTTACCCATTTTTTATGTCGACTTCAGAGAAGACGAACGTCGTCTTCGTGTGCGCGTAGGGAATCGCGTCATCGATGAACTGTTCGGCTTCAGCGAACGTGGTAAAGCGCATCTTCAGGAGGAAACAAGCATCCCCAGAGACCCGATAGCAAAACGCGATGTTCGGATACGCCTGAAGGAAACGGGTGAACGCCTCGTAGTTCCCGTTCTTCACGGTCGCCTCAATCAGACAGTGAATCGGTTGGCCAAGTAAATCGTGGTCGAGCTCGATCGTATATCCTTTGATGACACCGAACGACTCGAGCCGACGGACGCGTTCGCCGACGGACGGGGCCGACAAGTTGATGCGACGTCCGAGTTCACTCATCGACAGACGGCTGTCTTTCGTCAATTCATCCAGCAGAAGACGGTCCGTTTCATCAATTTTTAGCATCGAATGAATTCCTCCTTATCTCGTTCTGTTTGCTATGTATTGTACCGTGAACACGTTAAGGATGAAATGGGAAACTCGACACATGGCTTCTATACTTGGAGAAGGAGGTGATGAAATGAGTCGAATCGAACCAGCCCGTAACGGCGATACGCCATTCGAGCGATTGCTCGGTCATGACGAGAAGGTGATGCGACAATGGTCCGCGCTCGGAGACACGTTAGCAGGTGGAGGGAAACTGTCTACCGCATTGAAAGAACAAGTTCGACGGACGCTCGCGCAACAGAACGGGTGCGACTACTGTAAGGCGAAAGGGAAGCCTGAACCGGAAGCGTTTGATGAGCGGACGGCACTCGCCGTCGGATTCGCCGATGTGTTCATCCAACTGAAAGGCGATACACCGGCCTCGTCAATCCGTGTGCTCCAAGACGTCTTCACGGATGCCGAGATCAGTGAACTCTGTGCCTTTATCGCCTTCATGACGGCCTCGCAATACGTCGGGGCGATGCTCGGATTGGAACGAGAAAACCCACTCACGTCAATGTGAGTGGGTTCGTTTTAGTTTGCGAGCGGATGCTTCAACAAATAGTCTTCAATCTGCTCGAGCGTTTCTTTCAACACGCCGTCCTCAAACGGCGACTTGAGCCCGGCCAATTCGACGAGCTCGAGGAACGAGCGGCTGCCGCCGGCCTGGCAGAGCGTGAGGTAATCGTTCCACGCCGCCTCGCGGTCCTCATGCATGCGTACCCAGAACTGGAACGCACACACTTGTGCGAGCGTGTAGTCGATATAGTAGAACGGGCTTTGGAAGATGTGGCCTTGTTGGTGCCACCATGTCCCTGACTCGAGATACGCGTTCTCCTCATAGTCACGGTGCGGGAGGTACACCTTCTCGAGGTCACGCCATGCTTGGCGACGCTCCGCCGCCGTCATGTCCGGATTCCGGTAGATGACGTGTTGGAACTCGTCGACGAGGACACCGTATGGGAGGAACGTGACGCTACCGGCGAGGTGATTGAACTTATACTTGTCGACTTGGTCGCCGAAGAACAGCTCCATCCATGGCCAACAGAAGAACTCCATCGACATCGAATGGATCTCACACGCCTCGTACGTCGGGAACGCGTATTCCGGCGTCTTCAAATGACGGCTCTCGTACACTTGGAAGGCGTGGCCGACCTCGTGCGTCAAGACGTCGATGTCCCCGGCCGTGCCGTTGAAGTTCGAGAAGATGAACGGGAGTCCTTCAGACGGTAAATATGTGCAGTAGCCGCCGCCTGACTTGCCCGGTTTTGCCGTCAAATCGAGGGCACCGCGCTCTTGCATGTACTGGAAGAACGCATCTGTCTCATTCGACAGCTCCTTATACATCGTGTTGCCGCCTTCGATGATGAACGCTTCGTCGCCTTGCGGCGTGGCGTTGCCGTCCGGGAAAACGAACGACTCGTCGTAGTACGTGAGCGTGTCGACACCGATCCGTTTCGCTTGTTTCTCTTTTAAACTCGAGGCGAGCGGGACGATGACGTCACGGACTTGTTTCCGGAAGTTTGCGACGTTCGACTCGTCGTAGCCGACGCGTTGCATCCGGGCATAGCCGAGCTCGACGAACGACGGGAAGCCGAGGGTGTGGGCGATGTCGGTACGGACCCGGACGAGTTCGCCGTAGATGCGGTCGAGCTCTTCTCCGTTATCGCTTAAATATGTATAGCGTGCCTCTGATGCCGCTTTTCGTACCGAACGATCAGGGGACTGGAGGTATGGACCGAACTGGGACAAGTTGAGCGTCTTGCCGTCGAACTCGATTTGAGCGGCCGACATGACTTTCTGATAGCTCGTCGAAAGTCGGTTCTCTTCCTGCAGTTTCGGGATGAGCGACTCATCGAACGTTTTGAGCGCGCGTTCGGCGAGCTCGAACAGTTGGCTGCCCCATTCTTCTTCAAGTTGGCTACGCAGCTCGTGCTCGGTCAAGACGCGGTAATACGCCTGCACTTCTTTCTCGTACACCGGCAACGCATCGTCAAAGAACGTCTGCTCGGCCTCGTAAAATGCGTCGCGCGTGTCGACTGAGTGGCGAATCGCGACGAGTTGACTTTGCGTCTCAAAATCGTTCCGCTCCTTGTTGATTTGGCGAATGAGTTCGTTCGCTTCTTCGAGTGTGCTCGCTTGTTGCAATTCGACTGAATAGTCCGACAATCGGCTGTTTAGAGCGTCCAAGTCGGGCCGTGCATATGACAATTTTGTGAAAGTCGTCATTGTAAGCGCCTCCATGATGTGAAATTTTTATAAAGTGTAAAAAGGGCTTGCAAAAGCGATTGCACACTCGTATCCTTACGATGTGTAAACGAATTCGCACTACCTTAAGACTACTATACCGTTTCTAAGGTAGGGATTGAAGTGCGAGCTTTTCGGGTATAAAAGCTAAGACTTTGATTAACAGAACATGTTGGAGGGATTAAGCTATGGGATTCTTTAAAAAACTTTTTGGTGGTAAAGAAGAACAACTTAACGCGGTTTCACCGCTTACAGGAAAGGTCATCGACATCACGAACGTTCCTGACCAAGTGTTCTCACAAAAAATGATGGGCGACGGCATCGCAGTCGAGCCGACAGACGGCAAAGTCGTCTCACCAGTCAACGGGACAATCGCGACAGTGTTCCCAACGAAACACGCGATCGGTATCAACGCGGATAACGGTGCGGAGTACTTGATCCACATCGGCCTCGACACGGTCAACCTTAAAGGAGAAGGCTTCGAGACGCACGTGACAGAAGGCCAAGCGGTCAAAGCGGGCGACACGCTCGTCACGTTCGACCTTGATTTCATCAAAGCGAACGCGCCATCGACGATCACACCGGTGATCATCACGAACCACGACAGCTTCGCAGTGAACAAGCTCGTCGCAGAAGGCGACAACGTGACGGCCGGCTCGTCTGAAGTCGTCGAATTGACGAAGAAATAAGATGATTTTCTTGCTCGGAGGCAGTCGCTTCCGAGTATTTTTTTGTCGTTTCGGGAACTATAATGAGAGAGAGGGGGAGAGACATGTGGATGGAAAGAACGCACCGTACCGGGGTTACGGGGATCGGATTCGGATTTTACGTGAGCGGGCCGGCATCTCGATTGAGGCGCTCGCCGACAAGCTCGGGGTCGCGCCGTACTTTATTCGCCGGACCGAACTGAGCGAAGTGTACCCGACGATGCCTTACATAGAGGCGCTCGCCGAGGCGCTCCAGATTGACGCGAACTACTTGGCCCGCCACATTTGGACGGGAGAGTCGCTGAAAGTGCTCATGAAAGGGAAAGTCCCTGAAATCGAACAGATGCGACTCGCCTATGACGAGGCGATGCACGGCAAGTCGACCGAGGACATGCAGCTCGAGCTCGAGGCGAGGATGCGCATCTTTGATTTGATGCACGAGGAGGAGTTGCGTCGCATCTTCGCCGAAGACGAAGAACCGACGAACCATCACGCGCTCGAGGCACTCGTCGACGCCGTGCTCGACCTCGGTCGGGCCCAGGACACGTCGCACCGGCTCGTCCCGTTCGCCCGTTACGTCGACCGGCTCGTCCCGGAGCAGTTCACCGAGAACTCGTTCCAGTACACGGAGTTCGGGGTCGTCACCAAATCGTATCGATTGCAATGAAAACACGGACTACAAGTTCGTGTTTTTTTATTTAGGAAGGAGGTGTAAATTTCATGAAACAGAATAGTACGGATAATGGTGAAGGACGAGCAATTGAATCGTATCGAGCGGCCGAACGCGAATTTAGAGAATTAATGTTTTACGGTCAAAAGCTAAGTAAACGAGAGAAGACAATGCTGTCATTGAAACTTGACGAGTTACTTGATGCATCGATGATTTATCATCAGCAGATTGGACGAGAGCAAAGTAAAAAATAAATAGAAGAGGAGTCAAGACCACACGTCTTGACTCCTCTTCTTCATTTTAGCGCGACATGCGCGCTTCATAACGGACTTTCGGTTTTGTCCCGGCGAGTAAGAAGCCGAGCACGATGTTCAGAATCGTGAGCACCCATCCGACGTAACCGAACGTGTAGGCGAGGCTCGCGACCATCGTCTGCCAGTCGAGTAAGGAAGCGGCGTCACCTCGTACGGTGAAGCGGATGATCGTGAACCCGACGAGCGTCGTCGCCGTGATCAAAATCCCGATCCAGGCCCCACCGAACCGCGACGTCTGGGCACGCCGGCTGACCGGGTACCAGAACGCAAGCGTTCCGAGGAACGTACTTCCCGCATATGCGAGCAAGATTTGCCACAACGCATCGGCTTCCAAGAAGACGGTGTAACAGATAAACGTCGTGAGCGTCGTCATGAATGTAAAAATCAAAGCTGCGAGTAATCGTGATCGCATAGTTCGTTTCCTCCTCATTTTGCACATTCTTTAGAGTATACGAAAACGAAAATGCTGTAAACGTTATTGGCGATTCTGTAATATTTGTCTCCATTGTTTCAATGCGTTGTTTCCATAGAACAAGACGCCACCGCGATAGAATTTTGAGCCAATCCAAAGGATGACGCCAATCGAGCCGAGCATGATTCCAATCGACAGGGCGACTTCCCATACCGGCACGTCGACGAGCATGACCCGGAGGAACATGAGCATCGGTGTGAAGAACGGGACGAACGACAGAATCGCGACGATCGGCGCGTCCGGATTATTCAAGCCGAACATGGCGGCGAGGAAACCAGCGACGAGGAGCATGATGACTGGCATCGTCATCTGTTGTGCCTCTTCGACACGGCTGACGAGCGAACCGAGAACGGCGAAGAGGGCCGCATACAGCAAATAACCGAGCGCGAAGAACGTTAAGAGATAGAGAACGGCGCGGGCGTTGCCGGCGTTGTCGATGACGGACTGGGCCATCTCGTTGCTCCGGGCACTGAAGTATCCGAAGCCGAGGAAGATACCGATTTGCAGAAGCGCGAGCGTCCCGATGGCCGAGATTTTCGCGAGCATGTGCGTCACCGGGTGCGTCGTCGAGATGATGAGCTCCATGACGCGTGACGATTTCTCCGTCGTGACCTCGGTCGAAATCATCGACCCATACGTGATGATCGAGACGTATAGGAGCATGAGCATCACGTATACGAAGGCGAACGACGAGAACAGCTCGTCGGAGTTCTCCCCGCCGCGGCCGAGATACGATTCTTCGACCGGGATCGGCTCGTTGAGGGCGGCGATAACGGCCGGGTCGACATTCGCCGAATCGATCAACTCGGCGTTCCGCACTTCACGGAGCGCCGTCTGAAGGAGCGTCGTGAACTCAGTCTCCGGACGTTCCGACAAGACGCGGGCCGAATAGCCGTCGATGAAGGCGACGACCTCGTAATCACCGTTATCGAGTCCTGCCCGTGCTTCGTCCTCGGTGACGTTTGACGCCTCGACGTCTTCGTAGCCGAGCGACTGCATGACGGTAGCAAGTTCTACGTTCTCCGTGACGAGGAGCGCCTCCCCGCTGTCCGTGTCCGCGAAGTTTGATAGGATGCGATCGATGTTCGTGAAACCGAAGATGAAGAGGATCGTCAACAGCGTCGAGATGAGAAACGCCTTGGAACGAAGTTTCGAACGTAACGTGAACGAGTAGAGCGGTCCGAAGTTATGAAACATGTTGGCCGACCTCCTTGATGAAGATGTCGTTCAGAGAAACAGGCTGGCGCATGAACGTCTTGACGGAAGCCCCCGCTTGGACGAGGGCGCCGAGCACGGCGTCACTGTCATCGAACGAGGCGAGGCGGACAAGGTGACCCGTTTTATGCGGTTCGACCGCGCGGACGACCGGGAGCGCCGTGACGACGTCGATTCGGTCCGTCTCAAGGAAGAGATCTGGCTCTTCGTATCGGGACTTGATGGACGTCACGTCGCCGCTGACGACGGCGCGCCCACCCTTCAAGATGCCGATATGTTGGCACAGCTCCTCGACGTGCTCCATCCGGTGGCTCGAGAAGACGATTGTCGTCCCGGCGTCACGAAGGGCGAGCACTTCCCGCTTCAGAATTTCGACGTTCACGGGATCGAGCCCACTGAACGGCTCGTCTAAGATGAGGAGCTCCGGGTTGTGAATCAGCGCGGCGACGAGCTGGACTTTCTGCTGGTTTCCTTTTGACAGCTGCTCGACGCGCATCGTTTCATATTGAGGAATCTCGAGTCGTTCGAGCCACGACTTGACGGCTCGTTTCGCCTCGGCCGAGCGAATGCCTTTTAGACTTGCGAGAAAGACGAGCTGGTCGCGCACGGGCGACTTCGGATAGAGCCCGCGTTCTTCCGGCAAGTAGCCGACGAGGCGATGGTCGACGACACGCCCGTCCCACGAGATGTTGCCGTCGCTCGGTTTCAAGATGTCGAGGATCATTCGGAACGTCGTCGTCTTGCCGGCGCCGTTTGCTCCGAGTAACCCATACATCTCGCCTTTCGGTACGGTGAAGCTCAAGTCGTCGACGGCCGTGAAGTCGCCGAACTGCTTCGAGACGTGATCGATGTGTAATGTCATGTTTATACCCCCTTCAAAAAAGTGTCTACGCTTAGCGTACGCCTTCGTGAGCAAAAAGTTTCACATTTCTTCAAAAATGATTTATCTTGAAATCAAGATAAAAAAGGAGGACATGACATGACACTGCAATCAGTGGGCATCCATCACATCTCGGCGATGGTGAAAGAGCCGCAACGGACCATCGACTTTTACGGTGACGTCCTCGGACTCCGTTTCGTCAAACAGACGGTCAACTTCGACGACCCGGGCACGTATCATCTCTATTTCGGGGACGAGGAAGGCGCGCCGGGGACGGCCATCACGTTCTTCCCAATCCCAGGCTTGAATCAAGGCAGCGTCGGCAGTGGGCAGGTCGGCGTCACGGCGTACCTCGTGCCGGAAGGGAGCCTCTCGTTTTGGGAAGATCGCTTGAACGCGCATGGCATCCAGACGGTCGCGACCGAACGGTTCGGGGAGCCATCGCTCTTGTTCGAGGACCCGGACGGCCTCGTCGTCGAGCTCGTCGCCCGAAAGAGTTCGAAACACACGAAATGGGTCGTCCCCGGCATCACGCAAGCAGAGGCGATCACCGGGTTTGCCGGGGCGACGCTCTTGTCGAAACAGCCAGAAGCGACCGTCACACTCTTGACCGACCTGTTTGGTTTTAAAAAGCTAGGGGAAGATTCGGAATGGGTCCGACTCGTCGGTACGGCCGACTACGGCAACGTCATCGACGTGAAAAAGACCGTCCTCCCGAACGGGGTGCCGGGAACGGGGACGGTCCATCACATCGCCTGGCGCGTCACGGACGGAAGCGACTATGACAAATGGCAAGACGCCATCTTCGAGCGCGGGCTCCGCCCGACCGAGGTGAAGGAGCGGCACTATTTCCGCTCGGTCTACTTTCACGATGACGGGCGCATCTTGCACGAGCTCGCGACCGACGCGCCGGGCTTCCTCGTCGACGAGACGATGGAGTCGCTCGGTACATCGTTGAAACTGCCGGACTGGTTCGAGTCGAAGCGCGACGCCATCACGAAGACGTTACCCCCAATCACGATTCCAAAAGGAGAGATACTATGATTCATCAATTCATTAAAGGCACGACCGAGACGACATTCGTCCTCTTACACGGTACAGGCGGGACGGAGCAGGATTTGATTCCGCTCGCGAAAGAATTGAACGCGGACGCCAACATTTTGACGCTCCGGGGCGACGTCCTCGAGAACGGGATGTCACGCTTCTTCCGCCGCCACGCGGAAGGTGTGCTCGACTTGGAAGATTTGAAGAAGCAGACGGAACGCTTCCTCGCCTTCCTCTACGAGGCGGCCACGGAGTATGGGATTGACCGCGACAAGATGATCCCGCTCGGCTATTCGAACGGGGCGAACTTGATTGGCTCGGCGCTCTATCGTCAGAACGCGTTCCACGCGTCGCTGTTGTTCCATCCGATGGTGCCGGACCGTTCGCTCACGCTCCCGAGCCTTTCCGGCGCGAACGTATTCATCTCGGCGGGGGAACGGGATCCGATTTGCCCGAAAACAGAAACAGAAGAGCTCACATCGACGCTCCGGACAGCCGGGGCGGACGTTGAACTCTTCTATCACGGAGGCGGGCATGAACTGCGGATGGAGGAAGTCGAGGCGGCCCGGACATGGGTCGCGTCATTCATCGGCTGACCTTACGCCATCTTCTTCGGCTTCGATGTCGATGGCCGCGAGTAGACGACGAGGACACCCCGGTCAATCAAATAGGCGGCGAACAGACGTTTCGCCTCTTCAGAACGGACAGTTCGGTCGATGTGGACATACAATCGGCCGAGCTTTTTTTGTGACGTGCGGGTGAGGAGCCAAATCGAGTCGAGCGTATATTCCCAGTTCTTCAGCGTATCGGGCCCGATGTAGAGGTAACGGTTCGCGGTGCGTTCGAGCAAGTAGTTGAGCCACCAGACGTCCCGGGCGAGCTTCATGACGACACCGGTCAAGAACGTGATGCCGATGAAAAAGAGTGTAGACAGAAACGGATGCATGTCGGTGAACCGGTCGCGCAACGGTTCGAAGGCGACGAGGAACAGTCCGACGGAAAAGGCGCCGATGAACCACCAGAATCCGAAGTTAGAGAATGATCGTTTCGGGTCGTGGACCATGTGGTGGCGGTTACGGATGACGGAAGACATTCTCTACACCTCCTTTTTAGAATATTCAGACTATTTAGTAAAACTACTATACTATACATTACCCAAACTCGTCTATTTGAATACGCGGCAAACGTGCTTACACGTGAGCATTTTTTGAAGAAATCGCTTGCAACGGATAAAACGTGGGAATGATGACAGTGACGTCATCGTTTTTTTGTGAAATCGTAATTTCCGTACGCAGAAAAATCGGCTATGATGAGTGAGGAAAAATTAGATAGAACTTGAGGAATGTTTATGCGAAACCATTGGTACGACAATATTAAAGGCGTGCTCGTCTTGCTCGTCGTCTTCGGTCACTTGCTGACCGATGTGCGCGGCGCCTATGACGACCTGTTGCCGAATTGGATTTATTTGTTCTTATACACGTTTCATATGCCGTTGTTCATCATGCTGAGCGGTTACTTTTTCCGGGAGAACCGTTATTTGCGCGTCATCCAGCTGTTCGTCGTCTACGTCATCTGGCAAGTCATTCTCGGGTCGTGGTTCGCCTTCACCGAGGGTATCCCGCTTTTGTCGATTGACAATCCGGGTCTGAACGTCTTGAAGCCGTATTGGGCGCTCTGGTACTTGATGGCGATCATCATCTGGTACGTCATCACCCCGTACGTCACCCAGTTGAAAGGCTACGTCCTCTATGCGCTCTTGTTCGCGCTCCTTTTCGGCTTCCAAGCTGAGTCGACCGGCTTTTTCGCCTTGCGTAAGGTCATCATGTTTTATCCGTTCTTCTTAATCGGCAACTGGATGAGCGAGCGCAATACGTTGAACTTCTTCGAACTGCCGAAGCGGGCCGAGCAGCGCAACCGTTACCGACTCGGCGGAGCAGCCGTCTTCACGACACTCACGCTCGGGTTGCTCGCCTCGATGAGCTTCCAGCGCACGGACGCGTTCTATCATGTCGGCAACTTGTTCAAGTTCCGCTTCGCCTACGAGACGGCTGTGCCGGAGGCGATTTGGAGCGGGCCGTTCGCGTTCCTCATCGTCTACACGGTGTCGCTCCTCATGGCGATCAGCTTCGCGCTCATCGTGCCGGGACGTGAGCTGCCGCTCTTCACCCGGGCCGGGAAGTATAGCCTGTACGTCTATTTGGTGCACGTCTTCTTGGTCGTCGCCTGGAAGGCGTTCATCCCGGCCGCGTTCATGCCGACGTCGTGGCAACAGCTCCTCGTCTTGTTCGGGGTGTCACTCCTCATCGTCGCGGTCATCATCAGCCCGCCGGTCGTGCGCTTGTTGCGCCCGCTCGTCGAGATTGACGTCCGCCGCGCGCAGGACGAACGGGCGACAAAGGCGTAAACCCTTTTCTAAACGAGCGTTTTCCGCTACACTTTAAAGTAGGGTAACGAAACTAGAGCTAAGGAAGTGACACCATGCCATACGGAAATGGAATGAACAGTACTGAAGGAGCCGTCAACGTCTCACGCCACGTCGTGGAAATGATTGCCGCGGTCGCGGTGAAAGAGACGAAGCACGTCTCGTTCACACAGGAAGACACGAAGTTGTCGGAGCGTGCGCTCATGAAGCACGTGAAAGTCGACGAGACCGAGGAAGGCGTCGTCATCCAGCTCGCGGTCTTCGTCGCGTACGGCCAGTCGATCATCAAGACGGTCACGGCCGTCCAAGAACGCATCACGCAAGACATGGACACGATGCTCGCGATGACGCCGCTCGCGGTCAACGTGAAAGTCGTCGGCATCCAATTATAAGGATCGGGAGAGGGGCGATGTGCTCCTCTTTTTATTTTTTTCTGCGAAAGCGGTTGCATAGATGAACCGATATCCGATATAATAGAAATCGAACAAGTGCAACCGTTTGCATCGATGACCAACGAGCAGCGGGTACTTGTCAAGTTCCCTAAATGTAGTCTGACGACAAAAACATTTGAAGGAAAGGCGGAAAGCATGTATGTCAACGATTGAAGCAGTCATTTTCGATTTGGACGGTGTCATCACCGACACCGCGGAGTACCATTACCTCGCTTGGAAACAACTCGGAGAAGAGCTCGGCATTCCCTTTGACCGTGAGTTCAATGAGACGCTAAAAGGCGTGAGTCGCACCGACTCGCTCGAACGCATCCTCGCGCTCGGCGGACGGCAGGCTGACTTCACACCGGCTGAAAAAGCGGAACTCGCGGACAAGAAGAACGAGCATTACGTTGAACTCATTCAGCACATCTCTTCTGACGATCTGCTCCCAGGCATCGTTTCATTCCTCGATGAAATCAAAGAGGCGGGACTCAAAATCGGAATGGCATCTGCTTCAAAGAACGCATTCGCGGTCGTTGACGCACTTGGTGTCCGTCATTACTTCGACCACATTGTCGATGCAGCAACTGTCGCCGATTCGAAACCACATCCCGAAGTGTTTTTGAAGGCTGCCTCTGCCCTTGGCGTGAAACCCGAACATGCCATCGGCGTTGAAGACGCAGCCGCAGGCGTGACTGCGATTAAAGCGGCAAACATGTTTGCTGTCGCCGTCGGGGACGAGTCGATGCTCGGTCATGCAGACCTCATCGTCTCTTCAACCGACGAACTCTCGCTCGGACGCATCCTCGAACGCGTCGGAGCGTAAAGACTACAATCATCTTCCGTGAGACGGCGACTGCCCCGAACAGTCGCCGTCTTTATTTAGGTATAAAGTCCCGAATAGACAGAAATGCCCAAAAACAGATGACAAGGACGTTACAAATCCGTTACACTTTTATATGGAAACAAGGAATTATTAGAAATTCTTGATTTAAAATAGGTAATCAAGGGTTTTAAATGGAATGTAGAAGGGGATTTGTGCATGGAAACCACGAACATCAACGAGCACATCTATCGGGAACTGATGGAAATCGAGGAGTCGTATCGACAATTGCAGCGCCGTGCTGAGTATTTGATCGCAGAACTGAGCCGGGACAAACGTGAAGACGAGATGATGCTCGATGCGACGAAACGGCTGCGTCCGCGCCGCGTCAACCAACGTTATCCGCTTGAGGTGTACGTCCATCAAGTGACGGACCTCTTAAAAGAACGGAAGACGATGAGCGTACGGGACATCCAAATGGAGCTCGAGCTCCGTTACCGGCACCATATCAGCAACATCTATCAGCTGATGGTGAAAATCGAGTCGGTCAATCCAGAGATTAAGAAGATTGGCCGCGGCCTGTATACATATGAAACAGCTGAGAACGTCACGACGGAACCAGCGCACGCATGACGGTAGCCCGACGAAGTACTCGTCGGGCTTTCTTGCTTGTAACATTTCTGATACGATTTCGGTGACTGGATTTATGCTATAATTCGCCAGAGTCTATTTTTTAACGAGAGAGGAACGGTTGGCCCATGTTATGGATTGCCATGTTGGTCAGTTTTGTGATGGCCATGTTGATCACGCCGCTCGTACGCCGCTTCGCGTACTTGATTGGCGCGGTCGACCACCCGAACGCCCGAAAAGTACATGTGCGGACGATGCCACGCATCGGTGGTCTTGCCATCTTCATCGCGTTTTTGATCGGTTACGCCCTGTTGCTTCCGGCGAGCCGATACAATGACGCCATCTTGATTGGTGCCGTCGTCATCGTCTTGACCGGCCTCATCGACGACCGGTTCCAACTGTCGGCCCGCGTCAAGTTGATGGGGCAGATGATCGCGACCGTCGTCGTCCTCAACTCGGGCATGCGGATTGAGATGATCAACTTGCCGTTCGACCAACAGCTTTACCTCGGCTCATGGAGCATCCCCGTGACCGTGCTCTGGCTGATTGGAATCACGAACGCCATCAACTTGATTGACGGCCTCGACGGCCTCGCAGCCGGTGTCTCGAGCATCGCGCTCGGGACGATTGCCGTGCTCGCCATCATCCAAGGCAACGTCTATTTGACGATGATGGCGCTGCTCCTGCTCGCGAGCACGCTCGGCTTCCTCGTGCATAACTTTTATCCGGCGAAGATTTTCATGGGCGACACCGGGGCGCTGTTCCTCGGTTATATGCTCGCCGTGTTCTCGCTCATCGGCTTCAAGAACGTGACGCTGTTCTCGCTCGTCGTGCCGGTCCTCTTGCTCGGCTTGCCGATCTCGGACACGATTTTCGCCATCGTTCGCCGGCTCGTCCAAGGACGGCCGCCGATGTCGCCGGACAAGTCGCACATGCACCACCAACTGATCGATATGGGGTTCACGACGCGCCAAGCAGTGCTCCTCATGTACGGGATGACGCTCTTCTTCGGCATCGCCTCGATTCTGTTCGCGAAGACGACGATGCTCGGCGCCGTCATCACGTTCGTCATCGTCTTGATCGTCATCGAGCTCATCGTCGAGTCGACCGAATTGATTCATCCGAACTATAAACCGCTCATCCAGACGTCCCGGCGCTTGCTCGGTCGGACGAAGGCGGCGGATTAAACCGGAAACGACCGTGTGAAGCCCCGCGGCAGCTTGTTGACTAACATCAATAAAATCGCTCGTCCTTCCGGCGCCCACGCTTTCCGCAGGCAATCCCGGAGCCGCATCGCGACTTGCGTCGCTGCTGGGTCTCCGTCGGACGAGCAACACAAACGGTCGCCATCGGGCGGCCGTTTGTGTTTTTCTGAGGTCTCGATGGCCGAAGTAAAAGACCTCGTTTTCAATCTCGTGCTGGGCAGAGCGTCTCAAGCTTATCGAACATAAAAATGAGACGAACCCATTCGCGAAAAGCGAATGGGTTCGTTAACAGCCTGACCGTCTGAAGCCGCACGGTCGTTTTTTAATAGGTCGTCGTTTCTGACAAGTTATCGTCCGACTCTTCCTGCGTGTCAGTCTCTGCTGTGACCGGCAGTCCAAGTTCGGTCTTGAGGAGCGCTTGCTTGTCTTCGAGGTCCGCCTCGTCAATCTCGTAATAGTAGACGCCGCCAATCGTCAAGTCGCCGCCTTTGAGCGTCTCTTGGTTGAACGAGCGGAGCGACTTCGTGTACGGCTGGAGCTGTGATGCCTCGGCGAGCGTCATGTTCGTCCGAATGTTGTTGCCGACGGCGTTCATGATACGATTCAGCTTCGCAAACGAGTTGATCGTCGTCGCCTCGTTGATGATCGCCTCGAGCACCTGTTGCTGGCGTTTCGCCCGGCCGACGTCGCCTTCGGGGTCGTCTTTGCGCATCCGGGCATAGGCGAGCGCCTCCTTGCCGTTCAGCGTCTGAACGCCCGGTTCGAGCTCGACGTTCCCGGTCGCCCGTCCCGAGATGGGGATCAACACGTCGACTTCGACGCCACCGACCGCGTCGACGAGGTCCTCGATGCCGTCGAAATTGATTGTCGCGTAATAGTCGATCGGGATGTCGAACAACTTCTCGACCGTCGCGATCGTCGTGTCGATGCCACCGTACGCGTAGGCGTGGTTGATTTTGTCCTTGAACTCGCCGTCCGTCGTGACGATGTCGACGTAGGCGTCACGCGGGATGCTGACGAGCGTCACTTGGCGAGATTCCTTGTTGAACGTCGCCACCATGAGCGAATCGGTGCGGCCTTCCTCGAGCAAGGCACCGCCATCGACGCCGGCGAGGAGGACGGAGAAGTGGTCTTTCGTCAAGTCGATGCTGTCGTCCCGGCGCTCGGACTTGTCGCCACGGTCGAGCGCGTCGTTCGTGTTTTCGGCCGTCTCGTTCGCCTTGAACACGAAATAACCGAACGCGGCGCCGCCGAGGACGAGGACGATGCCGAGGGCGATGAGGATCACTTTCCACGGGGTACGTGTCTTACGAGGGGGTTGTTCCATGTCATCTCCTCATTTCAGTCGTTTCTTTTAGTATACGTGACTTATCGCACAAAATCACGTTCGATGACACGTACGTCCTGGGTCTTAAGACCCCCTTGCCCGTTCGTCAAATCGACGAGCCAGGCGAGCGCCGTCTCGGTCTCTTCTACCGGGACCGAGACGTGGAACGTGACGTCCTCGGCATAGACGATATCGTCGAGCAGATAGTCCGATTGCCGCAGTTCATTCTCGACTTTTCCGATCCAGCCGTAGTCGACCGATAGCGTCAACCGTTGCATCGGGACGCGCTCGACGATGCCGATCGCATCGAGCCCCTCGCTCACCGTGCCACCGTAGGCGCGGATGAGTCCGCCGCCACCGAGCTTGATGCCGCCGAAGTAGCGGGTGACGACGACGACCGTGTCTTTCAGTTGCCGCTTGCGGAGCACCTCGAGCATCGGCATGCCGGCCGTGCCGCTCGGCTCGCCGTCATCGTTCGCCTTCTGGTGTTCGTTCCGTTCCCCGATGATGTAGGCCGAACAGTTATGGTTCGCGTTCCAGTGTGCCTTTTTGATCGTTTGGATGAACGTTTGCGCCTCTTCCTCGGTCGCGACCCGTTTGAAGTGGGCGATGAATTTTGACTTTTGGATGACGACCTCGTATTCTCCATCTTGTTTTATAGTATAATTTGGTTCAACAGACATTTCTGAAAATTCTCCTTTCTATTTTTGAATATTTTTTTTAGAATTCAAGTAGGCGTTCATGCCGCACTTGGCGAATTTAAGGAGACCGCTACGTTTCGCTGTAACATTCGCTTTTTCAGACGATAATAGAAACGAGGACTAACTACCGACGTATTAGGGGATGGCATCGTGAATCATATTACCGATCGTACAGCTTTAGAACATATCATAACAAATATGATTGATACGGTGACGGAAAGTAAAGAGGAGATCGTCCGGATCACCGAGAGTTCGGCCACCGAATACTCCTTGATTCAAAACGAGTTGAAAGAGCTGACGGAGAAGATCGAGTTTTACATCGCCGAATCGGACCGGCTCGATTTGCTCGTGAAAGCGACGAAGAACAAGCTCGTCCAAGTGAGCAAGAAGTTTCATATACATAGCGAACAAGAAATCCGGGACGCCTACGAGCGGGCGAACCAGATGCAACTCGAGCGCTTCCTCGTCCAAAAGGAAGAGATGAACGCGCAGCAGCGTCGAAACGACCTCGAGCGCAGATTGCTCGTCCTCGAGGACACGATCGAGCGGGCCGAGAAACTCGTCAGTCGCGTCTCCGTCGTCTTGAACTTCTTACGTGACGACTTGCAACAAGAGTATTCCGACATGATGAAGAAGCAAGAGATGGCGATTAGCGTGTTCGAGGCGGCCGAGCGCGAGCGGCGCCACCTCGCCCGCGAGATGCACGACGGACCGGCGCAATCGCTTGCCCATATTTTGATTCGGGCCGACTTGATCGAGAAGACGTTCGACAAGCGCGGCAAAGACGAGGCGTTCGCCGAGCTGCATGAGTTGAAACGGCTCATCCGCGGTGCCTTGGTCGACGTGCGCCGGCTCATCTATGACCTTCGTCCGATGTCGCTCGACGACCTCGGCTTCTTGCCGACGCTCGAGCGCTACTTGCATCAGACCGAAGAGTACACGGCCATCAAGACGCGGCTCAACTATCGTGGGAATCGGGCCCGCCTGCCGGAGAAGCTCGAGATTAACGTGTTCCGTCTCGTTCAAGAGGCGGTCCAAAACGCCATCAAACATTCGAAGACGGCCGAGATTATCGTCAACGTCGAACAAGCACATGATGCGATTCATATCCACGTGCGCGACCACGGCGTCGGCTTCGTGCCGAGCACGATCGGGGAAGAGTCGTTCGGCATCGTAGGGATGCGCGAACGGATCGAGCTCGTGAACGGAAGCATCACCATCGATTCGGAAGTCGGCAAAGGGACGGTCGTCCGCATGTCGATTCCAATCGCGTAACCGAACCAACCAAGGGGGAATCATCCAATGGAACTGACACAGACACGCATCGCGATCGTCGATGACCATGAGCTGTTTCGTGAAGGCTTGAAACGGATTTTTGATTTAGAGGACGAGTTCTTCGTCGTCGCCGAAGGGCGCACCGGGCTCGACGCGATTCGTATCGCGAGCGAGCACAACCCGGAGATTATGATTCTAGACATCAACATGCCCGACTTGAACGGCATCGAGGCGACGAAGCAGCTGTCGCTCCTCTCACCGGACACACGCGTCCTCATCTTGTCGATTCACGACGATGAGTCGTACATCACGCACGCGCTTGAAGCCGGGGCTTCAGGTTTCTTGCTGAAAGAAGTCGCCTCGACCGAGCTCATCTCGGCCGTCCGTTCGGTCGCCAAGGACGGGGCGTACTTGCACCCGAAAGTGACGACGGGCGTCTTGAAAGAATATCGCCGCTTGCTTCAAATCAAAGACGAGCACGCCGGGCGCAACGTCGAGAGCCGCACGGACGATCCGGTGTACCAGCTGTTGTCGCGCCGTGAAGTCGAAGTGCTCCACTTGCTCGCCGACGGCCGCTCGAACCGCGACATTAGCGACATGCTCTTCATCAGTGAGAAGACGGTCAAAAACCACGTGTCTTCCGTGCTCCGCAAGATGGACGTCAACGACCGGACGCAAGCCGTCGTCGACGCGATTCGCCGCGGATGGGTCGAGATTTGACCGAGACCGATGCTTTACCTCGTTTTTGTGTTACAATATGGAATGGAATCCTAACATAATTGGAAAAATGAAACGACGTAAAGTGAGGATATAGAATGGGAAACATAGCTATTTTGACCGACAGTACCGCCTATTTGCCGGCCGAATTTTGTGAGACGCGCGAGGTGCACGTCGCGCCGCTCAGCGTGATTTTTGACGGGGAATCGTACCGCGAAGCCGTCGACATCACGACCGAGGCGTTCTATGACCGCATCGAGGCGGGGAATTTGCCGACGACGTCACAACCGAGTATCGGGGAGACGGTCGAGTTGCTCGAGCAGCTCCCGAGTGATGTGACCGATGTCATCGCCATCACGCTCTCGAGCGGGATTAGCGGCACGTACCAATCGATGGTCGCGTTGAACGACATGGTCGACGTCAACGTCCACGCGTTCGACTCAGAGATCTCATGCATGCCACAAGCGTTCCTCGTCGAGGAGGCGGTCTACCTCCGTGACGCCGGCGCCTCGGCCCAAGAGATTCTCGACCATCTCGAGAAGATGCGTTCGATGATTCGCGCCTACTTCGTCGTCGATGACCTCGACCACTTGCAGCGGGGCGGCCGTTTGAGCGCGGCGCAGGCACTCGTCGGCTCGTTCCTTCAAATCAAGCCGGTGCTTCATTTCCAAGACAAGCTCATCGTCCCGTTCGAGAAGATTCGGACGTACAAGAAGGCGGTCCGCCGCATCGAAGAGATGATGGAAGAGTCGATCAACGATGACGGGGAAGGCTACTGCATCGGCATTATCCATGCCAACTGCCCGGAACGGCAGGCCGAGGAAATCGCCTCGATGAAAGCGAAGTTCCCGAAAGCGCATATCACGGGAAGCCACTTCGGTCCGGTAATCGGGACGCATCTCGGACCTGGGGCAATCGGCATCACGTGGTATCGCCGCGACTGGTAAAACAAAAGACGGCCGAGCGGTCGTCTTTTTTGATTGAAAGGGGAGGAGACACGTGGCCAAGTATCGCCAAATCTACGAACAGCTCGCCGAGAAGATGCGGAGCGGCGCCTTGCCGGCCGAATCGAAGCTCCCGTCCGAGACCGAGCTGATGCATGCGTTCGAGGCGAGCCGCGGCACAGTCCGCAAGGCGCTCGATCTCTTGCAAGAGCACGGCTACGTCCGGAAGCATCACGGCAAAGGCGTCTTCGTTCTTCGCCGCGACCAAATCGAGTTCCAGTTCAACGGCATCGTCAGCTTCTCCGAGGTATACGCGTCCATGCTCGGCCGCTCGATTCAGACGACGGTCGCCTCGTTCGAGGAGATTGAGGCGCCGCCTTGGCTCGCCGAACGGATGAACCTCGAGCCGGGGACGGAGATGTATCGCATCGAGCGGGTCCGGAACTTCGACGGGGAGAACGTCATCCTAGACGTCAACTATTTCGTCAAAGACCTCGTGCCTGGATTGACCGAGGCGGTCGCCGCGCATTCGATTTATCATTACATCGAGCATGAGCTCGGCCTGCAAATCAGTTACGCCAAGCGGAAGATTGCCGCCGAGGACGTGACGGCGCTCGACCGGGTGCGGCTCGATCTACACGACTACGAATACGTCATCGTCATCACGAACGACACGTTCCTGTACGAGGGACGCCAGTTCGAATATACGGAGTCCCGTCACCGGCTCGACAAGTTCCAGTTCAGTGACGTGGCCCGCCGCTAAGGTCCTTTCTTCGGAAGAGGGCACTGAAAAACTTTGCCCTTGAGCCGCCCTGTCCGGCACGCCGCTTTCCTGGGGGCGGGCGTCGAGCCGCATCGCGACGTCGTCGCTGCTGGGTCTCGCCTTGCCCACTGATTCCCCGGGAGTCGGCGTGCCCTCGGGGCGAACACTGTACGTCGTCCCCCTTCCGGACTAAACTGGCTGTAACCAAACACCCTGGAGGCGATTTCGATGATGCCTGACCTACCAAACATGCCGCCGAGCCCGTATGCGGCGCTCTATGACCTGGAAAAAAGGCGATCGGCCCGACACAAGTCGGACCAATCGCCTTTTTTACGTTCTCACGCTCGGATAGAGAGGAGGTTTTTCAGTGCCCTCTCTTCGGAAGGGGTCTTTTTTTCGTTTCGAATCGACACGAGAGGGAACAAAATGAATGAACGCCTGTCACACGTTTGTCACGGTAACTTATATAGATAAGTTGTTGACACAACTCGTCTATATAAGTTAAACTTTGTTTGTAATCATATGTAACCGTTCTCAATAAACGCTTTCAAACAAAGGAGGCCTACATTATGAAGGCAGATTATCGTCAAATCGCGGCGGATATCCTCGAAGCCATCGGGGGCAAGGATAACGTCGACAAGGCGGCGCACTGTGTCACGCGGCTCCGTCTCTCATTGAAGGACCAGTCGAAAGTCGACGAGGCGAAAGTGAAAGAAGCCGACCTCGTCAAAGGGGCATTCGAGAACTCGGGTGTGTACCAAGTCGTCATCGGGGCAGGGGACGTCGAGCGCGTCTACGCTGAGTTCATCAAGCTCGCCGGACTTGAAGCGGCGACGGTCGCCGAGGTCAAATCGGCCGGCGGCAAGAAGATGAACCCGCTCCAAAAACTCGTCAAAGTGTTCTCGGACGTCTTCATGCCAATCATCCCGGCGATTATCGTTGCCGGTCTCTTGATGGGGATTAACAACTTGCTCGCGTCGGAAGGGCTGTTCGTCGAGGATGCGACGCTCATCGAGGCTTACCCGAACCTACAAGGGATTTGGGACTTGATCAACATGATGGCGAACACGGCGTTCGTCTTCCTCCCGGCGCTCGTCGGTTGGTCGGCGACGAAACGGTTCGGCGGCAGCGAAGTGCTGGGGATCGTCATGGGTCTCTTGCTCGTCCACCCGGACCTCTTGAACGCCTGGGGATACGGTACGGCGGCGCTTGAAGGCGACGTCCCGACGTTTGACATCCTCGGTTTGTTCGAGATCGAGAAAGTCGGTTACCAAGGTCAAATCTTGCCGGTTCTTGCCGCAGCGTTCATCTTGAGCCACATTGAAATCTTCTTGAAGAAACATGTGCCGAACGCGATTCAGCTCCTCGTCGTGCCGATCACGGCCATCGTCGTCACCGGTTTCCTCGCGCTCGCGATCGTCGGACCGGTCACGCGTGGTCTCGGTAATGTCATCGCGATGAGCCTCGTCAACGTGTTCGAAGCGATCCCGGTCATCGGGGCGCTCCTGTTCGGACTGTTCTATGCACCGCTCGTCGTCACGGGGATGCACCACTTGTTCATCGCCATCGACTTGCAACTCGTCGCTGAGACAGGCGGCACGTTCATCTGGCCGATGATTGCTTTGTCGAACATTGCTCAAGGTTCGGCCGCGCTCGCGATGTTCTTCGTCTACAAGCACAACGCGAAACAAAAGAGCATGGCGTCGACGTCAGCGATCTCGGCTTACTTCGGGATTACCGAGCCGGCCATGTTCGGGGTGAACTTGCCGAACAAGTTCCCGTTCTACTCAGCGATGATCGGGTCGGCGACAGCCGCCATCTTCATCACGCTCAATAACGTCCAAGCGATCGGAATCGGTGTCGGGGGACTCCCTGGCTTCCTCTCGATCTTCACGGACAAAATCCTTCTCTTCATCGTCGGGATGATCATCGCGATCGTCGTCCCATTCGTTTTGACGTTCGTCTTGTCGAAGCGTTACATGAAGAAAGGTGAAATCGAACAAAATAAAGTAGCATGATAACTCGGGAGGGAGGGACGGCAGTTCTTCCCTCTTTTCGATTGGAATGAAAACTCTTACAAAAAAGGAGATTACACACATGACACAGAAAAATTGGCGCAAATCCGTCGTCTATCAAATCTATCCGAAGAGCTTCTACAGCCCGGAAGGTAACGCCACCGGATCCATCAAAGGGGTGACCGCGAAGCTCGACTACTTGGCCGAGCTCGGCATCGAGTACATCTGGATGACGCCGGTGTACAAGTCCCCACAAAACGATAACGGTTATGACGTGAGCGACTATTACGCGATCGACCCATCGTACGGGACGATGGACGACCTCGACGAGCTCGTTCGCGAAGCCGAGGCGCGTGGCATCGGGCTCATGATGGACATCGTCGTCAACCACTCGTCGACCGAGCACGAGTGGTTCCAAAAGTCGCTCGCCGGGGACGAGCGCTACCGCGACTACTACATCTGGCGCGACGAGCCGACGAACTGGGAGTCGAAGTTCGGGGGCAACGCCTGGAAGTATGACGAGAAGAGCGGCCAGTATTATCTTCACTTGTTCGACGTCACGCAAGCCGATTTGAATTGGGAAAATCCGCAGATGCGCGAGGACGTCTATGAGATGATGCGCTTCTGGCGCGAGAAAGGCATCAAAGGGTTCCGTCTCGATGTCATCAACTTGATCTCGAAACAGCAGGACTTCCCGGAAGACGACTCGGACGGGCGCAAGTTCTACACGGACGGCCCGCGCATCCATGAGTTCCTAAAAGAGATGAACCGTGAAGTGTTCGAAGGGCATGACGTCATCACGGTCGGCGAGATGTCGTCGACGACGCTCGACCACTGTGTCCGCTACTCGAACCCGGACGAGAAAGAACTGAGCATGACGTTCAGCTTCCACCACTTGAAGGTCGACTACCCGAACGGCGAGAAGTTCGTCGCCGCCCCGTTCGATTTTCTACAATTGAAAGACATCATGTCGACGTGGCAGGAAGGGATGCACGGCAAGGGTTGGAACGCCATCTTCTGGTGCAACCACGACCAGCCGCGCGTCGTCAGCCGTTTCGGCAACGACACCGACCACCGCGTCGAGAGCGCGAAGATGCTCGCGACGGTGCTGCACGGCCTGCAAGGGACGCCATACATTTATCAAGGCGAGGAGATCGGCATGACGAACCCGGGCTTCGACTCGCTCGATGAGTATCGCGACATCGAGACGCTCAACATCTACAAGCTGAAGCGTGAGCAGGGCATGTCGCACGAGGACATGATGGCCGCCATCAAGCAGAAGTCGCGCGACAACTCGCGGACGCCGATGCAGTGGGACGCGACGCCGCACGCCGGTTTCACGAGCGGGACGCCGTGGATCAACGTCGCACCGAACTATACAGACGTCAACGTCGAGACGGCACTCGACGACCCGAACTCGGTGTTCTACCACTACAAGAACTTGATCTCACTCCGAAAAGAACTCGACGTGTTGACGGACGGGGACTATACGCTCCTGACGCCGGACGCGCTCGACGTCTGGGCGTACACGCGGAAGACGGACGAGGAAGAAGTGCTCGTCGTCGCCAACTTCTACGGCCCTGAGACGACGTATGAGATTCCGGAAGGCTTCACGCGGGCCGACGTCGTCAGCCACAACTACGACGTGCCGAAGCTCGACGGGACGACGTTGTCGCTTCGGGCGTACGAGGCGATCATGTTTTACAAGAAGTGAATTGAAAGGGTGATGGGTCCGACTTGAATCGGGCCGGTCGCCTTTTTTCATTAGGGGGCGGCGCGAGAGATGAGCAAGACTCGATTGATTATAAGCGCTAAACTGATAGTAGCCCTAGACGTCTATTTACGTCTGGGAGTTGAAAGAGAGTCTACGAAAAGAACGGAGGAGTCAATCATGGAATCGATCCGCTATACGACGGAGCCGCCTGCTGACTTTGGAGCATTGTTAACCATCTATGAAGAGTTAGGTTGGAATTCACTTGGGTTATCCGCTGAAGAGTTGGAGCGAATGTGTCGGCAAAGTTGGTATGCGCTGTATGCGTTTGATGATCAACGGCTGGTCGGGATGGGGCGCGTCATCTCAGACGGGGTGATTACCGGCATCATATGCGGCGTGTGCGTGTCACCAAGTCATCAGGGGAAAGGAATCGGCCAAGACATCATGCTTCAACTCATTCAACACTGTGAACGACATCGCGTCATCCCTCAACTCATGTGTGTCGAAGACTTGCGACCGTATTACGAGAAACTCGGCTTTGAAAAGTTTTCAATCGGCATGACGAGACGACCGACTTCCCGCTAACGAAAGCTCGGCTATCTTTTTCATTGCCGAAAGTCGGCTTCTCGTGGTAGATTATTTCTTAATGGTGTCGTGTTCATGCGACCCTATAAAATTTTATACACTATGGAGGTGTCACTCGATTTATTCGAGGAAAATGTGGACAGGATATACTCGACACAGGTAATGGCCGCTGGGGCTGGCGGCGGAGATGTGGATGGCCCGATTTGGTTGTTGTTGTCACTCGTTGCGTTATTGATCGCGCTCACGGCGTTCTTCGTCGGTTCGGAGTTCGCGGTCGTCAAGGTCCGGATGTCTCGGCTCGATCAATTGGTCGCCGAAGGGAACAAGTCGGCCGTGCTCGCGAAGAAGGTCGCCTCAGACCTCGACTACTACTTATCGGCGTGTCAGCTCGGCATCACGGTGACGGCGCTCGGTCTCGGTTTCCTTGGGGAACCGTCGGTCGTCCGGTTACTGACGCCGCTCTTCAATGAGTTCAACATCCCGGCGTCGCTCGCGTCCGTCATCTCGTTCATCACGGCGTTCGCCATCGTCACGTTCCTACACGTCGTCATTGGAGAGCTCGCACCGAAGTCGCTCGCGATTCAATACGCGGAGCGGATGACGCTCATCTTTGCCCGACCGCTGTTTTGGTTCGGACGCATCATGTTCCCGTTCATCTGGTTGTTGAACGGATCGGCGCGTCTTCTCCTCGGTTTGTTCGGGGTGAAGCCGGCTGGGCACGAAGAAGCGCACTCGGAAGAAGAGTTGAAGATCATCATGACGCAAAGCTTTCAAAGCGGGGAAATCAATCAGACGGAGCTCGCGATGATGGACGGTTTGTCAAATTAAGCGCAACACTTC
>NZ_JJMW01000064.1 GCF_000714435.1 Exiguobacterium alkaliphilum 12/1
TCACGGTTGAGTGCGAGTCTTTTGTCGTTTACTGAAGTTGGACCGGTTGGCTGACGAAGAATTGAAGCTGATTGGTGACAGGTAACGTATTCAATTGGTTGAACACAGCGTCGTTATACGTCAGTTGGAGTCGAGAATGCTCGGGCGCTTGTTCGGGGATGTTTCGCTCAAAGTACTGGGTCGCCGAAAGCCCTTCTGCCTCTGGGTAACGGCCACGGAACACGTTCACGTCGAGCGGACCGCGACTATACAGTCCACCTTTGATTTGAAGTTCCGATCCGACCGCATACACTTGCGTCTTTTCTAAAGAGTCACTATATAAAAAGGCTTGAAGTGACGTCGAGCCCGTTTCAAACTCGTTAATCCGATTCAATAAGATTTTCCCTTTTGAGAGAAGGACGAGCGAGTTGAGCCCAGTTTCATCGAGTGGTCGAATGTTCGCCCGATCAATGACGCTGTCACCGAGCACATAGACGGTCGATTCAAACGAGACATTTCCTTGAATCGTCAAATCACCGTTTACGATGAGCGGCCGATCAATCGAGATGTGGTTGAGTGAATCGATTGTGAGGTCGCCGTCAAATAGGAGCGGATTCTCGTTTTTCGCAATCGATTCGGTAATCACCATTGCGCTACCCGTCAAAGCGGGCGGTAACGTCACGATGGTGGGATCGTTCAAACGGTCGTAGAGACGTTTTACCAAATACGGACTCGGCCGCTCGATAATCGTCGAGCCGTCGTCACTGATGACACGTTCCGTCTCGAACACCAGGTTCGTACGTGGGAGTGTCGACTGTTTGAATAGCGTCGCTTCGACCGTGTTCGTGTAAGGCAATTTTTGAGCCAATCGCCGGTTCACGAACTCGATGATGGAATAATCGAACTGGAACGGTGAGAACTGGCTCGTGACAGGTCCAGCGTCCGGGAACTCGTTCGCGAAGGAGTTGCCGGCTGTGAAATAGTTCGGCTGGCGACACACATTGCAGGAGGCAAGGTCCGGCACGTCGATTCGTCCATCCAAATAAAAGCGGCTCGTGGACAAGTTTTGGAGCTGTTTCGCCTCACCGTTCAGTTGATAGTTGGCAGGGCGCATCAACGTGAACGGGCCACCTGAATAGATGTTCCCTTTCACGGTCGGCATCCCGTTGACCGCTAACTGTTGATCGGACCCGAGTACGTAATAAAGGAAAGAAGGTAACGCCGTCAAATAGAGGTCTTGTGTATAGTGAACCGCCAGTCGAGGCTGTTCCGGGTTCACTTGACGGCTGGCACGGACGTCCACTTGCAAAATCTTAGTGAACGGGGCCGTCACGAGTTGAGTCGTGTCCTCGTCTTCTTTCAATTGAATCGAATACGTGATTGTGCTGTCACTCGTATTCGTCAATTTTACAAATGGCGCATCCGTCGCGAGGAGTTCGTGGACGGCCGCGTTAAAAGCAGTCTCGGACGCCATATGTTCGGGAACATCGTTTGAGTCGTGAAGGGGGAAACGATTTCGAACATCGGCTGCAATTAACTGAAGGGCGCTTCTTGCGTCTTCGTTCAATTGCGTGTCTTCTGTCCGGATGACGGTCAACTTGTTCGTGACGAGGTTGACTTGCATCGCTGCGAGCGACAGGACTGCGAGTGCTGCCATCGTCACGAGGACGAGAACGAGGACGTAGCCCTCTTCTTGTTTTCGCATGAGGGAATCCTCCTTTCGTTAAAATGGAATCGAACTTTTAAACGTTTTGACCGAATCAGGGTTCTCAGCTAACGATAACGCGATTTCAATCTCGATTAAGCCGCTCGTCATGTAGCTTGGGCGCCTTGGATCATATATCGGGTCGACGAGTTGAATTGAGATAGATTCGAGCACAATGTTTGGATTGCTTGGTTCATATGACGCGTCTGATAAGTTGAGCGGGATAGCTTCATAGCCAGCCTTGCGATAAATCATGCCGGATTCCGAGATATTCGGGTCGGATAGACGATGGAATTGAAATGTATTGTCGCTTTCTGTGACCGCATCGAATTGACTGCGGTTCACTTCCGAGAGGATCGACGAGACCAAATAGTCTGCCTCGCTTCGGAGCTCACTCGTCTCATTCGTCAGGCGAAATCCGAGTGTACCTGAGATGAAAGCCGTGATAATGACGCCACTCAAAATCGAGGCGACAACGACGGTAACGAGCAATTCGACTAAGGTGAACCCATTTGATTCGTTACTTAATTGTTTCGCTTTCTGGGACAGCTGTTTCAGGGAACGGCTCACGTAACGTCGCATTCGAGATCACTCCTTTCAACCGGACAGGAGAGGACATCGTGTCTGTCGTCACCGTTACTTCAAGCTCGATTGTATGGTCGGATTGCGTCGGGCCAATCTCCGTCACGTCTACATTGAACGATTGTCCGTTAATCTCCGCACAAAACGGACAAGGGCCACCCGGTGTCAGGGTCGTAAGCGAGAGTACCTCTTCGAGTGACGAGGCTCTTCGGTCTAACGAATGTAACGTATTCTGTGCGACTTGATTGGCAATTGTGCGATTCAAGCTATCATTCGTCGTTTTCAGGCTTTGACTGAATATATTTAACAAGGAAAACGAGACGATAGATAGAATAACAATCGAGACGAGTACTTCGACGAGTGTGAAACCTTGTTCAGAACGACGCAACACGTTGACCTCCTTTTCAAAAATAGTAAAACTGTAGGCAAAAACAGACTGTTTTCCTGAATTAATTGTTATTTTCTGTACAATGCATATTATACTAAAGTTACAGTGATTTCGGATAGTCCATCGAAAGTCTCATGGATCGACCATTTAGGGGGAATTTAAATTATGAAACGATATGGGATGCACGTTCTCATCCTAGCAGGGCTCGTCCTGCTCGTGTCGCTGCCGACGATCGGGCTCGTCAACTACTTGGACGTGGCCGCGAAGACGAGTGCTACATATAAAGACACGCGCGTCGCCGGCATCGATGTGTCAGGCATGACAAAGCAAGAAGCGGTGATCCGGCTTGACAACGCCGTCAAAGATTTTCAAAACGCGCCGTTCAACGTGACGCTCGTCGACGGGACGACGCTCGAAGTCGGGAAAGACGTCGTGACGTTCAACGTCGACGGTACGCTCGAGACGATCACCGAACCAGGGGATTACCCGCTCGCGGTTGCCCTTGACGAAGAACGGATCACCCCGTACCTCGACAATCAGCCGGTGACGATGACGATGGTGACCGGACCGATCACCGCATCGGCATCTCAGCTTGATTCGAATATCGTCCTTGAGACGATTGCCGAAGAGAACGAGGTCGTCGCTTCGATGACGGTCAGCCCGACACCGGCGATGCGCTCGGTACTCGAGCGGATGAACGGGTTTGAAATGAACGCCGGGGACATCTTTAGCTTGAAGGCGTTCGGTGACGATTTCGACGCCATGACAACGCTCGGCCCTTCCCTTTACCAGCTGTTCGCGGCGACGCCGTTCAACATTTTAGAACGCGTCCCGCATGAAGTGCTTCCGAGCGGGGTCGAACTCGGCTATGACGTGCTCGTCGATGACCGTTCGAACTTTGCCGTTCAAAACACGGAACAGACGCCATACGCCATCATCGTCTTGAACGAAGGGAACACGATGACCGTGCAACTGCTCGGAAAAGCGTTCGAGGCGGCGTATGAGTCACGTGTCGAGGAAGTTGTGAGTGTTCCGTATCAGAACGTCATCCGCTTCAGCCCGTCACTTCCGGCCGGCAGCTCGTCCGTGACACAATCGGGACAAGCCGGGGAATCGGGGAAACTGTACCGCGTCCGCATCACCGAAGCGGGTGAGACGCTCGAGATGCTTGGGTTCGACTTCTATGAGCCGGTCCCGGAGATTGTGACGAAAAGCTCGGTCCCGCTTCCGCCTCCAGAGCCGGTCGAACCGGTCATCCCAACTTTTCCCGACGAACTACTGGAAGATGACCCGTTCGATGACGATGTAGAGAATGACGGATTGTATGATTTTGAAGAAGAACCGCCGGTATTTGAAAGCGTTCCGGAAACAAGCGAGGAGGCAGTCGGATGATTGGATATTTGATTTTGCTCGCCTTCTGGGTGCTCGCCACGTTGACGCTATTCGCTCTGTCGGTCCCGAACGTGCGAAAACGGGAGACGAAACTCGTCATCGCGCTTCTCGTCGCCGTGATCGCGGTCGGCGTGTACACGATGTACATGGAAGGACTCGAGCGGACGTGGTGGGCTATTTCCCTCCTCGTCCTCGGCGTGATCGGCGGTGCCGCATTGAGCGTCTTCATCGAACAACGAGACGTCGTGCAACAGGAGGTACCGCAGAGGATGGTGAAGTAAGGTGAGACGGACGAAGAAACGATTAGGTGAGATGCTCATCGAGGCAGGGATCATCACGACGGCCCAGCTCGATGAGGCGCTCGCTCAAAAACGACGGGGTGAAAAGCTCGGCGATACGCTCATGCGGCTCAACTATTTGACGGAGACGCAGCTCATTCAAGTGCTTCATGAGCAGTTGAACGTGCCGATTATCGCGTTATACGCGCAAGACATCAACATGACCGTGACAAAGCTCGTGCCGAAGGCGATCGCCCAAAAGCACGATATCATGCCAATCGAGTTACAGGGGAACACGCTGTTCATCGCGACGGCGGATCCCCTTGATTTGATTGCGGTGGATGACGTCCGGCTCCAGACGGGGATGAACATCGAGGTCGGCATCGCGACGCGAGAACAGATTCGTAAGACGATTAGCCGCTATTACGAGATGGACGCCTCGCTCATCGAGATTTTAAAAGAAGAAGCGCCCGAAGTGGAACGGCAAGAGACTGCGTCACGAGATGACGCACCGGTCATCCGGCTCGTCAATCAACTGTTCTTGAGCGCCATCGACCAACGCGCCTCGGATATCCACTTCGACCCCCATGAGAAGCAGCTCCACGTCCGCTTCCGGGTCGACGGTGACCTTCGCACCGAGGCGGTCTATCCGAAGAAAATTCAAAGCGTCATGCTGACCCGAATCAAGGTCATGAGTAACTTAGACATCACCGAGAGCCGATTGCCACAAGACGGGCGCATCAAATATACGCTCCGCGACCGACCGTATGACTTTCGCGTCTCGACGCTCCCGACGATGTACGGTGAAAAGATCGTCATCCGGGTGCTCGACTCGTCGGAAGGGTTGACCGACCTGACAAAGCTCGGCTTCGGCGAGCACAACGAGCGCGTCTACCGCGACATGCTCAAGCGACCGAACGGGATCATCTTGATCACCGGGCCGACCGGTTCAGGGAAGTCGTCGACGCTCTACGCGTCACTGAAAGAATTGAACGACGAGACGAAAAACATCATCACGGTCGAGGATCCGGTCGAGTATCAGCTCGATGGGATCAACCAAGTACAAGTCAACGCGAAAGTCGGGCTCACGTTCGCCTCAGGATTGCGTTCGATTCTCCGTCAAGACCCGAACATCGTCATGGTCGGGGAGATTCGAGACACGGAGACGGCGGAGATCGCCATTCGTGCCTCGCTGACGGGTCACTTGGTGCTGTCGACGCTCCACACGAACTCGGCCATCAGTTCCATCACCCGTCTCGTCGACATGGGGGTCGAGCCGTTCCTCGTCGCCGCGTCGACGTCCGGGCTCGTCGCCCAGCGTCTCGTCCGACGCGTCTGTCGGGATTGCGGTCATCCGCAGCCCGTCTCGAAGCGTGAGCAAGAACTGTTCGCGAACGAAGGGGTCGCCATCGACCACGTCGTCCGCGGCAACGGCTGTGCGTCTTGTAACTTCACCGGCTATCGGGGCCGCCTGGCCATCCATGAAGTCGTGCCAATCGATGAAGGGTTGCGCCGTCTCATCATGAATCAGGCGACCGAGGCCGAGATGGTCGACTACGCAAAACAGCACGGGGCGAGGTTCCTGCTCGCCGACGGGTTAGAAAAAGTCGCGTCAGGTTTGACGACGACCGAAGAGATTTTGAGAACAGTCATAACGGAGTGATGAGATGATCCATCAATCGATAGAAGTGATTTTGACGAAGGCGGTCGAACAGCGCGCCTCGGACATCCATCTGACCGCGGGCTCGCCTCCGATTTTCCGCATCGACGGAAGCCTCGTCACGATGGGTGAGGAGAAGGTGTTGCCGGCCCACATTGAGAGTTACTTACGCGAAATTATGACCGATGACATGCGGGCCCGGCTCGATTTAGAGCGCGACCTCGACTTCTCGTTCGGTGTGCCGCGCGTCTCACGGTTTCGCGTCAACGCCTATTATCAGCGGGGGACGGTCGCCATCGCTTTCCGTTCCATTTCCGGGGAAATCCCGACGATGAACGAACTCGACTTGCCGGCCGTGTTGAAACGTCTTATCGAGAAACCGCACGGACTCATCCTCGTGACGGGGCCGACCGGATCGGGGAAATCGACGACGCTCGCGGCGATGATTCACGAGATTAACTGCACGCAGCGAAAACGAATCATCACGCTCGAGGACCCGATCGAGTATTTGCATTCGCATAACCAGAGCATCGTCGACCAACGCGAAATCGGCTCGGACGTCATGAAGTTCGTGAGTGGGCTTCGCGCCGCGCTCCGGCAAGACCCGGACGTCATCTTGCTCGGGGAGATGCGTGACCTCGAGACGATCTCGACGGCGATGACCGCGGCCGAGACGGGTCACCTCGTCATGGCGACGCTCCATACGTCGAGCGCGATGTCGACCGTCAGCCGCATCATCGACGCGTTCCCGGCCGAGCAGCAAGACCAAATTCGGACGCAGCTCGCCAACGTGTTGCTCGGCGTCGTCAGTCAGCGCCTGTTCCCGCGTGTCGACGTCGCGAAAGGCCGCGTCGCCGCGATGGAGATTCTGCTCGGCAATGCGGCCGTCGCCAACTTGATTCGCAATGAAAAAGAGTTCCAGCTCCCGACCGTCATCCAGACGAACCGGCAGAGCGGGATGCAGTCGATGGACGCGTCCATCGAGCAACTCATCCGGCAAGGCGTCATCAATCCGAACGCCGTGCCGAACGAAGAAATGAGGTAAGCGTATGGCCATATTCCAATACGAAGGCAAGCTCTTGAATGGGCGCCGCAAGAAAGGCCGCATCACGGCCGTCTCGCTCCGCGAGGCGAAAGAGAAGCTCCGCGAGGAGTCGATTCTCGTCACGGAACTGTCGGAGCTCGAGTCGACAGGCCTAAACACCGAAATCAACCTGCTCCCGGAGCGGGTGAAGATTGAACATTTGATCATGTATGTGCGTCAGTTCGCGACGCTCATCCGGGCCGGTGTGCCAATCGTCCGGGCGACGTCCATCTTGCGCGTCCAGACCGAGTCGAAAGTATTGAAGAAGACGCTCAGCCAAGTCGAGGACGATTTACGGGAAGGGATCGCCTATTCCGAAGCGATCAAGAAACACCCGCGCGTGTTCTCGAACTTCTTCAGCTCGATGGCGCTCGCGGGCGAGGCGAGCGGGAACTTGGAGGAGGCGCTCGACCAAATCGGGCTCCAACTCCAGAAACAGTACGACGTGAAACGGAAAGTCATCTCGGCGCTCACGTATCCGCTCGTCGTCTCCATCGTCGCCATCGGCGTCGTCGCCTTCCTCATGGTGAGCGTCGTCCCGACGTTCGCGAGCATCTTCGGCCAACTCGGCGGGGAACTCCCGCTCATCACCCGGATCGTCGTCGCCGTCTCCGACTTCGTCGCCGCCTATTGGTGGCTCATCTTCGGAATCGCGATACTCGGTGTCCTCGTGTTTACGTGGATGTTGAAGCGAGATAAGGAACGGTTCATCATCGACGGGTTGTTGCTGAAACTACCGATTTTTGGACCAATCGTCCTAAAGTCACAAATCGCGTTATTGACCCGAAGTTTGGCCGTCCTGCTTCAAGCGGCCGTGCCGATCTTGTCGGCGATTGAGATTACCGAGAAAATCGTCTCGAACCGCGTCATCCGCAAAGGGCTCGCCGAGGCGCGCAACAGTATGGCGCAAGGCATCCCGCTTCACGAGCCGCTCATGCGCAACACGAACTTCCCGCCGCTCATGACGCAAATGATCGCGGTCGGCGAGGAGAGCGGGGATTTGGACTCGATGTTGAACGAAGTCGCCGAGTTTTATGAGACCGAGGTCGAGACGACGACGGACCGGTTGAAGTCGATTATCGAGCCATTACTAATCGTTGTATTGGCAAGTATCGTCGGGGTCATCGTCATCGCCGTCGTCGTTCCGATGTTCCAAATTTATGGGGATATCCAAAATCAGTAGAAAATTCTTAGTTTATGCACATATACTACTTTTCAACTCCAAATTTTGAATGTATAGTAAAATTGTTCTACTTAATCTAGGTCTTATGTAATACATGCAGCATACAACATAGCAAAACACACAAAAGGGGAGAATCAGTCATGTTGGAAAAAATGAAAATGATTTGGCAAGATGCGAAACAGTTGAAAGATGAGCGCGGCCTCACACTCGTCGAGTTGCTCGTCGTCGTCGTAATTTTAGGCATTATCGCAGCCATCGCCGTCGTCGCGATTGGTGGAATTATCGAGAACTCACGTAAAGATGCGATGGTTGCCGATGCGAAGCAAATGGTGAGTTCAGCGAAATTATATACAGCTTCTAACCCAGTTAAAAAAGACGCTCCAGTTGAATTGGTGTTTGTAGGAAATGCGAGCAATAATGCTACTAAGGCAGATGGTTCGCAATACATTTCACAACTTCAAGATCCGTTCGGAACAGACTATACGACTGCTTTAGTAAAAATCACTGAAGATGGTGGTAAATATATTTACAGTACTACTTTAGTAGGCTCAAAGTTTAAATTTGAAAATAAGGCTGAAAATGCTCTCAATAAAGATGGTGCGAATTTAGCTACAGTTACGCCTCCAACTACACAATAAGTTTTCCGGCTGGCGCTGGGCACTCGCTCAGCCTAGCCGGTTTTCTATTTTTGGCATATACTTACAGAAGGAGTGACCAAATTGCTTGACCTCATTGGACTCATTTACAGCATCGTGCTCGGAGCGGTCATCACTTCGTTCACGAACGTCGTCGGGCTCCGCGTGCCACAGAAGCAATCGATCGTGACGCCACGGTCGCACTGCCCGTCTTGCGGCCACGTCTTGTCGGCATGGGAACTCGTTCCCGTGTTCGGCTACTTATTCCTCCGTGGCAAATGCCGCGGCTGTGGCGGACGGATCGCGCCGACGTATCCGCTGTTCGAACTGCTCGGGGCAATCGGCTACGGCTACAGCTTTTGGCTGTACGGCTTCTCAGGGACAACGCTGCTCGCGTTCGTCTTCTTGTCGACGCTGCTCGCTTTGGCGATGTCCGATTTGTCGACGATGCTCGTGCCGAACGTCATTTTGCTCTATACGGCGCCGGTCCTGCTCGCTCTCGCTTACGTATCAGGGGCGACGTGGTGGGGCCCGCTCGCCGGGGCGTTGTTAGGATTTTCGTTCCTCGCCACCGTTTTTTTCGTCTCAAAAGGGGGACTTGGGGCCGGCGATGTCAAACTATTTACAGTGATCGGACTCGTGCTCGGACCGCGTGACGTGCTCGTCGCGTTGTTCCTCGCGAGCTTGATCGGTGCCGTCGTCGGTCTCGCGCTGATCGGGTTGAAACGGATCGGTCGCAAACAGCCGATCCCGTTCGTCCCGTCGATCGCGCTCGGGACGATGCTGACGTTTTGGTTCAGCGAACGCTTTTTTGATTGGTATTTTGATTTATTGTAGGGGGAAACTAGCATGAGCCGGGCTATAGAGAAAGGGACGGTCGCGTACTTCTCGTTCGATGCGCTCAGCATCCACGGGGCCGTGATCAAACAAGGTGTCTTCAAACGGAGCGCCTCCGTCCAGTTGGCGAAGAATGCCTACGCTGAAGGGCGGATTCAGGACGAGAACGCGTTCGGCCTCGCCTTCGACGAGTTGTGCCGAAAATTGAAAGTACGAAAAGGGATGGTCTGCGCCGTCGACATGGCCGAGACGGAAGTGTTGTCGCGTAAAGTTGACATCCCGTCGAACATCCCGAAAGACGAGATCCGCGGTTATTTGTTCATGGAGATCGGCAGTTCGATCATCTTGCCGTTCGACGACGTCGCCTTCGACTATGAGGTGCTCGGCGAGACGGAGATGAAGACCGAAGTCATGCTGCACGCCGTCTCGGTCGAGTTGACGAAAGCGATCCGCGGTTACATGAAAAAACGCGGCTTCGTCTTGAAGAAGATCGTCCCGCGCCCGGTCGCCATTGCGAACGGCGTGGCCCGTCTCGAGACGCTCGACCCGCTCAAATCGACGCTCCTCTGGCACGTGACACCGTTCGCGCACCAGTTGCTCGTCCTTGAGGAAGGACAGGTCCGTTTCATCCGCGCCATCGAGACCGACCTTTCATACCGCTCGGATACGACAGACGGCGGGGTTACATACACGTTCAACGGTTCGAACGAGACGCTTTCGAGCCAGACCGACGATTGGTTGAACGAGCTGTCGCGCTTCCTCGACTTTTATCGCTACTCGCTCCGCACGGACGGTCGCCCGATTGACGAGCTCCTCGTCTCCGGGACGGTCCCGGAACTCGATGAGCTCGTCCGGACGATCGAGGCGGAAGCGATGGTGCCGGTCAAACGGATCGACGACCCGCTCCCGTTGTCACACGCGACGCCGCTGTCGCACCAGATGTTGCCGCTCCTCGGGATGGCGACGCTCGATCGTGACCGCGACGCCAACTTCATCAATTCGACCGACGTCACGCTCCGCTGGCCGATCGTCGCGAGTCTCGCGTCTCTTCTCATCGGTGGGGGGCTCGCCGGCTTCTTGTACTACGAAGTGCAAGGGCTCGAACGGCAAGAAGCGCAAGTGAACGAACAGTTGCAGCTCGTCCGCATTTATCAGACGGAACAAGTGAACTCGAAAGGGCAACAAGTGCTGTCGCTCGAACAGACGGTGACGTCGCTTACGAACGAAGAGAAACAAGCGGTGCCGGCGCTCCGAGCGCTCACCGAACAGTTGCCGCCGACCGGATACGTCTTGACGTACAATTACGCCGACGGCTCGCTCATGAGCGTCCGCGCCCAGTTCGAGACGTTGCCGGACTTGAACGCGTTCCAACGCGCGCTCTTGACCGACCCGCGCTTTGAGAACGTCAAGCTGCTCGGCGTCACGACCGAGACGAAAGTCGACACGGAGACGGACACGGACGAACCGACTCGTCTGACGGACGAGCCGCTCCCGCGTTACATCGGTGAATTCACGTTCACGTTTGTCGACGTCGAAGAGCCTGAGACCGAAGCGGCGACCGATGAGGAGGTGGTGAGCCAATGAAACGTTCGACGATTTACTTAGTGTTCACCTTGTGCCTGTTCACGGCTCTCGCCGTCCCGGCTTACTTTGGCTATACGTATTTCATAAAACAAGGTGACGTGAAAGCGCTCGAGCGCGAACTGTCGCTCGAACAGACGAAGCTCGAGCTCATGCGCCAGGAAGGTCGCGCCGTCGACGTTGCCGACTCGCAGCGCCTCCAGACGCGCGTCCCGGCCGAGCCAGCGTTAGACACCGTCGTCGAGGCGTTGTCGCAGGCGAGCCAGCTCTCAAGCGTCAACGTGACGAGCATCGCCTTTGCGGACGGTGTTCTCGCCGAATCAGAAGTGCCGGAGACGATCGAGACACCGGAACCGGAAGACGTCAGCGCGACGTCTGAACCGGCGACACCGGTCGACATCACCCCGGTGAACGCGTCCTCGGTGCGGACGACCGTTTCGCTTCAAGCCGAGACGTACGACGCGCTCGTCCTCTTCCTCGAGTCGGTCGAGTCGATGAACCGGATCCACATCTTGCGGACCGTTCAGTTCACGGGACCGGCCGAGACGGGACCGAACACGACGGACGTGATCGCGCCGCTCGACTTCACGGTCGAACTCGACGCCTTCTACCGCCCGGACTTGACGCAACTCGTCGACGACCGGTTCGTGCCGACGCAAACGTTCCCACGCAAAGACATCCCGGTATACGACTACACGACGCCATAACGAGACGTCCCTTCGAAATGAAGGGGCGTTTTTCAGTCGGCTGACATTGTGTTCGGCTGCCCTTTTGCCTACAATCAACAGGGAAGTATGAAACGGGAAGGAAGCCCGTTATCTAAGATGAGAAGGAGTCGATACAATGAAACCAACACAGAAACGTGTCATCCTCGCCTCGATGTCACCGCGGCGGACCGAACTATTGGCCAAGGCCGGCATTCACCACGAGGTCATCCCGTCGAACGTCGTCGAGGGCGTCAACGGGCGCGAAGCGGCAGATGAATACGTCGGGCGCCTCGCCCGTGAGAAAGCGATAAATGTCGCGCGAGACAATCGTGACGCCGTCGTCATCGGATCGGATACGGTCGTCGTCCTAGACGGGAAGATCCTCGAGAAGCCGAACGACCGGGAAGAGGCGCGGCGGATGCTCCGTCGTCTTTCCGGTGCGACGCATGACGTCCTGACCGGGGTCAGCATCATCGGACCCGAGCGCCAAGACTTGTTCGTCACGACGACGCGCGTCACGTTCATCGACATCCCGGAGGCGTGGTTCGACGGCTATCTCGATTCCGCTGAGCCGTATGATAAGGCCGGCGCCTACGGCATCCAAGGGTCGGGCGGATTGTTCGTCGAACGGTTAGAAGGCGACTACTATAACGTCGTCGGCCTGCCGCTCATGCCGCTCGTCCGGACGCTCGAAGGTCACGGGGTGACGCCACGCTTTCTGTGATTGCTGCGAAAGTAGGTGAAGGAATGACCATGGTGCTCGACCGAAGTGCTGAAACCGCCATCGCCAGTCTGCTTCAAATCGGGGGACGGGGCGGGGACCCGCACGCGACCGCCCGGCGATTATCCGATGTCTATCCGACGCTTCGGGCGCTATCGCAGGCGTCCGTGAGCGACTTGTGCCAAATCGAAGGGATGACGAAGAAAAAGGCCGAGCAGTTGCTCGCGGCGTTCACGATCGGCATCCGTTACGTCGAAGAACCGAAGTCTGAGATGCCGACGATCCGTTCGCCGCAAGACGCGTACGAGCTGCTCCGGAACGAGTTGCGGCTCCTCAATCAAGAGCATTTCGTCTGTCTGTACCTGAACACGAAAAATCAACTCATCGCCCGGAAGACGCTCTTCGTCGGCGGGTTGAACTCGTCGATTGTCCACCCGCGGGACGTGTTCCGCGAGGCGCTCAAGCTGTCGGCGGCGTGCTTCATCGCCGTCCATAACCATCCGAGCGGGGACGCGACGCCGAGCCGGGAAGACATCGAAGTGTCGGAACGGTTGGTCGAAGCGGGGAACATCGTCGGCATCGCTTGTCTCGATCACGTCATCATCGGGGAAGACCATTACGTCAGCATGAAACAGCGAGGGTATATGAACGGCTGATTTTTGGAAGGATATTTCCAAATGAGAACCAAGTTTGCTATACTGGCAGACGAGGTGTTCACATGAAAAAATTAACTTGGCTTTTAATTGTTGGGATGGCACTGTTAGCGAGTTTTGTCCCACTCCAACCGATCGCCTTGACGTTCGTCGTCTTCATGCTGTTCGTCTTGGTTAGCATCGCACTGTTCCAGCAGCTTCCACAAAATGAATGGTTCGACCGCTTGTCGCCGCTGTTCGTCATTGCACTTGGCATCGTCGCCTTCATTGCCTATTTGGCGCTGTTTCTTGCATGGGGGAACGCGACAATCGATTCACAAGTCTGGCAGATGATTGGACAACTCCTCTTCATGTACGTCGGGGTGTATGTGTTTGTTGTGACGGTATCGGGGTTTCTTGCCGGGGCGACACGGCAAAAGCCGTCCCGCTTCTTTCAACCGGTGCTTTTGATCTCGGTCATTTGTTACGGGGCGATGTTGTTGCTTTCATTTTCGACGCGAACTTGAATCAGGTCATATCCGAAGCAGGCGAATCGTGCCTGCTTTTCGTATGTAAAGGAGTCGGTCCACGTGGTGTCGAAAACGGTATTATAAGGCGGATGAAAAGGGAACGTGATGCGACATGTTTGAAGACATGATTTATCAAGAAGAAGATTTAAAGCGGATTTTAACGGACGTCAAGAGCGGGACCGTTCGCTTGCACCAAATCGATGAGGCACGGGTCATCCAGTCGATGCTCCATCATATCGGTTCGACGGACGCCGAACTTCGAGATCAATTGATTTATACGCTCTTTTTCCGGTTCATCATTGAAGATGAGTTAATGACGACTGAACAGTTGACGAACCTGTTTCAGACGACGCTCAAGTATCATTTGTTCCATGGTATCGGGGAGACGGGAACGGATACCGTCTTCACCCGGTCGTTCTCGACGCTGTTGCTCGCCTTGATTTTGTATCAGGACCGGCAACAGCGCTTCTTGTCGGAAGCGGACCTCGAGCGATTGAAGGCGAAGCTGTTGGCGTATCTTGAATGCGAGATCGATACGAGAGGATATGTGACCGGTAAAGGCTGGGCCCATTCGATTGCACACGTGGCCGATACATTTGACGAGCTCGTCTTACACCCGGAACTCGACGAGACCGAGTTTAGTGATGTGCTTGAAGCGTTATGGAGCAAGGTGAGGATTTCGACCATCTATGTGCACGATGAAGATGAACGGCTTCTAAACCCGATTTTCGGACTACTTGACCGCGGGATGGACGAGCAAGAACTGATCGTGTTGCTAGAAGACTTGCCCGCTAGACTGAGCGTCCACAAACAAGAGCTCGAAGCCGAACAGTATTGGCACGTCGTCCATAATGTGAAAACGTTCTTAAAAAGCTTTCTTGTCAAGTTGAACGAGACGGACCGTCACGCGCTTCAAACGGCGGTGCTTCTCACACTAAAGAATGTTTGAGAAATGAGTCGAAATCGAAGCAGGCGCTTTCATGCGCTTGCTTTTTTGATTTGCGTTTTTCGGTAAAAGAAGGCAAACTAGTAGACGGTGAGACAGGACTTGGATGCAGGGATTGTAAATAACCTGTAATCGAATGAACGTTTTCAAACATGATTTTTCCGTTATAATAAAAAATAGTGTAAATAAGAGAGGGGCAACACCTATGTTTCGTAGTTTCAACCGAGAAATCGGAATCGACCTTGGAACGGCTAACACGCTCGTTTATGTAAAAGGTCAAGGCATCGTCGTTCGTGAACCGTCTGTTGTGGCGTTCCGTACAGATACAGGTAGAATCGAGGCCGTGGGTAACCAGGCGAAAGATATGATCGGCCGTACACCGGGCAACGTGACGGCACGTCGTCCGATGAAAGACGGCGTCATCGCGGACTTTGAAACGACTGCGACGATGATCAAGTACTTCATGGAGCAAGCGCAGAAGTCGAAGAGCGGTTTGTTCTCTTCGAAGACGAACGTCATGATTTGCGTCCCGAGCGGCATCACTTCGGTCGAGAAGCGCGCCGTTGAAGATGCGGCCAAACAAGCGGGCGCACGCGAGGCGTACACGATTGAAGAACCGTTCGCGGCAGCAATCGGCGCCGGTCTCCCGGTTTGGGAACCGACAGGCTCGATGGTCGTCGATATCGGTGGCGGTACGACCGAAGTCGCAGTGATCTCACTCGGCGGCATCGTGACGAGCCAATCGATTCGCGTCGGCGGTGACGAAATGGATGACGCCATTATTCGTTACATCAAAAACAAATACAACCTCATGATCGGGGAACGCACGGCCGAGACACTCAAGATGGAAGTCGGCTCAGCACGAATCGATTCGTCGAACGAAGGCGAGAAGATGGAAATCCGCGGTCGCGACCTCGTGACGGGCCTTCCGAAACAAATCGAAGTGTCAGCGGCTGAAGTATGCGAAGCACTTTCGGATACGGTCGAGGCGATTCTCGCAGGCGTCAAGCAGACGCTCGAGCAGACACCACCAGAACTCGCGGCAGACGTCATGGACCGCGGCATCGTCCTCACAGGCGGCGGCGCGCTCCTTAAAAACTTGGATGACGTCATCTCAGACGAGACACACATCCCGACGCTCGTCGCGGATGAGCCACTCGACTGTGTCGCCATCGGGACTGGAAAATCTCTCGAAATGATGGACGTCCTCCGTTCAAAATCAGGCATTTCGTCACGTCGATGAGAGGTGATCAGTGATGAGCCGGTTCGTACGCAATAAAAAGCTCATCATCACGCTAATCGGTATCATTTTATTCGTCGTGATTTTAGGGGTTTCGATTCGAGGACGGTCGGAATCTGCATGGTACCAAGACGTCACGCGTGATGTGGTCGGGACGTTCCAACGGGTGTTCACCGTGCCGATCGGCTGGATGGACAGCACGGTGTCCTCGATTACGGACGTCCGCGACATCTATGAAGAGAATCGTCAATTGAAGCAACATTTGACGAAGTACGCTGAAGTGTCGGTCGAAGCCGACGATTTGCGCCGGGAGAACGAGGAGCTGCGTCGAATGATTGACGCGAGCGAGACGTCACTTCGGGACTTCGACCTCATCCCGGCCGAAGTGATTGGACGGACGCCGAACGATTGGCAACGTTACATCACGATTAACGTCGGGGAAGAGCGTGGCGTCGAGCGAGGGATGGCCGTCACGGCAGCCGGCGGCATGGTCGGACGCGTCATCCAGACGAGCGCGTATACGTCGCAAGTCCAACTGCTCAGCGACAACAACCGGACGAACAACGTCTCGGCCGTCGTCAACGATGCGGACGGGAAGGCGACGTACGGTACGATTGACGGCTTCGACAGTGAGACGAACGAGCTCTTCTTCACGAAGATCTCGAACAGCGTCGAATTGAAAGAAGGCGAAATCGTCTCGACGTCAGGTCTTGGCGGCCGTTATCCGGCCGGACTCGTCATCGGGACGGTCGAGTCGATTGAGACCGATGAGTACGGGGTGTCGCAAGTGGCCCGCATCAAGCCAGAGGCGGACTTCAACGAGTTCTCGCAAATGTACGTCATCGATCGGACGCTCGTCGAACCGTTCTTGACGGCACCTGAGGAAGGAGGAGCAGCCGGTGAGTAACATGAGAGTGTTCATCGCCCTGTTCCTCCTCTTTCTTATTGAAGGGACATGGGCGGCCATCTTTTCTTGGCACTACATGACCCCGTTCCTCGCCTTGACGTTGATCGGACTCATGTATATCAGTTTGTATGGCCGCTTTGAGTCGGCGTTCGGTTTCGGGCTCGTTTTCGGATTACTGTATGACATCGTCTACACCGACTTGCTCGGAATTTACTTATTTACTTTTTCACTCATTCCTCTCTTAGTCAGCTTCGTGTTAAAATATATAGGTGAGAACTTCTTCTCGGTCGTCATCACGTTCACGTTTATGATTCTTGTCTATTCGTTCACGATTTATAGTGTGATGGCAGCAATCGGCGGGACGACCATGACCATGCAGACACTTTTAGTTGAACAGATTCCAGGGACGTTGTTCGTCAATGCAATCGCCATCGCGGTACTGTATTACCCGATGACGCGGTACGTGGCGACGCGCCCTGTAGCGAAGAGAGGGTAGCCATGATGGAGCGTAAACGACACATTACGATTAAAGGACATCGCAACGGGATTGCCATCCACTTCAATCCACGGAGTGGCATCGACGACGTGCTCCTAGAGCTTGAGGCCACGTTAGAAGAAATGGAGCCGCCCTCTGGGAAGATTGCACTCAAGTTGCACGCGGGAACTCGTTATTTAGACGAGGAGCTGTCACGTCAAATTCGTGAAGTCGTTGCTCGTCATGGCGTTTTTTATATCGAGGAGCTTTCGAGCGAGGTCATGCTGACCGAAGAGGCGAAGGCGACTTACGGCAAAAAGACGTTCCACTACCATAGCGGGACAATCCGCAGCGGACAAGTGCTCTCGTTTGACGGGTCCGTCCTCATCATCGGGGACGTCAACCCGGGGTCCGAGGTTCGGGCGACAGGTAGCATCTATTGTTTAGGTACGATACGAGGAAATGTACGGGCCGGTGTCGAAGGATGGAGTGACGCGGTCATCACGGCAAGTCTCTTGCATCCGAAGTTCTTGGCGATCGGCGAGCACGTTCTCGCGTCGGACGACGGCGAAGAGCTTCCGGAAATCGAGATGGGTTGCGCGTATCAGACGAATCAAGGGATTGAAATGACACGTCTCCGTCAAGTCATGACGGGATTGAAAGATGCATATGCAATGGAATTACAGAGAGGGTGAGTTTGATGGAGCAAGTAGTAGAGCCTGTACATACAGCGAAAGAAGTGAAGAAAGGCCGGGCTATCGTCGTGACGTCGGGGAAAGGTGGCGTCGGGAAGACGACGACGACCGCGAACCTCGGGACGGGTCTCGCATTGTCTGGACATTCGGTCTGTCTCGTCGACACGGACATCGGTCTTCGGAACTTGGATATCGTGCTTGGACTCGACAACCGGAGCATCTATAACCTCGTCGACGTCATTAGCGGTCAATGCAAGCTGCATCAAGCGCTCGTCCGCGACAAGCGGTTCGAAGAGATGTACTTGCTCCCGGCCGCCCAGTCGAAAGACAAGACGTCGGTCCAACCGGAACAAGTGAAAGAGATCATCGACCAGTTGAAGACGCAATATGACTTCGTGTTGATTGATTGCCCGGCCGGTATCGAGCAAGGCTTCATGAACGCCATCGCCGGAGCGGACGAGGCCGTCGTCGTGACGACACCCGAGAAAGCGGCCGTCCAAGATGCGGACCGCATCATCGGGATGCTCGAGCAAGCCGAGCACGTCGCCGCACCGAAATTGATCGTCAACCGCGTCAAGAACCATCTCGTCGAATCGGGCGACATGCTCGACATCGATGACATCATGCGCATCTTGTCGATCGACCTGCTCGGCGTCGTCGTCGATGACGAAGAAGTCATCGCCGCCGCGAACCGCGGGGTGCCGGTGACGATGAACCCGGACAATAACGCCGGACAAGCGTACCGCAACATCACGCGTCGCATCCTCGGTGAATCGGTGCCACTCATGTCGATTCAGACGGAGAAAAAACCGGTCGGCTTCTGGACAAAGCTCATGATGAAATTTGGAATGAAAAAAGCGTAAAGGCAACGAAAGTTGCCTTTTTGTGTCGAAAGGAGAGCGAACTATGAAACTCATCTATGAACGGACCCCATCCATCGAGAGGGCGATGCTCGTCGACGGGGAGCGGTTGCTCGAAGTCGAAGAGCGCTTCCTCGACCAACTCGCCGTCGGCACAATCGTCGAGGCGGCGGTCGAACGGATTCATCCATCGCTCGGGGCCGCGTTTTTGACCGACGGCGCGACGACGTTCTTCCTCCCGATCGCCGAGACGCTGAAGGCGCTCGCGTCGTACCCGGACGTCCCGACGATCGGTCAAGCGGCTGTCGTCGGCGAGAAACGGCTCGTTCAAGTGACGAAGGAAGGCATCAACGGCAAACATCATAAAGTGACGGAAAACATCCGCTTCGGCGGACGCTATCTCGTCTATTTCCCGTATGGACGACGTACACTTTATAGCCGGAAGCTCGACCTCGTCACACAAGACCGGTTGTCGAAAGTGTTCGATCTCGAGGAAGCGGAAGGGGTGCTCTTCCGGACCGAGTCGGGCCAGGCGAACCCTGAAGCGTTACGAGACGAGCTTGCGCGTCTGCGTGCCCGGGCCCAAGACGTCGCGTCCGCGCGTTTCGGACAAGACGAGCTGCTCTGTGAACAGTTCGCCCGGAAACATACGGTCGAATCGGTCACGACGAACGACGCCGAGGCGAAACGTCGTCTCGACCTACTTGAAATCCCGGTCGAGCGGTTCGTCGGCAAAGGCCGGATGAACGAGGCACGTCGGCTTGATGACGCGATTGCGAAGCTGACGAGCCGGGTCGTCTGGCTCGAAGGCGGGGCGTACGTCTTGATTGAACAAGTCGAGACGATGACCGTCATCGACGTCAACAGCGGCAAGAACGTCGCCGTCAAAGACAAAGGCCGGGCCGCCGACACGATTAACGAGGCGGCGCTCTATACGATTATGGAGCAACTCCGGCTACGCAACATCGGCGGCATGGTCGTCATCGATTTTTTGCGCGGTTCAAAGGACGGACAAGCCCGGATTTTGAAAAAGATGAAGGAAGTCGGCGTCCGCGACCCGCGTCGCGTCGAAGTGTACGGTTTCACGAAGATGGGGTTGTTCGAACTGTCCCGAGAACGGACCGGCCGCTCGATTCAAGACCGGATGGTGCGGGACGGGCGTCCGTCGAAGCTCGCCGTCTTCTCAAAGCTTGAGCGTGACCTTCTCGATTTGACGGCGCATGAGGCCGTCGTCTTGGCGCTCCCGCCGAAATGGCAGGATGGGAAGTGGGATGCGTTCGGGCTTCAAATTTATTTCGTTGACGGGGAAGCAGAGATCGCCTTTTTCGGGACGGACGAGGAATGTCAAAATTTCGTACAACGTCGTTGACAACGTTTGAACGAGAGTGGTATCATCTATAACGTTAGTTCGTTTGGAAGCACCCAAATGGCTACAACCGCACAGAACGGGTTGAAACGGTTTTGCCCTGCCCTGGATGGCGAGTCTGAGTTAAACAAGGAGGTGCACGTATATGTACGCAATCATCAAAACTGGTGGTAAGCAAATCAAAGTTGAAGCAGGTCAAGAGATCTACATCGAAAAACTCGATGCTGATGTCGAGGGTACTGTAGAATTCGGTGAAGTTCTTTTCGTTGGTGGTGACGATGTTAAAGTCGGAGCTCCACTCGTAGAGGGCGCTAAAGTCGTCGCAACTGTCGTTAAACACGGTCGCGCGAAGAAGATCACTGTCTTCAAAATGAAAGCTAAGAAAAACTACCGTCGTAAGCAAGGTCACCGTCAGCCTTACACGAAAGTTCGCATCGAGAAAATCGAAGCGTAAGCTATGATTCGAGTAATGGTCAGACGAGACGAGACGAAGTCGATTCGTTCCGTTGAAGTGACAGGTCACGCCAACTTTGCTGAACCCGGTTCTGACTTAGTGTGTGCCGGCGTTTCCGCCATCATCTTTGGGGCGTATAACGCGGTCGAGGTACTCGCAGGTCAGTCGCTTCTCGTAGAAATGGCAGACAAAACAGAGGGTGGTTACTTTTATGTCGAGACGTATCCTGATTTATCGCCGGAGGATATGACTCGCACCCAGCTGTTACTAGAAGGGATGCTCGTGCAACTAGACACGGTCGCCCAAAGTTACGGTGATTATATCCAAATTGAACAATAGGAGGTGGACCTCATGTTACAATTGAACCTTCAGTTCTTCGCATCGAAAAAGGGAGTAGGATCGACTAAAAACGGTCGTGACTCGATTTCGAAACGCCTCGGCGCTAAACGCGCTGACGGACAGACTGTTTCAGCTGGATCAATCCTCTACCGTCAACGCGGTACGAAGATTCACCCAGGTGAAAACGTCGGCCGTGGTGGCGACGACACATTGTTTGCTAAAGTTGACGGCGTAGTACGCTTCGAGCGTCTTGGTCGCGACAAGAAACAAGTGAGCGTTTACCCAGTTGCGTAAGTAGAACCACGCAGAAGACTCTAGCCACTTATTTGGTTAGAGTCTTTTTTTCTAGGAGAGGATCAAATGGACTCACAAGAAGCACTGAAACTCGTATCGACCGTCCGTCACGAATGGATGAATCGGCTTCAGATGATCTCTTTGTATGCGGCGCTCGAACCTGATAAACTCGAGGGGTTGTACGAGCGATATCGTCAGCACGCCGACGAAGAGAGTGCGCTCATTCGGTTGAACGTACCGGCGACGAGTCTCGTCGTCATTCAAGCGAATTGGGAAGGGCGGTTGACCTATTCGGTATCGACCGACCGCGTATCGTTAGACGATGCGTGCGTGGCGGACAAGCTCGTCCGTCTTCTGTCAGGAACGGATGGACCGATTCATGTGACGTTCACGGACGGACTGACGGTGCGCGTCTTCGGCAACGTGCCGGAAGGCGTGTTCACGCCAGAGGAAGTGTACGAACAGACCGTAGAATGTTCTACGTTTCGTTTAAAGGAGGGGAATTAAATGTTTGTCGATCAGGTTAATATTTTTGTAAAAGCTGGAGACGGCGGTAAAGGGATGGTCGCATTCCGCCGCGAGAAGTATGTCCCGGACGGAGGCCCTGCCGGCGGTGACGGTGGTCACGGTGGCGACGTCATTTTTGAAGTGGAAGAAGGGTTGCGTACGCTCGTCGACTTCCGTTTCTCGAAAAAATTCATCGCCTCAAACGGTGAAAAAGGCATGTCGAAAGGGATGCACGGACGTCGCGCGAAGCCGCTCGTCGTCAAAGTCCCACCAGGCACAATCGTCTTTGACGCGGCGACGGATACCGTCATCGCCGATTTGACGGAGCACGGCCAACGCGCCACGATTGCCAAAGGCGGTCGCGGTGGACGCGGGAACTGTCGCTTTGCGACGCCGGCCAACCCGGCACCAGAGATTGCCGAGAACGGGGAACCAGGACAAGAGCGCGAACTTCGCCTCGAGTTGAAACTCCTCGCGGACGTCGGCCTCGTCGGCTTCCCATCAGTCGGGAAATCGACACTGTTGTCGGTCGTCTCGTCGGCACGCCCGAAAATCGGCGCGTACCACTTCACGACGATCACACCGAACCTCGGTGTCGTCAAGACGGCAGATGACCGTGACTTCGTCATGGCCGATCTTCCTGGACTCATCGAAGGGGCGAGCCAAGGCGTCGGCCTCGGTCACCAGTTCCTCCGTCACATCGAACGGACGAAAGTCATCGTCCACATGATCGATATGAGCGGCATGGAAGGGCGCGACCCGTTCGAAGACTACACGACAATCAACCGGGAGCTCGAGTCGTACAACTTACGCCTCCTCGAGCGTCCACAAATCGTCGTCGCCAACAAGATGGACATGCCGGATGCAGAAGAGCATCTCGCCGAGTTCCAACAAAAAGTCGGTGATGACGTCAAAGTATTCCCGATTTCAGCGCTCGCGAAAGAAGGACTTCGCAATCTGCTTATCGAAGTAGCTAACCTTGTGGATGCTACGCCTGAGTTCCCACTCGAAGAGCTCGAAGAGAAGACTGCGACACCGCGCGTCGTCTATCGTTATGAGAAGGAAGAGAAAGGGTATCAAATCAACATCGATGAGTACGATCGCTTCGTCATCACGGGGCCACGCATCGAGAAGCTCTTCAAGATGACGAACTTCGACCACGACGAGTCAATCAAACGATTCGCCCGTCAGATGCGTCAGATGGGAATCGACGACGATCTCCGCAAACTCGGTGCCGAAGATGGCAGCGTCGTAGCGATTCTCGACTTCGAGTTCGAGTTCGTCGAATAATCTTTTCAATTAGGAACGGAGTGTGAAGTACACGTGGACCCTGTGCCCTCGTCTAGTTTAATTCTTTATGCAGTACTGATTCTATTGTCAGCCTTCTTCTCGTCAGCGGAAACCGCGCTCTCGAGTGTGAACCGCGTCCGCATGATTCGCATGGCGGAAGATGGGGACAAGGCCGCCAAGCGCGTCTTGCATCTCGTCGACCGGTTCGACGACACGCTCTCGACGATTCTCGTCGGGAACAACGTCGTCAACATCGGCTCGGCGACGGTCGCGACGGCGATCGCGACATCCATCTTCAGCGGCGGGACGGGCCTGCTCATCTCGACGTTCGCGACGACGGTGCTCATCTTGATTTTCGGTGAGATTCTCCCGAAATCGCTCGCCAAGGAGTTCGCCGAGAAATACTCGCTTCTCATTAGCGGGATTCTCATCTTCTTGGTGAAGGTGTTGAAGCCGATCACTATCCTCTTCACGGGACTGAAGCGTCTGACGCTTCGTGTCATCGGGATGAAGGACAAAGAGCCGTCCGTGACGGAAGAAGAGCTGAAAGTGCTCGTCGATATGGGGGAAGAGGAAGGGGTGCTCGGGGAGACCGAGGCCGAGCTCGTGCACAGCGCCTTCGCGTTCAACGACATCACAGTCGATGACGTGTTGACGCCGCGCATCGACATCCTTGCCGTCGATATCGATGATTCGCTTGAAGAAATCAAACAAACCATTTTCAGTGGCGGGCATTCGCGCCTGCCGGTCTATAAAGATTCAATCGATAACGTCATCGGCGTACTGTCCGAGCGGGATTTCCTCCGCTCGATGGTACGCGAGGAAGTGACGGACGTCCGGGCGCTCATCCGACCGCTCACGTACGTCTCGCCTCAGACGAAATTGATTGAGCTGCTCCCGATCTTGCAGCAAAAGCAGTCGCATATGGCGATTGTGCTCGATGAGTTCGGGGGGACGGCCGGTCTCATCACGCTCGAGGACATGCTCGAGGAGCTCGTCGGCGACATTTGGGACGAGCACGACGAATCGGTCGTCTACTTGCGACGCCTCCGTGAAGGCGTGTACGAATGTATGGCCGACATGGACGTCGATGAGTTCGCCGAAGAGATGGGCATTAAAGAACCTGAAATAGACTCGAATACGATGGGAGGATGGTTCGTCGAATTGCTCGGCGACATCCCGGAGAAAGGGGCGCGTGTCACGTATGAGGACATGACGTTCACTGTTCTCCACGTCGAAAAACGCCGTGTGCGCAAGCTGTTGGTCGAAACGAACCAATCCGAGCCCGATCCGGCAGAAGAAGCATAAACGAAAGGGACCTCCAGCCGGGGGTCCCTTTTGTCGTCAGACGGTAGGATGGCGCTCGACACGTTCGAGCAGCTCGTATGGGCGGACTTTGTAAATGGCGTGCGGCAAATACGTCGGGTCCATCGCGTCGAGGACGCGCATCTGGAAGTGCTCGCGTTTGATGTAATCCGAGATGTTCGACGCATCGATGTTGTAGAAGCCGACTTCTTGCGTCTCGCCCGGTTGCGGAGCGAGGTCGCCAGAGACGTATCGGGCCCGGAACGTGACACACAACACACGAGACGATACGTTCTGATAGATGCCCGTGATGCCTTCGACTTCAATCTCGGCCCCGGTCTCTTCCTTCACTTCACGATGGACGGCGTCGACGAGCGACTCGTGCTCTTCGACTTGACCGCCCGGCATCTCGTACGTGTCGTTCCGGTGCATATTTTGGACGAGGAGCACCTCGCCCGCATCGTTCGTGACGTAAGCGGTCACCGAGACGATGGTGCGCGGCGGCGTGTAATGGCCCGTCGGCATCATGAACTCCTCGCTTGATTTGATATACAGGTCCTTCCCGAGCCGGGCCCGTTTCTTCATCGCCTCGCGGCGGAGCGAGCTCGCGCGGTAGTCCCGTTCGACTTGCTCGTAATGCTCGCGGTCGCGGTACTCCCAAAGCGCCATGACCTCGGTCTGGTCTTCGGTCACCCAACGGCCGACGAGCCGTGCGCCGTGCGATACCTGAATCGGATACAGGTATGTATGGAAAAATGACGTGAATTCTTCAAGACGTTCTGGGCGAATCGTATACGTTTTTCGACGATGGAACATGGTGATTCCTCCTTTGACGGTTGCCGTCTATTCGCGTGATGACTGCACGTTGACCTATTCGCCGCAGACGGGTGATTTCCCTCTATTCAAAAAGTCAGCTCGAGCGATGGCTCAAGCTGACTTTTTTAAGATGCTCGGATGGGACATGACGTAACGGACGCCGAAGAACAACAAAATCGCGAGGAGGACGTACGGGCCGAACCCGTGCATGAACTCCCCGATCTGCCGCCAGTTGCTGCCGAGCATCAGCCCGACTTTGATGAAGACGAACGACCAGGCCGCGAAGACGATCGTCGTCACGACGAAGAACTTTCGGAACGACAAACGCATGACGCCGGCACTGATGGCGAACAGTTGCCGCCAAATCAAGCTCAGGCAGACGATCCAGGCGCCATATTTCTCGAACCACGCCTCCGCCTGCAGCTGCTTCTCCGGCTTGATGCGGAACGAGCGATACAGTTTCAACGCGACCGGGCGCCCGCCGTAGCGGCCGATCCAATATAAGCCGACCTGGCTCGTCACGAAGGTGGACCAGGCAAGTAGGAAGATGAAGAGGAACGACGCGTCAAGGGACCCGACGAGATAACCGCCGTAAGCGAGCACGAGCTCGTTCGGGATCAGTTGGATGAAGATGCCGAGCGGGATGCTGAACACACCGCAACCGACCAACAGTTGTTCGAGGAAATGCCACATGCCGCGTCACTCCTTTCTCAAATAAGTTAATAGGAAATCATACCCATCCATCAGTATACCGGACGGGACGAAAAAGCAAAAGAAAAGATGTCACAAAAACGTGACATCTTTTTAGTCGAGTGCCGACACGAGAATGCCGAGCCGATCGAGCTCCTCGACGGCGGCGTGAATCGCGTCCTCGCTGTCCGCCTCGAGCGTATGGATGTGGAGCCCGTCCGTCAAATGCGACAGCGGAGCGGCTTGATTGGCGGCGACCCGTTCTAAGAAGGCCCGGACGTCGCGACGACTCTTCACCATGAGCTGTCCGGTGATGGAGCCGTAGACGGGATGATCGATGATGACGTCGCGAATCGTGACCCCTTCATCGACGATGGCGTTCATCTCGACTTCCATCTCTTCGGGTGTGTGACGGCAGACAATCTTTCGGGTGTAGGCCGATGGTGCCCCTTCACCGGGAAGGTAGACATACCCGCGCGCCGTCGCGACGATTTGATGGCCTTTCGCCTTCAAGAGCGACAAGTCCTGGACGACGACTTGTCGGCTGACCGCGACGTGGCGGGCGAGCTCGGCCCCGGTGATGGGCTCCGTGCTCGATTCAATCAGTTCTAATAGCGTACGCCGGCGTTCTTCACCGGCTAAGCGTTTGTTCATACGATTCAACTCTCCTTGCTAAAGTGACGATGGCGTCGGCGAGCGCCGACGTTGCCTCGATGGTCGTACCTTCCCCGAACGAGATGCGGACGAGCCCGTGACAGGCGCTCGTCTCGAAACCGAGCGACTCGAGCATGCGGTTCGGCCCGTTCTGACCGGCCCGGCAAGCCGACCCGGCCGAGACTTGAAACCCGAGCGCGTCGAGTTCGGTCATCCACCATTGCCCGTCGCGCCGGCTCGAGACGAACGAAAAGATGGCCGGGCTCTGCTGCTCGAACTCGAGCCATGTTACGTAAGACGATGTCTTCTCTTTCAAGATAGCACGAAACGCCACGTAATTTCTTTCATGACGTGTCCGTGCCTCGTGCCGTTCGGTGAACGCCTTGACGAAGGCGCAGATTCCGGGCACGTCGATCGTCCCCGGTCGAATCCCGTATTGGTGATGGCCCGGATAATAGGGCGGGGGAAGCAGGCGTTCCATATATAGCCCGCCGATGCCTTTTGGACCCCCGACTTTATGGGCGCTGAACGAGTAGGCGTCAATCCCGTCGACGGAAACGGGAATCTTCCCGAGCGCCTGGACACCGTCGACGTGAAGGAGCACTTTTTTATATTTCAATTGGCAGAGGATGTGATGAAGCGGCAAGACCCAACCCGTGTCCGAGTTGACGTGCTGAAACGTCACGAGGCCGATGTCCCGGTCAAGGAGCCGGGTGAACGTCTCATGGTCGAAACGGCCGTCCTTCAATTTCAAGCGGTGGACGGTCACGCCCTCGGCCTCCCATTCGTCAAGGAGGAGCGACACCGAGTCGTGCTCTTGCCACGACGTGATCACTTCTTTGCCTTTCATGCGTTTCCGCAGACTCGTCAGCGCGATGTAATTGCTCTCGGAGCCGCTCCCGGTGAAGAGCAGTTTGCCGCGGAGCATGTCGAGGCCGAGCGCTTGTTTGATGAGTCGTCTCGCCTCGGTCAAATAATCTTCCGCCATGAATCCGGCGATATGGAGGGAGGACGGGTTGCCGTAGACGCCCCGGGCCATCGCCACGTAATGGTCGAGCGCAGCCTTCGTCATCGGATGGGTGGCGGCATAATCAAAGTATCGATTCATCAGATGTCCCTCTTTTCTCATGTTGTCTTCTTCACAAAATTATGCGAAACTAGTTTACAAGTCAACATTACATATGAAAAACAGGTGATATACAGATGTCTTTACAGTTTGAAAAAGTCGATGTGTTGATTATCGGCACCGGCTTGGCGGCCGTGACGGTCGCCCTCCATCTGCCCCCGACGTTGAGCGTCCTGCTCGTCTCCAAGCATGAACGAACGAGTACGAATTCGGACTTGGCCCAAGGAGGGATTGCGAGCTCGTACTTGGAGCCGTCGAGCGTCGATCATGAGCGGGATACGCTCGTCGCCTCGAAACACGCGGCCGAACCCGACCGTGTCCATACGCTCGTCGAGGAAGGACGGACGGCGATTCAAGAGCTGGAACGTTTCGGTATCCCTTTCGACCGCGATGAGACCGGGTACGCGGTCGGGCGAGAAGGGGCACATGGCCAAAATCGCATCTTTCACGTCGGTGGCGATGAGACGGGGCGCCATATGATGGCGACGCTTCGCCGCAAGCTCCCGGATCACGTGACCGTCATGGAGCACGTCCTCATCGATACGTTGACGAAGACGGACGACCGTGTGAGCGGAGCGACCGGTTTCAACGGCGAGACGCGTCTCCACGTGCAGGCCGGGGCCGTCGTCCTCGCGACAGGCGGCATCGGGGGACTCGTCGACTGGACGTCGAACTGTCGATCGGTCACAGGGGACGGGCTCGTCTTGGCGGCAGCGGTCGGGGCACGACTCTCGAACTTGTCCCGGATCCAGTTTCATCCGACGCTGCTCGCGGTCGATTCACCCCATCTCGTGACGGAAGCGCTACGCGGGGCGGGCGCCAAACTCGTCGACGCGTCCGGACGACATGTGATGGAACAGCACCCCCTCGGCAGCCTCGCCCCGAGGGATGAGGTCGCCCGTGAGCTTACGGACCATACAGGCCCGGTGTACTTGGATACGAGTCGTGTCGAACGGATCGGGGAGCGGTTCCCGAAACTGATGGCGACGTGTGTCGCACACGGGATTGACGTCCGACGCATCCCGGTCCGACCGGGACTGCATTTCCATATGGGCGGTGTCGGCGTTGACGCCTATGGACGAACGACGGTCGCAGGACTATACGCGGTCGGTGAAGTCGCCGATACGGGCGTCCATGGACAGAATCGGCTCGCGTCAAACTCATTACTCGAATGCTGGGTGTTCGGAAAACGGGTGGCGGCGGCGATGGTAGTGGAGGAGAAGCCGTTCACGGTGAACGAGACGACCGGGTTTGAGGTGTCGGATGATCTGTTCGGCCGCTATCGGCAACAGATAGGGGAATGGTTGACAATCTCGCCGCATGTAGGCAAAATCGCTAGTTTCTTAGAAAATACCCAACAACTGGCACGGACGAAACACGTGACAAGACAATTAAGTGAACAGACGTTGAGTCTGCAAGCGGCGCGGCTCTTGGCCCATGCCATGATCAGGACGGAGGATACATATGAACAAGATTGCTTTACGCGAACAGCTGACGGCGTATCTACATGAGGACATCGGTTTCGGTGATCTATCGAGTGGACTGATTGACCAGCGCGAGACGTCACTTGCCACGGTCACCGCCAAAATGGACGGGGTGTTCTGTGGTATGGACGTCGTCTTGGAGCTGGCCCACATGCAACGGCTCGTCGTCGAATCATGCCTCTCGGACGGCACGAACGTCTCAATCGGGGATGAGCTCTTCACGTTGCGGGGGAAGACACGGACGCTTCTCGAGACGGAACGGGTGCTGCTCAACCTCGTCCAACACTTGAGTGGCATCGCCACGATGACCCGGCGCTGCATCGAGGCGCTCGATGACCCGACGATCGCCGTCACGGACACGCGGAAGACGACACCGGGACTGCGCATGCTCGAGAAGCACGCCGTCCGCTCGGGAGGCGGGAAGAATCACCGGCTCCGCCTCGACGACGCCGTCATGATTAAAGACAACCATATCACGGCGCTCGGCGGCATCACGAACGCGGTCGCCCGGGCGCGGACGCTCGTCGGCCATACGACACCGATCGAAGTCGAGGTCGAGACGCTCGAGCAGTTACATGAGGCGATCAAGGCGAACGCCGACATCATCCTATTCGACAACCGGGCGCCAGAAGAACTGAAGGTGTGGCGAACGTTCGTCCCAAGTCACATCAAGACGGAGGCGTCGGGCGGCATCACCGTCGAGACGATTGTTGCCTATCGCGGCACGGGCGTCGACGTCATCTCGGTCGGGCAGTTGACCCATTCGGTGACGGCGCTCGATTGTAGCTTGAATTTATTAGGAGGAATCAAACATGCAGTTACTCGGAACGATGCCAGCGCGATACGCTGATTTGACGGTTGAACAGATGGAACAACGAATCGAAGCCATCAAGGCACGGCTCGGCAGCCGCCTGTTCTTGCCAGCCCACCATTACCAAAAGGACGAGGTCGTCCAGTTCGCGGACGCGACCGGGGATTCGCTCCAGCTCGCACGGCTCGCCGAACAGATGAGCGAGGCGGAGTTCATCGTCTTCTGTGGCGTCCATTTCATGGCCGAGACGGCCGACATGCTGACGCGAGACGATCAGCTCGTCATCTTGCCGGATATGCGGGCCGGGTGTTCGATGGCCGACATGGCCGATATCGATCAGACTGAAGTCGCGTGGGAAGAGCTGACAGATTTGCTCGGTGACAGCATCATCCCGATCACATACGTCAACTCGACGGCGGCGATCAAGGCGTTCGTCGGGAAACATGGCGGGGCGACCGTCACGTCGTCGAACGCGCATGACATCGTGCGCTGGGCGCTCGAGGCGGGCGAACGGATCTTGTTCTTGCCGGACCAACATCTCGGGCGGAACACGGCATATGACTTGGGCGTGCCGCTCGAGGCGATGGCCGTCTGGGACCCGCTCCGGGAACGTCTCGTCTATGAGGGTGACATCGAGGACGTCCGCGTCATTCTATGGAAAGGGCACTGCTCGGTCCATGAGAAGTTCAACGTCGCCCAAATCGAAGCGCTACGGAAGCATGACCCGGAGCGACGCATCATCGTTCATCCGGAATGTACGTTCGACGTCGTTCAGGCGGCGGACGAGGCCGGGTCGACGTCGTACATCATCGACCAAATCGAGGTGAGCGCGCCGGGGACGAAGTGGGCCGTCGGCACCGAGATGAATTTGGTCAACCGACTCGCCGCGACGCACCCCGAGCAGGACATCGTCTCGCTCAACCCGTACATGTGTCCGTGCCTGACGATGAACCGCATCGACCTACCGCATCTTCTCTGGGCACTCGAGTCACTCGAGACAGAACCCGTCAATATCATCCGCGTCGATCAAGAGACGACGAAATGGGCGACGCGCGCTCTCGAGCGGATGCTCGCACGCTAAGGACAGGCAATCGCCTGTCCTTTTTTCGTGACGATGGTTATGGTACAATGAATGCAGTTTTCCTATGAAGAGGAGATATGACCGTGATTGAATTCGTAAAAGGCTCCGTCGCCTATGTGTGTGCGGAATATATAACGTTGGATGTTTCGGGCGTCGGCTACAAAGTACATGTGCCTAACCCGTTTTTTTATCGTGAACAAGACGAACATGTAATCGTATTTACGCATCATTACGTGCGCGAAGACCAACAGACGCTATACGGCTTCCGGTCACGCCGGGAGCGCGAGCTGTTCAATAAATTGCTCGGCGTCAACGGCATCGGACCGAAAGGGGCGCTCGCCATCGTCGCATCGGGCGACATGGATGCGCTCATCGATGCGATTGAGACGGAGAATGAGAAGTATTTGACGAAGTTCCCGGGCGTCGGTAAGAAGACGGCCAAACAGATGGCGCTCGACTTGAAAGGGAAGCTCTCCGAACTCGCACCGGACTATGTGCCGCAGACAGGCTTGTTCGCCCAAGGCGCATCGGAACTCGACGAGGCATGCGAAGCGCTCGTCGCCCTCGGCTACTCGGAGCGTGAGATTGCCCGTGTCCGTAAAGAACTGAATTCAGAAATCCTGACGACAGACGCTTACATAAAGCGCGCCTTGCAGTTGTTGTTGAAATAAGGAGGAAGCTATGGACGAACGGTTGTTGTCACAATCCCATCAACAATATGAAGACTCAGAAGAGTGGAGCCTGCGCCCGCAAAAGTTCGAGCAGTATATCGGACAAGAGAAGGCAAAGGGCAACTTGTCGATCTTCATTCAGGCGGCGAAGTTGCGCCGTGAAACGCTCGACCACGTCCTCCTCTACGGTCCTCCGGGGCTCGGGAAGACGACGCTCGCCCAAATCATCGCCAACGAGATGGGCGTCGGCATCAAGACGACAGCGGGTCCTGCGATCGAGCGGCCAGGTGACCTAGCGGCGATTTTATCGACGCTCGAACCGGGTGACGTCTTGTTCATCGACGAGATTCATCGACTCAGCCGGACGATTGAAGAAATTCTTTATCCGGCGATGGAAGACTACTGTCTCGATATCGTCTACGGGCAAGGCGAGATGGCACGAAGCGTCCGCATCGACTTGCCGCCGTTCACGCTCGTCGGCGCGACGACACGGGCCGGCATGTTATCGGCCCCGCTCCGTGACCGCTTCGGTGTGACGCTCAAACTCGAATATTACGAGACGCACGAGCTCGCCGCCATCGTCAGCCGGACGGCCCAACTGTTCCGACTATCGATCTCACCAGAGGCGAGCGGGGCGATTGCGAAACGCTCGCGCGGCACGCCGCGAATCGCCAACCGGCTATTGCGCCGCGTCCGTGACTTCGCCCAAGTGGCGGGGACGAAAGAGATCAATCCAGAGCTCGCTTCAAGCGCGCTCGACCGGTTGCACGTCGACGCGCTCGGGCTCGATGAGGTCGACCACCGGCTATTGCGGGCGATGGTCGAACGATTCGGCGGCGGACCGGTCGGGCTCGAGACGCTCGCTGCGACGATTGGGGAAGACGCCCAGACGATCGAGGACGTGTATGAGCCGTATTTGTTGCAACAAGGATTCCTCCAGCGCACCCCGCGTGGACGGATGATCACCCAGTACGCAAAGACGCATTTTGGTTATGAAGAGGAGTAACGCTATGCAAGACATTCAATTAAACGTCAACGACTATGATTTTGAGTTGCCAGAAGAACTAATCGCCCAAGTGCCGCTTCTCGACCGGACGAGCTCACGCCTCTTGGTCCTCGACCGCGACACGGGCGACATCGAGCACCGTCATTTCCGTGACGTGCTCGACTATTTACAGACAGGCGACGCCCTCGTCGTCAACGACTCGCGCGTCTTGCCGGCCCGATTGTTCGGGGCGAAACAAGAGACGGGTGGGAAAGTCGAGCTGCTGCTCTTGAAACAGACAGAGGACGACGTCTGGGAAGCGCTCGTCAAACCGGCGAAGAAAGTGCGCGTCGGCGCCATCGTCGAGTTCGGTGATGGACTGCTCCGTGCCGAGTGTGTCGAGGAGCTCCCGGAAGGCGGACGTCGCTTCAAGTTCGACTATGACGGCATCTTCTATGAGATCTTAGATGAGCTCGGTACGATGCCGCTCCCGCCGTACATTCGCGAACAGCTCGATGATCAGGACCGCTATCAGACGGTATATGCGAAAGAGCGCGGGAGTGCGGCCGCACCGACGGCGGGACTGCACTTCACGGAAGAACTGCTCGAGGCGGCACAGGCGAAAGGCGTCAAGCTCATCCCGCTTACGCTCCACGTCGGGCTCGGCACGTTCCGTCCGGTGACGGCCGATTCGATAGAAGAGCATACGATGCACAGTGAATATTTCGAGTTGTCTGATGCGTCGGCAAACGCACTTCGCGACGTCCGTGCAAACGGCGGCCGCGTCTTCGCCGTCGGGACGACATCGACCCGGACGCTCGAGACGATCGTGCGCGACCATGGGGACTTCGTCGAGTCATCGGGCTGGACGGACATCTTTATCTACCCAGGGGTCGACCTACAGGCGATTGACGGGCTCATCACGAACTTCCACTTGCCGAAGTCGACGCTCGTCATGCTCGTCTCGGCGTTCGCGTCACGCGACATCATCTTGAACGCCTACCGTACCGCGGTACAAGAACGTTACCGCTTCTTCAGTTTTGGAGATGCGATGCTCATCACGAGGAAGGAAGAGAACAAATGACCAAACACGCAGTCACATACGAACACATCCACACATGTAAACAGACAGGGGCGCGGCACGGAATCGTCCATACGCCGCACGGCTCGTTCGAGACACCTGTCTTCATGCCGGTCGGGACGCAAGCGAGCGTCAAGACGATGGCGCCGGAACAAGTCAAGGCGATGGGCGCGAACATCATCCTGTCGAACACGTACCACTTATGGATTCGTCCGGGACACGAAGTCGTCAAACAAGCGGGCGGCCTTCATAAGTTCATGAACTGGGACGGCGCCATCTTGACGGACTCGGGCGGGTTCCAAGTGTTCTCGCTCGCCGACCTTCGTAACATCCAGGAAGAAGGCGTCCACTTCCGCAACCATTTGAACGGGGACAAGCTGTTCCTCTCACCAGAGAAGGCGATGGAGATTCAAAACGCGCTCGGGTCGGACATCATGATGGCGTTCGACGAGTGCCCGCCATTCCCGGCGACCCATGAATACATGAAGAAATCGGTCGAACGGACAAGCCGCTGGGCGGAGCGTTGCCTCGAAGCGCACGAACGTCCGCAGGATCAGGCGTTGTTCGGGATCATTCAAGGCGGTGAGTACGAAGATCTCCGTCGTCAAAGTGCGGCCGACCTCGTGTCGCTCGATTTCCCGGGTTATGCGGTCGGGGGCTTGTCAGTCGGTGAACCGAAAGACGTCATGTACCGCGCGCTCGAGTTCACGACGCCGTTCATGCCCGAAGATAAGCCACGCTATTTGATGGGCGTCGGCTCGCCGGACGCATTGATCGAAGGCTCGATTCGCGGGATCGACATGTTCGACTGCGTCTTGCCGACGCGAATCGCCCGTAACGGGACGCTCATGACGTCGAAAGGGCGCGTCACGATCAAGCACGCGAAACATAAGACCGACTTCGGTCCAATCGATGAGAAGTGTGACTGCTACACGTGTAAAAACTACTCGCGCGCATACGTCCACCACTTGATTCGTGCCGACGAGATGTTCGGCCTCCACCTCTGCTCGACGCACAACCTCCATTTCCTCGTCAAGTTGATGGAGCAAGTGCGCCAAGCGATTCGTGAAGACCGTCTCCTTGATTTCAAGGAAGAGTTTTTCGAAGAATATGGGTATAACAAACCGAACGCCAAGAATTTCTAATTCTTCCACAGTCATTGTGTGACAACGATTCAGTTTCACGGTATAATGAACCTGATATTGAAGGAAAGGGTGAATTTACGCATGGAAACTCTCGTAGCACTATTACCGATGATCCTTATCTTCGTCGTATTCTACTTCTTGTTGATTCGTCCGCAGACGAAACGTCAGAAAGAAGTTCAATCGATGCAAAACGCGCTTGAGCGTGGGGATCACGTCGTAACAATCGGCGGCCTTCACGGCGTCGTCCACCAAATCGAAGACACGCAAGTCGTCTTGAAGTGCGACCAGTCGCTTCTCCGTTTCAACCGGAGCGCGATCGCTGAAGTCGTCAAAAAAGCAAACGCTTCGTTCGCGGAGTAAGCAAAAAAGTCTGACCGAATCCGGTCAGACTTTTTGTTTTGCCTTCAAGAGTTGCGGGACGATGCGTCGTGCCGCTTCTTGGCCGCCATAAATGGCCCGGGCGAACGGTCCGAGCACGAGGTCGGCGTAGGGTCCGGTCATATAGAGACCGTCAGTCCAAGCGAGCGTGTCGTCGAGGACCGGCGTACCGCACGGGGTGAGCGGTAAAGACAACTGCTCTAGGAGCGGACGTAAGAACGATTGGCTCGGCTCGAGCGGACGGATGCCGGTACAACAGACGACCTCTTCAGACGGGACGGCCTGTCCATCGACATAGAGTGTCTCGCCGTCACGGACCGTTTCGCCAATTAGGTGGCGGACTCGGCCCGTCAAGATGAGCCGTTTGATCTTTAAGACGAGATCGTTCGGTGACGAGCCAGGTTTTCGTTCTCGCTTCACGAATTCTCGCTTGTCACGCCAATTGTCTTCAAGACGATGGAAGGCCCGTAGCCCTTTTGGTCCCATGAAACTGCGGTCGGCGTCGAATTGACTCACTTCGAGCGGACGTTTCGTGACGAGCGTGACGTGATGCCCTTTGTTCACCCGGGCAATCGCATAGTGGAGTGCCGTAATCCCGCCGCCGACGACCGTCACGTTCTCCTGTTCCTCACTTTCTGATTTTGAGAAGACGTGGCGACATGTCGACAGAGTCGCCCATTCTGGCACGTGCATCGTGTTCGACTGTCCGGTCGAAACGATGACCGTATCGGCCGTGATGCGTCGATTCGTCGTTTGAATGACGAACGTCTCGTGTCGCTCGATTGATTCGACTGCCTCGTTTCCAATAAACCGGGCAGGAAGCCCTAACGCTTCAATCGTCTGTTCACAGTGGTCGTTGAACATGGCGAGCGAGGGTCGTCCGAAGCGATCTTTGAAGTGATGCGAGCCGTAGTCGTGTCGGCTTGCGAACTGTTTCAAGGCGTGGGGGTTCGACGAGACGTGATGCACACGCGTCGACCGCAAATGCGTCATCTCGATTGTGGACGTCTGCCGTTTCCAGTTATCGAGCAGTCGTTCGTCCGCATCAATGATCAAGACGTCGTCGAGAGCGCCGCCTTGTTCGAGATAGGAGACGGCAAGCGTCGTTCCGTGGATCCCGCCGCCGATAATCAATAAACGTGTATGGGAAGAAATCATCATGCACCTCTTAAATAGTAATCGTTACGATTAAAAGAATAACGGAAGTGACTGATTTTTGTCAAACTTCGTCAATACGTCGAAACATCGACCTCATTTCCAAAAATCAAATTGAATCATGAAAACGTTTGCATTAATGTCATATTGAGAAGAATTTGGAAACGAAGGAGAATGGATATGGACGTGAAACGATTGCTTCGCCCGTTGACGAACTGGAGACGGCGGGTGCGACCGAAGAAACAGAGAGGACGGGCGTCGATGCGCCGGAAGATGGCGGTCGCCCTCGTACCGACAATCATCGCACTCCTCCTCGTCGGGGGACTTGGATCGTACCAGCTACAGCGGGCGACGTCTGACTATGACCGGGTCTTAAATGAAGGGGTCAAGCAGATGTTAATTGCCGAAGACTTGGCGCTCACCGTGACCGATGCGGAGCGGTATTTAAATTACTATTTGCTCGTCTCAAACCCGAAGACGCTCATCAGCTTGGAAGCGACGCAATCCAAGCGGGACGAGTTGATGAGTTCGTTAAAAGCAGCTTCGGCCGACGAGACGGTACTCGGTAAGATTGCCGACTTAGAAAAATTCAATCAACACCTCGACACAGAGATGGCTCGCGCGATCGACCTGCGGCAACAACAAGACGAGATCGGCTTCAAAACGGTGCTCAATACAAGCGTGACGCCGACGACCGATCGCGTCCGGATGACCGTGACCGACCTTGTCGCTCACCAAACTGAACTTCTGGCAGAGGAGACGGATGCGGTGCAGGCTGGGGCAGGACAATCGATTGTTTGGATGATCGTCATTAGTGTCATCGGTGTCGGAGTGGGCGTCTTTTCTCTCATCGCCCTACAAAAGCTGTTCCTTCGACCGATCAATCGTCTTGTGAAAGAAGCGCGCGTCGTCGCAGAAGGTGATTTGACAGGAGGGGATATCGACGTTGAGTCAAACGACGAACTCGGTGACCTCGTGTCAGCGTTCAATGATATGAAACGAAATCTTGTCGGCTTGATTCGTCAAGTCGGGGCAGCGTCTGAAAAAGTGACCGCCTATTCGGAGAACCTATATTCGAGCACCGATCACGTCGCCACGACGACGCAAGGTGTCGCCGGTTTATTTGAAGAGATGAACCTCGCCGCCCAAGTATCGGCGAGACGGGCCGAGGAAGGGACGTCAGGCGTCAACCAAGCCGTCCTCGGTCTGAATCAAATCGCAGCGGCCTCCCAAGGCGTCAACGAGCAAACGATCCATACGCTCGAAGCGGCGAGCGGGGGACTCGAGACGATTCAACTCGCCGAGGCGAGAATGCAAGAGATTCAACGGGCGAACGATTTGACCGAGCAGATGGTGAAACGTCTGTCGAATCAGTCGCTCGAAATTGAGAAGATCACACGCTCGATTACGGCCATCACCGAGCAGACGAACTTGCTCGCATTGAACGCCGCAATCGAAGCCGCCCGAGCCGGGGAACACGGGAAAGGATTCGCCGTCGTCGCGGCCGAAGTCCGAAAGCTCGCTGAGGAATCGAAACAGTCGGCCAAACAAATTCAGGCGGTCGTCGGTGACATCCAGCGCGACACGAAACAAGTCGAGTCGGCGTTCGACGTGACGAGCGGACACGTCACGAACGGGGTGGCGCAAATGGGCGAGGTCGCGGAAGCGTTCAAAGAGATCGTCTCCGTCATTCAAGAGACGTCCCGTCAGATGGGCGAGATCGCGGCCGCGACCGAAGAAGTGAGCGCGAACACGACGGAAGTCGCCGTCTCGGTCGAGGATATGTCAACGAACGCCATGTCGACACAACAACGTGTCGAAGAAGCAGGCGCAAACGTCGAGCAGCAACTTGCGGCGATTCAAGAGATTAACGGCATCGCCGAAACGATGAGCCACATGTCTGTTGAATTAAAAGACCTCGTGCATTTATTCAAAACGTCAGATCAGCAGTGAGACACACATAAAAGAAGTCGAAGAAACGAACGTTTCTCCGACCTCTTTTTTCATGCGCGTGTGAATCAAACAGTTACATCAACAGGACGAGGCTCGTCGCCATGACCATCATCCCTGCGACCATGCCATAGACCGCATGATGGGCGCGACCGTACTCTCGTGCGGCTGGCAACAATTCATCGAGCGAGATGAACACCATGATGCCTCCGACCGCGGCGAACAACAGACCGAAGATCGTGTCGTTCAAGAACGGCATGAGGATGAGGAACCCGACGATGGCGCCTGCCGGTTCGGCAAGCCCTGACAAGAAGGAATACTTGAGCGCTTTTTTCCGGGAACCGGTCGCATAATAGATTGGGACCGACACCGCAATCCCTTCTGGAATGTTGTGAAGGGCGATTGCGATAGCAATCGCGAGACCGACGGCAGGATCATTCAATGCCGAGACGAACGTCGCGAGCCCTTCCGGGAAGTTGTGGATCGAGATCGCAAGCGCCATGAACAGTCCCATCTTATGGAGACGTTTTTTTGACGCTTCTTTTAAAGGCGCCTGTGCCGTTGCTGTCGTAGCCAACTCGTGTGTGGACGGGTCGTGTTGCATCGTCTCGACGAACTTGACCTCGTGCGGATTCTCAGGGGACGGGATGAACTTGTCGATGAGCGCGATGAGGAGCATTCCACCGAAAAAGGCGAGCACGGTATAAATCGTCCCGGCCTGTTCTCCGTGGGCGCCGATCAGTTCTTCGAGCGCTTTCGGGAAAATCTCGACGAACGAGACATAAATCATGACCCCGCCAGAGAAACCGAGGGATACGGACAAGAAGGCCGTATTCGTCCGTTTGGCGAAGAACGCGATCATACTCCCGATGCCGGTCGCGAGTCCGGCGAACAAGGTGAGTAAAAAGGCGTAAACAATTGTGCTATCCATAAGTTAAAGCTCCTTTGTCATAAAATTTGAGTTTTCGATAAATTCAGCATACATCAAGTTTTGCCCTTGCGCAACATTTAGTCGCTTGCGCAAATTAAAACGTGGGAAATGGTCGCTTTGGTGTTACAATTTTAGGAAAACGATTGATAAATGTTTAGAATATTTGTAATGTTAACGAGAGAAGATTTTCAAACAGAACCTGTGGTGTAGAAAGGAAATTGTCGTATGTACAAAAAAGGGAATATCGCGATCTTTGCGGTCATCATGATTGCAACGATTCTACTTGCCGTCTTCACGGCGCCGTGGGTCGTGAAGAACACGAACCTCGGTCTCGACCTAAAGGGCGGGTTCGAAGTGCTGTATGAAGTACAGCCACTCGAAGACGGGGACGTCATCGACCAGTCGGCGATGAATGCAACCGTTCGCGCCATCAATAACCGGGTCAACGTCCTCGGGGTATCGGAACCAGACATCCGCATCGAGGACAGCAACCGAATCCGCGTCCAGCTCGCGGGCGTATCGAACCAAAACGATGCGCGGGAAGTGCTGTCGTCGACAGCGCAGCTCACGTTCCGTGACATCGATGACAACGTCCTCCTCGACGGGAAAGACCTCGCACCGCGCGGGGCCGCCCTCAGCTATAATCAACAAGGTCAACCGGTCGTTGAGTTGACGCTTCAGTCGGCCGATAAGTTCGGTGAAGTGACATCGCAAATCGCGCAGCGTCAACCACCAGAAAACCGTCTCGTCATCTGGTTAGACTATGAAGAAGGCGACACATATGAAGAAGAGATTCAAAAAGAGAATTCGAAGATTGTCTCGGACGCATCCGTCACGTCTCCAATTTTGTCGGATAAAGCAATCATCTCAGGTGGCGGCATCGACGCCGAAAGTGGCCAACGCCTTGCTGACATTTTGAACGCCGGTGCGCTCCCGGTCAAACTTGAAGAGATTTACTCGACGTCGGTCTCGGCTCAGTTCGGCCAAGACGCCCTCGACAAGACGGTATTCGCGTCCTTAATCGGGATTGCCGCGGTCTTCTTCTTCATGTTGTTCTTCTATCGTTTGCCGGGCCTCGTCTCGATTATCACGCTCGTGCTCTATATCAACTTGATCATGCTGTTCTTTAACGGCATCAATGCCGTGTTGACGCTGCCAGGGATTGCCGCACTCGTCCTCGGTGTCGGGATGGCGGTCGATGCGAACATCATCACGGCAGAGCGAATCAAAGATGAGCTCCGTTCCGGGAAATCGGTGTTGTCGGCGTTCCGTGCCGGTAACCGCCGCTCGCTTAGCACGATCATTGACGCCAACTTGACGACGCTCATTTCGGCCGCGGTCTTGTTCTACTTCGGGACGAGCTCGGTCAAAGGCTTCGCGATCATGCTTATGATCTCAATCGCGATGACGTTCATCTCGAACGTCTTCATCTCACGTTATTTGATGCACCTCCTCGTTTCAAGTCGTCTGTTCGACAAACGCAAAGGATGGTTTGGTGTGAAGGAGAGTGAAATCCGTGAACTTTAAGCTCACTGAATGGAACTATGTGAAACATATGCGTACGATGTTCCTCGTCTCGTGCGCCATCGTCATCATCGGTCTCGGCATCTTGTTGTTCCGTGGCCTCAACCTCGGGATTGACTTCGCGTCTGGGACGCGGGTTGAAGTTCAAACCGAGACACAAGTGTCACAAGAAGAACTCGAGGCAGCGTTCCGCGAGGCGGGCGTCGACGAATCGATCTCGTCGGTCCAATACGCGGAGGGCGGCACGCTCGCAAACGTGACGTTCGTCGGACAGCTCGGGCAACAAGACGTCGCATCTGTCAAAGACGTCTTTACGGAGACGTTCGGAAGCGACCCGAACATCAGCACCGTCTCGGCCGAAGTCGGTCGTGACATCGCCCGAAACGCCATCTATGCGGTCGCACTCGCGTCGCTCGGGATTATTCTCTATATCACGTTCCGTTTCGAGTTCTCGTATGCGGTCGCGACTGTCGTCGCCATGCTTCATGATGCCTTCTTCATGATCGTCGCGTTCTCCATCTTTGGCATCGAAGTCAACTTGTACTTCGTCGCTGCGATTTTGACGATTATCGGTTACTCGGTCAACGATACGATCGTTACGTTCGACCGTGTCCGTGAGAACATTCAGGCGTATGAGAAAGAACGGAAAATCAAATCGATGGACGTCTACCGTTCAATCATCAACCAGTCGATTCAAGAGACGATCGTCCGCTCGGTCAACACGGTCATCACTGTCCTTCTTACAGCGCTCGCGTTGTACGTGTTCGGCGCCGAATCGATTCGCGGCTTCTCGGTCGCGCTTCTCGTCGGTCTGTTCATGGGTATGTACTCGTCGATTTTCATCGCCTCATACCTCTGGCTCCTTTTGAAAAAAATGACGCTCAACAAAAAGAAAGCAGAGCCCGCCCCAGAGGCGTAATCCATAGGTCTCCCGACTTCGGTCGGGGGACCTTTTTAAATGTCAAGACGGCACATCGTTCGCTCCTTCTGATATAATCAACAGTTGATTGGAGTGAAGGACATGTATCATGCAAAAAAACGGTGGGTGTATCCGGAGACGGATGCGACCGCGATTGAACGAATCCAAACCGAATTAAATATATCGCCTCAACTCGCGACGTTGCTCGTCGAGCGGGGGCACGCTGACGTCGAGGCGGCGCGCGCGTTTCTTCACGTCGAGTACGAGCTCACGTTTCACGATCCATACTTATTCGAACAGATGACGAAAGTCGTCGAGCGCATCAAACGGGCCGCGGACGACGGCGAGATGGTCCTCATCTACGGGGACTATGACGTCGATGGCGTCAGCGCCTCGGCCGTCATGTGGCACGCCTTGACCGAGATTGGCGTCATGGCCGAATGCTATATCCCGAACCGCTTCACAGAAGGGTACGGGCCGAACAAAGAGGCGTTCAGTTGGGCCGCGAATGAAGGGTTCACGCTCATCATCACGGTCGACTGCGGCATCTCTGGGATTGAAGAGACGGCACTCTTAAAAGAGCTCGGGGTCGATTTGATTCTCACCGACCACCACGAGCCGAAAGAGACGCTCCCGGACGCGTTCGCGATCATTCATCCGCACATCGATGCTACCTATCCGTACGACAAGTTGGCCGGTGCCGGCGTCGCCTTAAAGGTCGCCCATGCGGTGCTCGGCCGCATGCCGGCAGAGCTCCTCGACTTGGCCGTCCTCGGAACGATCGCTGACCTCGTGCCGCTCGACGGGGAGAACCGTCTCCTCGCGAAGCTCGGCCTGAAGGCGCTCGACGAGTCGAAACGGCCCGGTATCCTTGCGTTGCGCGAAGTGTGCGCGTTGACGGACGCGCCGCTTACCGAGGAGTCGGTCGGCTTCGCGTTCGGGCCTCGCATCAATGCAGCCGGACGCCTCGACTCCGCGATGCCGGCTTTGCAGATGCTTCTCGCCGAGACGGAAGCCGAAGCGCTCGAGCTCGCGCAGCAACTCGATAAACAAAATAAAGAGCGCCAAGATATCGTCAAGACGATTGCGAAAGAGGCGACCGAGCTCGTCGAGGCCTCGATGACGGACGACCGCGTCCTCGTCGTCGCAAGCGAGCGCTGGAATCCTGGCGTCGTCGGAATCGTCGCGTCACGACTCGTCGAGGCGTATTACCGCCCGGTCATCTTGCTCTGTCACGACCCGAAGACGGGGAAGGCGAAGGGGTCTGGCCGCTCGATTGACGGCTTCGACTTGTTCAAGGAGCTGTCGAAAAATGAAGACATCCTCCCTCACTTCGGTGGACACCCGGCCGCGGCCGGGATGACGCTCTTGTCTGAGAACGTCGCCGAGCTCCGGAAACGATTGAACGAACAGGCAGAAACGATCCCGGACGAGACGTTCGTCGCCCGGGTCAACGTCGACTTGAAGCTCGACGTGAACGACGTGACGCTCGATTTGATCGCCGAGATTAACAAGCTCGCCCCGTTCGGGATGGGGAACCCGTCACCGCGTGTCGTCGTCGCGGACGCACGGCTCCGGGACATTCGCCAAATCGGCCGGGACAACTCACACTTGAAAGTGCAGCTCGCCGGGGACAAGCGTGAACTCGACGGCATCGGGTTCGGCTTTGGGCACGTCATCTCGGAAATCTCGAAGATGGCCCACGTCTCGCTCATGGGCAGCCTCCAGGTGAACGAATGGAACGGGATGCGCAAACCACAACTCATGATTCAAGATATGCGCGTCGACGATTTCCAAGTGTTCGACTATCGCGGCAAGAAGAAGTCGCTCCAAGAGCTCGACGAGTTGCCGAAAGATGCGACGTCATTCGTCTCGTTCCAAGGGACGTCTAAACCGTTCCCGCTCCACGAAGGTGACGAGCCGCTCAACCGCTTCGTCGTCTTACTCGACTTGCCGGACGATGAATCTGAACTCGCGGACCGACTCCATGACGGGGTCGAGCGTGTGTACTGTGCGTTCGGACAAGGCGACTCGCTGTTCGAGAAGTTGCCGACACGGGAGGATTTCCGAACATATTACGTCCACATGGCGACGTGCGAACGGAAAAACTTGCGTGAAAACTTGATTCGCCTGTCAATCGAGCGAAAATGGTCAAAAAATACGATTCAATTTATGCATCAAGTATTCTCTGAACTCGAATTTCTTGTTACAATGGAAGACGGACTGCCTGGAGTAAATCCGGAAGCGCCGAAGCGTGATTTGACGGAAGCGCCATGCTACAAACGTCGAGTCGGTAAACAACAACTCGAAGAGCGTTACGTCTATGCGTCGTTGGCGGAACTGAAAGAGCGGTTACAAACGTTGCGATCGAACAAGATGCAGGAGGCTTACTCATAAAATGGATTTCAAACAACATATTAAAGAAGTAGCGGATTACCCGAAAGAAGGAATCAGCTTCAAAGACATCACGTCACTTATGCAAGACGGTGTCGCGTATAAGAAAGCGGTCGACGAACTCGTCACTTACGCACAGGAGCGCGGCGCAGAACTCATCGCCGGTCCTGAAGCGCGTGGATTCGTCGTCGGTTGCCCGGCTGCATACGCACTCGAGCTCGGCTTCGTGCCGGTCCGTAAAGAAGGCAAATTGCCGCGCGAGACGGTGCGTGTCGCTTACGGTCTCGAGTACGGGACGGACATCTTGACGATGCACAAAGATTCAATCAAACCAGGTCAACAAGTCGTCATCTTGGACGATTTGCTCGCGACAGGTGGAACGATTGAAGCGACAATCAAAATGATCGAACAACTCGGCGGTGTCGTCGCGGGAATCGGGTTCTTGATTGAGCTTGACGGCCTCGGCGGACGTGAGCGTCTTGAAGGATATGACGTCTTCTCGCTCATCCGTTACGAAGATTGATTGAAAGGGAAGCGAACGCTTCCCTTTTTTGAATAGTTTTTGAGTAAAATAACCCGCAACCTTTGACAGGTCGTCAGATTTTTTTGATAATAGTAAGTAAAATTAGAATGTACATGTACGTTCACTACTATGATGCTGCGTCGAATCCGAGACGATTGGGGCGGTAAGAAAAAGGGTGTCGAATGTTATGACCAAAAAACAAATCGTAAGTATTGAGGACCTTCTCGACGCGCTCGGGGAGTATATGGGTGAAGACGACATTGCCGAAGTGAAGCGCGCTTACGAATACGCAAAACGCCATCATACCGGTCAGTTCAGACGTTCCGGCGAACCTTACATCCTCCACCCGGTCCAAGTGTCCGGGATTCTCGTCGATATCGGACTCGACGCGACGACGATTATCGGGGCGCTCCTTCACGACGTCGTCGAAGACACGGACGTGACGCTCAAGGAGTTGGCGGATGAATTTGGTGCGGATGTGGCGATGCTCGTCGATGGCGTCACGAAGCTCGGGAAAATCAAGTACAAGTCGAAGAAAGAAGAGCTCGCCGAAAACCATCGTAAGATGATTATCGCGATGGCAGAAGACGTGCGTGTCATCTTGATTAAGCTCGCCGACCGATTGCACAATATGCGGACGCTTCAACATATGCCAAAAGAGAAGCAAGTCCAAAAAGCCGAAGAGACGCTAGAAATCTTTGCCCCACTCGCACACCGGATGGGGATCTCGACGATCAAGTGGGAGCTCGAAGATATTTCGTTACGTTATATCAACCCGCAGCAATACTACAAGATCGTCTCGATGATGAAGCAGAAACGGACCGAGCGAGAAGCACTCGTCACGTCGGTCATCACGGAAGTGAACGCAGTCCTCGAAGAAGTGTCGATCGAGGCCGATGTGAACGGACGTCCGAAACACATCTATTCCATCTATAATAAAATGGTGAAGCATAAAAAAGAATTCAACGAGATTTATGACTTGATGGCTGTTCGGATTATCGTCGATTCGATTCGTGACTGCTACGCCGTCCTCGGGATCATCCATACGCAATACAAACCGATGCCAGGGCGCTTCAAGGACTACATCGCCATGCCGAAACCGAACATGTATCAATCGCTTCACACGACTGTAATCGGACCGAAAGGTGAACCGCTCGAAGTGCAGATTCGCACGAAAGACATGCACTTCATCGCCGAGTTCGGGATTGCCGCGCACTGGGCGTATAAAGAAGGAAAAAACGTCGCGACGAACGGGTTCGATGAAAAAATCGCCCACCTTCGCGAGATTCTCGAGTTACAAAAAGATACGACCGATGCCGAAGAGTTCATGGAGTCGCTCAAAGTCGACTTCTTTAGCGACATGCTGTACGTCTTCACACCGAAAGGCGACGTCTTCGAGTTGCCGAAAGGCTCTGTCCCAATCGACTATGCGTATCGGATTCACACCGAGATCGGTCACCGGATGACCGGTGCGAAAGTGAATGGACGGATGGTACCGCTCGACCATAAACTCGAGACCGGCGACATCATCGAGATCATCACGTCGAAACACAGTTACGGGCCGAGCAAGGATTGGCTCAAACTCGCCGTCTCGAGCCAAGCGAAAAATAAGATTCGTCAATGGTTCAAGCGCCAACAGCGCGAAGAGAACGTCGAGAAAGGGAAAGAGCTCGTCGAGGTCGAGATAAAGAAACTTGGCTTCGAACCGAAGGAAGTCATCGACGACCAGGCGCTCGCCGTCGTCGTCGAGAAGTTCAACTTCGGCAACGAGGAAGAGATGTATGCGGCTGTCGGCTATCACGGTATCACCGCGGCCCAAGTCGCGCATAAGTTGACAGAGAAGCAACGGAAAGAGCCGAAGCTCGAACTGTCTGATGCAATCAACGAGCTGAAAGTGAGCCAGTCGCCGAAGAAGAAGACGGCCGAGGCCGGCGTGACGGTGAAAGGGATCGACAACATGCTCATCCGGATGAGCCGCTGTTGTAACCCCGTGCCGGGCGATGAGATTGTCGGCTATATCACGCGCGGACGTGGCGTCTCGATTCACCGGAAAGACTGCTTGAACATCATCAACGAGCAACACCCAGAACGCCTTCTTACCGTCGAGTGGGAAGCCGGACAAGCGAAAGAGAAGAACTATAACGTCGACATCGAGATCACGGGATATGACCGGTCTGGCCTCTTGAACGACGTGCTTCAAGCCGTCTCGGCGACGAACACGAACATCGTGGCGGTCAGCGGTCGCGGGGATACGAACAAACAGGCCCGCATTTCGATGACGATCTCGATTCCGAACGTGAACCATCTGCAAAAAGTCGTCGACCGAATCAAACAGATTTCGGACGTGTACTCGGTCAGCCGAGTCATGATGACGTGACGAGAGGAAGATTTCAGTGCGTGTATTGTTGCAACGAGTGAAACAAGCATCGGTCACAGTCGATGATAGAATCGTCGGTGCGATCGATGCCGGGTACCTTCTCCTCGTCGGGGTGACGCATGAGGACACCGAGGCGGAAGTGAACTGGCTCGCCGACAAGGTGGCCGGCCTCCGCGTCTTCGAGGATGCCGACGAGAAGATGAACTTGTCGATTCAAGACGTCGCCGGTAAGGTGTTGTCCGTGTCGCAGTTCACGCTCTATGGCGATACGCAAAAAGGACGCCGTCCCGCGTTCACGCAAGCGGCGAAGCCAGATATCGCAGAGACGCTTTACGAGAAGTTCAATGACCGGCTGCGGACACATGGGCTCGTCGTCGAGACCGGGAAGTTCGGGGCGATGATGGATGTCGCCCTCGTCAATGACGGGCCGGTCACGCTCATGCTCGAAAAAAACGCTTGACAGAACGAGTCGTGATTCGGCATCATGAAGCATATAACCTAACACCTGTGATAAAGAAGAGTACGGTCACCCCACCAGCAAAGAGAGCGATGCCACGGCTGAGAGCATCGACTGGATGATGACCCGAATGACACTTTGGAGGTGCTTCCTTGAACGCATAGTAGGGGAAGCCGTTTCATCGGGCGTTAACCGATTTCGAGTGGCGGAGTTTCAAGTATTGGCTCTGCAACGAGGGTGGTACCACGGGAAACTTTAACAGGCTCTCGTCCCTTTGCGGACGAGGGCCTTTTTGTATTTTAAGGAGGGAATTTAGATGAAAGCACCACGCGGCACACAGGACCTGCTCCCGGGCACGGTCGAGACGTGGCAATATGTCGAAGCGAAATTACGCGACATCAGCGCCCGTTACAACTATAAAGAGATTCGTACCCCGATCTTCGAGACGACCGACCTATTTAAACGAAGCGTCGGTGAGACGACGGACATCGTCCAAAAAGAGATGTTCACGCTCGTGAAAAAAGGTAAGGACGAGTACACGCTCCGTCCGGAAGGGACGGCTTCGGTCGTTCGTGCCTTCGTCACGAACAAGCTGTTCGGTAGCCCCGACCAGCCGACGAAACTGTATTACATGGGACCGATGTTCCGCTACGAGCGTCCGCAAAAAGGTCGCTTCCGTCAGTTGCACCAATACGGTGTCGAGGCGATCGGCAGCAGTGACCCGGCCGTCGATGCCGAGGTCATCAGCCTCGCCTACTCGATTTACAAGTCGTTCGGCTTGAAGAAAATCAAAGTCGTCGTCAACTCGCTCGGGGATGCCGAGAGTCGGAACGCGCACCGCGAAGCGCTCATCCGCCACTTTGAGCCGGTCGCGCATGAACTGTGCCAAGACTGTCAGACGCGGCTTCATCAAAACCCGCTCCGCGTGCTCGACTGTAAAGTCGACCGCGACCACCCGTCGATGAAGACGGCACCGTCGATCCTCGACTTCTTGAACGCGGAGTCGAAGGCGTACTTTGAGACGGTGCTCGAGCAACTCGACGCGCTCGGCGTCGCGTACGAGGTCGACCCGACGCTCGTCCGTGGTCTCGACTACTATACACACACGGCGTTCGAGATTATGTCCGAGGCAGAAGGGTTCGGCGCCATCACGACGCTTTGTGGCGGTGGACGTTATAACGGCCTCGTCCAAGACATCGGTGGACCGGACATGCCGGGGATCGGCTTCGGGATTGGCCTTGAACGGCTCATCCTCGCCCTCGAGAACGAAGGCGTGCTCCCGACGCTCGAGACTGGCCTCGACGTCTTCGTCGTCGCCCAGGGCGGAAAAGAAGTTGAAGTGACGGCGACGCGCCTGTTGCAACTGCTTCGCATCGAAGGCTTCAAGGCGGACCGCGACTATCTCGGCCGCAAGTTCAAAGGCCAATTCAAGCAAGCCGACCGCTTACAGGCAAAATTCACCGTCATCCTCGGAGACGACGAAGTCGAGCGTGGCTCGGCGTCGCTCAAAGTGATGGCGACAGGGGAACAAGTCGACGTGCCACTCTCGGCCGTCGCAGACAAAATTCGTGAACTATCGGAAGGAGCAGCACAATGATTGGACGCACACATATGAACGGCCGCGTGACCGAGTCACTGATCGGCCAAGACGTACAGCTTAAAGGATGGGTACAAAAACGTCGTGACCTCGGAGGACTTATCTTCATCGACCTTCGTGACCGCACAGGCATCGTCCAAGTCGTCGTCCGCCCGGAAAACGAGGCGGTGCACAAGCTCGCCGAGTCGATCCGCAGCGAGTACGTCCTAGACATTAAAGGGACGGTCCTCGAGCGCGAGAACAAGAACCCGAACATGCCGACAGGAAACGTCGAAGTCATCGCCTCAGAGATCAACATCTTGAACGCGGCGAAGATGACACCGATTCCGATTGGCGACGAGGCGGAGAACGTATCGGAAGACCTCCGTCTCAAATATCGTTACCTCGACCTCCGTCGTCCGGCGCTCCAAGAGACGTTCCGTCTCCGTTCAAAAGCGTCGAACACGATTCGTAACTTCTTGACGGAAGAAGAGTTCCTTGAAGTCGAGACACCGATCTTGACGAAGTCGACACCGGAAGGCGCGCGTGACTATCTCGTCCCGAGTCGTGTCCACGGCGGTGAGTTCTATGCGCTCCCACAATCTCCACAACTCTTCAAACAACTCTTGATGGTAGCCGGGTTCGATCGGTACTTCCAAATCGCACGTTGCTTCCGTGACGAAGACCTTCGGGCTGACCGTCAACCGGAATTCACACAAGTCGACATCGAGACGAGTTTCATGGACGTCGAAGACTTGATGGCGATGATGGAATCGATGATGGCACAAGTGATGGAAGCGACGCTTGGTCGGACGGACACGCCAGCGAAGTTTGAACGGATGACTTATGCGGAAGCGATGCGCCGTTTTGGTTCAGACAAACCGGATACACGCTTTGGACTTGAACTCATCGATGTCGCGGAAGCGGTCACGGGAGCCGGTTTCAAAGTGTTCGATATGGCACTTGAGTCAAACGGCCACGTCAAAGCAATCAACGTTAAAGGGGAAGCCGACAAGTTCTCACGTAAGGACATCGATAAGCTTCAAGAGTTCACGGCCGTTTACGGTGCGAAAGGCCTCGCATGGCTCAAAGTGACACCGGAAGGCTTGAACGGACCGATCGCTAAGTTCTTCGATGAGACGTACGCGCAGAAGTTGATTGAAACAACGAACGCGGAAGCGGGCGACCTTCTCCTCTTCGTGGCGGCTAAACCGACTGTCGTCGCGGACAGCCTCGGCGCGCTTCGCGTCAAGCTCGGACATGAACTCGGTCTGATCGACGAGTCGAAGTTCAACTTCCTTTGGGTGACGGACTTCCCACTCGTCACGTTCGAAGAAGAAGACGGCCGTTTCTACGCCAATCACCACCCGTTCACGATGCCAAACCGTGAGGACCTCCACTTGCTTGAGACGGACCCTGCGAGCGTTCGCGCTCTCGCGTACGACCTCGTCTTGAACGGATATGAGCTCGGCGGTGGATCGCAACGGATTTATGAGCGTGACATTCAAGAGCGGATGTTCAAATTGCTCGGCTTCACCGAACAAGAAGCGGTCGACCAGTTCGGCTTCTTGCTCGAAGCGTTCGAATACGGCACACCGCCACACGCGGGTATCGCGCTCGGTCTCGACCGTCTCGTCATGATCCTCGCGGGTCGTTCGAACCTTCGTGACACGATCGCCTTCCCGAAAACGGCGTCGGCGAGCGACTTGCTCACACAAGCACCGAGCCCGGTCGCGGACGCACAACTCGAGGAGTTGTCGATTCGCACAGCCGTGAAAGAGAAGAAATAAGTGTTCGTCACAAGGACCCGTCAATTGGCGGGTCTTTTTTCGTATATCTAAAGAAGGGAAATGATGTTATGATTATGGAATAAATTGTATGTATAGTAGGGGATAATTATGAAACGAAACAAAAGCATGATATGGGTCGGACTCACGATGGCCGTGTCGGTCGCCTTGTCCGGTTGCTTCGCAGAATCGAAAGCAACACCACAAACCGAGAAATCCGTCGATGAGACGGTGACAAAATCAGTTCCAGAGCATGAGGACACGACTTTGTTATCTAGCGCCGGGGAAATCGAGTCAGTCGGGGAAATGATGACGTATGACCTGTCGCTATTCTTCGCTGATCAAACACCGATGATCGCACCGGAGCATCTTGTCGACACGCGGATTGTCTATACGTATACGACGGGTGAGGCGACGCATGAAGTGTTCGTCTATGACACGGAACAAGCGTCGAACCAATCGATTTACAAAACGTCCAAAACGATTGGCAATCTCGTCGGCATCGATGACGAATTGGTTTGGCTCGAGTACGACATAATTGAGGGTGAAGCTTTTGCCTGGACGATCTTTCGGATGAAGATGAGTGAAACGAAACCGACTGAACTTTACGAAGGCATCAGCGCGTTTCAGACTCCCCCTCCTAATGTGGTCACTTCAGAAGGCGGCTTTATGTGGGTCGACTATGTGGCGTCAGAGACAGTGACGACGTCAAGTCTGGTGCAGTATTCGCCGACGATAGGGTCGGTTGAAGCGTTACGGACGTACACGCTCCAAGAAGGGGAGAAACGAGACGGGGAATACCCATTCGACTACCGTGGTAGTGTGGATGGTGCGCTGATCCATCAGAGCTTTTTCGATCAAGGGGACAAAACGACGAGGCTCGTGTCGATCGATGGTTCGTTTGACGAAGAGATGGGCGCATTGATTGATTTTGGGATGGGGACCGATTATGTCGCGCTCGGCAAAGAAGGCCGAACGGAGTTTGTCTCGAAATCCTCTTCCCAGACGTTTGAATATAGAGGATCACAGACGAAAATAACGTTTGATGCGTTTCGTTTCCTAGACGACGACCGGATCCTTTTCCGGGAAGGGATGAATCGGTTGTTGATTGCAGACCTAGGCCAAGAAAGTGTAGCGACGTTACCGAACACGAGCGGGACGACGTCGAAACCAATTTACGTCGACGGGCGTGTGGCCTATGGTGTACTCAAAGAGGATGGGTTGATTACGTTTAATACGATTCAAGTTGATTGAAACGTTAAAAGACGTCACTCCGTTTTTTGGAGTGGCGTCTTTCTGCTCTTCTTAATAACACAATATTTTTTTGCGAATAAGAGTAGCGAAGGCCAGTCCGCTTTTCTCTTCTACTCCTCTTGGTCACTCATCTTCTTCGCCGTCTGCTGAAGCGCGAATCCGAACGCGAACAGCGAGGCGATCACGGCCGTCATCGAATAGACGGAATCCGTGAAGGCAAGGTAAATTCCGAACAAGCCGAGTCCGAAGCTGAGGAGGAACCAAAGCCAGAGGCTCGGATAGTTTCGTAACGCTTGTTTCATCGGCTTGGCACGTTCAACTGGCAACCGGTCCCGTCGGTCACGAGCAAGTTCGAGTTGAACACTTGGCCGTTGCTCTTCAAGACGAGCGTCCGCTTATCGTCACGATAGTCGATGATCATATCCTCGTCCAAAAAGATTTTCGTCCAGTTTTTGATGAGGATCGGTCCGACGTTCGAGTCAATCTCGACGTCCTCCGATGTCGTCTCGGTCACGTAGCGAATCTCGAAGATGCCGCTATTGCCGCAACCACAACCTTCCGTCTCATAAAACAAGTGCATCTGTCCGTCACGTTCACCTTTCAAGGCGTCGATGCGTGCCTTGGCGCTGTCAGTAATCTGTACGTTCATCTGAATCACTCCTTACTTGTATTATACCGCGACTGAAAAAAGATTGAAAAAGACGTGCTTCCCATTTTCCACTTCCTGCAAAAAGGCGTAAACTATTTGTTTAGAAGGGGGAAACGACATGATTTCACGTTTTTTTAGTTATTACCGTCCACATAAGAAGTTATTCATCCTTGATTTCTCATTCGCCATCCTCGTCGGTCTGCTCGAACTTGGGTTCCCGCTCGCCGTCCAGTGGTTCATCGATGATCTATTGCCAGGTGGGGAATGGAACTGGATTATCATCGTCAGCATCGGTCTACTCATCCTTTACATACTCGCCATGATGATGCAATACGTCGTCAACTATTGGGGACACAAACTCGGGATCAACATCGAGACCGATATGCGGGAAGAGCTGTTCACCCATATCCATAAACAATCGTTCCGATTCTTCGATAATCATAAGACCGGCCATCTGATGAGCCGGGTGACGAACGACTTGTTCGATATCGGCGAAGTGGCGCACCACGGGCCAGAAGATTTCTTCATCGCCATCATGACGCTCCTCGGCGCGTTCGGGATCATGTTCACAATCGATCCGCAGCTCGCACTCGTCACGGTCGTCGCCGTTCCGTTCTTGGTCGCGATAATCACATACGCCAACAAGAACATGAATAAGGCGTGGCAAAAGATGTATACGAACATCGGCGAAGTGAACGCGCGGGTCGAAGACAGCGTCTCTGGGGCACGTGTCGTCCAATCGTTCACGAACGAGACGTTCGAGATCAACCGGTTCCAAAAAGACAACAACTTCTATCGCGGCTCGAAGATCGAGGCGTACCGTGTCATGAGTAAGTCGCTCGCGGGCATTTACATCACGACGCGACTTATGACGTTACTCGTCCTCGTCTACGGGGCGTACTTGACGTATCAAGGTCAACTGTCTTATGGACAGCTCGTCGGGTTCATCCTCTACATGAACCTGCTCATCAAACCGATTGAGAAGATCACGGCGCTCCTCGAGATGTATCCGAAAGGGATGGCCGGCTTCAAACGCTTCACGCAACTGTTGGATGAGGCGCCGGACATCGAGAACCGTCCGGACGCGGTCGACGTGAAGACACTGAAAGGCGATATCGCTTTCCAAAACGTCTCGTTCGGCTATTCAGACTACCGCCAAGTGTTGACTGACATCGACCTCGACATCAATTCGGGTACGACGGTCGCCCTCGTTGGGACGAGTGGGGCCGGGAAGACGACGATCTGTTCGCTCATCCCGCGCTTCTACGACGTGACGGACGGGGTGATCACGATCGACGGTATGGACATCCGTGACATGACGAAAGAGAGCCTCCGTCGTCAAATCGGGATCGTGCAACAAGACGTCTTCTTGTTCGCCGGGACGCTCCGTGAGAATATCGCCTACGGCAAGCTCGACGCGACGGACGAGGAGATCATGCATGCGGTCGAGAAGGCGCACTTGAATTCGCTCGTTGACGAGTTGCAATACGGGCTCGACACACAAATCGGGGAACGCGGCTTGAAACTGTCAGGTGGACAGAAACAGCGCATCGCCATCGCCCGGATGTTCCTCAAAAACCCACCGATCCTCATTCTAGATGAGGCGACGTCGGCGCTCGACACAGAGACGGAAGCGATCATTCAAGACTCGCTCAATGAACTCGCGGCCGACCGGACGACGCTCATCATCGCCCACCGTCTCGCGACGGTGAAAAATGCGGACCGCATCCTCGTCGTCACAGCGGACGGGATCGTCGAGGACGGGACGCATGACGAACTGAGCGAAAAAGGCGGCGTCTTCGCCGGGCTGCTTCGCCGCCAGCAATTGTAATAGCGAGCAGCCACCAAACTTCTGGTGGCTATCGCGCGTTAGATGGGTATAGACAATCAAATGAAGACGAGGAGGAAATAGATGATGAAAGCCGTTCAAGTCATCGGTTATGGCGATGTCGACCAGTTACAGGTCGTCGACATCCCGGCCCCGAAACCGAAACAAGGAGAGGTGCTCGTGCGCGTCAAAGCCTGCGGGATCAACAATACGGAGATTTGGATGCGGGAAGGGGCGTACGGGACGGACAAAGAATCGGGTTGGCGTCCGGAAGGGGTCCAGTTCCCCCGGATCCCGGGTTCTGATATTACGGGCGAGATCGTGGACGTCGGCGGTGGTGTCGATGACACGATGGTCGGTCGCCGTGTCATCCTGTTCCCGTTCACGTCGAGCGGACCAGACGGCGGCGAACATATCGCAGACGATATGTCGTTCATCGGCTCCGAATATGACGGGGGCTATGCCGAATACGTCACCTGGCCGGCAGACCTCTGCTACGACATGCCGCTCGACAGTTTCGTCGAAAGCGCCGCGTTCACGGTGAGCGGGTTGACGGCGTGGCATATGAACGAACAGATCGAGATTCAGCCGGGGCAGACGATCGTCGTCACGGGGGCGAGCGGTGGGGTCGGGTTGTTCAACGTCCAAATCGCGGCGAACGTCCACGGTGCGAACGTATTCGCCATCGTCGGGGATTTGAAAGATGAGGCGAAACTGAAAGAACTCGGCGCGAGCCGCGTCTTCTCGTATCGATCCGAGACGCTCGCTGATGACATTGTCGAGGCGAACGGGGGACCGGTCGATGCGGTGCTCGACGTCGTCGGGGACGCCTTGTTCAAGACGGCGCTCGACGTGTTGAAGAACGGCGGGAAGTTCTGCATCTCAGGCTCGGCCGGCGGTCAGACGACGCATCTCGATTTCCGGACGCTCTATTTGAAGCACATCACAATGTACGGTTCAGTACTCGGTACGCGCTCGGAGTTTAACGCGATGCTTCAAGCGATTCAGGCGGGGGAAATCCGTCCCATCGTCGATCGCACGTTCCCGCTTGATGAAGCGCGTGACGCCCAGACGTATTTCAAGCAACAGGGCAAGTTCGGAAAAATTGTGCTCGTCCCATAACGTAAAAGCGAGGAGACCGGACGGTGACGTCCAATCTCCTCGCTTTTTCATGCTGGATCGACTTTCGCCCGGTCGATGACCGAGACGAGCCGACGAAACTGTTCGAGCCAAAACTGAAAGAACGGACCAATCAAGAAAATCGACAGCACCGTCCCGAAAAAGACCGGTCCGCCGAGCACCCAGCCGATCAGGCAGGCCGTCAGTTCCATCCACGTTCGCATCATGCGGACCGACGTATGGAAGCGGTCTGCCAAGGCGAGCGTCAACCCGTCACGCGGGCCGGCTCCGTAACCGATGGCGACGTATAGTCCCGCTCCCATGCCAATCACGAAGATGCCGAGGACGAGCCACCCGACGTTCAAGGCGATGCCGTCAAGTCGCGGCAACCAATGGTGGTCGAGGATGAGGTTCATGAACACCCCGACGAAGATGGCGTTGACGAGGGTGCCGAACTGCGGACGGATGCGGTCGAGCAGATATTTAACGAAGACGAGCAGTAGCCCGACGAGAAGAATGATCGTCCCGACCGAGATGGGGGTATGACGGGCGAGGCCGAGATGGAGCACGTCCCATGTCGACACGCCGAGATCGGCCGTGATCATCATCGATGACCCGAGGGCGAGCAGGAACAAGCCGCCCATGAATAATGCCCACTTCAATGTGATGCGTAAAGATTGAACCCATACCGCCTGCATGTGTGTCGCCTCGATTCCCTAAAATGTTCCATCATCATATCACATTCGAACGGCAGGCAAGAAAAAAACGCCTCAGACGAAGTCTGAAGCGTTCGTGATTATTTTTTAGGTGTCGGCGATTTTTTCGCCTTGTTCTTTTTATAATAATCGTAGACGAACGGTGCGACCGCCGTCGCGACTTTAATCAATGTACCGAATTTCCCTTTTCTAGCCATGTTGTAGCACCCCTTTCTCTTCTAAAGACATATATTCCACGAGTTGCAGAATTGAAAACATATCCTTTGCAGGTTTGACCGTTTCGTCGTCTGACGATGGCGTCATAATGAGAGTGGAGGTGTAAAGATGAAGACGATTATTTGGTATGGCAACGACCTTCGCGTCGATGATCATTTGCCGCTTGAAGAAGCGCTCCGACATGACGACCCGATTGAAGGCCATTACGTGATTCGGCCCGATGAGTTGAAGGAAAACCGGTACGGTGTCATCCCGCTCGGACGACGGCGCCTGCAGTTTTTAAAGGAGACGCTCGAAGATTTAGCCGGTTCACTTAAAGCGCTCGATATCCCGCTCTACGTCCATGTCGGTCATCCGCTAGACGTCCTTGACCCCAATGATCGACTGGTGTTCCAATCCTCGATTGGCTTTAATGAGCGCCGCATCGAGCGAGACGTCAAGAGCGCTTGGCGAGGCGAGTGGCAGGTGTTCGACGGATTCACCCTCTATCCGCGTGACGAGATTCCGTTTGAGCGGATGCCGTTTTTGTTCACCGAGTTTCGAAAGAAGATCGAGTCGGACGCCGCGCCGAATCGGTTGATTGAACGTGCGTACACGGAGGCCACTTCGCCGGTTGACTTTCCAATCGATCACGGACCGGTCGAGACGGACAAACGATCGGCGTTCCCGTTTCAAGGCGGGGAGCGGGCCGGGCGGGAACGACTGGCCCACTATTTGAACGGGCCGGTCCGGACGTACAAAGAGACGCGCAACGGGTTTGGGGTCGACGATTCTTCGAAACTATCCGCTTACCTTGCGAACGGGTCGCTGTCGCCACGTCGTGTCCTGCATGAGCTCGAGCGACACGAGGCGTCGCACGGGGCGAACGAGTCGACGTATTGGCTTTATTTTGAGTTGCTTTGGCGCGAGTTCTTCCAATGGGTGGCCCTCGAACAGGGTAAGCGGCTTTTCCAGGCCCAAGGCATCCGCTCGAAGGAAAAGTCGTGGCGCGTCGAGGAAGACGTGATCACCCGCTGGCAACGAGGAGAGACAGGCGTCGACTTCGTCGATAGTTTCATGCGTGAGCTGAACGCGACCGGATGGATGTCAAACCGAGGGCGTCAAATCGTCGCGAGCTACTTTGCGAAAGAGCTCGGACAAGATTGGCGTTACGGGGCGGCGTATTTCGAATCGCGGCTCATTGACTACGACGTGGCGAGCAATTATGGGAACTGGGCGTATCAGGCGGGCGTCGGTAACGACTCGCGCGACCGCCGCTTCAATATCGCGCGCCAACAAGAAACGTACGACCCGAACGGTGCGTTTCGTAACACGTGGTTATGACGAAACTGTCACGAGAAGTCGTGGTTTCTGATTGACTTCTTTTTACAGACAAGCTATAGTTAAATCAACAGATGGGATACCTGAGGTGTACGAGAGCCGCCTTCGTTATTTTGAGCCAACACTTTGAATACGGGAGACCGAACTGCCATCCGGATCAACTGCCTCATCACGTGCAGGAGGACTTGTGAAGGGGACGCTAGGTCACCCACCTGCTTAAGCAGGTTCAAAAGCAGGGCATCGTCACGGCACTCCGGGCCCCATCGATTTTTTATTAAAACGTCGCTAGACGTCTTTTTTTTGTTTGTAATTCCGAGTAAAATAGTGTGAGAAAATAGAATTAATTTGGAGGAAGAGTATGTTACACCAGTTTTCACGAAATGAATTGGCCATCGGGCAAGAAGGTTTAGACACATTAAAAGGAAAGACGGTCGCCATCCTCGGCATCGGCGGTGTCGGCTCGTTCGCAGCCGAAGCACTCGCCCGGAGCGGCGTCGGTCGTATCGTGCTCGTCGATAAGGACGACATCGACATCACGAACGTCAACCGTCAAATCCACGCGCTCCTCTCGACGGTCGGACAACCGAAAGTCGAAGCGATGGGGACACGACTCCTCGACATCAATCCCGAGCTTGAGCTCGTCAAACTAAAGATGTTCTATACTGAAGAGACGTTCGAAGAGTTCTTCGCACAAGACCTCGATTTCGTCATCGATGCATCGGACACAATCATCTATAAGATTCACTTGATCGTCGAATGTAAACGCCGCGGCATCCCGGTCATCTCAAGTATGGGCATGGCCAACAAGATGGACCCGACGCGAATCAAGGTCGTCGACATTAAAGACACGACGTACGACCCGATCGCGAAGATGGTCCGGACCCGTCTCCGGAAAGAACGAATCCATAAAGGCGTGCCGGTCGTCTTTTCGGACGAGTCGCCGATTGTCACGCGGGAAGACGTGAACGAAGTCGTCGGGAAGAAGGACGCGCCGATTCGTAAGGCGAAGATGCCACCGAGCTCGAACGCGTTCGTGCCATCGGTCGCAGGGCTCGTCGCAGCCGGTTATGTTATCAATGAAATGCTCGAGACAGCGGGTGTCGAGATCAACCGCATCCAGAAATAAAAAAACGGCGCCGGCTCAGATGAGTCAGCGTCGTTTTTCCCAATAGTCGAGCCGCTTTTGCACTTGCTGTTCGAAGCCGCGGGGTGTCGGCGTATAATATTTCGGACGTTTCCGGGCCAAGTTTTCGGGCCAGTAGTTTTGTGGCACGTAGCCGTCCTTCTCGTCATGCGGATATTTATAGCCGGCACCGTTCCCGAGTTCACGGGCCCCGGGGCTGTGCGCGTCCCGTAAGTGAACGGGGACTGGCCCGCCTTCAATCGTCCGCACGTGATGGAGCGCCTTGTCGATCGCGGTGATGACGGCGTTCGACTTCGGTGCCGTCGCCAAGTAGAGGACGGCCTCGGCGATTGGGATCCGTGCTTCCGGGAAGCCGACATACTCGCTCGCCCGGGCGGCCGCATCGACGATCAACAACGCGTTCGGGTCGCTCATGCCAATGTCTTCGGCCGCATGGACGTAGAGGCGCCGTAAAATGAAGCGCGGTGACTCACCGGCCTCGATCATGACGGCGAGCCAATAGAGGGCGGCGTCCGGGTCGGAGCCGCGAATCGATTTGATGAATGCCGAGATGACGTCATAATGGCGGTCGCCCGTCTTATCGTATTTGATCGCTTTTTGTTGCACCGACTCTTCGGCGACGTCGAGCGTGATGTGAATCACCCCATCGACCTCGGGTGTCGTCAAGACGGCGAGTTCGAGCCCGTTCAAGAGGACACGGTAGTCACCGTCCGCCATTTTGATATAATGGTCAACAGCCGCATCGTCCATCTTGACCGTATAGTTGCCAAACCCTCGCTTGTCGACGAGCGCACGTTCGAGGACGACGCGCAGTTCGTCTGGTCCGGGCGGTTCGAGCCGAAACACCGTCGCGCGGGAAAGTAACGCCGCGTTCACTTCAAAACTCGGGTTTTCGGTCGTCGCTCCGATCAAGACGAGCTTCCCGGCCTCAAGTGCCGGGAGCAGGGCGTCTTGTTGCAACTTGTTGAATCGATGAATTTCGTCGAGGAAGAGGATCGTCCGTTCATTCTCAAAGTCAAAGCGCGATTCGGCTTCACGGATGACACTTCTCAGTTCATCGAGTTTCGCAGTGACGGCGTTCAATTGGACGAACGTCGCTTTCGTATAGTTCGAGATGACACGGGCGAGCGTCGTCTTGCCGGTGCCCGGTGGTCCATAGAGGATAATCGTGCCGAGCCGGTCGGCCTCGATGGCGCGACGTAGCAACTTGCCTTCGCCGATGATGTGCCGCTGACCGATGACTTCGTCTAACGTTTCGGGGCGCATCCGATTGGCGAGCGGGCCGCTATTGGATTGCTGGAATAAATCACTCATACGCACACTTTCCTTTCGACAAACGTTTGTTCGAACAGTATAACAGAAGGAGACATGAAGATGAAAATATCTACAAAAGGTCGCTACGGGTTGACGATTATGATTGCGCTCGCCCGTGAGACTGACAATAAACCGCTCAGTTTGAAGAAGATCGCAGCCCGCCACGAGCTGCCCGAGCATTATTTGGAGCAATTGATTGGACCGCTCCGTAACGGCGGACTCGTCAAGAGCGTGCGCGGCGCTTATGGCGGCTACCAGCTCGTCAAGCCGGCAGAAGAGATCACGGCCGGTGAGATTATCCGTTTGCTCGAAGGACCGCTCACAATCGTCGAAGACTCAGAAGCGGACGATGCCGTCAAACGCAAACTGTGGGATAAAATCAAAGTGGCGATTGAGACCGTTCTCGACGAGACGACGCTCGCCGATCTGGCCGAAGAAGACACGAACGGCTACATGTTTTACATTTAAGGACGAGGTGAAAAAAATGAATTACTTTGATCACGCCGCCACGACCCCGATGCGTCCTGAAGTGCTCGAGGCGATGACGCCATACTTTCTAGAACAATACGGCAACCCGTCGAGCATCCATGGGATCGGACGGACGGCCCGGGCCGCGCTCGACGAGTCACGCCGCACGCTCGCCCGTTTCATCGGGGCGACGCCGAACGAGATCGTGTTCACGTCGGGTGGGACCGAGTCGGACAACTATGCGTTGTTCGGTGCGGCCGAGGCGAATGCGCATAAAGGGAAGCATCTCGTCACGACGAAAGTCGAGCATCACGCCGTCCTCCATGCGATGGAACAGCTTGAGCACGATGGGTTCGACGTGACGTATCTCGACGTCGATTCGACGGGTGCTGTCTCGGTCGAGGCGGTTCGGGCGGCGCTACGGGACGAGACGATTCTCGTCTCCGTCATGTATGGGAACAATGAGGTCGGCACGATTCAACCGATCGCGGAAATCGGTGAGGTGCTACGCGACCACCAAGCGCTCTTCCATACCGACGCTGTCCAAGCACTCGGGACGGAAACGATTGACGTCAAGGCGCTCGGTGTCGATTTATTGTCGGCCTCGGCCCATAAAATCAACGGGCCGAAAGGTATCGGTTTTCTTTTTATGAAAACAGGTGTAAAATTAGCGACGCGTTCTTTTGGTGGCCAACAAGAACGGAAACGTCGAGCCGGCACGGAAAACGTTCCGGGTGCCGTCGGATTCAAAACAGCAGCAGCGCTCATCATGGCCGAGCGTTCAGAGCGGGTGGCCGAGTATCATCAGTTGGCCGAGACGTTGCTTCAGCGTCTCGACCTTCTCGGGGTGGACTATGAGGTGAACGGTGCGAACCGTCTGCCGCATATCGTCAACTTGTACCTACCGGGCATCGACCTCGAACCGTTCCTGATCATGATGGACATGCGCGGCGTCGCCATCTCGAGCGGAAGCGCCTGCACGGCCGGGTCGATTGAACCATCGCACGTCTTGACGGCCATGTTCGGCGCGTCGGAGCGGACGAAACAATCGGTCCGGATCAGTTTCGGACAAGGCAATACGATGCACGACGTGGAGCAACTCGCGGAACGGCTTGCTGATGTCGTCTCGACATTCACGAACGGAGTGAGGAAATGAATTTACGAACGAAAGCCCCTGGAGAGACGACGGTCGTCGTCGGGATGTCAGGCGGCGTCGATTCATCGGTGACGGCCCATCTTTTAAAAGAGCAAGGGTACAACGTCATCGGAATCTTTATGAAAAACTGGGACGACACGGACGAAAACGGTGTGTGTACGGCAACCGAAGACTATGAAGACGTCATCGCCGTGGCGAACCAAATCGGAATCCCGTATTATGCGGTCAATTTCGAGAAAGAATATTGGGACCGCGTGTTCGAATATTTCTTGGCCGAGTATCGTCTTGGCCGGACACCGAACCCGGACGTCATGTGTAACAAGGAAATCAAGTTCAAGGCGTTCCTGGACCATGCACTCCGTCTCGGTGCCGACTTCGTCGCGACGGGCCATTATGCACGCGTCGACTATGTCGACGGTGAACACCGTCTCTTGCGCGGAAAAGACGACAATAAAGACCAAACCTACTTCTTGAACCAGTTGTCCCAAGACCAGCTCGCACGGACGATGTTCCCAATCGGGCATATGGACAAGAAAGACGTCCGCGTCATCGCCGAAGAGGCGGGCCTCGCGACGGCGAAGAAGAAAGACTCGACGGGCATCTGCTTCATCGGCGAGCGGAACTTCAAAGAGTTCCTCTCGGAGTATTTGCCGTCACAACCAGGCGAAATGCAGACGCTCGACGGTGTCGTCAAAGGGCGGCACGACGGGCTCATGTATTACACGCTCGGTCAACGCCATGGTCTCGGCATCGGTGGCGACGGGGACCCGTGGTTCGTCGTCGGCAAGAACGTCGAGGAGAACATTTTGTACGTCGGCCAAGGGTTCCATCACGACGCGCTCTATTCAGACGCGCTCCTCGCCTCGAAACTGTCGTGGACGGGTACCGTTTCAGCAACGGAGTTCCGGGCGACGGCGAAGTTCCGCTACCGTCAACAAGACGTACCGGTGACGATCGCGCCGCTCGAGAACGGCGAAGTGCTCGTCAAGTTCGACGAGCCGCAACGCGCCATCACGCCAGGCCAGGCCGTCGTCTTCTATGACGGCGATATCTGCCTCGGCGGTGCGACGATTGATGAAGCGTATCGATCTGGAAAACGACTCGACTATATCGGATGAGGTGATGACGATGAACGCAAACGAATTAGGCATCCAAGCGATGCAGCAAGGCGAGTTTGAACAAGCGGCGAAGCAGTTCAACGCTGCGATTGAAGCCGCCCCCGCGGACCCGACCGGTTACGTCAACATGGGGACGCTCCTTCAAGCGATCGGGGACCACGAGCGGGCCGTCGTCTTTTACGACAAGGCGCTCGAACTCGACAACGCGTTCGGCGCGGCCCACTACGCGAAAGGCGCACTCGCCTATGAGCTCGAGCAGCTCGACTTGGCCGAGTCGTCACTTCGCCAGGCGCTCCTTGCCGGGATGAACGACGCGGACCTGCACTTCATGCTCGGTTTGACGTACAAGGCGATGGGCGACTTCGTCCGCGCCTTGCCACGTCTGAAGGAAGCGCAAGCACAGTCGCCAGAAGACGTCGAGATTTCGTTCCAGTACGGGCTCGCGCTCGCACAGAACGAACAGCTCGATTTGGCCGTCGAGGCGCTCGAGCACACGCTCGACCTCGACGCGAGCCACACGGACGCGCGCTACAACTTGGCAATCGCCTATGCGTTCCTCGGTGAACAAGACAAGACGTACGCCGAGCTCGAACGTGTGCTCGAATTGCAACCGGACCATGCGCTCGCGTATGACGCGAAAGCGAAAATGGACGAGTTGCTCGGGAATTGAATGCTTAAAAAAGCCTTTGCGAAAAAATCGCAAAGGCTTTTTTCTTTATGGATTCATAATTGCTTCGTCGTGATTTTCACCGGCTCCCCGCCGAACTTCTCATACGCCTCGTCCATATTTTTCGTATACAGCTCGATGACGTTTTTGCTCGGATCTTTGAAGTAAGCGGAGCGTTCTTTCCCGTTGACGGTCTCGTCTTCGTCCCACGTCCGTAATTTCGTCGGGATACCGGAATCGTTTAACACGTCGAGCGCTTGGTCAAACGAGTCCATCGGCACGTAAAACGCGCAGTGGACGTGGGAGCCCCCTTCGTCATACAGCGTCTCCCATTCGGTCACGTCTTGGCGTCGGTTCGCATCTTCTTCTTCCGTGAAGTCGCGCTTTAACCATAGCCCGAGACGCGTGTTACCGCCGACATATAACCACGTCGCCCAAGGCTCGTCTGCATGTTCTTGTGCCTCGCTCGGCTCTGCGTCGTCCCCGACCCACTGTTCGACGACCGGAAGACCGAGTTTGCCGTGCCAAAAGTCGACCGCCTCCGCCATGTCTGTCACTTCTAATACGAGTTCACATAGTCCGGTGATTGGAATCCGTTTCGTCATGCGTCATTCCTCCTTCATAAGGTTCACTCGAACAGTTCCCCGTTTGATTCAACGAAAAACGTGCGTAACCACCTATGCGTTCGGGAAATGGACAAGGAACAATAGGGAGGAGAGACATCATGCGAATCATCAGTCTACTAAGCGTTATCTTATTTTTTGTCGTCGAATGGTTCATGCTCGGGCGCATGTTCACCGCGATTGATAACCGATTGGCGGCCGGAGAATGGACGAATAACGTGTTCTATCGCGTCATCATCGAATCGGAACGGGCGACGGCGACACTTCTCATTTTGTTTGCGACGTTTTTCGTCATCGGACTCCTTATGCATTGGTTACTCTCGACGAATCGGTCGTTTCGACAATCACTCGGTGTCGTCGGCATCGGCTGGACGGTCCCGCTCGCGCTCGCCATCATCGCGTGGATTGTCCCGAACGCATATCTCCAACTCGGGCTACTCGTCTTGCAAATTTCGTTTATTCCACTCATCCCGTTCATCGGCCAAACGTTGCGGCTCGGACACGTCGTCTTGAACTGGGGGATTCACGTCGCGGCGAGCGGGCTCGTCCTGCTCATTCAACGCCCTTCGCTTGAAAAGCTGTTCTGGGTCGAGCGGACCGAGCTGCTCGAACGCTTACAAGGCTACGTCAATACAGGCGAACTGGAACGGTTCGAACGGTTGCTCGAACGAGTCGATGTGGCCCAACTCGAACGGCTCTTCAGTACGGTCGACGTTGACCAGCTCGAGCGGCTGTTGAATCGGGTCGACATCGACCAGTTGATCCGCCTCCTCGAACGGGTCAATCTCAATCAGCTTGAGCAAATCCTGAACTTGTTTAGTTAGGCGATTTGTTCTCCTCTTCCGAATCGGGCTATAATGGGGGATGGAAAACTAGCTGGGGGTGGCTCACATGATGGCAGCACCTTACGAGTTGACAGGAAAAGTCATCCGCGTCCTGTTTCAATCGGAAGAAGAAGCGCACACGATCGCGCTTGTACGTATAAAAGAAAAAAACTTTGAGACCGACGAGACCGAGATGGTCATCGCCGGGGTCGGTGTCGGAATCGAGAAGGGCGAGACGTATAAGGCGCACGGCCGTCTCGTCGATCATCCACGGTTCGGTAAACAGATGAAGGCGGATTGGATTCGCCGCGTCGTCCCGATGACGAAACGAGCGGCCGTCCGCTTTTTGACGAACGGTTCGTTCCCGGGCATCGGGCAAAAGACGGCGCAAAAGATCGCCGACACGCTCGGTGACGACTGCATCGACCAAATCGTCAAACATCCGAGCGTCCTCTCGAACGTCGACGGATTGAAAGAGAAACAAGCCCGTGTCATCACGGAACGGTTGAACGTCTTGTATGGCGTCGACCAATTGCTGTTGTTCTTGGCCCCGTTCGATGTGACGCCACGGCTCGCCTCGAAGATTCATAAAGAATATGAAGGTCGGGCGATGGAGACGATTGAGAAGAACCCTTATGCGCTCATGTACGATGTGCCAGGGATTGGTTTCAAGACGGCCGACGCCATCGCGGCACATTTTGGCATTCAAGGCATCCATCCGGAGCGGATCGCCGCCGCCGTCTTGTACGTGCTCGAGCTCGAGCAAGGGAACGGGCACTTGTTCGTCACGTCTGAACAGCTCCACCGTGAGATGCCGCGCATCATCGGGGGGGACCCGGGCGATGCGCTCGTATCCGCGCTCGAGACGCTCGCCCAAGACGAACGCATCATCGTTGAAGATGGGGTCGTCTACCATCCGCGCGTCTATCGGGCCGAACGAAAGGCGGCCGAAGAACTTGCCCGCATCATGTCGACCTCGACGACAGAAGACGTCGATATGGCGACAATTTTCGATGCCGTCGGTCGCGTCGAGGAGATGTTCTCCATCGAGTACGCGAAACAACAGCGCGAGGCAATCGAGCTCGCGTTGAAATCACCGCTTATGGTGCTTACCGGCGGACCGGGAACGGGGAAGACGACGGTCGTGCGCGGGATTATTCACGCGCTGAGCGACGTCTTCGACTGGAAACTTGAACCGGTACCGAACCAGCCGTTCCCGTTCGTCCTCGCCGCACCGACCGGACGGGCCGCGAAACGGCTCAGTGAATCGACCGGGCTCCCGGCTTCGACGATTCACCGGTTGTTAAAGTTCGATGGCAGTTCGTTCCAAGTCGATGACACGAACCCGCTCGTCGGGAAAGTGCTCATCGTCGACGAGGCGTCGATGATTGACATCTTCTTGTTCCGGAGCCTGCTCCGGGCCGTGCCGAACGGGATGAAGATTCTTTTCGTCGGTGACCGCGACCAACTCCCTTCGGTCGGGCCTGGTCAAGTGCTCGCCGATTTGATGTCGACCGACGGCATCCCGGTCGTCCGTCTCGATGTCGTCCATCGGCAGGCGTCCGAATCGAGCATCCTCCGTTTGGCGCATGCGCTCAACGCGAAAAAGATGCCAGACGACTTACTGGCGGCGCTCCCGGACCGGCGCTTCTATACGGCGAACCAAGAGACGGCGCTCCAAGCGATCTGTCAGATGGCCGGGGCTGCACTCCGAAAAGGCTATTCGCCGTTTGATATCCAGATTCTCGCGCCGACGTATCGTGGCGTCTGCGGCATCGATGGACTGAACGAAGCGCTTCAAAACGTGTTCAATCCGAAGTCGGCGGCGAGGGAAGTGAAGCACGGGAACCGGACGTATCGGAACGGGGACAAAGTGCTCCAGCTCGTCAATAACGCCGAGGAGAACGTCTATAATGGGGACATCGGGGAAATCACAAACATCTTTTATGCGAAAGAGAACGTCGACAAGGTCGATAAGATTTACATCCGCTTCGACCAAATCGAAGTCGAGTACAATCGGAGCGAATGGGACCAGTTCACCCACGCCTACGCCATCACGATTCATAAATCGCAAGGATCCGAGTTCCCGATCGTCCTCATGCCCGTGTTCTTCAACGGCGGGTTCCGTTCGTCGCGTAACTTGATTTACACGGCCGTCACGCGCGCGAAGAAGAGTTTGCTCTTGTTCGGCGACGTTCGCGCACTCGAGGCGGCGACACGGGAAGAAGAGCCGGTGCGTCGAACAAAGCTTGTCGAGCGGCTCGGCGGCAAGTCTTGACGAACGCTTGAACACGTGTGATAATGACGAATAGAAAAACTGAAACGATTAAAGACGATGAAAGAACCGAGTACGTCGTCACCGCCTCATCAGAGACATCTTCCTAGGCTGCGAGAAGATGGGGGTCGGCCGACCGAAGCTAGTCTGGAGTCCCCACTCATCCTGGGCGCCTCATCCACGTTATCGGATGTTCGAGGCACGGCTTTGCCGTGCGAACGAGGGTGGTACCACGAAGCGATGCTTTCGTCCCTTTCCATAGGGATGGACATCGCTTTTTTTTCGTTTCGTTCAGAATAAGGAGGAATTGTTAATGAAACCGCTCAAACCATTAACTGGCGCACAGATTCGCCAAATGTATTTAGATTTCTTCAAATCAAAAGGACATTCGGTCGAACCGAGCGCTTCGCTCGTACCGGTAGAGGATCCGACGCTGCTTTGGATCAACTCGGGCGTCGCGACGCTTAAAAAATACTTCGATGGTCGCGTCATTCCAGCCAATCCGCGTATCGTCAACGCACAGAAGTCGATTCGCACGAACGACATCGAGAACGTCGGGAAGACGGCACGTCACCATACGTTCTTTGAGATGCTCGGAAACTTCTCGGTCGGGGAGTACTTCCGTGAAGACGCCATCAAATGGGGTTGGGAGCTCCTCACGAGCGACGAGTGGTACGGGCTCGACCCGGACCGTCTGTCTGTGACGATTCACCCGGACGATGCCGAGTCTAAACAAATTTGGTTAAGCTTAGGTGTACCGGCAGACCGCATCATCCCGCTCGAAGACAACTTCTGGGAAATCGGGGAAGGCCCGTCTGGCCCGAACACGGAGATCTTCTTCGACCGCGGCCCTTCGTTCGGTGACGACCCGACCGACCCGGAACTCTACCCAGGCGGCGAGAACGAGCGCTACCTTGAAATTTGGAACATCGTCTTCAGTCAGTTTAACCATGACGGGCATGGCAACTATACCGAGCTCCCACGGAAAAACATTGATACGGGGATGGGTCTTGAGCGAATGGCTTGCGTCATGCAAGACGTGCCGACGAACTTCGACACAGACCTGTTTATGCCGATTATTCGCGAGACAGAGAAAATCAGCGGCGAGACGTATCGTGCTGACAGCAGTAAAGACGTGGCGTTCAAAGTCATAGCCGACCATATCCGGACCGTATCGTTCGCGATCGGGGATGGTGCGCTTCCATCGAACGAAGGCCGTGGCTACGTGCTCCGTCGTCTCCTCCGTCGTGCCGTTCGTTACGCGAAGATGCTCGGAATCGAGCGTCCGTTCATGTACGAGCTCGTCGACGTCGTTGGGGACATCATGGTCGACTTCTACCCTGAGGTCCGTGAGAAGAAAGACTTCATCAAGAAAGTCGTCAAAAACGAAGAAGAACGGTTCCACGAGACGCTTCATGACGGTCTTGCCATCTTGAATGAAGTCGCGAAAGCGCAAAAAGCGGCAGGTTCGAACGTCATTAGCGGTGAAGACGCGTTCCGTCTTTACGACACGTACGGCTTCCCGCTCGAGTTGACGATTGAATACGCGGAAGACCATAACCTCTCCGTTGATGAGGACGGTTTTAAACAGGCGATGAACGCACAGCGTGAGCGTGCCCGTATGGCGCGAGCCGATGTCGAGTCGATGCAAATCCAATCGGGTGTACTCGCCGATATCACGCTCGATTCTTCGTTTATCGGTTACACGAATCTCGGCACAGAGGCGAAGATCGTCAGCTTGATTCATGACGGAGAACTCGTCGATGTCGTCGCGGCCGGAGAAGAAGCACAAGTCATTCTCGACCAGACGCCATTTTACGCAGAGAGCGGCGGTCAAATCGGGGATAAAGGTCAAATTGTCGGGTCGGACTTCGTCCTTCACGTCAAAGACGTCTCAAAAGCACCGAACGGTCAAAACTTGCATACGGTCACGGTCACGTCGGGCATCGCTAAGGCGGAAGTCGCGGTGACGGCAACGGTAGACAAAGACGCACGCCAAGCGATTATTAAAAACCACACAGCGACACACTTGTTGCATCGTGCATTGAAAGATACGCTCGGTGAGCACGTCAATCAAGCCGGATCACTCGTGACGGCGGACCGACTCCGCTTTGACTTCTCGCACTTCGGTCAAGTGACGGCAGAAGAGCTTCAGACGATTGAACGTCAAGTGAACGAACGCATTTGGGCATCGATTGGTGTTGACATCGAAGAGATGAACATCGCTGACGCGAAAGCGAAAGGCGCGATGGCGCTCTTCGGGGAGAAGTACGGGGACGTTGTCCGCGTCGTTGCGGCCGGAGATTCGGTAGAGCTTTGCGGTGGCTGTCATGTCGGCAATACTGCAGAAATCGGACTGTTCAAAATCTTGTCGGAGTCAGGCATCGGCGCTGGTACGCGACGGATTGAGGCCGTTACAGGAGCGGGTGCATACGAAGTGATGAACCAGCAAATCGAGACGCTCGAGTCGGCAGCAAAACTGCTTAAGACAAAACCGCTTGAAGTGCCGTCACGTGTCCAGGCGCTCCAAGCCGAGTTGAAAGACGTGGAACGGGCGAACGAGTCGCTGAAAGCAAAACTTGCGAACATCGAAGCCGCGTCACTCACAGATGCACTTGAAACGATCCAAGGGGTCCAGTTGATTGCCAAACGCGTCGACGGGCAAGATATGGACGCACTCCGCGGCATGGTCGATGAGTTGAAAGGGAAACTCGGTTCAGCTGTCATCATCCTCGGCTCAGCGAATGGGGATAAAGTCAACCTCGTCGCCGGTGTGACGAAAGACTTGAACGAACGTGGCTTCCACGCAGGGAAACTGATTAAAGAAGTCGCGACACGTTGCGGCGGCGGCGGCGGCGGTCGACCGGATATGGCACAAGCCGGAGGCCGGGATGCGACAAAACTCGATGAAGCATTGAAGTTTGCTTCACATTACGTCGAATCACTGGCATAATAGAATGTGAAGTGCAAACGGAAAGAGGTGGATTCTTGTGAGCCAAATGGATCGCACGATGCAATTCAATTTTCCAGAAGATGATAATCGAGCCAACACGCGGGAAACACTGATCACCGTGTATAAAGCCCTCGAGGAAAAAGGCTACCAACCGATCAATCAAATCGTCGGATATTTGTTGTCAGGTGACCCTGCCTACATCCCACGTCATAACGATGCGCGAAACTTAATTCGCAAAATCGAACGAGATGAACTGCTCGAAGAGCTGGTCAAATCGTATTTGAACGATCGTAGAGAGGATTAATATGAAGCGAGTCATGGGGCTCGATGTCGGATCGAAGACGATTGGGGTCGCCGTGAGCGACCTCATGGGCTGGACGGCGCAAGGTGTGGAGACGGTCTATTGGACTGAACCGGACTTTGACGAAGCCGTCCGGGTGCTCCGGCCCATCATCGAGCAGTACGATGTGAAAGAAGTCGTTGTCGGTCTCCCGAAGAACATGAATGGGACGATCGGGCCACGAGGCGAGGCGTCAGAGGCGTTTGCCGCTGCCCTTACCGAGGCGACGGGCTTACCGACGATTCTCGTCGATGAGCGCCTGACGACGATGCAAGCGGAACGGATGCTCATTTCGGCAGACGTCAGCCGCAAAAAGAGAAAAGCGGTCATCGATAAGATGGCAGCGGTCATGATTTTACAAAATTACCTGGATCGTTCAGGGAAATAAGGAGGAATTACTCATGGCAGAAATCCGTCGTGAAGAAGAAATGTACCGTATTCCAGATGAAAATGGAGACGAGCATTTGTTTGCAGAAATTTTCCGGATGACGAGCGATCGTTCGAAGAAGACGTTTGTCGTTCTCGAGCCGGTCGGTAACCCGGAGACAGAAGATGAAGATACAATCGAAGTATACGCGTTTGAAATCGAAGAACTTGAAGATGGTGAGTTCATCTTGAAGCTCGTCGAAGACGATGATGACTTCGAAGAAGTGATGGAAGCATTCGACATCGTTAATGACGAAGTCGGTTTAGACTAATACGTGGACGGGCGGCTAGGGGGAACCCTCGTCGCCCATCTTCATAAAAGAAGAACAGGGGAGAATATGCATGAACTATCCATCGATGTCAGATGAGAAGCGTGCACGAAGCCGGATCGTTCGTCGCATCACGGTGATTATCCTTGCTGTCTTTCTTCTTGTCATCGCCACCGGTGCTGCTGTCTCGTACGCATTCGTAAAACGGTCACTTGAGCCCGTGGACCCGTCATCGACTGAGATGGTCGAAGTCGAGGTGCCACTCGGTGCAGGCTCAGGGTACATTGGCGAACTACTCGAAGAGAACGGACTTGTGAGGAATAGCACGATTTTCCGTCTTTACACACGGTTTAAAAATGAATCATCGTTCCAAGCGGGGACGTATACGTTATCCCCGTCACAGTCGCTTGACGAGATGATTGCAACGCTGAAGACCGGCAAAGTGATCGTCGTTCCAGATATCAAATTGACCATTCCAGAAGGGTTCACAATCGACCAAGTCATCAAACGGCTGGCGAGCGTCGCCGAAATTCCGGAAGAAGAGATTTCAGCTCAGCTGAGCGATAAAGAGTATATCGCATCACTTGTCGCGGAACACGAAATGTTGACTGACGAAGTATTAGCGGATGGCATCTATCATCCTTTAGAAGGCTATTTGTTCCCAGCGACGTATGAGTTCGATAAAGGGGTCACGCTCACGCAAATCATCGATGAGATGTTGAAACCGACCGAACAGCTCTATAACGAGAACAAAGCGGCGCTTGAAGCAGCGGGACGGACGTTCCATGAGACGCTCGCCCTCGCGTCGGTCGTCGAGAAAGAAGCCGTTTCGACGGAGGACCGTCAAGAGATTGCCGGTGTGTTTGAAAACCGTCTAGCGGACGGGATGCGACTTCAGTCGGATCCGACCGTTTGGTATGGGACAGGCGAAACGTCAATCTTCACATCGTTTAACGACCTTCAAAACGATTCGCTGTACAACACGTACAAATACGCCGGCATCCCGATCGGTCCAATCGCATCGGTCAGCCGTGACGCGTTCGCCGCGACGCTGAATCCGAACGACACGGAAAACTTCTACTTCTATGCACGGCCGCCTCGTGAAGGATTCCCGAACGGCGAAGTATTGTTCGAAGTGACGTACGAGGAACATCAACAAAACGTCAACCAATACCGTCCAGAATGGGAAGCGTTTGAAGCAGCAAACAACAATTGATGGCAACGACCGGAAGCATTCGCTTCCGGTCGTTTGAATGAATAGAGAGGTAGAGGTGTCAGAAAGTGGAACATGCATCCTATGAAGGCTATGTGGAACAGTTGGTCACGCCTCGGTCGCCGCTCTTAGCGGAGATGGAGGAATTCGCCCGCATCCACCATGTGCCGATCATGGACTTGACCGGGTCTGAAGTGTTGTTGTCGCTCCTTGCGATGCAACGACCAGCCCGAATTCTTGAAGTCGGGACGGCCATCGGCTATTCTGCCATTCGGATGGCGGAATTGTTGCCCGAGGCTGAAATCGTCACAATCGAACGGAACGCGCGTCGCCATGAGGAGGCGTTGTCGTTCATCGAGCGTTCTAATGTGAAAGACCGAATCACGGTGATCCATGGAGATGCCGTCGAGTTGATTGGTTCGGTCGAAGGCCCGTTCGACGCCGTGTTCATCGACGCGGCAAAAGGACAGTATCAAAAGTTTTTCGATGGGTATGGCGCTTTAGTACCGATTGGTGGTACGATTTACAGCGATAATTTATTTTTGCGAGGGGATGTTCTGCTCGAAGACGTGTCGGTGCTTGACCGGCGCCGTCGCAGGCTCGTCCGCCTTGTGAAAGAGTTTACTGAGCAATTGATGGCACGGACCGATTATCATACTGCAATTTTGCCCCTTGGTGATGGCCTAGCAATCAGTCGTAAATTACGATGAGGAGGATTCAACTTTGATGCAACATAAACCCGTCATTATCGGCGTGGCCGGGGGGACCGGATCAGGAAAAACGACCGTTGCCCGCGCGCTCGTGGATGCGTTCAAAGGACAATCGGTCGTCATGATCGAGCAAGACGCATACTATAAGGATCAATCGGAGATGACGATGGAGGAACGGTATAAGACGAACTATGATCATCCGTTCGCTTTCGACAACGATTTATTGATTGAACACATTCAACAGTTACAAGAACATCAGGCCATCGAGAAGCCGGTTTATGACTATGCGGCCCACACGCGCTCGGACAAGACGATTTTGATCGAACCGGTCGACGTCGTGATCGTCGAAGGGATCTTGGCGCTTGAGGATGAACGTCTTCGTGATTTGATGGATATTAAAGTGTTCGTCGATACTGATGCCGATGTCCGTATCTTACGCCGGATGCAACGCGACTTGAATGAGCGGGGGCGCTCGATTGACTCGGTCGTCGCCCAGTATACAAATGTCGTCCGCCCGATGCACTTACAGTTTTGTGAGCCGACGAAGCGTTATGCGGATATCATCGTCCCAGAAGGCGGGGAGAACTTTGTCGCCATCGATCTACTCGTGACGAAGATTCGATGGGTACTCACCGAGCGTAATCGCGCTTAATAAATAAATCGTTTTCAATTTATGCCTAGCTGTAATATACTAGGAGACAATGAAGGAGTGACAGAAATGGCTGAAAAACAACATTACATGACGTTAGACGGAAAAGCGAAAATCGAGAATGAATTGAACGAACTGAAGACGGTACGCCGTAAAGAAGTCGTTGAAAATATTAAAATCGCACGTGACTTCGGCGATTTGTCGGAGAACGCTGAGTACGACGCTGCAAAAGAAGAACAAGCGATGGTCGAAGGTCGAATCGCGCAACTTGAAGAGATGCTCCGTAACGCGGTCATCATTCAAGACGATGCGGCAGACAACTCGATGGTTGCTATCGGGAAAACGGTAACGTTCTTCATCCAAGAAGACAACGAAGATGAGACATACACAATCGTCGGTGGAGCCGAGGCAGACCCGTTCACTGGGAAAATCTCGAACGAATCACCAATCGCGAAAGCGCTCCTTGGCCGTACGGTCGGCGACGTCGTGAACGTACAAACACCAGGTGGCGACATGGTCGTCGAAATCAAAGAAATCAAGTAATCCAAACGAGCGACATCCATCCGGACGTCGCTCTCTTTCTGAGGAGGAATCAGTATGAAAATCGGAATTATTGGTGCGATGGAAGAAGAAGTGAACTTGCTTCGTAACGAGTTGACAGAGCGTACGGATACAGAGATTGCGAACTACCACTTTTATGAAGGGTACCTTGGTAATGTCGAGGTCGTCATCTTAAAGTCAGGCATCGGAAAAGTGAATGCCGCGATTGGTACGACGTTGTTGATTGATAAGTTTAAGCCGGACGTGGTCATTAACACCGGTTCAGCTGGTGGATTTAAAAAGGGAATGAAAGTCGGGGATGTCGTCGTCTCAACCGAAGTGCGTCATCACGATGTCGACGTGACTGCGTTTGGTTACGAGTACGGACAAGTCCCGGGCATGCCAGCAGCGTATCCGGCGGATGCACGACTCATGGACGTCTGTAAAGAAGTCATTGAAAACTTACCGGACGTGAACGTACATACCGGACTCATCGTGACAGGGGATTCGTTCATCAACGATTCGAAACGTGTCGCTGAGATTCTCGGGCATTTTGACGGTGTTGCCGCCGTCGAGATGGAAGCTGCCCCGATCGCCCAGACGTGTTATCAATTCGGTGTCCCGTTCGTCGTCACGCGTTCGATCTCGGATAGTGCTGACGAGGAAGCGAACTTGTCGTTTGATGAATTTTTAGAAACGGCTTCGATTAACTCTGCGAAAATGGTCATGGCCGTGACGAAACGACTCGGTCAAAGCGAATAATTGAGAGGGATGCGTTGACATCCCTTTTTTATTCCCTTATATTAGTACCAGATACTAAGAATAGGGGTCATCATTATGAACATTGGAATCATCGGCATCGGTTCGTTCCTTCCGACGAACCGTGTCACGAACGTCGATTTGGAAAAACGAATGGATACGAGCGACGAATGGATTCGGACCCGGACGGGGATTGAAGCGAGACACTTGGCCGATTCGGATTTGACGGTAGCCGACATGGCCACCCACGCAGCGAAACGTGCACTTAAGAGCGCGGGCGTATCCATTGAAGACATCGACGCCATCGTCTGCGCGACCGCGACTGCACCGTCCTTCCCGGCGACCGCCTGTCTCGTCCAAGCAAACCTTGGCGCTAAGGGCGCCGTCGCATTCGACGTGAGCGCCGCTTGTAGCGGATTCATCTTTGCACTCGATACGGCGAAGAGCTTGATGGCATCAAAAGGCTTTAAAAAGACTCTCGTCATCGGAGCCGAGAAGATGGGCAATCTCATCGATTGGGACGATCGATCGACGGCCGTCTTGTTCGGAGACGGGGCCGGTGCCGTCGTCTTAGGCGAGGACGAGGTCGCCTCGGTCGACTCCATCATTCTCGGCAGCGACGGGACGGGTGGGAAGTATTTATATGAGAACGACGAAGGCAAAATTGTTATGAACGGTCGCGAAGTGTTCAAGTTCGCCGTCCGTAAAATGCCAGACATCGTCGTCGAGGCGCTCGAACAGGCCGGCAAGACGATTCAAGATATGGACGTGCTCGTCCCGCACCAAGCGAACCGCCGCATCATCGAGGCGGCGATCGAGCGGTTAGGGCTAGCTGAAGAGAAGGTCGTCGTCACAATTCAAGACCATGCGAACACGTCGGCCGCCTCAATCCCGCTCGCACTTGCCGAAGCGGTAAAGAGTGGAAAGGTTCAGGCCGGTCAGACGGTCGTCATCGCCGGCTTCGGTGCCGGGCTCACTTGGGGAGCGAGCTGTTTAACTTGGAATAAAGCAAACATCACGGAGGAGATTAGGACATGAAACGAGTAGTCATTACAGGGTTAGGTGTTGTATCACCGCTAGGCAACGACGTTAACGAGATGTGGGAACGGTTATTAAATGGGGATAACGCCGTTGACACGTTGACAAAAATCGATATCGACCAATATCCGGCGAAAGTCGGGGCCGAAGTCAAATCGTGTGACATCAGTCATTTGGTGGAACCAAAAGAGATTCGCAAAATGGACTCGTTCATTCAATACTCGTTATTAGCCGCTGACGCTGCCCATAAGGATAGCGGACTCGACGTGGCGTCGATTCCGAACCAAGTTGGAACGTGGATTGGAAGCGGGATCGGTGGAGTCGAGACGATCGACAAGCAAGCGGCCGTCCTGCACGAGCGCGGACCACGTCGGATCAGCCCGTTCTTCATCCCGATGATGATTCCAAATATGGCGAGCGGCCAAGTCTCAATCTATCTCGGAGCAAAAGGACCGAGCAACTGTTCGGTCACGGCATGTGCCTCTGGAACGAACTCAATCGGAGAAGCGTTCCGCGTCATCCAGCGTGGGGATGCCCTCGCGATGTTTGCCGGTGGTGCCGAAGCGCCGATCACACCGCTCTCGTTCGCAGGATTCTGTGCGAACAAAGCCCTCTCGACGAATCCGGATCCACAGACGGCGTGCCGTCCGTTCGATGAAAACCGTGATGGCTTCATCATGGGTGAAGGTGCTGGCGTACTCGTTCTCGAGGAATATGAGCACGCGAAAGCACGTGGTGCGAAGATTTATGCGGAAGTTGTCGGTTACGGCATGAGCTCGGACGCTTACCATATCACGGCTCCGTCACCGGAAGCCGAGGGCGGTTCGAAAGCGATGAGTGAGGCATTGCGTGATGCGGGCATTCGCCCTGAAGACGTTCAATACATCAACGCCCATGGCACGAGCACACCACTCAACGACATGCTCGAAACGAAAGCGATTCGGAATGTGTTCGGGGAACACGCCGACAAGCTCGCGGTCAACTCGTCGAAATCGATGATTGGACATTTGCTCGGTGGGGCCGGCGGTGTCGAAGCCGTCATCACCGCGCTATCGATTCACGAAGGCAAGATTCACCCAACGATCAACTGTGCCTCACCAGCACCAGATTGTGACCTCGACTACGTTCGAGAAGGAAATCGGGAACTTGACATCCAGTATGCACTCAGCAACTCACTTGGCTTCGGGGGCCATAACGCGACGCTCGCGTTCGCAAAAGTGACAGACTAATACTAGAAAATTGTTACAGAAACGGTTAGGGTATAAGGGTTGGACTAACAGAGAGGAGAATGCGTGATGAAACGACTTTTCATCGGTGCCGCCTTGTTAGCTTCAGTCCTTATCCTTTTTTTCATTGTATGGAACGGACGGCAAGACGCGGCACGAGAACTAGCACCGCCTGAAGAACAAATCGTGACGATTTATGGCGAGACGCTTCCAGAGCAACCGAACGTGTTGCTCGCGATCGACCCGAGTTCACAGACGATTTTATCGCATTTATATGAAGGATTGTATCGCTTCGGGAAAGATGGAACAGTCGAACCGGGACTCGTGGAAGAGATGACACGTTCAGACGACGGTTCGGTGTATACGTTTAAACTGAAAACGAGTCAGACGTTAAACGGGGAAACTATCACGGCCGAGACGTTCGTCAATCATTTTCGGACGCTTGCCGATGACGACACGAATTCGCCGTTCAGTTTCTTCTTAGAAGATGTCGTGAACGGGAAAGCGGTCAGCCTCGGCACGGCAGAGCCGGAGACGCTCGGCGTGACGGCGATCGATGATTCGACACTTGAAGTGACTCTCGAGCGACCGATGGAAGGGTTCGAGGAAATACTCGCCATGCCGGCCTTCTTGCCACAGCCGGCGATTGGTGAATGGACTGCGCTTGACGGCAATGGCCCGTTCCATATCGAGTCGATGGACGCGGCACAAGTGACGCTCGTGAAAAATGAGAACTATCACGCGGCAGAGGACGTCACGATCGAACGCGTCGTCGTCCGAACGGAAACGGCGCTCGCGACTGAAACGAACGGGATGCATCCTGTCCCGTATGGAACCGATGAGGCCGATCTCGAGTCATGGGAAGGGAAACTCGTCGACATCCCGCGTAGCGGCATCTTCTATTTGAAGCCAAACGTCGAAGAGTATCCGTTCGACGATGTGGAATTTAGACGGAGCCTTGCTCTCGCCGTCGATCGGGAGGCGATTTCACCGAAACTCGCCCGGGCCGAACGAACGACTGAACGCTTGCTCGTCATCGATGAGACGGAAGCGAACACGACCGTTGATGGAGAAGCGGCCGAGACGTTCGAGTCCGTGAAGGAACGGTTGCAGCAAGAAACGATTGAGATTGAGCTTCTCAGTTTCGTCGATGATGAAGCAAGACAAATTGCCCAGTCCATCAAACAAAATCTTGAGCAACTCGATGAGCTCATCGTCAACATCGTCGAACTTCCGCTCGGCGAGAAAGTTAGGAAAGAAGTCGCAGGGGACTATGCGATTTCGTTATCCGGGTGGCAGCCAGATTATCCGTCGCTCCGTGCTTATTTAACCCAGTTCGAGACGGACAACGTGTTAAATTCGAGCGGCTATGCAGACGACACGTTCGACCGACTGATGACAGAAGCGCAGGCGACCGAGTCGAAACAAGCACGCGACGAAGCGTATCGTCAAGCCGAACGACACTTGCTTGAACAAGCCGTCGTTATTCCAATCTATCAAGCTGGAAGAACGTATGCCGTCGATGACCAATATGAGGAAATCGGTTTTCCAGTCATCGGTCCTTCGTACGTCCTACATTTTTCGAAAGTATATAAAAAATGAGCCAAAAGCCCGCTATTCTAGGCGGGCTTTTCGACTATGGTAAAAATTTTTTAGAAAAATCAAAATAAACACTTTGCAAAATTATCAGAATATTGTATTATTGCTTCAACGGGATTTTGGTAGCAAATTTTGTAAAGCAGTAAAATGACTGAATTTTCTACCATCGTTCATTCTGTTAAACCGATAAAAATCAGGGGGTCATCGCAATGAATAAGAAAAAAGGTTTTGCTTTAGCAACGTCAGTAACGCTCATCTCGAGTGCGTTTCTAGCAGCTTGCTCGGGTGGGGACGACACAACAACGGACACAGGTTCAAACGGATCTGGTTCAGAAGGTACGCCGGATGAAGCGCAAGTCCTCAACTTGCTCGAAGGTTCAGATATTCCTTCACTTAACCCGACGCTCGCTACTGACTCAGTATCGTTTAACGTATTGAACAACGTTATGGAAGGTCTTTACCGCATGGATGAGAACGACGATCCAACACCGGGTATGGCTGAAGACGTCGACATTTCTGAAGATGGTTTGACGTACACGTTCAAAATCCGTGAAGGCGCAACTTGGTCAAACGGAGAGCCTGTAACGGCAAACGACTTCGAATACGGTTGGAAAGAAGTGCTTAACCCAGACAACGGGTCACAATATGCTTACGTAATGTCAGTCATCGAAGGCGCTGAAGCGTATAACACAGGCGAAGGCGAGCGTGACGCTGTCGGTGTCACAGCTGTCGACGAGCAAACACTTGAAGTTAAATTGACAGCTCCGGCTGACTACTTCCTCGGCCTCACAAGCTTCGGCGTATTCATGCCTAAACTTGAGTCGTTCGACCAAGAGCAAGGTGAGAACCTCGGTACGTCTGTCGAGACGACAATCTACAACGGACCGTTCAAACTCGAAAGTTGGGAGCGCGAGCAAGGCTGGAAAATGGTTAAAAACGAAGAGTATTGGGATGCTGAAGCAGTCAAACTTGAGGAAATCAACTTCCGCGTCGTAAAAGAAGTCCAAACGGGCGTTAACTTGTACGAGAACGGTGACGTTGACCGCACTGGCTTGACTTCTGAGCTCGTTGCCCAGTTCCAAGACAGCGAAGACTTCTCAACTGTCGTCGAACCTACACTCTTCTACCTCCAATTCAACTCGGCTGTAGAAGCGCTTGACAACCAAAACATCCGTAACGCGATCGATCGCGCATACGATAAAGCAGCTATCTCAGAGACGCTCCTCGCGAACGGATCGATTCCTGCAAACTATCTCGTACCGAAAGACTTCGTAACAGGTCCTGACGGCAACGACTTCCGCGACATCAACGGAGACATCGGTGGCTACAACGTGGAAGAAGCACAACAACTTTGGGAAGCTGGTCTTGAAGAACTCGGTACAGACACAGTTGAACTTGAGTTCTTGAACTATGACTCAGAAGTTGCGAAGCAAATCGGTGAGTTCATCAAAGGTGAGCTCGAGAAGAACCTCGAAGGTATGACTGTTACAATCAAGCAACAGCCGTTCAATAACAAACTTGAACTTGAAAGCGCTGGCGATTTCGAAATGTCATTCGCTGGTTGGGGACCTGACTACCAGGATCCAATGACGTTCGTTGACCTCTTCGTCACTGACGGACCATACAACCGTGGTAAATGGTCGAACGAAGAGTTCGATGCACTCATCGAATCTGCGAAATCAAGCACAGATGCTGAACAGCGTTGGGCTGACCTCGCGGCAGCAGAGAAAATCGTTCTTGAAGAGAGCGCAATCTCACCAGTTTACCAACGTGGATCGGCTCGCCTCACGAAGCCATACGTGAAAGACATCGTTGAACACGCGTTCGGCGCTGACTACTCGTACAAGTGGGCATCGATCGAAGGCAAAGAATAATCAAACGTTTTCAAAAGAGAGACAGGGACGCCTGCCTCTCTTTTTTATGCATGAAAATAACCGTCACCATGATGTTGGTGACGGTTTTGGTTACTTCACTTTGGCGCGTTTGCGGCTGAGCCCCATCGCTTTCTCGATTTTCGCGAGGTTCTTGTTGGCGACGGCTTCGGCTTTCTCACGGCCGGCATCCAAGATGGCGTCGAGTTCGGCTGAATCAACGAGCTCATAATAGCGGGCTTGAATCGGTTCGAGCAACGACACGACCGCTTCGGCGACGTCTTGTTTGAACGTGCCGTAGTTCGAGTCTTTATACTTTTCGACGAGTTCATCGATCGGCGTGTCTGTTGCGAGCGAGTAAATCTCGAGCAAGTTCGAGATGCCCGGCTTATTCTCGCGGTCGAAACTAATGACACCGCTCGAATCGGTCACGGCACTCTTGATTTTTTTACGGATGACGTTCGGCTCATCGAGCATCGAGATATAGCCTTTTGCGTTCGCATCAGACTTTGACATCTTCTTCACCGGATTCGTCAAGCTCATGATGCGGGCGCCTTCTTTTTGAATGAGCGGCTCCGGAATCGTGAACGTCTCATAGTAGCGTTTATTGAACCGCTCCGCCAAATCGCGCGTCAGCTCGACATGTTGCTTTTGATCATCGCCGACCGGGACGAGCTCGGTCCCGTACAGGAGGATGTCCGCTGCCATGAGTGTCGGATAGATGAAGAGCCCCGCTCCGACGTTATCGCCGCCTTGCGATTTGTCTTTATATTGCGTCATCCGTCCGAGTTCGCCCATGCCAGAAATACACGTCAACATCCAGCCGAGCTGGGCGTGCGCTTTCACTTCCGATTGAACGAAAATCGTCGCTTTCTCCGGGTCGAGCCCGCACGCGAGATAGAGCGCTGCGAGTTTTCGTGTGTTGTCCATCAATTCGAGACGGTCAAGCGGGACGGTGATGGAGTGAAGATCGACGACGCAGTAAAATGCGTCATGCTCGTCTTGAAGATCGACGAACTGTTTCATCGCCCCTAAGTAGTTACCGAGCGTGACGACGCCGGTCGGTTTAATGCCTGAAAAGATTTTTGCCATGATTGCACCTCCAAAGAATATAAAAAACCGCGGTCTCCCGCCCGAAAAATCGGGACGAATAACCGCGGTGCCACCCAAATTTGCATGCTTCCATGCCACTTGAACGCGTTAACGGGCGTGAGCCGTCTCGCCATACTCAAATTTCAGGCGAACCATTCCAAAGTCCATTCAACCGAATCGCTTCCATCTACTCGCAGCAACGTAGACTCTCTGGGGGAAGGGGGCTCGATTTACTTGTCTTCTTCATCATGTTTTTCTAGATGCTGTCTTCAGTTTAGCATAAGGTTGAAAAGACGGGAAGGTCAAACGAACGATAGGACATACGACAAGATGACGGCGGCGATCCCGACCAAGATCCAACGTCGGGCGCTCTGTTTCCGCTCGGTCCGTTCTTCTGGTGTCACTTCCTCGTCTTCCTCATAGTCAGGGTCGATTTCTTTCAGTTTGGCCCGACGATTTCGTTTGAACCCGTACATGAACCCGTCGAATAAACCGGATGCCCCCATCTCAGAGAACATGCCGATCGCGAAGACGATCATCCCACCGACGAACAGCCCGCCACTGATGTGGAACAAAAACGTCTCCGGTCGATAATACGATGCGTACGACCAAATCGTATAGCCAATTGTGACAATTCCCAAAACGATTAATATCGCTCTAAACTTTTTCAATGTGTCAAACTCCTTTCAACGTGAAGCGTCGAACACGACTTCACCCTACATGGCTCTATGATACCTGTTGATGTGACGTTATGGCGAGAGTGAAGTTCAGAAAAATATTATGGTTCATCAATTAGTTGACAGTTAGATTAAAAATTTTTTACAATAGCCCTAACGTTCTTTCGTCGGATACTTTATGAAATATTCAGAAAATTAAAGAAAAAGTAAGATGTTGCATCCGGCGATACGCTAACTACATAGATTCTGAAAGGGGACAATTACGATGAAGAAAAAATCGATTTTGCTCATGATGACGCTCATCTTGGTACTCGGTTCAGTACTCGCCGCCTGCTCGACTGGCGGAGACTCTGACGGCGGTTCGTCTTCGAACGGAGAAAAAGTACTTCGTTTGACGGATACGTCTGACATCACGACGGCCGACCCGGCCTTGGCAACGGATGCGGTCGCATTCAATTTGATCGCCAACACGATGGAGGGCCTCTACCGCTTAGACAAAGACGGTCAAGCCGTACCAGCGATGGCAGCAGGCGAGCCGGAATTGAATGAAGACGAGACAGTTTACACGTTCACGCTCCGCGATGCGGAGTGGTCAAACGGTGAGCCGGTCACAGCGAACGACTTCGTTTACGCATGGCAGCGCGCCGTCGACCCGGAGACAGGGTCACAGTACGCCTACATCATGAACACGATTAAAAATGCAGAGGCGATTAACGCGGGCGACCTTCCAAAAGAAGATCTCGGTGTGCAAGCAATCGATGAGAAGACGCTTGAAGTCACACTTGAGCGTCCAGACCCATCGTTCATCTCGCTCACGTCGTTCGGTACGTTCACGCCGATCAACGAAACGTTCGCGACTGAACAAGGTGAAAACTTCGCGACGAACGTCGACAACCTCCTTTACAACGGTCCGTTCACATGGTCTGAATGGAACCGTGAACAAGGTTACGTTTTAACGAAAAACGATACGTATTGGGATAACGCCAACGTCGCGCTCGACAAGGTCGACGTCCGTGTCGTCAAAGAGACATCAACGGTCGTCAACTTGTACGAAGCAGGGGAAGTCGATTACGCTGGCCTCGCTTCTGAACAAGTCGCGGCTTTCCAAGACAGTGAAGACTTCAACACGGGACTCCGTTCGGCAGTCGGCTACTTCAAGTTCAACCACGAGGACGAAGTATTCGCTGATGTGAACGCCCGTAAAGCGGTCGCGCGTGCTGTTGATCCGGCCGGAATCATCGACCAGCTCTTGAACAACGGTTCGATTGCCACGACGTCGTTCATCCCGAAAGACTTCATCAAATATGAAGACGGCACGGATTACACGGAAGGGCTTCAATACTTCGAAACGAATACAGACGAAGCGGCATCACTTTGGGAAGAAGCGACTGGCGGCGAAGAGATGACGATTGAACTGCTTTCATTCGACTCAGAAGTTTCAAAACAGATCTCGGAGTACATGAAAGACCAAATCGAGACGAACTTGCCAGGCGTGACGGTCACAATCGCGCAACAGCCGTTCAACAACAAGTTGGAGCGCGAAGCGAGCGGGGACTACCAGATGTCATTCGCCCTTTGGGGACCTGATTACCAAGATCCGCTTACAAACCTCGGCATCTTCACGTCGAACAACGGTCAAAACGACATCAACTACAGCTCAGCCGATTACGACCGTCTCATCGACGAAGCATCAGCTGAAACGTCAATCGATGCACGTTACGACAAGTTCAAAGAAGCAGAACAACTCTTGATCGAGCAAGACCAAGCGATCATGCCGATTTATCAAGCCGGCGTCGCGTACTTGATTCGTCCAAACGTTGAAAACTTCAACCGTCAACTATTCGGTGCTGACTATCAGTACAAATACGTCGACATCAATTAAAGAACGTGGGGGCATGCAAACGCATGTCCCCCGTTTTCTAAAAAAAAATCGGAATTGAGAGAAAATACTATTCAAATGTTTTGTTGGTAAAGTATAATGTAGTAACAGTGAAAATTCAGAATACTTCACAAAGTTTGATATTTTGGGTTTTCATGTGCTGTACTAAGAGCCTTGAGATGACGTTTGACCTATTCTTTCAGAAAATTCCTTTCATTTTGTGAATTCAAGAATAGGGAAATATGTCATAGTGATGCTGTTGGTGCAAGCATAGACATATATTTAGAAAAACAGGGGGTTTTTATTTATGGGACGTTATCTTTTGCAGCGGCTGACTTACGGCCTCATCACGTTCTTCTTGATTGCGACGTTCACATTTTTCCTGATGGACCTGTTACCAGGGTCACCGTATCAAAACCAGGAAAAGCTGACGGAAACGCAAATCCAAATCTTAAACGATCGTTACGGACTTAACGATCCGCTTCCAGTTCGTTATGCGACGTACATGGGGAACCTTGTACAAGGTGACCTCGGCGTGTCGTTCCGTACGGCCAACCGGCCAGTGACGGACTTGATCATGGAACGGATCGGACCATCGGCACAACTCGGTCTCCAAGCGTTGATTCTTGGAACACTTGGTGGGCTCTTACTTGGTATTTTGGCAGCGATTCGTCATAACACGATTGCGGACTATGGTGCGATGTTTGTATCTGTAATCGGGATTTCTGTCCCATCGTTCGTCTTTGCAGCCCTCCTACAGTACTATGTAGGTGTAAAATGGGGCATTTTGCCTGTCGCTTTCTGGGACACGCCTGCCCATACGATTTTACCAACAATCTCGTTGTCGCTCGGTGTAACGGCTTCGATTGCCCGTTTCGTCCGGACAGAGATGCTTGAAGTCACCGGACAAGACTACGTCACGCTCGCGAAAGCGAAAGGGTTGACGGGAAATGCGATCGTGTGGAAGCACATGGTGCGTAACGCGATTATCCCGGCGATCACGATCCTCGGACCGATGACGGCCGCCTTGTTGACGGGTACGTTTGTCATCGAGCGGATCTTCTCAGTTCCTGGACTCGGTGAGTTGTTTGTTACGTCGATTACGTTGAATGACTATTCGGTCATCATGGGTACGACCCTCTTCTTCTCGGCGATCTTCATCTTAATTATTTTGCTCGTCGACTTGCTCTACGGAGTTGTTGACCCACGTATTCGTCTTGGGGGGGATAACTGATGATTGAAAATAAAAAGAATTACGAGCAGTTCGACCAAGACATGTTCCAACCGGTTGAAATGAACGAACAGCTCGCAGAACGGATTGCAGGGAAAAGTTTGAACTTCTGGCAAGATGCATGGATGCGCCTAAAGAAAAACAAAGCCGCCATCCTCTCGCTTTCAATTATTTTGATTTTAGTATTGCTCGCCTTGTTCGGGCCGATGATGTCGGGCCGTGACGCGTATTCACAAAACATCGCGCAAGCGAAACTTCCGCCAAAAGTCACAGGACTTGAATGGGCCGGATTCGACGGGATGGCGACGTTAGGTGGCCGCGATATCAACTTCTATGAACAAAAGAACGTCGAAGAAAACTATTGGTTCGGAACGGACTATCTCGGCCGTGATCTTTGGTCACGTGTATGGGAAGGGACGCGCATCTCACTCTTCATCGGTCTCGTCGCTGCCATCATCGATACGATTATCGGTGTGGCGTATGGTGGGGTCTCGGCTTACTTCGGTGGCCGTGTCGATAACATCATGCAACGGATCGTTGAGATTTTGACAGGTGTACCGAACTTGATCTTGATTATCTTGTTCATTTTGATCTTTGACCCTGGGGTGTTCACCATCATCTTGGCGATGACGATCACCGGCTGGATCGGGATGAGTCGACTCGTCCGTGGACAGATTTTGAAACTGAAAAACCAAGAGTTTGTTTTGGCTGCGCGTACACTCGGTGCCTCAAGTAACCGTTTGATTTTCAAACACTTGATCCCGAACACGCTCGGTGCGATTATCATCACGCTCATGTTTACGATTCCTGCCGCCATCTTCTTCGAGGCGTTCCTCAGCTTCATCGGGATCGGACTTCAACCGCCGCAAGCGTCACTTGGTACGTTGATTAACGATGGGTACAAAGAGCTACGGACATTCCCGTACCTTCTCGTCGTACCATCGACCATCATCGTCTTGCTCATGGTCAGCTTCAACTTGCTCGCCGACGGCTTGCGTGATGCGTTCGACCCGAAAATGCGTAAATAATTCAGAAAGAGGGGGACTCGTGCATGGAAACGATTTTATCTGTCCGAGACTTAGCGGTCTCGTTCCATACGTATGCTGGAACGGTTCAAGCCGTTCGCAATGTATCGTTTGATTTGAAAAAAGGCGAGACGCTCGCAATCGTTGGAGAGTCGGGTTCTGGTAAATCCGTCACATCAAAAGCGATTATGCGTCTCATCCCGAACCCGCCAGGTGAGATCACAAACGGAGAGATTTTGTTTGATGGAAAAGACTTGGCGAAACTTTCGGAAAAAGAAATGCTTAAAATTCGTGGTCGCGACATCGCGATGATTTTCCAAGATCCGATGACGTCGCTCAACCCAACGATGACAATTTATAAACAAATCGCTGAAGGTTTGAAGCAACACCAAGGACTCAGAGGAGAAGATGCGAAGAAGCGTGCGCTCGAATTGCTCACACTCGTCGGCATCCCGAACCCTGAAGCTCGTCTCAAACAGTATCCGCACCAATTATCTGGTGGGATGCGTCAGCGGATCGTCATCGCCATCGCGCTAGCCTGTAACCCGAAGGTGTTGATCGCCGATGAGCCGACGACGGCACTTGACGTGACGATTCAAGCCCAAATCCTTGAGTTGTTGAAAGACATTCAACAAAAGACCGGCACAGCGATTATCTTCATCACGCACGACCTCGGTGTCGTCGCGAACATGGCTGACCGTGTTGCCGTCATGTACGCTGGGAAAATCGTGGAAAAAGGGACGGTCGATGAGATCTTCTATGAGCCACGCCACCCGTATGCATGGGGACTGCTCGGCTCGATGCCGCGTCCGACGGATGACCCGAACCAGGCGCTCCCGGCTATCCCGGGTACACCGCCGAACTTGTTGAACCCGCCGAAAGGCGATGCGTTCGCGCCGCGTAACCCTTACGCGATGAAGATTGATTTTGAGAAAGAGCCACCGATGTTCCAAATTAGCGACACGCACTACGCAGCAACCTGGTTGTTGCACCCGCAAGCGCCGCAAGTCACGCCGCCATCGGCAATCATCGATCTCGCGCTCAAATATCGTCCGGATAGCGCGTTCGCGAAATCGATTGGGAAAGGTGGTGCTGAATAATGGAACGTGAAAAATTATTAGAAGTACGGGACTTAAAGCAGCACTTTAAAATCGGACGAGGCCGCGTCGTCAAAGCGGTCGACGGCATCTCGTTTGATATTTATAAAGGTGAGGTACTCGGTCTCGTAGGTGAGTCTGGTTGTGGGAAGTCGACGACTGGACGTACGATTATCGGTCTTTACGATGCGACAGACGGAGACGTAATCTTCAAAGGCGAGAACGTCCACGACAAGAAATCAAAAGCGGAAAAGTTGAAATTCAACCGAGCGATGCAGATGATCTTCCAAGATCCCTACGCCTCGCTCAACCCGCGGATGACGGTCGCGGACATCATCGCCGAAGGGATTGACATCCACGGCCTCGCGAAGACGAAAGAAGACCGGATGAACCGCGTCTACGACCTTCTCGAGACGGTCGGTCTCACAAAAGAACACGCGAGCCGTTACCCGCACGAATTCTCTGGCGGACAACGCCAGCGGATCGGGATTGCCCGCGCGCTCGCCGTTGAGCCAGACTTCATCATCGCCGATGAGCCGATCTCGGCACTCGACGTATCGATTCAAGCTCAGGTCGTCAACTTGATGAAAGAATTGCAACGTGACCGCGATCTCACGTACTTGTTCATCGCTCACGACTTGTCGATGGTCAAGTACATCTCGGACCGCATCGGCGTTATGTATCAAGGTCATATCGTCGAGCTCGCGCCGGCAGATCGACTTTATGAAAACCCGATTCACGCGTATACGAAGTCACTCCTCTCTGCGATCCCGCTTCCGGACCCAGAGCACGAGCGGACGCGTAAACGGATCATTTACGAGTCGAAGTCACTCGGTGCCGTCGGACGTTCGGATGAAGATTCAAGCATCCCACCGCTCCGCGAAGTCGAGCCAGGACATTTTGTCTCGTTGACAGATGCAGAATACGAAGCGTATAAAGCGCAATTCGTATAATCGATTCACCCTGAACTTCACGGTTCAGGGTGTTTTTTGCGCAAAAAACACCGCCGGAACGTTCCGGGGTGTCAGGCGTTTGAGATGCGCGGTAAGTTCGAGAGCCGGTCGACGACTGAATCGATGGCGCGGACGCGGCTGAGCGCATCTTCGATTTCCATCGTCTCATAGTGATGCAATCCGCCTGGCTGTTCGACGAACGTATCGGCGTCATGCACGAGCTGCTGAAGCGGCGTACGCTGAATGCGGCTCGGTGGTAAATACGAATCGGTGTGAAGTAAAATCATGACCGAGATTTCTTTGGCTCGGGCAGGGTTCTCGCCGAGTCGAATCAACAGCTTATGGGCGCGTTCCGCCCCTTTAATGGCATGGATGTCGTTTTGACGATACAAATCATAATTCCACTTGCCTTCTGTATACCACTCGTAGTGACCGATATCGTGAAGTAGGGCGGCCTTCGTCGCCAAATCCGTGTCAAGCCCTCGTCGCGTCGCCAATTCGAGAGCGCGCTCACAGACGTCGACCGCGTGTTTTAAGCCTGATCGCGTCAAATATTTTTGGGTGACGGGGTGCTGCATAATCGTTTCTAACGTGATTCTCATGATCGCTCTCCTCCTTGGTGATTTCAAAGGTTATTTCTATTAACTATACGGGAATTGAAAAGGAAAAGCAAATTTGTAACGTGTGAAATATAAATTTAATTGGAGAATGTGCAACATTATTCATGTAGATATGCTATAATTTAAGTGTAGATTTAGTGCGATTTCAAGATTTTTAGATTCGGTAATGGTCGGTTTTTCCTTATGGCGATGGGGGTGAGAGACCATGAAAGAGCGTGACAAAGTGTTGCAACAAAAGAAAAAGTTATTGAAAGAAGTATTGAAGAAAAAATTGAAAGACTTGCAAGTGAAGCCTGGCAAAGAAACGGTGTCACAACCGGTTTCTCGGATACCGGCTTCCTAGAACGTCGATCAAGGTCGCATCTTTCTCACAGATGCGTCCTCTTTTCTTACCTCAATGAGAAAGAATATCATTGATGTTTGAATAAATAAGAATTATTATAATTAAGTGAACGCATTTTTGGGTATACAGATAGAGTCACTTGAAAAAGATGAACGAACATTTGATCAGGGAGGAACGAACATGGTCACACTTTATACGTCTCCGAGCTGCACATCGTGCCGTAAAGCGCGAGCTTGGCTCGAAGAACATGATATCCCCTTCACGGAACGGAATATATTTTCAGAGCCGCTCTCACTTAACGAGATTAAACAAATTTTACGTATGACAGAAGACGGGACCGATGAAATCATTTCGACCCGCTCAAAAGTTTTCTCTAAAATTGACGTATCGGTCGACGCGCTCTCACTCCAGCAACTTTACGATTTGATTCAAGAGTATCCAGGGCTGTTACGCCGTCCGATTTTGATTGATGAAAAACGTTTACAAGTCGGGTACAACGAAGATGAGATTCGTCGCTTCTTGCCGCGCAAGGTCCGGACGTTCCAACTTCAAGAAGCCCAACGGCTTGTCAACGAATGAGGAAGCATACTGTCTAAGCAGTGTGCTTTTTATTATCCCGTTTTTCCGATAAAATAGTGGTAACAACCCCATCATCATAAGATTGACACATTGAAAAGAGGGTACTATTATTACAAGACAATTTCCCCTCTCCTCCTTGACGTACGAAGTAGGAGTGAGGTGAGAAGGGAGTGGACAATCGTGAAAATTGAGCGCATCAATGACAACACCGTCAAATTTTTCATCACCTATGTCGATATCGAGAAACGCGGTTTCGCCCGGGATGAAATCTGGTACAACCGTGAACGTGGTGAGCAGCTGTTCTGGCAAATGATGGACGAGGCGCACGAACGGGAAGATATCTCGTTTGATGGTCCACTATGGATACAAGTACAAGCTTTTGAGAAAGGTCTCGAAGTGACCGTCACAATCGCGAAGAATGTGATTGATGCCGAAGATGATTCGGAACTCGGTTCGCTCCTTCGCTCAGCCATTGACGAAGCCCGGGATCAACAATCTGTCCTCGACCAATTGAGTGAACTCGATGAACTTGACGCTGAGACGGAGGCGTGGGCTCCACTCGCGATGGAAACGAATGATTTCGAATCGATGATTGCCCTCAGTAAACGAGTCGGCGATACACTTCATAACGTAACGTTGAAACTTTTCCATTACGATAACCGCTATTACTTGTGGATCGATTTCCCGGATGAAATGGAACCAGAAGAAGAAGAGAATGCCTTGAGTCTACTCGCGGAGTACTTGTCGTTCAGTACGCAAACACTCGCGATGCTAGAAGAGTACGGCAAACTTATCCTCGATGGCGACGTCTTCGGAAAAATACGCCACTACTTTTAAACTGAAATCGCCTGTTCTTGCGGACAGGCGATTTTTTTAGCATACATATTAGATGAGGTGACGAGATGCTCAAACGAATACAGTTGATGTTAGCAGACAGCGCTTGGTTCATCCCGTTCTTGTACGGGTTCGGCGGCGTCGTGTTGACGTTTTTGACGCAATATTTTGGAGGGTTCTTCCGTGAGATTTTGCCGGAAGTGCTATATTTGGAGAAAGATTCAGCGGCGACCGTATTGTCCTCATCCTTCACGAGCCTGATGACGATGATGACGTTCAGTTTCTCGACGATTCTCGTCGTCCTCACGACGTATTCGTCACAGTTCTCGCCACGGACGGTGAACAACTTCTTAACGAACGCTGCGGCGAAACATACGCTCGGCTTATTCATCCTGACGACCGTGTACGGCATCACGAACTTGTTTTTGATTCGGACGGCAGATGATGACGCTGTGCTCGCCTCAGGTGTGAGCGTCCTCCTCGTCGTCGGGTCGATTTGGGCGTTCGTCAAATTTATTCAAACGATTAGCGTCTCCATTCAAGCCGAACGCCTCTTGTCGGCGCTACACCGGGAAGCACTCTCCGTCATCAAAAGTCAACAAGACGCGCTCGAAAAAGACGAAGTCCAAATCGTGCCGAAGCGCCCGGTCCATCCGTTCGAAGGGCATGCGGTGTATGCACCGCGTACCGGCTATGTCCAACTGTTCGCAAGCGAGAAACAAGAGTCGGATTCCTGTCATTTTGAATCGGTCGTGGCCGTCGGAGACTTCGTCGCCAAAGGGGACTTACTCGGTTATTGGAGTGAGGAGGTCGACGCGGACATCGAACCGTTTCAAATCGGGGAAGTGCGGTCGTCGATTCAAGACCCGGCCTTCGCGATCGAGAAGCTGAGCGAGATTGCGCTAAAAGGAATTTCCCCGGGAATCAACGACCCGAACACGGCCATCCATGCCATCCATTACATCGGCGACATCTTACGGGAACTGAGTCGGATGCCTGAAGGCGACTTTCTGTTCTCGAACCGCTCATCGGATTGGCACGTCAAACGGAAAAGCCTTGAGACGACAATGTTCGAGGCGTTCGCCCCGATTAAAACGTATGCAAGCCATGATATATTCGTCATCGGCTCGGTATTTGAAGCAATCCGGATCGCCCGGCTCGAGGCGCATCCGTCCTCGTTCGAGGCATACGAGGGCATCCTAGGCTACTTTGAGGACGTCATTGATTGGGACGACTTGCAAGAACGAGAACGCGCCTTTTTAGAGAACAAATTGATGCAGGCGAAAAAGGTAAAGACAGCATAAAAGCGACCCGTGTGGTCGCTTTTCCATTTAAGATAGGCTATAGCCGCCGTCAATCGTGATCGCTTGGCCGTTCACGTAGCTCGACAAGTCGGACAATAAGAACGTGACGACCGGCGCGACTTCCTCGGGCTTGGCTGCGTTCCCCCGGAAATGATGCGACATCGCCTCGTGGAACTTCGCCTCGCCGCCATATAGCTTATGGCTGAGCGGTGTGTCGACGGGGCCGAAGCAGACGGCATTGAAGCGGACTTTTCCTTTCATGCGATGGGCGAACGTCTTCGTCAAGGCGATGAGTGCCGCTTTCGATGCGGCGTATGGCCCGAGCATCGGCGGAAATTTGACGTGCCCGACGATTGCCGCGTTATTGACGACGCTCGCCCCGTTCGTTAGCAACGGAACAGCCAGTTGGATGAGCCGGTTCGCCGCGAGCAGATTCAACTCGAACACGTCGTCGAACGCTGACGAGGGCAGACGTTCCGGTGTCCCCGGCCGTCCGAACGTGGCGGCATTATTGAATAGTCCGTCTAACGTGACGTCCATCGCTTTCAGTCGGTCCATCACCGCCTCGAGCTCTTCGTCTTTTGAAAGGTCGCACTTTATGAACGTGATGCGCGGCGAGGCGGCCTCGATGTCCGCACCGCGTCCCTCGTCTCGTCCGATGCCGTAAACGTCGTGCCCTTCCTCAGCTAACCGTAGCGTGACGGCCCGACCGATGCCGCTCGTTGCCCCTGTGATGAGAAATGTACCCATAATTGATTCGCTCCCCTCTAAAAGATGTCGTTACGTTGTATAATTAATGATAATACATGACAGAAACGGGGTCAGGTTATAATATGTTGCGACGCATACAAGTTCTTTTATCCCTCATTTTGCTCGCAGGGCTCATTGCCGTATTATCGTATTACTGGAGCTCACAAGTCATCGGCCTATTCTCGATTCTCGTCTTCTTGACGACGTTCAGCATCTTGCTCGTCATTTTGCTCGAAAACCGAAATCCGCAACGGACGCTCATCTGGGCAATCGTGATGATCGGGTTTCCCGTCGTCGGCTTGTTCGCTTATTTCGTCTTCGGCCAAAACTATCGCCGCAAGCGCATGTTCAAAGAGAAGGCGATGCTCGATGAAGAGACGTACCTCGCTTACCGGCAAAAGGCGATGACGCACTCGCCATCGCTCATGTTCCCGCATGACGACTATGAGAAGCTCATGCATTTGACGTCATCTTTAAACCAATTGCCGGTTTCGTCGAATACGTATACGCAAATCTTGACGAACGGGCAAGAGAAGTTCTCGAAGCTGTTGCCGGCGTTGCGTGGGGCGACACGGCATATCCATCTGGAGTATTATATTTTCCGGGAAGATCGTATTTCTCGGGAAATCCAACGCATCTTGATGGATAAGGCGCGCGCCGGGGTCGAGGTGCGGTTCTTATATGACGCCGTCGGCTCGATTCATACGAGCGGGGCCTTCTTTGATGAGTTGCGTCAGGCCGGCGTTCAGGTCAAAGCGTTCTTCCCCGTCGTCTTGCCGCTCGTCTCGAGCAAGACGAATTACCGGAACCACCGAAAGATTGTCGTCATCGATGGCACAGAAGCGTTCACAGGCGGTCTGAACGTCGGCGACGAATATCTGGGGGAGCATACGAAGTTCGGCTTTTGGCGGGACACCCACCTATACGTCAGGGGGGAAGGGGTGTCGGAGCTTCAGCTCATCTTTCTCCAAGACTGGTATTATATGACGGGTGAGCGACTGTTCACACCGTTTTATCTCGAGCCGCTCGAGACGGTCCGGAGTGCAAGCGGGGGGGTTCAAATCGTGGCGAGCGGACCGGATGAGCCATATGAGACGATGAAGTCGATCTACTTCGCGTTGATTAACGCGGCGAAGAAGTCGGTTTATATCTCATCCCCGTACCTCATCCCGGACGAGGATATCATGAGCGCGCTCAAGACGGCCTCGCTATCAGGGGTCGATGTCCGAATCGTCTTGCCGAGTTATCCTGACCATAAGATCGTCTTTTACGCGAGCCGCTCCTATTACGAGGAGTTGCTCAGCGCCGGCGTCAAAATTTATTTATACGAGGAAGGGTTCATGCATTCGAAAGTCATCGTCGTCGATGACGGGCTCGCGACGATTGGGACGGCGAACATGGACTTCCGCAGCTTCCATTTGAACTTCGAAGTGAACGCGCTCCTCTACAACACGAACTCGGTGCATCAACTGAAACAAGACTTATACAAAGACTTTGAAGGCTCACACGAATTGGATTTGGCCGTGTTCTCGGAACGTCCATTTCTCATCAAGTTAGTCGAGTCGTTGGCTCGAATGTTCTCACCACTATTATGAGGGGGAAACGTCATGCGATTTGCGATCGGTCGGACAGGGGACTATGTCGATACCCGTTCATTGAACCGGAAGCAACTTGAGACGTTTGCCCCTTTTTCGTGCCCGGATTGCCAAGGCCCGGTCCTGTTGAAGCAAGGAACAAAGCGACGGTTGCACTTCGCTCACCGGCATGCGTGCGGGCGCGGGGAGTCGACGGGGCATCAACGGGACAAATGGGACGTCCGGCAATGGTTGCAACGGCGCGGCTATCACGTCGACCAAGAAGTTTTGCTCGACGGACGTCGGGCCGACCTCGTCGCGTCAAAGGGTGGGTCGTCGATCGTCATCGAGATTCAAGCCTCACCGCTCGATGTGGAGACGTACCACGAACGGACCGCCCACTATGAGGCGCTAGGCCATCCGGTCGTCTGGTTGTCGAGCGGAGTCCGTCCTGACCCAATCCCTCGATTTACCCCGTGGATGCGTGCCGAGCTGGCGAGATGTCACGCCTTGTTCATTCCTGTCGATGGTTCGCTTTATCGCTTTGTCGGTTTTCCGACTTCACTCCGATATGGACAAGGCCGTTGGGTGAAAGTCGACGATTTGACAGTGTCACCGTTTGAACCGTTCTTTCGCTTCGACGCCCACGCGTGGGGCCAGCTCGTGCGCCGTCGTCGCATGACCCCGCCTTATCCGACGAAAGACTATCGCCGTCTCATATTGAATCGCTTGTACCCGCTCGGCGTGTTGCCGTCGCTGTTGCCGACGATGTGCTATTTGCCGATGCCAGTGTTTTGGGGCGTGCACATCCATCCGCTCGACTTTCAAGTCGTGCTGTACTTGAATCGCCGGATGCATCCGGCAGATTCAATCTCATGGAGTGTCGTGAAGACGTGTCGCCAGTTCGGGGTGACCCCGACGAGCGACTTTGTCCAAGCTTTTGAAGTACAATGGAAACAGCTCTTGAACGTATTTGACGTGCCATGCGAGGTGCGGCTCTGGACGGTCCCGAAGACGCTCGAGGACGCCCTTCAGTATGACCGTCGAATGTTTCAAGGGTTTCAGCGATTCATGGCGAAATCGTATATAACCTAAGAAAAGGAAGTGGACATATGTCAGACGTACTTACACGACAACAAGTTCCGGTCGAGGAGACATGGAGCCTAGAGTCAATCTATGCCGATGACCAAGCCTGGGAAGCCGATTTCGAGGCGCTCAAAGGAAACGTGCCGAACTTGATGGCATACAAAGGAAAGCTTGGTGAGGACGCGGAGACGCTATTCGCCGCGCTCAGCTTACGTGACGACTTATCACGCCAGCTTCATAAGCTCTATACATACGCGCACATGCGCTACGATGAGGACACGGCGAACAGCCATTATCAGGCGTTGAACGACCGCGCCGGATCACTCGCTGCCCAAGTGTCGGCCCAACTCGCTTTCATGACACCGGAGTTGCTCGCGATCGACGAGAGCCGTATCGAATCGTTCATGGCGCAACACGAAAAGCTGACGGTTTATCGTCACGCCTTCGACGAGTTGGCGCAAGAGCGGCCGCACGTGTTAACGGAAGCTGAAGAGTCGCTCCTCGCCCAGGCAGGCGACGTGCTCGGGCAATCGAGTTCTACGTTTGGGATGTTGAACAACGCCGATCTCAAGTTCCCGAAAGTGAAGAACGAAAAAGGGGAAGACGTCGAACTGACGCACGGCCGCTATATCACGTTCCTCGAGTCGAGCAACCGCGACGTCCGGGAGACGGCGTTCAAAGCGATGTACGGGACGTACAAACAATATTTGAACACGTTCGCCTCGACGCTTTCAGGCAGCGTGAAAAAAGATAACTTCTACGCGACGGTCCGCAAGTTTGAAAGTGCCCGTCAGGCGGCCTTGCATCACAATGCGATCCCGGAGACGGTGTATGACGGACTCGTCGAGGCCGTGAACGAGCGGCTTGACTTGCTCCATCGCTACGTCGCACTGCGAAAACGTGCCCTCGGCGTAGATGAACTTCATATGTATGACTTGTATACACCGCTCGTTCAAGACGTCGAGATGACCATCTCGTATGAAGAAGCGAAGCAATTGATGGTCGACGGGTTGGCCCCACTCGGCGACGAGTACGTCCAAATCGTCAAAGACGGTCTTGATTCGCGTTGGGTCGATGTCCGTGAGACGCGTGGGAAGCGAAGTGGTGCCTACTCTTCTGGAGCGTACGACACACAGCCGTTCATCTTGATGAACTGGCAAGACAACGTCAACAACTTGTTCACGCTCGCCCATGAGTTCGGCCACTCGGTCCATAGCCACTATACGCGGGCGTCACAACCGTATCCGTATGGCGACTATTCGATTTTCGTCGCGGAAGTCGCGTCGACGACGAACGAGGCACTGTTGAACGATCATTTGTTGAAGACACGGACGGATAAGGCGGAGCGGCTCTATCTTCTGAACAACCAGCTCGAGACGTTCCGCGGGACGTTGTTCCGGCAGACGATGTTCGCCGAGTTCGAACATTTGATTCACCGTGCGGCCCAAGACGGCGTCTCGCTCACACCTGAATACTTGAACGAGACGTATTTGGAGCTGAACAAGCGGTACTTCGGAGAAGACATCGTCATCGATGAAGAAATCGCTTACGAATGGGCCCGTATCCCGCACTTCTATTACAACTATTACGTCTATCAGTATGCGACGGGCATCTCGGCGTCGGCCGCTTTGTCACAACAGATCATGGAAGAAGGGGAGCCGGCCGTCCGCCGTTACATCGATCGCTTCCTGAAAGCAGGGTCGAGTGACTATCCGATTGAAGTATTGAAAGCAGCAGGCGTTGACATGACGACGAAAGCTCCGGTTCTCGCCGCGCTCGACCAGTTCGAAGCCGTCCTCGATGAGATGGAGTCGCTCCTGTTCGCATAATCGTCACGACGCGTGAACATTATGTGACATCATGCACAAACAGCTTGTCAACCGAAAGGATGCTCGGTATATTATAAGTGTGAAATCAATCACAAACCCCTTTATTGACCGTAAACTTTCTCCCATCTCGATGCCTTCCCCAGGTGTCGAGTCCGATGTCTCTTGTCCCCGCTTGAGACGTCAAAAGCCCACGGCTCCCCGGCCGTGGGCTTTTTGTTATCCTTGTTTTTTTGTCGCCCATGCTTCACCGCTACACCCTGGTACGGGGCGGCAACGCTGTTGGAGCGACAGTTTTTTCAGTTCTCGTTCGATGATTGGCTTGTCTAGCTCCAGAATGAACGCGAGCTCGGTGATTGTTGACGCGTCGTAGTGGCTGAGCACTTTCTCGACCGTCCAGTCCGTCTCTCGGTTCGGCACGTAGCCGAGCAGCTCGGCCATGACTGCCTGATAGACGTCGTACGGATAGACGCCTTCAATCTTGAGCGCTTCGTCGCGTGTGACGAACGTCAAGGCCGGTAACGACTCAATCTCCCAATCTTTCAAAATTTGATGATCGACGGCGAGTGCGCTGAGCAATTGGTTGGACTGGATATCCGCTGCCAACTCGTCGAGGTCGAGCCCGTACCCGGTGAACGACCGTGCAATCTCCCAAAGTTCCGTCTCATTCGCTTCGTTATTCAAAAAGATGTCGTTAATATGCAGATGACGTAAAAACCGCATCGCATGACGCTTCCCTTGCAATTCCATAGCCTTAATCATCGTGAGAAGGCGAACCTCTTCTTGACATCCGCCAACACAACTTGGAACTGTCGAGACCATCCGAAAACGAATCATATGTCCGTATTCGAGCTCGAGCTTTTTAATGAGTGTCATCACATGAAGACCGTCCGGGTCCGATATGTCCACGAAATAGAATAACTCTAATGGTTTATATGTGACTTGAATAGGAGTTTCTTCCAGTGAACAGGATGACTCATTACATTGTTCTAGTTCCATTGTGTCGCCTCCTCTCGTAAACAAAAATCAAATATATCGTATGCTCATTGTAGCAACGAAAAAAAAAGGTTGGCAACGTATCTGCTCAACCTTCACTCCGGCTCATTTTTTCTTCCATGAATCGGACGATTTTATTTTTTGCTGGACGAAGCGGGATGTCGTGTCCGGCCAACAGCCGTTCAAAAGCGATGCGGCCCGCTGTCTCGTCGGTCACTTCAAATTCTATTTCATAATCCCGTTTCTCCAAATAATGACTTTCGTCAAGGACGAGCAGGCCATCTGGCGTCTCTTTTTCAGCCCGGCGCGTCTCGAGGCGACCGAGATGTTCGAGCGGTCCGGTCAAGTCAAACGAGGCGAGCGCGGCAAGCATTTGCTCATCGCGGATGATACCGTATTTGAACAAGTTCTCGGCTTCCTCTTCGGTGATGACCGCATGTGTCTCGAGCAGGCCGACATTGTGTGGTTGCTTCAACGTCAACACTTGTCCTTTTTTCGTTTCGCGGATCCGTAGCGCCGCGCCGTGTTTCTTAAGCTCAAACGTTGCCGTGTCGAAGTAGTCGTTCGCTTGCCACTTGATGTGATCGGCGAGACGGTACTCGCTGAGAAGCGTCTCATATTCTTCTTTCGTCAGCATCGATTTAAATTCAATTTCCACTTCTTGGGTCATAAGTTGTCGCTCCATTCTATGAACAATTGTTGGTTTATGATACCATACTATCGGATACATACGGAAAAAAGCATGATTTTCCGAAACGAACGAAAGTGGTGACAGCCTATGCAACCGATGGATTGGGATCAATTTTTAGTGCCTTACCAAATCGCAGTCGAAGAGCTGAAAGTGAAGTTTAAAGCGATTCGGAAGCAGTTCAACGCCCAAAATGACCATTCCCCGATTGAGTTCGTGACGGGACGGGTCAAACCGATGGGAAGTATCCTCGAGAAGGCGAAGCGAAAGCAAATTTCTTACGAAAACTTGGCGACCGAGATGCAAGATATCGCGGGTCTACGGATTATGTGCCAATTCGTCGATGACATCGTTCATGTCCTCGAGTTGCTCCATCATCGGACAGATTTCAAAATCGTCGAGGAACGAAACTACATCACACATCAAAAAGAGTCGGGCTACCGGTCTTACCATATCATCATCGAGTACCCGGTCCAGACGATTCACGGTGAATTCCCGACGCTCGTCGAAGTCCAAGTGCGGACGCTCGCGATGAACTTCTGGGCGACGATTGAACATTCACTTAACTATAAGTATGACGGGGATATGCCTAAAGAAGTGCAAGAACGGCTGCGCCGAGCGGCCGAGGCGGCCTTCTTGCTCGATGCCGAGATGAGTCAGCTCCGCGTCGAGATTCAAGACGCGCAGCAAGTGTTCCGCGACAAAGAAATGAACGTCCAGACGGACCAAGACTAGGGGGCATAGACCATGCAGTTTGCGATTGTATCAAGGGGAGACGCGCGATCCGCAGAAATCGCACGTGAGTTGACGGATAAATTGACGACAGCCGGCCATACGGAATCAATCGCGCCGCGTATCGTCGTCTCCGTCGGGGGTGACGGGACGATGCTCCAAGCGTTCCATGAATACAGCGACCGGCTCGATGACGTGCTCCTTGTCGGGATTCATACGGGACATCTCGGTTTTTATGCGGACTGGCAACCGGATGAACTTGACGAGTTGACGGATATGATTACGAGCGAAGCGTTCGAACCGGTATCGTATCCGCTCGTCGAGGTGCTCATTGATTATGAGGACGGAACGACAGAGCGCCATCTTGCCATGAACGAATGTACGATTAAAAACTATAAGCGGACGCTCGTCTGTGACTTGTCGATTCGCGACGATTATTTCGAGACGTTCCGCGGGGATGGGCTCTGTATCTCGACGCCTTCCGGCTCGACGGCCTATAACAAGGCGCTCGGCGGGGCGATCGTTCACCCGTCAATCGAGGCGATTCAAGTGACCGAGATGGCGTCGATCAACAATCTCGTCTATCGCACGATCGGCTCGCCGCTGTTGTTGCCGAAACACCACCAAGTGAAGATCGCGCCGCATACGAAGACGGAATTCGAGCTCGCGTTTGACCATCAAGAGGCAGGGTCATGGTCAAACGTGCGCTCGCTCCGCTGTGCGGTCGCGAAAGAAAAAGTGACGTTCGCGCGCTTCCGGCCGTTCCCGTTTTGGCGGCGGGTGCGTGAATCGTTTATCGAGGAAGGAAAGTAACCGATGTATGGATTGACGTTGCGTCGCGTCGTAGGGACAAGTGCCTTGCTTCGCGATTTTTTAATGATAGATTGCGGCATCTCGCGGAAGATGCTGGCCCAAGTGAAGCAAGCGGGGCTCATCCTCGTGAACGGAGAGCCAAAGACCGTCCGCTACACGGTATCGGTCGGTGACGAAGTGACGGTTCATTTCCCTTCCGAACAGCCGTCCGAGACGATGGTGCGTTCAAGCCGTCCGCTTACAGTCTTATATGAGGATGAATGGATGCTAGCCGTCGATAAACCGGCAGGAATCGCGACGATCCCGTCACGGCTTCATCCAATCGATACGCTCGCGAACGCCGTGCTCGGCTATTATCAAGCGATTCAGCTCGATTCGGCGATTCACGTCATCAATCGACTCGACCGGGACACGAGCGGTGTCGTCTTGTTCGCGAAGTACGCGTACGTTCACCACCGTTTTAGCGAGTTGCAAAAACAAGGCGGTTTGACCCGGACGTACACGGCGCTCATCGAAGGGGAAATCGAGCCGCAGACGATTGACGCTCCGATCGGTCGAGCCGAACATTCCATCATGGAACGGGTCGTCACACCGGACGGGCAGCGTGCGGTGACCCACGTTCGACAGACCGTCTCGCACGGGGACGTATCCGCCTTGACGATTCAGCTTGAGACCGGACGAACACATCAAATCCGAGTGCATCTGCGGCACCTCGGGTATCCGTTAATCGGGGACACGATGTACGGGGGCAACACGCGACTTCCGCGGCATGCGCTCCACAGCCTCGATGCCACGTTCCATCATCCGCTGACGGACGAACTGCTGACCGTGACAGCTCCGATACCAGAGGACTTTCGACAGCTCCTCATATAAAAACAGCCCCGGCGCAATGAGCGTCCGGGGCTGTTGGTCAATCGTCGTCAAACATATACGTTTTTGATTTCGAGGCAACGTTCATGACGAGGCCAATTGCAATCATATTCATGATGATTCCTGTTCCGCCGTAACTAATGAAAGGTAAGGTGAGTCCGGTGATTGGTAACACGCCGATTGTCATGCCGATGTTTTGGAAGATTTGGAATGTGAACATCGCGATGACGGCGGTGACGATATAGCTGCCAAATGGACTACTTGCCTCGAGGGCGATATGAATCATGCGATACAAGAACAAGAAGAAGGCGATGATCACAATAGAGGCCCCAACAAAACCATAATGCTCGGCAATGACGGCAAAGATAAAGTCGGTCTGTGATTCTGGCAAAAACACGAGGCCTTGGCCGTATCCCGCGCCAAACATTTGTCCTGACCCGATTGCTTGAAGTGATTTGATGAGCTGGAATGCTAAATCGTCCGAATACTCATACGGATAAATCCAGGCCTGAAAACGATTGAGTGCATGTCCAGGAAAGATTTTTTGCAACACTTCGAAATGAAAGAAGAATAGATACATAAAGCCGCCGATTGTTGCGGCTGCTGCACTAAATAGGCCAAGTAGCCATTTCCAGCCGATTCCAGAAACGATGATGATTGCACCGAGCATCGTAATCAGAACAAGTCCTGTCCCTAAATCAGGTTGTGTCACGATTAGCCCAAGTGGCGGTAATGCGACGAGGACAAGCTTGATGAGCAACCACGTGTCGTGCTGTGACGATCCATAACGTTTATTGTGTTCATAGACGAGTGTTGCCATTGAGATGAGAAGAAACAGCTTCATAAACTCAGCAGGTTGAAAACTAAATCCGGGAACATTATACCAGCCATATGCTCCATTGATGTTTGGAACAAGTGTCGTGTCACGTAACGGAATCAGACCGGCAAGTAGTAACAGACCGAAGGAATAAAGATACCAATGAATTTTACGAAGTTGCTCATATTCAATTGTCATAATAGCGAACATGGCTACAAATCCGATTACGTAGCGAATCCCCTGCTCTAAGGCGAAATTGATATGTTGAAGTCGAGTTGGCAACATCGGCTGGGCCGTGTAGATGGCTCCGAGGCTAATCACCATCAAAAAGAAGACGATGGTCAATAGCGTCGTGTCCAAACTTTTAAAATAAGATTGAATGCGGTTCATGTGGAGTCGTGTCACCCTTTCTATACGTATTTTATCTTACATTAACTAAAAAAAATCGCAATACGTTCTGAGTCGGTTGACAAAACAGACACCGTTCTGTAATCTTATAACAGATATTATCACCAGGTACTAAAAAAGGGGAGTTTACAATGTCAATCTATCCAACGTTAACGAACAAGACATACGTCGTCATGGGGATCGCCAATAAACGTTCAATCGCCTGGGCGATTGCCAAAACGCTAGACGAAGCCGGAGCGAAGCTCGTGCTCACGTATGCCGCGGAACGGTTCAAGTCGGGACTCGAGTCACTCGCAGCTGAACTTAAAGGAGACGCGCTCCTGCTCGAGTGTGATGTGACGAATGACGAAGCGATTGACACGACGTTCAAAACGATCCATGAACAAGCGGGCGAGATTCAAGGAATCGCGCACTCGATCGCGTTCGCGGACAAAGAGGCGCTCCGGGGTGAATTCTCTGAGATGACGCGCGGGCAGTTCGCCCAAGCGCTCGATATCTCGGCTTACAGCTTGACGGCTGTCGTCAAAGCAGCGAAACCATATTTCGCCGCTGACGCCGCGGTCATCACGCTTACGTATCTCGGTGGAGAACGCGTCGTGCCGAACTACAACTTGATGGGCGTCGCGAAAGCCGCGCTCGACTCGAGCGTCACATACTTGGCGAACGAATACGGCCCTCAAGGCGTCCGCGTCAACGCCATTTCAGCTGGTCCGATTCGCACGCTTTCGGCAAAAGGCGTCGGTGACTTCAACAGCATCTTGTCTGAACTTGAGCAGAAGGCACCACTTCGTCGCAACGTCTCGGCAGAAGAAGTGGCATCGACCGCATTGTTCCTCTTGTCTAGCATGGGCAGCGGCGTGACGGGAGAAGTCATCCACGTCGATAGCGGCTACCATATTTTATAAGTTTGGGAAAGGGTGCGGCAATGCGCCCTTTTTTGTATTATCGTGGAACGGTTTCGGGTAAGGACCTGTGAGGGAGGGGAAGTCATGGGTCCTTATCAGATTGATTTCACAGTCGTACAATACGGGAATCGCCAAGTCCAACCAACTGAACGGGCAAGCATCGAACCGGTGACGCGCATCAAGCGGGTACAGCGGATTCGGCCTCGGCAAGAAGAATGGTTAGAAGCCGAACAACAGAAAAGCCCCGGTCGTCTCATCGACCGGAGCGTCTAATATTATCCGCGGAACCGGAACGTCTCATAGACGTTCCACGTTTCGTTTTCAAGCTCATACATGACGGCCATCCGTGTGATCGTCTCTTCGAAATGGACTTGTTCCATCCGCATACGCTCGAGCACATCGAACAGCTCGGCATCGGCCAAGTCTTGACCGATTGTGATATGCGGCAGGAACTCGTATTTCGGCGGCTGATTGAGGACGCCTTCATGTAATTTTTGTTGGAGCGTCGCCAATTCGCGTGTCGGTAACACTTTTAAGTAGAGGACGTTATTCGTCGGTGCGAACGAGCGGACACCATCAATCTTCAATTGGATCGGCTTCGTCTCGTCGGCGACTTGCTGCAAATATTCGAGCACTCTCGGCAAGTCGGCTTCGTCTACTTCCGTACGCTCTTTAACCGTCACGTGTGGTGAGATGAGCGCGTACTTTGTATCGTAACGCTTCCGATACGAGTTGGCGAAATCTTGAACTTGTTTTGATGGAAATAAGACTACCCCAATCTTCATTCCAGTTCCCCCTTTAATAGTGGTCTTCCCATTTATGATGAACGATTTATGGAGGGAAGTCAAAGCGGGCTTAGTCTTTTTTTCGATTTTTCAGTATAATGGAATGGAAGTACGATGAGGACGTATCATGTCCTCGAGAGGAAAGGATGTGGAGCGGGACGAGCGCCCGCCTAATTATGAAAAATGTACCGCACTCACGAGACGTCCGCGAGGCCGCACGGGCCCGTTTGATTGAACGAGGCGTATCGATTGAATCAATCGGTGAAATCGTCTATCAGATGCAGGCGCCTTATTCGCCACACTTGACGTTAAAAGATTGCATGGACTCGGTCGAGGCCGTGCTCGATAAACGCGAACTGCAGCATGCCATCCTCGTCGGATCTGAACTCGACATCTTGGCCGAGCGCGGTCAGTTGTCGGAGCCGCTCTTGTCCATCGTCGCATCGGACGAAGGTTTGTTCGGGGTCGACGAGACAATCGCGATCGGGGCCGTCAACACGTACGGTTCGATTGCGGTCACGACGTTCGGTTACTTAGATAAAGCGAAAATCGGAATCATCAAGCAGCTCGACACGAAGATGGAGGATGGTCAAGTCCATACGTTCATGGACGACCTCGTCGGCGCGATTGCCGCGAACGCCTCTGGTCGACTCGCGCACCGCTTGCGTGACATGACCGATTTCGGAGAAGACGAGATGCGCGAACGAAAAGGATTATATTGATGGATCGTCGAGCTAAACTGCTCCTCTTCGCCGGGACGCTGGGCTATGCCCTCGTCTCGGTGATTGTCGTTCTAGGGGCGGCCGCACCAATCGATACGTTCGTCTATGAACGGCTTGCGCCGCTCGCCGGGCCGACGTTCGCCTATATTACGGAGCTCGGAAGCGTGCGCGTCTTGATCGGGCTCTCGTTCGTCGGGATGTTGTTCTGGCTATGGCGCGGCAATCGAGGCGAGGCATTCCGCTTGCCGATCGTCGTCATCGGCACGCTCCTATTGACGCAATTGCTAAAGCTCGTCTATGGCATCGAACGTCCGCTCATCGACGCCGCTCTCGATGCGACGACGTATAGCTTCCCAAGCGGACACGCTTCAGGGTCGCTCGCCCTCTACGGGTTGATTGCCTATTCGCTCTATCGGGCGAATCGTTCGTCCGTACTCGTCTTGTTGGCGATGACGCTCGTCGTCTTCGTCTCATTTAGCCGAGTCGTATTAAACGTTCATTACTTTAGTGACGTCCTCGGAGGCTGGTTCGTGGCAATCGTCGTCATCGTCGTCTCCGAGTGGTGGTTGAGGAGGAAACAGAATTGATACTTGTGACAGAAGTCGAGAGTTGGTTGTTCATGGATCAACTGACAGCCGATCAGGCAGCCGTCCCGACGATTTTAGTGGAGAAAGACCAGACCAGGGCCCGTTCGTTCACCCCGATGCGGACGTTGTTCCAGTTGAAAAAATGGACGGCGGCTAACGCGTTCATCCCGCTGTTGTCATGCGACGAGACCGCGTATAAGGCGTATGAAGTGTTCCATGTCGACGCATTGCCGCCTTTCGCTTTGCTTCAAGGGGGACGTGTGCTGTTGAGAGCGAACGAGTCGGATGCGGCATACGAAAAAGCGCTCGCGATGAGTCGGAAGACGACGGACGAAGACGTTCTAGGGTTTGCGCTTCAATACTTGAAAGAAATGCTTGATGACGAGATCGTCTTGGCAAGCCGGTTGGATTTGACTGCTGTGTCTCGCGTGCCGGAAGACGTATATGTACCCGGGGACGTCGTCACGACCGGGCAACGATTATTCGCTTGGGCCAATGCCGAAGTGGAAAGGGGAGCGTGAGATGAACGAGTGGGAAACACAGATGCAACGTCTGCTTGACGGTGAAATCGGGGAAGTGACCGTCCCGAAAGAGGACTTTTTGACGGTGCGTTCCTTATTGGTCGAGAAAGGGTGGTTGTTTCACGTCGTTGGGGAAGCGAAACATGGTGGTGTGACGATTTACCGACGAAACGAACAAGCACCGGCGGCGGAATGAATCGATGAGGCGAGGGGAATCCCTCGCCTTTTTCTGTCCGCTAGCGGTCAGACAGAATTTTTGAAGGGTCGGCCCGGAAATCCTGTCGTAAACGCTTACATAAAGGGCTGATTTCTCTCGTATACTGAAGGTGTAGGAGGCCTCTACTATGTTACTAAATGAAAAAAGCAAACGGATTATCCAAGTTCTCATGCATGAGAACGACGTGACGTTACCATTGCTCACGTTGATGTTGCCGTATTCAAAACGGACGATTGAATATGAATTGGAACGGATTCAGCAGTGGCTGAGCGATCGCGATTTGCCACGTCTAGAGATGGAAGGGACGTCGATTCGACTGCTCGACGACCCACGCATTCAGGAGCAGGTCGAACGGGCCGAGCTACTCTTCTCTGAAGATGAACGCGAACTGTTAATCATCTTTTACACGTTGACGACAGACGAGTTTTTGTCGGGCGTCCATTATCAACAGCTGCTCGACGTCTCGAAGTTCACGGTGCAAGAGAGTTTGAACGCCGTCAAGGCGAGTGCCGCCCAGTTCGGGCTCGACTTCGCCTATACGCGGCGTACTGGTTATCACATCAACGGACATCCGCAGACGATTGCCCTCTACTTGTATCGGGCGGTCGAACGTTTGGTCGAGCTGTCGACGAAAGAGCGGTTGATTAGTGCCGTCATCGACACGTGGCAGACCGACCGCGACCGTTTAATCAAACAGATTGAGTCGTATGAACAGCTACACCAGTTTCGTTTTGTCGAAAGCCATCGCGAGAAGCTCGCTTACTTTTTGTTGCTCGGTAGCCGACTCGCCCGGACGGAAGCGCATGACGAGGAAGACGTGATATTGTTCGAGAACACGGATGAATCGCTACGAGAACATTTTAACCAAGTGCCTCATTTATGGGTCACGCTCGACATGCTCGTCAAGAGCGGGCCAAAAATAGAAGAGGAGATGGACGCGAACGTCCAGCAAGATTTGTCGCTCGTCATGATGGAAGTCATCGAACGGTTCGAGGCGTTGAGCTGTACGTTCATCATCGAACGTGAGGCGTTATGTGAGAAGCTCGTCCTTCATTCGAAGGCCACGCTCCAGCGTGTGTACACCGGCCTCGAGGCGCCTCGGGAGCTTGAGCGCTATGTGATGAAAGAACATCAAGTCTTGAACGTGCTCGTCGACAAGTCGCTCGAGCCGTTTCGGAAACGAATCGACAAGGTGATTCCGAAACACGAAGTGATGTACTATACGCTTCACTTCGCGGCGCATCTCCATCGTCAAGGACAGCACTTAGATGACAAGATGAAGGCCATCGTCGTCTGTCCGAGCGGGGTGAGCGTCTCGCATATGCTCGATCATATCCTGAAAAACCAGTTCCCGGAGTTCGTGTTCTTGCCACCGATTTCACAGCGTGACGTGGAGCGGTTCGCGCCACTTGTCGACATCGTCTTCACGACGGTGCCGCTCCCGCGTGACGTGCAACGGGTCGCACACGTCATGCTCGTCCCGACGTTGCCGACACGGCTCGAACAAGTCGCCTTGAAGCGAGAAATCGGAAAGCGCTTCTTTCACAACGTACAAGAGGTTCCGCTCCAACTCGATGACGTGATGCACGTGATTGAGAAGCACGCGACGGTTACGAATGAACGGCAACTGAGACGAGAGCTTCGGGCGTTGCTCAATCCGAATCAAAACCCGATGAGGTCAGAGGGGGAACAACCAGTGTTAAATGAATTGATTACGCACGACAACGTGCAGTTGATGGAACGTGCAAGTGATTGGCAAGAGGCGATCCGCCTCGCGGCCCGGCCGCTTGAAGTAACCGGCGCGATTGAGACGCGTTATGTTGAGACGATGATTGACAACGTGGAACAGCATGGCCCGTATATCGTGTTGATGCCGGACGTGGCCATTCCGCACGCTCGTCCTGAAGACGGGGTCCGCGAGCTCGGCATGAGCGTCTTAAAACTGACAGAACCGGTCGTCTTTCCGACCGACAAGCCCGTCCGTCTCTTCTTCGTCCTCGCGGCGATCGATCAGACGACACATTTAAAAGCGCTAGCACAACTGACAGAGCTGCTCGGTAACGGTACCGATTTGTCAGAAGTATTACACGCCGAATCGATTGAACAAATGTTACAAGTCATCACTAAATATTCGGAGGAGGAATAAATCATGAAAAAGATTTTAGTAGTATGCGGGAACGGGTTAGGATCAAGTTTCATCATGGAGTTGAACGTGAAAAAAGCGCTCGAACAGATGGGGAAAGAAGCGGAAGTGTCGCACACGGACATCGCCACGGCTCGGACGGAACCGGCGGATATTTACCTCGGCGCAAAAGACATCATCACGACGTTAGATGACGGGACGCGGACAATCGTCGCACTCGAGAACGTGATGGATATCGAACAGATCAAAGCTCACTTGAGCGACAAGCTGTAAGTGATTATTTCGGGACGGTAAGGGGGAACAACGTATGCTTGATTTGATAATGCGAGATATATTGGGAACACCAGCGATTCTGGTCGGGTTGTTTGCGCTGATCGGCCTCATGCTTCAAAAGAAAGACGTCGCGTCCGTCGTTTCAGGGACGTTGAAGACGATCATGGGATTCGTCATCATCGGGGCCGGGGCCGGTGTCATTATCGCCGCGCTCGACATCTTTGGACGGATGTTCGATGAGGCGTTCAGTATTCGCGGGGTCATCCCGAACAACGAGGCGATCGTCGCCGTCGCTCAAGACGCGTTCGGTGTCGAGACGGCGATGATCATGGTGTTCGGGATGATTATGAACATCGTCTTGGCTCGTTTCACCCCGTTCAAGTATATTTTCTTGACGGGTCACCATACGCTCTTCATGGCGAGCTTGCTCGCTGCGATTCTTTCGGTATCGGGACTTGAAGGCGTCATGCTCGTCGCCGTCGGCTCGGTGCTACTCGGATTGTGTATGGTGCTCTTCCCGGCGCTCTTGCAACCGTTCGTCCGTCAAATCACGGGATCGGACGACTTTGCGGTCGGACACTTCGGTTCACTTGGGTATTTCGTCTCTGGGACGATCGGGAAATATGCCGGGAACAAAGAGCATTCAACGGAACAGATTAAAGTACCGAAACAGCTTGGTTTCCTTCGCGATACGTCAGTCGCCGTCTCCTTGACGATGACGCTCTTGTTCATCGTCGTCGCCTTGTTCGCCGGTCCGGCGTTCATTGAAAGTGAACTTTCAGGCGGATCGAACTATATCGTCTTCTCGGTCATTCAAGCAATCACGTTTGCGGCGGGTGTCTATATCGTCCTCGCGGGTGTCCGGATGTTGATCGCGGAAATCGTGCCTGCGTTCAAAGGGATTGCCGACAAGATGGTACCAAACGCCAAACCGGCGCTCGATTGTCCGACGGTCTTCCCGTTCGCACCGAACGCCGTCATCATCGGCTTCTTGGCGAGCTTCACGGCCGGATTGATTGCGATGTTCTTCTTGCCGCTCTTCGGGCTCGCGGTCATCGTCCCAGGTCTAGTGCCACACTTCTTCACTGGGGCAACGGCCGGGGTGTTCGGGAACGCGACCGGCGGACGGCGTGTGCCTTGCTCGGTGCGTTTGCGAACGGGTTATTGATTTCCTTCTTGCCAGCACTATTGTTGCCGCTCCTCGGAAATCTCGGGTTCGAGAGTACGACGTTCGGCGACTCCGACTTCGCGCTCGTCGGGATTCTAATCAGCTGGTTCGTCTCGCTCTTCACGTGAGGCGCATGAGAAAAGCCGTCCCTTTCAAAGGGGACGGCTTTTCGTCAGGCGTTCGAGGCCAATTTGATTTTTTGTCGTTTCAGCTTGTGCAGTAACCAGGCATGGAGCACGTCACAAGAGTGGTGAGGCAAGGTCAGTTCCACGAGCGGGTTCGTCTGACCGAATATAGTGAAGCGCGAATGGTCCTCGTCGAGCATCGAGACTTGAATATCGGTCGCTTCTTGGAGCGAAATTCGTTGCTCGCCGGCAATGGCATCTTTTAATTTCAGCATTTTTCCATTCGTCGCAAACTTGGTGAACGAAGAGATTCCCTGTACTTTCAGTTGTTCCATTTCGTGTATCTATCCATCTGCGTGATGAATAGATTTTCACCTCGCTTTCTCTATATTGCCTTCGCTTCCTCGAGAAGGTTATTCCTAGTATAACGCCCTGTCCCAAAAAGAAAAGAGTCAATTTAACGAAAAATTTAGACAATTTGTTATCAAAATTTAAAAATAGTATTTATGCGCCGGCCCGATGCGGTTTCAAGTAGATTTTGCCTGCCCGCAATAACAAAAAAGAACCTAAAACATGAAGGCTCTTGTCTGTTCGGTACATCGATGAACTTAAAACCGCTCGATTTCCCATGTGCGGCGTCGATACGTCAATTGGCCTTTGAGCGCAATCGATTCTTTCTTCGCGTCGAAGTCTTCTTCTAACACCGACATGTCCTCGTAACGGCCCGCCACGTAGAAGGAAATGGTGATATAGCGATTGAACAAGCTCCGTTTCGTATGGTCGAAGTCGATAATCAACCCTTGCGGGGCAAGGGTGAGCAATTCATCGATGACTTGGAGCGGAATCGGGACGAAGCTGATGTTTCGGATGTCACGGTCGAGTTTGCTCTGAAGCACGCTTTGAAGAAAACGATTGATCGAGGCCCAATCTCTTATGTATAGGCTACTATGTCGATCGTTCGCTTCGTTGAAGAAAGCAATCTCGTTTTGAATCGAGTGAAGAAACGGCGTTTTCAACCCTCGTTCCATATGGCTTAAAAACAGAATCTCGGCAATCTCGTGGTCCGATAACGATTCGAGCACATGATAGTCCGGAAAGTCGATGGCGGTGAACGTCGTCTGATTGTTTAAATATCGTGATGAAAACGTGGCGAGTTCATGCGCCTCGATATAACGGAAACGGGTCCGCGTCGATTGGCGCATCCCTTTGACGTCCGTTCGGCAGATAATCATCGGGCGAGCGAGCGAGAGCGCCTCGGCGACATCGCTCAACGTTACGCCGTGCAGTGTGAAACGTTGTAATTCCCGGTCTTGTTTCATGTAGAATAACTGTTTTGACATGTTTATCCCCTCAGTTCGAAGTCGCTTTCCTTAATTTTAGCAAATCCATTTCCGGTACGCCATGTTCGAGAGGGTTGAACTGACGATTTTGGAGGAAAACAAGCTATAATTGAAAAAAGGATAAAGAAAGGCGGGTTCATTATGTGGGGGTTAAAGAAAAGTTTTCCGGAGCTCGCTACGAATCGCTTCACGCTGAGAGAGCTTGAACCTCGTGATGCCCGGGCGCTCTATACGATTTTGTCGACCGAGGACGTCATGCGATACTACGGGTCCGACCCGCTCCTTGCCGTCTATGAAGCAAAGAACGTCATCGCCTATTTCAAAGACCAGTTCCAGCAAGGCAAAGCGATCCGTTGGGCCATTTGCGACCGTGTGACCGACGAGCTGGTCGGGACGATTGGCTTCCATAATTGGACCCCGCAATATTACCGGGCCGAGATTGGCTTTGAAGTCGCGAAGAGTCATTGGCGCCAGGGTGTGGCGCACGAGGCGGCGACGGCCGTCATCAACCACGGGTTCAACGAGTTCAAGTTTCATCGCATCTCGGCACTCGTCGCCCCGGAGAATGACGGGTCGAATCGATTGGTTCAAAAACTTGGCTTCACCGAAGAAGGGTTGCTCCATGACTATGCGTATAGTCATGGACGATTCATGGATTTGACGATGTACCGGTTGTTACGAGACGAGTGGGTGATGAGGGGGGAACGAGGATGAACGTCGTATTGTTGCACGGGTTATGTGGATCGCCGGATTATTTCGATGCGCTCGAGCCGCTCCTTGAGGCGGAGGTGTATGCGTTGACGTTGCCGGGCCATAACGGACAAGTTGGCGGACCGGAGACGATGGATGCGTTTGCGGATTGGGTGATCGAAGAAATTCGATTGCGGGACATCGCGCGCCCGGTCGTGCTCGGCCACTCGTTCGGTGGCTATATCACGACGAACTTGCTGCGCCGGTATCCGGACGAATTGTCGGGCTTCGGTTTGATTCATTCGACCGCCGCTTCGGATACGGACGAGGCAAGGGAAAAGCGCAATCAAGCAATCGAGCGCGTCGTTGAAGAAGGGGTCGTTCCGTTTATCGACACGATGATTCCGAGCGTGTTCGCAAAGGATTCCGCTGAAGCGCTTATCGAACGAGCGAAACAGATCGGCTACAAGATGTCGAAGGAAGGCATCATCTCGGCCCAACTCGCCATCCGAGACCGGGCCGATGAGACCGATACGGTGCGCCATACGGGCTTGCCGGGCCTATTCTTATATGGAAAGAAAGACCCGAACATGGATGAGGCGCGGGCGTTCCTCGGTGCCGAACGTCATACTTGCCGCAAACTTCCCGTCAGTCATATGGGGATGATGGAAGCACCAGAAGAAGAGGCACGACTCATCAACGCTTGGCTTAAGGAGGAATTCCATGGAACCGTTTAAACTCGTCGCAGTATCGGGCAGCCTACGTAAAGCATCATACAACACGGCGCTCTTGCACTCGATTATCGAACTTGCACGCGGTCGATTCGACATTTCGATTCACTCGATCGAACTGCCGCTATATAACGATGACTTAATCGATCCGGATGAACCGGAAGCGGTCATCGCATTCAAACGAGCAGTGCGTGAAGCGGACGGGTTTCTCGTCGTCACGCCCGAATATAACCATAGCATCCCTGGCGTGCTGAAAAATGCGATCGACTGGCTCTCGCTCGAACCGGGTTCACCGCTCGGCGGTAAACCGGTTATGATTGCCGGCGCCTCGCCGGGCATCCTCGGGACGGCCCGTTGCCAAATCCACCTCCGTCAAGTATTTGCCACAAATAAGGCAAACGTTTTACCAGGAAACGAAATTTTCATTACGCATTGTAAAGAAAAGATTGGTACTGATGGATTGCATGATGAGAAGTCGATTGTTCAAATTCAAAAAGTGTTATCTGAGTATTACAATTGGATTGATTTTTGGAAGCGTCACGCAAAATCTTAACTTGAACTCCCTTCATTTGTTTGATAGAAATGAATTGTGAAAACAAACACAAAGGGAGCGACTACAACATGGAAACGTATATTGAACTGTACAACGGCGGCGAGTTAGAGGACCGGGCAGTCATCAATGACGGGATGACGTTCGGACGAGTGACGATTGTGGAGATGTTCTATCAGACGGGTCACATCTTTGGCTATGTGAAAGCTGATGGCGAGAAAACGTTCTTCCTCGAGCCAATCGCCGAAGACGATACGTTCACTGCCGAAGGCGAAACGTATTCACTCCAACAGTTCATCGCCCTATTCTAACGTTCACAAACGCAAGCGACTCGCTTGCGTTTTTTTGTCGTTTTCGTCACGATTGAGGGTGAGGTGATGACAATGAAACTGATAGCAATCGAACCGACGCCGAGCCCGAACAATCTGAAAATTATCGTCGAGCCAGCGTTCACAGGTAGAGGTGTCACGTATGACAAGGCGAGCACGGACGTCCCGGACGTCATTTCAGATATCGTTGCCCTGCGCGGCGTCAAGTCGGTCTATGCCGTCTCGGACTTTTTGGCAGTCGAGCGGCATCCGAAGCATGACTGGCACGACGTCATGAACGAGATTCGTCGCGCCTTCGGTGAAGACGTGCCAGAAGTGTCCGCCGCTCGGATGGCAGCGGATTACGAGCCGGTACATGTGTCGATCCAGTTCATTTTAGACGTGCCGATGCAAATCAAGCTCGTCAAAGGGGACGAAGAGAAGCGAGTCGGCCTATCGAAACGTTTCGTCGATGCGGCGATTGATGTGCAGGCACAAGTGAAAAATGTGATTCAAGACCGGCGCTGGGTCGAACAGGCACCGCGCTATGGTGAATTGGGAGACGTGGCGGACGTCGTCTTGGAGGAACTCGAGGCGGCGTACCCGCAAGACCGCGTGACGCGAATCGTCGCGCGCGCGTTCGGACGTGAGGCCGACTACGAGGCGAATGCGAACCGTTTGCAATCCGATAACTGGAAAGAGCGATTGGCGTTTCTAGACGAACTCGAGATTGTCCCGGATAATATCGTCTATTTCCGACGTGCGCTCGAGGATAACGTGATGGCGATTCGCCGTCAAGCGGTCGTCATGATTGGGATGTTTGAAACGAACCGGGAAGAGTACGTCACGTATATCGAACAGGCACTCGTCGACTCATCGCCGATCGTGCGTCGTACAGCAGGGGACACCGTGTCCGACTGGGCGCTCCCGCAATCGCAACCTTCGATGATTGAAGCGTTGAAAGATAAGAGCAAGCTCGTCCGCTGGCGAGCGGCCCGCTTCTTGTTCGATTGTGGTGACGAACAAGCCGTACCGGCGTTGAGAATCGCTGAGGACGACGCCGAGTTCGAAGTGGCGCTCCAAGCGCGTTTGGCGAAAGAGCGGATCACGAGCGGCGAGACGGCACTCGGGACGGTATGGCAACAAATTTCGAATCGTGCGAAATAAATCATTCGACAACAAAGTTTCGTCATCTTTTACAAGAATAGGCAAAGGGAGGGGGACGAATTGCGTTCTTCCTCTCTTTTTCTATAGGAAAGAAGTCTCTAATTGAAAACGGTTAACAATTCATTCCATACATTCGACACGTTGTCGACTAGGTCGTTCGACCTGTCGAACGATAAGACGTTATTTTTTTTGAAACGTTGCTACACTGAGTATATCTCATATCGAAAAAGGAGCCATACTCATGATGCTTTTTGCAGAAACACCCGAACTCGTAGCCTATAAGGAAGTGGTCGATGGCATCATCACCGTCATCTTTGAGTCAATCCATAGTGAGACGTTCTCGATCTCTGCACAAGTTCGTTCAGACATCGACGTCGCTGACTCGTTGTTCATGATTGGTTTACAACAATACGCTGAAACGCTTCAAGTTTCATAAAAAAGGTAAATAATATTAGGAAATAGATTACAAACGTCTGCACGAACGTATACACTAGTGCTATAGACGTTTTTTTATTTTTCAGAGGAGAGTGGGATACGTGAAGAAAACTTGGTTGCTCGTCGCGGTCGCGGCATTGCTCATCGTCGTGGCAGCGTGTGGGAAAGAAGAAGAGAATGCGAGTGATGTGGACGGGAACACGTCGACACCACCTGCCTTGTTGACGCTTGAGACGGATGCGAATTACGATGCGGCCGCGAAGCAGTTGGTCGTCCGTGTGTCGATGACGAACCCGAACGACGTGCCGGTGAACGTGACGTTCAACTCGTCGCAACGTTTCCAATTGATGGTCATGAACGGGGAGACGACGGTATTCGATTACGGTAGCGAGTACATGTTCACGGAATCGATCATTGAAGAGACGTGGGAAGCCGGCGAAACGAAAGTGTTCGACGAGACGTTCCCGCTCGACCTAGCGACAGGGGACTACACGGCCGACTTTGTCGGTCTCGGGCAAGTCGAAGGCGCTCCGGAAATGGCGGTGACCGACCAAACGCGGTTCACGGTCGAGGCGACTGAAGCCCCTGCTGAGGAGTCGAGTGAAGAAGCGACCGAAGAAGCGGCCGAAGAGTCGGGCACGGAGACGACCGAGGGTCCGCAAACGGATGGTGATTTCCGTGACGTGACAATCAAACGTAACGGCACGTTGATCGAGGTCTCAGGGTTTACGGACGTCGAAGAGTTCGAGTGGAGCATTTCGGACGGACATATGGTGTACGCAGAAGGTGCGGCGCAAGCTTCGACAGGAGATTTCGTGTTCGGCGCCCTTTTAGATGAAGAGCCGACAGAAGGTCAATCGCTATTCCTTGAATTGCTTCCGATTGGCGGAGACGTCACAGCGTTCCGCATCCAATAGCGAATCATGAGACGGGAACCGAGGTTTCCGTCTTTTTGATATGGGAATGAAAGAAGTTGACGATAAGGTTTCATTGTCAGACAATGAGACAAACGAACTGATGATGAGGGAGGAAACCATTGATGCAACAACATATTATCGAATCCACACACGTAGTACCGAACATCGACCCGGCTGAGGAAGTGCGCCGACGAATCGACTTTTTAAAGGCTTACGTCAGACGGGCCGGAGCGAAAGGCCTCGTGCTCGGCATCTCGGGAGGCCAAGATTCGACGCTTGCCGGAAAACTTTGTCAGCTCGCGATGGAAGAACTACGTCAGGACGGCGGCGATTATACGTTCTATGCGGTACGTCTCCCATATGGCGAGCAACATGACGAAGACGATGCGCAACGGGCCATCGAGTTCATCCGTCCGGACAATGTGTTCACGGTCAATATCAAACCGGCCGTCGACGCCTCGGTCGCCTCGTTCCAACAGGCGACCGGATTTGAACTCGGTGATTTCCATAAAGGGAACACGAAAGCGCGCGAACGGATGAAAGTTCAATACGACATCGCGGCGACGTTCGGGGCGCTCGTCGTCGGTACCGACCATGCGGCCGAGTACGTGACGGGCTTTTATACGAAACATGGCGACGGCGCCTGTGATTTGACACCGCTCACGGGGCTGAACAAACGGCAAGGCAAAGCGCTGTTGCACGAGCTCGAGGCACACGAGAGCTTGATTTACAAAGTGCCGACAGCCGACCTAGAAGACGACAAACCGGGTCTCCCGGACGAAGTCGCACTCGGCATGACCTATGATGAACTCGACGACTATCTCGAAGGGAAAGACGTCGATGCGGCCATCAAAGAGCGGATCGAGACGATTTTCAAGCGGGCACGTCACAAGCACCATATGCCGGCCTCGCTCTATGACGAGTGGTGGCAGTGATTGAAAAGAAGCGTCGGCCCCACAGGGCCAACGCTTCTTTTCCTGAATTATCGCTTACGAAACGGGACGAACTGAATGAGCAAGATGAGTGTGAAGGCGATTAGGCTCATGAGCGGAATCGTGACGAATCCGAAATAGTTGACCCAGCGAATGAGGCAATCATTGCTGCAAAACGCATCTCCGTTCGGGATACGCTCGAGGATGACATGATAGAGGGCGATGGCCCATCCCGTTCCCGCCATGAGGCCGACGAACAATCGGTTGACGGAACGGTTCGTGAACATGATGGTCATATAATAAATCGCGAGCGGATACATAAATATGCGTTGGAACCAACATAACTTGCACGGCAAGTAAAGCATGACTTCAGAAAAGTAAAGACTGCCGAGCGTCGCAATCGTGGCGACGATAAAGGCAAAATGGTGACGTTGCATCATTGTTCCTCCTGACAACTCAAAAAATTGATTAAACATGATATGATACAGTGAAGCAATAACGTATCCAGTATACAGGTTTCGAAACGATAGAGAAATAGGTGACGTCATGCAAGTATCAGAAGTGGAAGTGTTAATCGTCCTCGCCGAGGAATTGAATATGCGTAAAGCCGCAGAACGACTTTTCGTGTCGCAACCGGCGCTCAGTCAACGGCTCGTCACGATCGAGCATCAGTGGGGAAAGAAAATTTTTGTCCGCTCGACCCGCGGACTCGCCCTCACCCCGGACGGTGAGAAGATTATCGACTTTGCCAAAAAGATGTATAGCGAAGAGCAGGAGCTTCGCGGAGAGTTGACGGCGAAGCAAGGTGAGGTGTATGGTACGTTAAAGATTGCCGTCGCCTCGATTATGGGGCAGTATTGGTTGCCGCGCGTCTTGAAGCGTTTCGTTGAGCGCTATCCATCGGTCCGTGTCAAGTTGGTGACCGGTTGGTCGAGCGAGATGATGCGCTATATGTTAGAAGAAAATTTTCATATCGGCATCATCCGTGGCAATCCGGATTGGCGAGGCGAGAAGATGCGTTTGTTCTCGGATTCGCTCCACCTCGTCGATTTGAAGATGACGGATTTAAAACAGTTGAAGAATAACGAGCGTTCGTTCATCCAGTTCAAGAGCGACTCGACGTATTATCAAGAGATACTCGAATGGTGGCAAGAACGGTTCTCGAGCCCGCCGATGACGACGCTCGTCGTCGACCAAATCGAGACGTGTAAACAGATGGCGCTCCATGGGATTGGCTTTGCGATTTTGCCCGAGTCGACGATTCGGGATGTCGAGTCGATTCATAAGATCCCGCTCACGTCGTCGAACGGGACACCGCTCGTGCGGGACACGTGGATGCTGTCGACCGAGTCGATGCTTGAATTGGCACAAGTGCGGGCGTTTTGGGAAGTTGTTGAAGAAATGACGAAGGAGAGTGTGGAATGAGTTGGGCGATTGAAGCAAGAAGGCAGTTACATTTGATTCCAGAACGAGGGTATGAAGAGTTCAAGACGCAAGCGACGCTCGAGCAGTTGATTCGCTCGCTCGAGTCGCCGCGGGTGCACATCTCGCATTGGCGCACCGGCCTGTTCGTCCGTGTCGACGGACTTGTCGGCGACAAGACGATCGGTTATCGGGCCGATATGGACGGTCTGCCAATCACGGAAGAGACCGGTCTCGAGTTCGCCTCGCTCCATGAAGGGATGATGCATGCGTGTGGCCATGACGTGCACATGGCGATCGCGCTCGGTCTCATTAAACGCTCGGTCGAGGAACCGCTCGACCATAACCTCGTCATCTTCTTCCAACCGGCCGAGGAAGGGCCGGGCGGTGCCGAGCCGATGGCGATGTCAGAGCTGTTTTATCATTTCCGCCCTGATGCGATGTTTGGACTTCACGTCGCTCCGGAGTACCCGGTCGGCATGGTCGCTTCGCGTCCAGGCGTGTTGTTTGCGAGCGCACGTGAGCTTCACATGACGATTCACGGAAAAGGCGGGCACGGGGCGTTCCCGCATGCCGGCATCGACGCGGTCATCGTGCAAGCGGCGCTCATCATGCAATTACAGACGGTCGTCTCGCGCAACATCGACCCGATGGGCAGTGCCGTCGTCAGCATCGGTAAAGTCGTGGCCGGTACGAAAGAGAATATTATCGCCGACACAGCGAAACTCGATGGGACGATTCGGGCGCTGTCGGACAAAGAGATGGTCGTCCTCGAACGACGTATCCGTCAAATCATCGCCGGTGTCGAGATGACGTATAACGTTCACATCGACCTCGAGTTCGGCAACCGGTATCACGAGGTCGTCAACGACGAGCGTTACTTGTATCAGTTCGAAGAGGCGGTCGAGGAGATTGGCTATTCGTACAAGACGTGCGTGCCGGCCATGACGGGAGAAGATTTCGGGTACATGCTCAAACAAGTTCCCGGGTTTATGGTATGGCTCGGTGTGAACGACATGGGGTCCGGGTTGCATCAATCGACGCTCAACCCAGATGAGCGGGCCATCGATGTCGCCATCGACTTGTTCGACCACTATTTCCGGACGGTCACGATTTTATAATCGCCTTGAACCCCATTCATATATCGAGAAAGACGAACCATTTCGCTAAGACGATCGGTTCGTCTTTTTTGTTGGAAATGTGTGAAATCATGCTTTCGATATGCAGAAAGCGGGAATTCATTATGATTGTAAAGCGACGATTTTGTTAAGATTGCTCAAATGTGAACATTTTGCGAACTTGAGCATTGAGACATTACAGCGCCATATAAAATCTTTATGATAAGGTTATCCAATGGAAATCATCATTGATTTGGCGTTTCAGGCAACGGTTTGAAGCGATAGAGAGAGATAGGAGGGTATCAATAGATGTTTCAAGATCCTGTCCTGATGAGTCGAGCGTTAACGGCACTCACGCTGGGCTTCCACGTGATTTTTGCCACACTCGGCGTCGGGGTTCCACTTTTAATTTTATTGGCTGAATTTTTAGGGATTAAAAAGAAAGATCCAAAATACACACTCATGGCCCGACGGTGGTCACGAGGGTATGTCGTGACCGTAGCGGTCGGTGTTGTCACAGGGACGGCCATCGGGCTGCAATTATCCCTATTGTGGCCGAACTTGATGCGCGTGGCCGGTCAGACGATTGCGCTCCCGCTATTCATGGAGACGTTCGCGTTCTTCTTTGAAGCCATCTTCCTCGGTATTTATTTGTACACGTGGGACCGCTTTAAAAACCCATGGCATCATATGCTCGTCGGGATTCCCGTCGCGGTCGGGGCATTGTTCTCCGGTTTCTTCATTACAACGGTGAACAGTTTCATGAACCAACCGGTCGGGTTTGATATCATCGACGGACGACTTGCGAACGTGAGTCCGATTGAGGCGATGTTCAGTCCGGCCATGCCGACGAAGATGTCGCACGTGCTCACGTCGGCCATTTTGACGTCTGCGTTCATTTTGGCGGCAATCGCTGCGGTGCAACTTCTCCGTAGCCATCGCAACCAGCTCGACCAAGCGACGATCGCCTACCATAAGCGCGGGCTTCGCTTGACGATGACGGTCGCGTTGATCTTCGCGATTGCGACAGCGCTCGTCGGTGACTTCTCTGGTAAATATTTGGCGAAGTATCAGCCGGACAAATTGGCGGCTGCGGAATGGCACTTTGAGACGTCGTCTGAGGCCGAGCTCATTTTAGGGGGCTGGCTCGAAGATGACGGACAAGGTGGATACGAAGTGCGCGGGGCCATCAAGATTCCGTATGCGCTCTCGATTTTAGCCGGTGGTGTCCCGGACTATGAAGTGACGGGATTGAACGAGTTCGCGCAAGAGGACCAACCGCCGCTCTTTGTTCACTATCTGTTCGATGCGATGGTCGGGATTGGGATGCTCTTGGCACTCATTTCGTTCCTGTTCGTGCTCGGACGGTATATTAAACGCTTGAATCAATTCAGTAAACCGATGCTCATCGCCATCGCAGCCGGTGGTCCGCTCGCGATGATGGCCATCGAATTTGGTTGGTTCTTCGCCGAATTCGGTCGTCAGCCTTGGGCGCTGTATGAACTTATGCGCACGAGTGAAGCGGCGACGACGTCGGCGAACGTTGGTTGGATGCTTGTCGCTTTCGCGATCCTCTATGCGGTTCTTGGCGTGGTCACGGTGCTCGTCTTGACGCGTCTGTTCAAGGACAACCCAGTTGGGAAAGAACTAAAACAATCGGAACATCGCGGTGAAGCGATGTTTGCCGATGAAGTGTGATCGGAGGGTATGACATGGAGATTCAAGAATTAGGGATTGCCGTCTTATGGACGTTCTTGTACGGTTATCTCATTGTCGCATCGATTGATTTCGGTGCTGGCTTCTTCGCTTTCTATAGCAAGTACACGAAGCGAGACCATATGGTCAACCGTCTGATTGCACGGTATTTATCGCCGACGTGGGAAGTGACGAACGTGTTTTTTGTCTTCTTCTTCGTCGGGATCGTCGGGTTCTTCCCGGATACGGCCTACTACTACGGGACGGCACTCCTCATCCCGGCCTCGGTCGTGTTGATTCTTTTGGCGATTCGCGGTAGCTTTTACGCGTTCGCGAACTACGGTTCAAAAGAGAGCACGCTCTATATGTTCTTGTATGGGGCGACCGGTTTGTTGATTCCGGCCTCGATGTCGACTGTCCTCACAGTCAGTCAAGGCGGGTTCATCAACGAGACGGAGGCTGGCGTCTTTTTCGACGGCATGAAGTTGTTCACGAACTTCTACTCGTGGACGGTCGTCACGCTCGCCATCGTCTCGGTGCTCTACATCAGTGCGATGTTCCTCTTGTTCTATGCGGATAAAGCCGGGGACAAGACAGCGATGGGGCTCGTCCGGAAATGGGCGCTGTTCTGGAGTGTTCCGACCATCATCGCCTCGGGCCTTGTCTTCTTTGGTCTCAAGTCACAAGCGGCTTGGCACTATGAGCGGATTTTGGCGGGCAACTGGTGGTGGTTCGCGGTAAGTTTCATCTTCTTCGTCGCAGCGGTCGCGCTCGTCTATTTGAAGCGGAACTACGGAATCGCGTTCCTCATGGTCATGGGTCAGTTCTTCATGGCCTGGTTCGGCTACGGATATACGCATTTGCCGTATATCTTGTATCCGTATATTGATATCAACGGAAGCGTCGTCAACGAGTCGATGGCCATCGCGCTCGTCGTCGTCTTCATTCTAGGTTTGTTACTCCTCGTTCCGGCACTATATTTGTTGCTTCGACTGTTCTTGTTCGACAACGATTACGTGCGTGGCAAACGTTCGAGCGGCAAAGCGTAAGACCGGGTCTTCCCGGTCTTTTTTTATATAGTTTTTTTTTAGTGAATCGGTTACACTGAACGAAGAATCGAGAACAGAATGCGCGGTTGGAAAGGGATGTATGAATCATGACAGGTGAATTTGCAGTCATCGGGTTAGGACGTTTTGGCGGGTCGATCGTTCGTGAGTTGTCGGCGAACGGATACGATGTCCTCGCCATCGATGCGGACGAAGAACGCGTCAACGAATTTATGGGATTGGCCACGCACGCGGTCATCGCCGATACGACAGACGAGAACGTATTGAAGAGTCTCGGAATTCGTAACTTCGAGCATGTCATCGTGGCGATTGGGGAGAATATCCAAGCGTCGATTTTGACGACGCTCATCTTGAAAGAGCTCGGCGTTCAAATCATCACGGTAAAAGCGACGAACGACTACCATGAGAAAGTGTTGCGCCGCATCGGGGCCGACAATATCGTCCATCCGGAACGTGACATGGGCGTCCGAATCGCCAATGGGTTGATGAGCCAAAGCATTTTGGATTATTTGGAGCTCTCGAACGAACATTCGATCGTGGAGATCAAGGCCGGCGAGAAGCTGTCGAACAAGTCGCTCATCGACTTGGACCTCCGCGCCAAATACGGCGTCAACATCGTGGCGATTCGCCGTGACGACGACGTCCTCATCTCGCCGCAAGCAGACGAGATGATTTTGCCGGAAGACATTCTAATCATCATCGGAAAAGATACCGACCTCGACCGACTCGAACGTACACTTCGGTCCAGATAAAAACGAGAGGCGCGCGCCTCTCGTTTTGTGTTAAATCAAATTCATTTTCTTCAAGCCGTATTCAATCCCGTCGTCGAGGATGGACTTCGTCACGTAATCGGCCGCCTCTTTCGCCTCGACGCGTCCGTTGCCCATCGCGATGCCAGTTCCGACGTATTGGAGCATCGCTAAATCGTTCAGCGCATCACCGAACGCATACGTGTTCTCGAGCCGGTAGCCGTTCGCTTCGATGAAGTGACGAATGCCGTCGGCCTTGCTCGCCCCGCGATTGATGACGTCCATCGCGTGCGGGTGCCAGCGGATGAAGTCGAACTCTTCGTAGGCGTTCACGTAATGGTGCTCATCTTCGGGTGTGCAGTATAGGAGCGTCTGGTAGACGTCTTGTTCTTTATGGAAGTTCGGCGCAAACGAAGGAATCGGCATGTCGAGCTCGCCGAGTGATTGCTCGACGATGGTATCGTTTCGCCGGGTCGCCCCGCCTCGATGCTGACCGAGATAGACGAGCGTATGATCATTTGAATCGGCATGACTGGTCAAACGCGTCAACGCGCTCGTCGGCAACGTGTTCCGATAGACGACTTCTCCGTCATGCACGACGATTTGCCCGTTGTAGCAGACGAAGCTATTGATTCCGACTTGCTCGGGAATGTTCGATAACATCGCCGGTCCACGGCCTGTCGCGATGAACGTCTCGACACCGTTCACCTGTAACTGTTTGATTGCGCGGATGGTCGAGGGCGGGATGTACGTCCCGTCGTGAAGAAGGGTCCCGTCAATGTCGAAAAAGACAACTTTCTGATCTTCCATGTTCATTCACCATGCTTTCTCTGTCTGATAATGGTCTTGCTATACTCAAAAGCATAACATGAAATCGCGAAACAACCCTCAATCTGACGTCATTAGTGAAATATTGACACAATATGAGCTATAATGAAGAAAGAATCTTACGGAACGTAACCATACTGCGAGAATCACTTATGTTTCACATAGATGAAATCAACTATTTTAGTAAGGAGAGATTAAATGAAGTTTGTAAAGAACCACCAAACGGCCGTGTTCGCACTAGGCGGACTCGGTGAAATCGGGAAGAACACGTACGTCGTTCAATTCCAAGACGAGATTATCGTCATCGATGCCGGTATCATGTTCCCGGAGGACGATTTGCTTGGAATCGACTACGTCATTCCGGATTACACTTATCTGATTAAAAACAAAGATAAAGTCAAAGGGGTATTCATCACCCATGGACACGAAGACCATATCGGCGGCATCCCGTTTCTCTTGAAGCAAGTGAAACTGCCGATTTATGCGACGAAGCTCGCGCTTGGCCTCATCAAAGTGAAGCTTGAAGAGCACGGATTGCTTCGCGAAGCAGAACTCCACGAGATTGACGAGGATGCGATTGTCAAATTCCGTAAGACGAGCATCTCGTTCTTCCGGACGACCCACTCGATTCCGAACTCGCTCGGTGTCGTCGTCAAGACGCCGCAAGGGAACATCGTTCATACGGGCGATTTCAAGTTCGACTTCACGCCAGTCGGTGAACCGGCCGACCTCGCCAAGATGGCGGAAATCGGGAAAGAGGGCGTCCTTTGTCTCTTATCCGACTCGACGAACGCGGAAGTCGAAGGGTTCACGATGAGTGAACGTGTCGTCGGCGGCACGATCAGTGAGACGTTCCGCAAAGCGGAAGGACGCATCATTTTCGCGACGTTCGCTTCGAACATCTATCGCCTGCAACAAGTCATCGACGCATGCGCCGAGACAGGACGTCACTTGCTCATCTTCGGCCGTTCGATGGAGAAGGTCATGACGATCGGGCAAGAGCTCGGATTCATCAACGTCCCGAAAGGCATGATCATCGAGGCGAACCAAATGCGCAACTATGACCCGAACGAAGTGGCGATTCTTTGTACCGGTTCACAAGGGGAGCCGATGGCAGCCCTTAGCCGAATCGCGAACGGGACGCACCGCCAAGTGTCCATCATCCCAGGTGACACGGTCATCTTCTCGTCGTCACCGATCCCAGGTAACGCTATCTCGGTCGGGAAAACGATTGACCAGCTGTATAAAGCGGGCGCGGACGTCGTCTATGGTAAGTTGACGAACATCCATACGTCAGGTCACGGCTCACAACAAGAGCAGTTGCTCATGATTCGATTGCTCAACCCGAAATTCTTCATGCCGATTCACGGCGAGTATCGAATGTTGAAGAAACACGCCGAACTCGCTGAATCGGTCGGGATCCCGAAAGAGAACAGTTTCGTCATGGATAACGGGGAAGTGCTCGCGGTCGACGCCGACTCGGCAGCCGTAACCGGCAAGATTTCCGCGAACGCCGTTTATATCGACGGGAACGGCATCGGGGATATCGGCAACATCGTCTTGCGCGACCGTCGCATCCTCTCAGAGGACGGGCTCGTCGTCGTCGTCATCAGCATTGACGGCAAGACACGCAAACTCGTCTCCGGGCCAGACATCATCTCGCGCGGTTTCGTCTACATGCGTGAGTCGGGTAGCTTGATTCGTGACGGTGAGCGTCTGTTGAAGAAGACGGTCGAACAAGGTTTGTCGAACAAGCAGATGAAATGGTCAGAGTTGAAACAACTCGTTTCCGATACGCTTACACCATATTTGGCACAAAAAACGAGAAGACACCCAATGGTTCTTCCGATTATTATGGAAGTATGATCGAACGGGCTGTAGGAGACTACGGCCCGTTTTTTGAACCGAACAATAAGGAGCGGGTGCAGATGGCAGAGAAAAAGAGGAGACGTGGATGGGTGAAGTGGGGCGTTGCCGTGCTACTCGTCCTCTTCCTTATTACGATGATTTATCACCAAGTCAAGCCGTTACCAGAAGGCGTATCACGGGCGTCAGAACCGGTCGCGATTTCAGACGACCAAATCGATTTCCTGTTTGACTTGACGTACCAAGGCGAGGACACGGAAGTGAACGAAATGGAGATTTTTCAAGACGTCGAACGATCGATTCGTGAGGCGCGCGAGTATGTCGTCATGGACTTTTTCTTATTTAATCCTTATTCAAATGAAGATCGACAATATCCGACGATCACGGCTCGTTTGACGGCGGCGCTCCTCGAGCAGATGGAGGCGTATCCGGATTTGAACGTCGTCGTCATCACCGATGAAATCAACACGACGTATAACGGGCATCCTGCCGATCATCTCGACTTATTGGAGGAGGCGGGCGCTGAAATCGTCTATACAAATTTAGATGCCCTTCGCGATCCAAACATCCTGTATTCCACTGTGTATCGGATGGCTTTCCAATGGTTTGGGGATAGCCAGAACGGCTGGCTCCCGAACCCGATGGCAAAGTCGGCACCGGACATCACCATCCGGTCCTATTTACGACTGTTGAACGTGAAGGCGAACCATCGGAAAGTCATGGTGACCGAGAACGAAGGGTTTGTCTTGTCGGCGAATCCGCATGACGCGAGCGGGTATCATTCGAACGTCGGGGTCCGCCTTGACGGTCCAATCCTCGCTGATATTTTAGAAGGGGAAGAGGCGATTGCCCGATTCTCGAAAGGGGACGAGGCGAGGTTCCCGGATGAAGAGAAGTTAGCGAACCTTCGGGAGGAAGACTCGGACGGACCGATGCAAATCCGATACGTGACCGAGTCGAAGATTGAAGAGGCGGTCATCGACGGGATGGATCAGGCGAAAGCGGGGGAGACGATTTGGGTCGGCATGTTCTATTTGGCTGACCGAGACATCATCCATGCCATTCACCGGGCCGCAGAGCGGGGCGTCTTCGTCAAACTGATCCTCGACCCGAACACGAATGCGTTTGGGCGGGACAAGTCGGGTCTACCGAACTTGCCGGTGACAGCCGAACTGAACACGGTCAACCCTGATCAAATCGAGATTCGGTGGTACGAAGTCGGTGACGAACAGTATCATCCGAAACTGTTGTATGTGGAAGGGGAACGACAAGTCGTCGTCATCGGTTCTGGGAACTATACGGCGCGTAACATGAACGACTACAATTTAGAAGCCGATGTCGAAGTCGTCGCGACGACCGAGACGGAGTTTATGAACGAAGTCGACGGCTACTTCAAACGGTTGTGGAACAATGAAGAAGGAACGTATACGCTCGCGTACGAAGAGATTCAAACGGACTTGCCAATTGGTAAGTATTTGATTTACTGGTTGCAAAAACTGACGTGGACGATGACGTACTAACAAAGAAACCCGCCTTCGTGAAGAGGGCGGGTTCAGACTGTAGACAAAACATTGTCTGCAGTTTTTTTATTTGCCCGACTAGGCACAGCTCGCTTTTCTGGGGGCAAGCAGGGAGCCGCATCGCTTAACGCTGCTGGGTCTCCCAATGCTTGCTATTCCCCTAGAAGTCTCGCCGTGCCATCGGTCGGTCCACGCCTCCATCCCTCTTTCGTACCCCGTTCCTTTTTTAAACGAGAGGTAGAGAAACATTCACGAAGGCGGGCTTTCGTCAGTTTGTTTCGACCGGGTTGAACTCGTTCGTATACTCGTACAGGAATCGTCCCGTATCGCGGAGCACGTCCGTCTTCCGATGGAGCGAGAAGTGGTCGTACGGGACGGTCTCCGTCGTGATGTTGTTCGTATAGTCTTCGAGGAGGAGGGAGCTCGAGGGCTCGATCAAATTGAACTCCCCACCGCGCCCGGCGAACGACAACACTTGAACGGAACGCGGCCACGTCTCGAGCTTCGACTGGAACGCCACAAGTCCGTCCGATGTTGGGGACAAGTCCCGGATGGCGGCACTCCCTGTGTTGACGCCGAAGTTGCTTGCCGATAGACCGAAGTTGGCGAGGCGAGTGCCGGCGAACGGGCTGTCGAACGAGACGAATTTATCAATCAAGTACTTGTCTTGGTTCAAGATATAGTTCGCGGCCGCGACGCCGCCCATACTATGGCCGATCAAATACATTCGCTCGAACGACTTGTTGCGTTCGGCCTTATACGTCTCAATCGCCGCGTTCAACCATTTCGTCTGATTGTTCAGCGAAGCCTCGGCGTCTTCGTATTCGATGCGGACGATCGGACGGTTCGAGCTATAGTCGTTGATGACGCAGTCGACCTCGCTCTCTGTCGAAACGGTACAGAGGGCGCCATCCTTGGCGAGGCCACGCTGCTCCATGAACTGGGAGAAGCGCAGGAACGTCCGGTCCGTCCCGAGCAGACCATGGACGGCGAACGTCGGGATGAACTCGTCGGTCTGGGCCGCTTGGCGCACCGCCTCGGCTTTCCGTTCGGTCGTCAACTCTTCCCGGACGGTCACGATGATGATGGAGAGTGCCAAGACGACGATGAGCACACCGAGTAGACGCGAGCGAATGGACGTTTTGTTCGGGTCGCCGGCGTTCTGTCGATATTTCCGCCAAATGAAGAAACTGGCGAGGCTAACGACGACGAAAGCGACGACCGTGATGATCCACGCCTTCACGTTCGGCACATGGGCGACGAGCGTCATATTGTTTTGTCGGCCTCCGTACACTTGCCATTCGACATGCTTCATCGAACGGAGGTCGAGCCCGGTGCCGTCTTCAACAAACACACCCGTCGGTACGGTTAAGTTGAAACGAATATCGGCTTGACGGACATAGCGCTCGGCGAGCTGTTTCGGTGAGCCGCTCAAGTTGAGGCCTGGTAGCTCGATTCGGTCCAGACGTAAATCCAGGTTCGTGTTGAGCACATAGGAGTCGAACCAAATGCCTTCTTCTTTTTGCACATCGAACTCCATGTCAGGCGGGACGAGGATACCGGCTGGACCGGTCTTCCATTCTTCTTTAATGTTTTGTAACTCATCGACATTGTCGAACGTCTTCTTAAGCACCATGCCCTCGTAATCGTCTTCGCTCGAGTAGTCACGTGTCGCGTAACCGTTATCGTTCGCTTGTTGCTTCCATGTATCCCAATCGAGCCGCAAATTGAGCAGCTTCATGACGGGGTGGTCGCGAAACGCATACGTCGTCTCGAGCGTGACCGATTGATCATAATGAACAGTGGCGTCATATTCGATGCGGACACATCCACCGATTAAAAGAAATAAAAATGGGAATACTAACAACAGCGCCTTTTTTTTCACGTTCGTCACCTCAGATTGGCTCACCATAAGTCTCAAGCGGATTGGTCGGGTTGATGCGGTCGTAGAACATGACGCCGTCTAAGTGGTCGAGCTCGTGTTGGCAGACGATGGCCCGCATGCCACGAAGGCGCAATTTGATTGGGTTGCCGTCACGATCGAACCCTTCGAGGGTGATACGGCGATGGCGCGGCACATTTCCGTTGACGACACGGTCGACAGACAAGCACCCTTCACCGCCGTTCAAGTACGTCTGCTCCACCGAGTGGCTCGTAATCCTTGGGTTGAAAATGGACAGCTTGAACGTCTCGTCTTCCTCTTGCAACAGGACGGTGAAGAAGCGGCGATTGACGCCGAGTTGCGGTGCCGCAATCCCGACGCCTCCGCGAAGCTCATATTTTTCGCTAATCTCCGGGTCCTGGCTATTGACGAGGAACGTCTCCATCTCGTCAAGAAGCTCCAAATCTTCAGCCGTAGGAGGGATTGGGACTTCTGTCGAGCGAAGGCGAAGTCGGTCGTCCCCTTCACGAATCACATCTTTCATCGTTAACATGTACAACTTCCTTTCCAATTTCGATATGCCTCATTATATCATATTTAATGGGGAAATCCTCGAGATGGTACAGAAGGTGAAACGAAAATGATACAGAGGCGAAATGAGTGAAAAGATGTGTTCATGTAAGCGTTTTTATAAGGTAAGCATATTTTTTGCGTTATTATAACAACCCGTTTTATACTGTCTAAGAAACGGCAGGAACAGAATTACTTTCCTGTATCACGTTAATACAGATTGCTTTTTTGGACAGATACACTTAAGATTTGAGGTAGTGTTTGATCACAAAAAAGACAATTGTCTCATAGTTGAAAGGATGAGGTGAAACGAATGAACAACGTTCAGGTACTTCAAAACGTGGAAGAAAACTTCCAAACGTTCCGTATTCTCGACGAGAAGGGCGAAGTCGTCAACCAAGACGCTATGCCCGACGTAACGGACGAGCAACTTCAGGAGCTTATGCGCCGCATGGTCTATACTCGAATCTGGGACCAACGTGCAATCTCACTTAACCGTCAAGGTCGCCTAGGCTTCTACGCGCCAGTGGCAGGTCAAGAAGCAACGATGATCGGGACGCAATACGCGCTCGACAAACAAGACTGGATCCTTCCAGGCTACCGTGATATCCCACAACTCGTATTCCACGGACTTCCGCTTTATCAAGCGTTCTTGTTCTCACGTGGACACGTTGCAGGGAACCGCATCCCTGAAGACGTCAACGTCTTGATGCCACAAATCATCATCGGCGCACAAATCATCCAAGCAGCGGGCGTGGCCATGGGCCTCAAACGCAACGGCAACACAAACGTCGCCATTACTTACACGGGTGACGGTGGTTCATCACAAGGTGACTTCTACGAAGGTTTGAACTTTGCAGGTGCATTCAAATCACCAGCCATCTTCGTCGTTCAAAACAACCGCTTCGCGATCTCGACTCCTGTCGAGAAGCAAACTGCAGCTAAAACGATCGCGCAAAAAGCTGTCGCAGCGGGCATCAACGGAATCCAAGTTGACGGAATGGACGTTCTCGCTGTCCTCGCCGCAACGCAACAAGCGCGTAAAGACGCACTTGACGGAACGCCGACGCTCATCGAAGCACTCACATACCGCTACGGACCACATACGCTCGCTGGGGATGACCCAACACGTTACCGTACGAAAGAACTCGACACAGAGTATCAAGAAAAAGATCCACTCGTACGCTTCCGTCTCTTCCTCGAAGGCAAAAAGCTTTGGAACGAAGACATGGAGAACGAAGTGATCGAGCAAGCGAAAGCTGACGTGAAAGAAGCAATCAGCCTCGCTGACAAAGAACCAAAACAAAAAGTTTCGGACTTCATCAACAACATGTTCGAAGAACTTCCTGCTAACTTGAAAGAGCAGCTCGAAGAATATACTGCAAAGGAGTCGAAGTAAGTTATGGCTCAAATGACAATGATCCAAGCGATTACTGATGCGATGCGCGTTGAAATGAAGCGCGACGAGAAAGTACTTCTTTTCGGAGAAGACGTTGGTAAAAACGGTGGGGTATTCCGTGCGACAGAAGGCCTCCAAGACGAGCTCGGCGAAGACCGCGTCTTCGACACGCCGCTTGCTGAGTCTGGTATCGGTGGTCTTGCCATCGGTCTCGGTCTCACTGGTTTCCGTCCAATCATGGAAGTTCAATTCTTCGGTTTCGTATTCGAAGTATTTGACTCAATCGCAGCTCAAATGGCACGGATGCGTTACCGTTCAGGCGGCGCTTACAGCCAGCCAATCACAATCCGTTCACCATTCGGTGGCGGTGTAAAAACACCTGAACTTCATGCGGATAGCCTCGAAGGCTTGATGGCTCAGACACCTGGTCTTAAAGTCGTCATCCCGTCGACTCCGTACGATGCAAAAGGACTCTTGATCGCGTCAATCCGCGACAACGACCCTGTCGTTTTCCTCGAGCACATGAAGCTTTACCGTTCATTCCGTGGCGAAGTACCTGAAGGCGAATACACGATCGAGCTTGGAAAAGCAGACGTGAAGCGTGAAGGGACTGACGTTTCAATCATCACATACGGTGCGATGGTCCACACGTCACTCAAAGCAGCGGAAGAACTCGAAAAAGAAAACATCAACGTAGAAGTCATCGACCTCATGACAGTGAGCCCGCTTGATATCGATACAATCGTCGAGTCTGTTAAAAAGACTGGCCGTGCGATCGTCGTTCAAGAGGCACAGCGTCAAGCAGGTATCGCGGCAAACGTTGTAACTGAAATTCAAGAACGCGCAATTCTTCACCTCGAAGCACCAGTGCTTCGTGTGACTGCACCTGACACAGTTTTCGCCTTCGCACAAGGAGAAGACGCATGGTTACCTGACCATAAAGATGTCGTTGCAAAAGTTAAGGAAGTTATCAACTTCTGATCGTGTTCATTTGGCGATGAGGGAGAATTGTCTCCCTCGTCGTGTTTACATGATTATTTGATGGGAGGAAAAACCAGTGGCAGTATTTGAATTTAAATTACCAGACATCGGTGAAGGAATTCACGAAGGTGAAATCGTCAAGTGGTTCGTAAAAGACGGGGACACAGTAAAAGAGGATGATATCCTCCTCGAAGTACAAAACGACAAGGCTGTCGTTGAAATCCCAGCTCCAGTTGATGGAACAGTCAAAGAAGTCAAAGTCTCTGAAGGAACAGTTGCCGTCGTCGGTGACGTCCTCATCACGTTCGACATCGAAGGTGACGCGCCAGCAGGCGAAGAGGAAGCAGCTCCTGAACAGCCAAAAGCTGAAGAGAAGACTGAAGAGACAGTTCAAGCTGACGTGAAAGAAGACGGCCCGCGTGAAGTTCAACTTCACAAGTCGGAGCGCGTCATCGCGATGCCTTCGATTCGCAAGTACGCTCGCGAAAAAGGCGTCGACATCCGTGAAGTCAAAGGTTCAGGCGATAACGGTCGCGTCTTGAAAGAAGACATCGATGCGTTCGCTAACGGTGAAGCACCAGCAGCAGAAGCTACAACAGAGAAAACAGAATCTGTAGCTCCGGCAGCGGCAGCGAAAACGGAAATCAAGCCTTACGAGTCAGCTACACCTGAACTCGAAACGCGTGAGAAGATCCGTGGAATCCGTAAAGCGATCTCGAAAGCGATGGTCAACTCGAAACACACAGCGCCACACGTTACACTCATGGACGAAGTCGACGTCACGAAACTCGTCGCACTCCGTAAAGAGTTCAAACAAGTCGCGGCTGACCAAGGCGTGAAACTCACGTACTTGCCGTTCGTTGTGAAAGCATTGACAGCTGCAGCGAAAGCTTACCCAGCGATCAACGCATCAATCGACGATGTGAACGAAGAAATCGTCTACAAAAACTACTACAACATCGGTATCGCTGCTGACACGGACAACGGCCTCGTCGTTCCTGTCGTCAAAGAAGCAGACCGTAAATCAATCTATGCACTCGCTACAAACATCAATGAGCTTGCCGGTAAAGCACGTGAAGGTAAACTCGCTGGGGACGACATGAAAGGCGGATCGATCACAATCACGAACATCGGTTCTGCTGGTGGACAATGGTTCACACCTGTCATCAACCACCCAGAAGTTGCGATTCTCGGTATCGGCCGCATCGCTGAAAAAGCTGTCGTCAAAGACGGCGAAATCGTTGCAGCACCAGTGCTCGCGCTTTCATTCAGCTTTGACCACCGCCTCATCGACGGTGCGACTGCTCAAAACGCACTCAACATGGTGAAACGTTTGCTTCAAGATCCAGCACTTCTAATGATGGAGGGATAAGAACATGGTAGTAGGAGAATTCGCACAAGAAACTGATTTAATCGTCATCGGTGCCGGTCCTGGCGGATACGTCGCAGCCATCCGTGGCGCGCAACTCGGCCTCAAAGTGACGATCGTCGAGAAAGGTAACTTCGGCGGCGTCTGCTTGAACGTCGGATGTATCCCGTCAAAAGCGTTAATCACGGCTGGTCACAACTTCCAGCACGCGAAAGGTCACTCATCAATGGGGATCACGTCGGATAACGTTGCTGTCGACTTCACGAAAGTCCAAGACTGGAAACAGTCGGTCGTCAACAAGTTGACTGGCGGCGTTAAAGGCCTCTTGAAAGGCAACAAGATTGAAATCGTTCAAGGGGAAGCGTTCTTCGCATCTGAAGACACAGTCCGTGTCATCACAGAAGACAGCTCGACTCCTTACAAGTTCAAAAAAGCGATCATCGCGACTGGTTCGACACCAATCGAGATTCCATCGTTCAAATGGTCAAAACGCGTCCTTTCTTCAACTGGCGCATTGGCGCTTCCAGAAGTACCGAAAAAGCTCGTCGTCATCGGCGGCGGATACATCGGTATGGAGCTTGGAACAGCGTACGCGAACTTCGATACAGAAGTCGTCGTCGTTGAAGGCGCTAGCGACATCTTGTCTGGCTTCGAGCCGCAAATGACGCAAATCGTCAAGAAGAAGCTCAAACAAAAAGGGAACGTCACGATTCACACGAACGCGCTTGCAAAAGGCGTCGAAGAGACAGAAGACGGCGTAACCGTTAAGTTTGAAGTGAACGGCGAAGAGCAATCTGTGGAAGCGGACTACGTCCTCGTCACAGTCGGCCGTCGTCCAAACACTGGTGATATCGGTCTTGAGAACGCGGAAGTGAAAGTCAGCGACCGCGGCATCATCGAAATCGACGACCAGTGCAAGACGTCGAATGAAAACATCTACGCGATCGGTGACATCGTACCGGGACCACCGCTCGCGCACAAAGCTTCGTATGAAGCGAAAATCGCGGCAGAAGCAGCTGCAGGCAAGCCTGCGTACCTCGACTACTCAGCAATCCCAGCGGTCGTCTTCACTGACCCTGAGCTCGCGACAGTCGGTTACACAGAGCCGCTCGCAAAAGAAGAAGGACTCGACATCACAGTGTCGAAATTCCCATTCGCTGCAAACGGTCGTGCCCTCGCTCTCGACGAGCCAGACGGCTTCATGAAGCTCATCACGCGTAAAGAGGACGGTCTCTTGATCGGTGCTCAAATCGCGGGTACAGGCGCTTCTGATATGATCGCCGAGCTCGGCCTCGCCATCGAAGCAGGTATGACGGCTGAAGATATCGCACTTACAATCCACGCTCACCCATCACTCGGTGAGATGGCAATGGAAGCTGCAGAAATCGCAATCGGTATGCCAATCCACGTCGTCAAGTAACGACAAAAAATCTCTCGCTATTCGTAGCGAGAGATTTTTTTAATGTAATGGACCGTCCGCTCGACCTCTTCAAAGCCGAGACGCTTGTGAAACTGTTGGCTACCTGTATTGTCAATCTCGGTATCCGAGGCGAGCTCATAGCAACCGTTCGAGCGGGCAAACTTTGTAGCCGTCTCGATCAGTTGCGTCGCCACGTCGTTGCCTCGTTCCGGACCGATGACGTAAATCCCTTCGATGAATGCCGTCGGTTCTTCCGTGGCTCCAGGGACGTAGTCATATCGAAAGCTCAGTTGGCAAAATCCGATCGGTTCCTCCGTGATGGCGAGGAAGTAATGCATCTTGTCGGAACGAAGGCCAAGTCGGACTTCGGCCGACAGCTCGGCGACTGGCGCATCCGGCCAAAGCTGATGCATCAAACGGACTAGGGTGTGTACGTCACGTGACGTCGCCTTTTTGATCTGCATCGCGCCACCTCCTTTTAGGTTTCATACATCAAGTATAAAGGAAAAATATATAGAGATGTTAGAAAGGAGGGACTCCATGATGGCGTTCGATGAAGAACTCTTATATACGGTCTCTGAGACGAGCCGCGTCCGTTTCACGGGCATCGAGACGGAGAGGGCCCGCTACGATTTCGGTTTCGTCTATACGCATCAATTCATGGGCAAGGTACTCGTCGTCTGCATGCAGACCGGCCAGTCCGCGCTTCTCGATCAACATGCATTAGAAGAGCCGAGACAGTTGTACCCGATGCTCGGGATTGCATTACGAGATACGGATCATGTCGCTGAGTTTTTGCGGTTATGTTTAGAAGAAAAAGAAATAGACTCGGAAGAATCTTCTCTTGAAAAAATGTAAGCGTTTTCTTATAATGGGTGAAGGGGAAGCAATTCGATCATCATAAGCCACCTTTTCTTTTGATGACAACAAAGCGCACCGGTCAATCGACCGGTGCGCTTTCGTGTTAACGGATGGCTTTCGTCTGTTGAATCACTTTAATCATTTGCAGCGACTCGTCCTCGAGTCCTTGGACCGGAAGGCCTGCCTCGATGTTCGCCATGATATACTCGAGCGTCGATGCGGTGATGAGCTCGCCCGGGATGATGATTGGGATTCCCGGCGGGTAGACCATGATAAACTCGGCCGAGATGCGCCCGACGGCGTTCTCGAGCGGAATCGTCTCCGTCTCTTCGTAGAACGCGTCACGCGGGCTGAGCGCGAGCGGTGGAATCTCCGGGAGCATGATGGACAACGAATCGTTGTCAGACGTGTTATACACCGAAACGACGTCGCGCATCGCGTCAATCAATGCTTGGATCGTCGATTCGTCGTCCGCGCTCGTCACGATGAAGAGGACGTTCAATAAATCGGACATCTCGACTTCAATCTGATGCTTCTCACGTAAATACTTCTCAATCTCGAAGCCGGTGATTCCGAGCTCTCTGACCGAGACGAGCACTTTCGTCTCGTCAAGGGCGTACGTCGACTCAGAATGCAGTTCGGCGTGGCCGTATACGGATAGGTGCGGCATGTTATTGATGGCCGAACGCGCTGTACGAGCGAGCGAGAGGGCACGGTTGTTCATCGCCTCACCTTTCGTCGCGAGTTGTCGCCGGGCCGCGTCGAGCGAGGCGAGCAACAAATAAGACGTCGATGTCGTCGTGATCATCGACAACATCGCGTGAATTCGCTCAGGTGAGACGAGGCCCCGACGGACGTTCAAAATTGAGCTTCCCGTCATCGAACCGCCGAGCTTATGCACGCTCGTCGCCGCGACGTCAGCCCCAGCTTGCATGGCCGAGAGCGGCAATTCGTCATGGAACGGCAAGTGGACGCCGTGCGCCTCATCGACGAGGACAGGCACGTCCTGAGCGTGCGCGACCGCGACGATGCGCTCTAAGTCACCGGCCACCCCGAAGTATGTCGGGTTGATGACGAGGACGGCTTTCGTGTCCGGGTGCAACTCGAGCGCACGTTCGACAGCGCTCGCCGTGATGCCGTGGGCGATGCCGTACGTCTCGTCAAACTCCGGATGGATGAAGACCGGGTGGGCTCCTGTCAAAACGAGCGCCGACATGACAGACTTATGCACGTTGCGCGGGACGATAATCTTTTCGTTCGGTCCGACGACACCCATGATCATCGCCATGATGGCGCTTGACGTCCCTTGCACCGAGAAGAATGTCTCGTCGGCACGGAACGCGTCGGCGGCAAGTCGTTCCGCTTCAGCGATAGCTGCTTTCGGGTGATGCAAGTCATCGAGCGGTGCGATGTTGATTAAATCGATTTTGAGTGCGTTCTCGCCGATGAAGTCGCGAAACGCAGGATCCATTCCTTTTCCGCCTTTATGGCCAGGAATGTGGAATGCGATTGGATTCGTGTCGACGTGTTTGAGCAACGTGTCAAAAAGCGGTGTCTCGAGCTGTGTGGCAGCTTTCAATTTCAATAGTGAGCCCTCCTTGGAATCAGTTTGTAGGTGAGGTCGGTCAATAAATCAAACTATATGTCTTTCCCCAATTGGCGTTTAAGAAATATCAGTAAAAATGATGCAACAAAAAAACTATAGAGATTTCCAACCCAACTTGCAATAGTTTTTTTTGTTGATACAATGAGTGACGAGGTGAACAATATGCAAATCAACTATCCAATCAATCCGGACTGGACGACCGAGGAGTTAATCGACGTCGTCGAGTTCTATAACCAAGTCGCACTCGCGAACGAAGGTGGCGTCGAACGGGAGGCATTTTTAGACGCGTATCGGACGTTCAAACGAATCGTGACGTCGAAGTCCGAGGAAAAACAATTGAGTGCCGTCCACGATGAACAGACCGGATACTCCACCTATCGTACGGTCCAAGCGGCATTAAAATCAAATACGAAGATTTTAAAAGTGTGAGTGTAGAAAGTGTGAGGAGACGCAACCGTTTTCTCATGCTTTTTTTGTTAATTCCTGCAGAAATAGGGTACATATCACTAACAGTTAAATCAGGTTTAGGACCGGTTGAAGTGGGAATATACTCTCTAAGATAAAAAATTCAAAATAGTCAGACAATTCTCTTTCTTTTTTGAATCTCATCTGATATACTCAATTCAACTCACTAAACCGTAACTTGTAGCCCAACTAAAGGAGTGTGGCATCTCATGAAACAAGTGATCGAGGCATTCAAAAGAAAAGACGCAGAAAAACGGATTCCGGTGCTGCGCTTAGAGATTGATTATGAATTGGCAACGCTCTTCGATGCAATGGCGTCACAAGATGATGCCACTGTCCAGGCTAGCAAGCATCGGTTAGAGAAATACCGCCAAGAACTTTTGCGTCTCGAAGCCTGACCCACAACCACCCATTCAACCAGTATTCCAAGCGGATACTGGTTTTTGTTTGGTACAATGCAGATAGAGGTGATATACATGTTGGAATGGTTTGCAATCGACTTAATCAAGCAAGCGGGGGAATATATTCGGCAACAGATTGACGAGCGGTACGAGATTGAGCGGAAGACAGGGAAAGGCGACTTGGTAACGGAGATCGACCGGGCCGTCGAACAGCTGATTGTCGACCGGATCCAAGACGCCTATCCGAACCATCATATTGTAGGCGAAGAGGGCATCTCAACCGGACCGGCCGACTTGACGGGGACGGTTTGGTTCGTCGACCCGATTGACGGCACGCTGAACTTTATCCATCAAAAGCGGATGTTCGCCATCTCGGTCGCTATCATGATTGACGAGGTCGTCGAATATGGGTTCGTCTACGATGTGATGGCGGACGAACTGTTCGTCGCGCGTCGAAATCAGGGGGCGACGTTAAACGGTAGGATCTTGCCTGCCATCAGAGAGCATTACGTAAGAGATGCATTCCTCAGCATGAACGCGACGTGGGTGACGCCGAACCGACAAATCGCACCGGAAGTGTTGGCGCCGATCGTCAAAGATTCAGTCGGGACACGTGCGCACGGTGCCGCCTCGCTCGAACTGGCGTGGCTTGCGGCAGGTCGCGTCGACGGCTATATCACAATGCGCAACATGCCCTGGGATTATGCGGCCGGTAAGTTGCTTGTCGAGGAAGTAGGTGGACGGGTCGCTTCCTTATATGGGGAGCCGATTCGTTACGATGGCAAGACGTCGGTCCTCGCCGGAAGCGAGACGTTCGTCAACGATGTCGTCAAGCATTACGTCATCGCCAAAGGCGCGACGCCGGAAGTACGGCCTGACTTAGAGATTCAGCCACAGGCGTCTTACAAAGATGTCGAGACGTTACTGCTTTTGGCAAACCCGCAGGAAGCGATGATTCAAGAACAGTTCAAAGCGGGGGAGACGTATGTCGCGATGCTCGGAGGCGAACTCGTCGGGGCATACATGCTCGTTCGGCGCAGCGACGAGTTGATTGAGCTCGTCAACATCGCCGTCAAGCCGGAACGCCAAAATCAGACGATTGGCCAACGATTGCTCCAAGATGCGATTCGGCGATCGAAGGGGAGCGGTGCGAAGCGGATGCTCGTCTGCACGGGCAACTCGAGTGTCGTCCAGCTCCGTTTCTATCAACAAGCCGGTTTTCGTTTCGAATCGGTCGAACGCGATTACTTCCCGAACCATGGGTACGCGGCGATTGAAGAAGACGGTCTCCCACTTCTCGACCGAATCTGTTTGACGCGAGATTTATGAATTGGAAAAGCCCGGGCATCGACTGTACCCGGGCTTTTGTCATGATTGTTGGTTCGAGAGGACGCGACGGCGTAAGTTGATTCCGAAATACGTGGCGACCGCGCTTAACGCGAGGCTACCGATGATGATGGCGGCACTTCTTTCGGCGACGCCGACCCCGATACCGACAAACCCGGCAACGACGGCGATGGCGATGAGCACGAACAGCTTTTGCATGGAGATTCCCCCTTATTGTCTAATCTCCTCTATTGTATGCAAAAAAGATGATAAATGGAAACGGTAACAGTCGATAACACTCGACAAAGGTAGTGGGACGTGTGCTATACTCTTAAAGTTGAATAAAAGATGAAACTTTTTTAAATAAGAGAGGACTAACTACATGAACGTAAGAACAAACCTTCGGAACGTAGCCATCATCGCCCACGTTGACCACGGTAAAACAACGCTAGTCGATGAATTGTTGAAACAGTCTGGGACATTCCGGACAAATGAAATGGTCGCTGAGCGCGCCATGGACTCGAACGATATCGAACGTGAGCGCGGAATCACGATTCTCGCGAAAAACACGGCAATCGATTATAAAGACACACGCATCAACATCGTAGATACGCCAGGTCACGCCGATTTCGGTGGAGAAGTTGAGCGAATCATGCGTATGGTTGACGGCGTTATCCTCGTCGTCGACGCGCGTGAAGGCTGCATGCCGCAAACGCGTTTCGTATTGAAGAAAGCACTCGACCAAGGTCTCCGTCCAATCGTCGTCGTCAACAAGATTGACAAGCCGATGGTACGTCCACTCGACGTCGTCGACGAAGTTGTCGACTTGTTGATTGACCTTGGAGCAGATGAAGATCAACTTGAATTCCCTGTCGTCTATACGTCTGCAGTCAGCGGTTCAAGTTCGTTCGATCCTGATCCAGAGAAGCAAGAAGATACAATCACGTACGTGCTCGACACAATCCTTGAGAACACGCCAGCGCCAATCGACAACTCGGATGAGCCGCTTCAGTTCCAAGTCACGATGCTCGACTACGATAACTACCTCGGCCGGATCGGTGTCGGTCGCGTCTTCCGTGGAAAAATCAAAGTCGGCGAGTCTGTGTCACTTTGCAAAACAGACGGTTCAATCAAGCAACTTCGTGTAACGAAATTGTTCGGTTACTTCGGCCTCAAGCGCGTTGAAATCGACGAAGCGAAAGCCGGTGACTTGATTGCCATCGCCGGGATGGAAGACATCAACGTCGGGGAGACGGTCACACCGGTCGGAAAAGAAGAGCCGCTTCCGCTCCTCCGCATCGATGAGCCGACGCTTCAAATGCGCTTCATGACAAACAACTCACCGTTCGCAGGACGCGAAGGCGATTTCGTGACAGCACGTAAAATCGAAGAGCGTTTGATGAAACAACTCGAGACGGACGTTTCACTCCGTGTCGAAAACACAGACTCACCTGACCAATGGATCGTTTCAGGACGCGGTGAACTTCACCTCGGAATCTTGATCGAGAACATGCGTCGTGAAGGCTATGAGCTTCAAGTTTCGAAACCACAAGTTATCATCCGTGAAGACGAAGATGGTTCGAAAATCGAGCCGTTCGAGCGCGTCATCATCGACGTGCCAGAAGAGTATACAGGTTCAGTCATGGAGTCGATCGGTCTCCGTAAAGGTGAACTTGCGAACATGAACACGAACGACAACGGTCAGACGCGTATGGAATTCATCGTTCCGTCACGTGGTCTCATCGGATACCGTAACGAGTTCTTGTCTGCGACACGCGGATACGGAATCTTGAACCACACGTTCGAAGAGTACCGTCCGTTCATCTCTGCTGACATCGGCGGCCGCCGTAGCGGTGTCATGGTTTGTATCGAACCTGGTAAGTCGACGGCTTACTCAATCGGTGCGCTTGAAGACCGTGGAACGATCTTCATCGAGCCAGGTACGGATGTGTACGAGGGAATGATCATCGGTGAATGTAACCGTGACGTCGACCTCGCCATCAACGCCGTCAAAGGGAAGCAGTTAACGAACATGCGTGCGTCATCAAAAGACTCGACACAAGTCTTGAAGCGTCCACGCGTCTTCTCACTCGAAGAGTCGCTCACATTCTTGAACGACGACGAGTACTGCGAAATCACGCCGGAGTCAATTCGTCTCCGTAAGAAAGTCTTGAACAAGAACGAACGCGAGAAAGCTGACAAGCGTCGTAAACTTGGTAAAGAATAATGAAATGGGAGCGCCTCGGCGTTCCCTTTTGTTTTGGATAGTGTAGAATGGATGTGTATGAAGTAAAGGGGGATTATCAGCTTGAAAGCTTCTCAAACGATGGACATCACACAAATCGATGTGCCGTGGATTGCCTCGCTCCTCGGCGTCGGCAGTGACGCGAACGACTTTTCGGTCGGGTTTAACGCGTTGATTATCACGGTCATCTTACTTACGATTCTCGTGTTCAAACTAGGTTTTGCCAAACAGTTGACGTGGTGGAAATCACTCGTCGTCTACATTCTCTTGTCACTCGGTGCCGGTACGATGGCGCTCGTCTTCTTCACGTGGCCGATTCCCGAAGTGCTTCTCGTCATGGCGATCGTCTTGGCGATTTATCGAGGACGCCTTTGGTGGAACCGCCGCCAAGGGATCGAATCCCACTAAAAAAATGACGTCCCGCACTATGCGGGGCGTCATTTTTGATTACCATCTCCGCTTTTGGCGGAACGACGGATATAAGTTGAAGTGACCGGTCGCATTCCGCTCTGCCGTTCGTTCGGAAATACGTTCTTGGCACGTTTGGCACATATACGTTTTGGCGGGTTTGTTGCGAAGCCGTTTCGCTTCAAACGACCACGAGTCAATCGTTTCGACTTTATCACAAAGAGAGCACTTTACGCGCATGGTCTCACCTTCCTCTTTCTTGATTATAGCATGATTTCACAATAGAAAAGCAGGGAATGAATGAGGTAAGGGCGAAAGCAATTCATATACCCGTGGAGGAGGGGAGTGTATGGCAAGTAAAGCGATGTTTGAGTTGTCTGACGCGCAACAGGGTGCGTTGAACGACATGCCGTTATCGATATTAGTCGCGTTCGACGAAGCGAAGCGATGGCCGACGACACATGCCATCAGTTGGGTGCAAGCCCCGACGCGACAGACGATTCGGTTCGCCCTGACGAAAAACTCACATTTAATCACGCTATTACAGCAAGAGAGAACAGCGAGCCTCGTCTTTATCGAAGACGGCTCGGCGTACAACGCGACGTTATCTCCGGTCGCGGAGTTTGAACCTAGTATCGTTCCGGCGCTACACCTTCGCTTTTTCGAAGGGCGGATCGAGGAAGTTCGAAACATCTCGTTTTACGGCGCCATGTTCGGGCAACCGGAAATCATCAAGACGTACGATGTGGAAGCAGCAGAAAAGTTGGACCGTGAAGTCAAGGAAAGCTTGAACTCCTGATCACCAACAATTTGCGAGGGGCGGCAAAGTCTATGAAAAAAACATATGTGCTCGATACGAACGTACTCTTACACGATCCACTCTCTTTATTTCAATTTGATGAGCACGATGTCGTCATCCCGGCGATCGTCTTAGAGGAACTCGATGGGAAGAAGCGAAACATGGATGAGGTCGGTCGCAACGCCCGAGAGACGGCGCGTGTCCTCGACCAACTTCGGACGACCGCGAAACTGCACGACGGGGTGCCGCTCGAAAACGGAGGCCGGTTGTTCGTCGAGATCGGCCATGAACATTCGGTCGATTTTCCGTTCGACGTCATGACGAATGACAACCGGATCTTGACCGTCGCATTAGGACTTATGAAACAATACGAGCACGACCCGAACCGAAAAGTCGTGGTCGTGTCGAAAGATATACTCGTCCGTGTCAAAGCGGACGCCATCGGCATCGAAGCCGAGGACTATTTGACGGACCATATCGTCGATACGACGAACCTGTATGCCGGGTACCGCGAATTTGAGGTCGACCAAACGCTCATCGACGAATTCTATAAAGTGCGTCAATTGCCTGTGTCGGCCATTTCGAAAAATCAGCTGTATCCGAACTCGTTCGTCGTCTTGAAAAGCAACGTCTCGAAAGCGAGCGTTCTCGCCGTCGTCGACGCGTTGCAACCGATCATCCGGCCTTTATCGCTCGATGCCGACCATGTTTGGGGCATCCACCCGCGTAACGTCCAACAACGGATGGCACTCGATTTACTACTCCGTGATGACATCCCGTTCGTCACGCTGCTCGGTAAAGCCGGGACCGGGAAGACGTTGCTCGCGCTCGCGGCGGGCCTCTCCCTCGTCGAGGACGAACATCGCTTCAACAAGCTCGTCGTCGCGCGGCCGGTCGTCCCGATGGGGAACGATATCGGGTATCTACCGGGCGAGATGGAAGAGAAACTCCGTCCGTGGATGCAACCGATTTATGATAACTTGGAATTTTTATTCAACGCCAATTCAAAAGACGAACTCGGCAATATCTTGGCCGGCATCAAATCGATTCAACTCGAGGCGCTCACGTATATTCGCGGACGCAGCATGCCGGACCAGTTCATCATCATCGATGAGGCGCAGAACTTGACGAAGCATGAGATTAAGACGATTTTAACCCGTGTCGGCGAAAACTCGAAAATCGTCCTCGTCGGCGATCCGTATCAAATCGACCATCCGTACTTGGATGAGTATTCGAACGGGTTGACGTATGCGGTCGAACGATTCAAAGGACAAAACGTGTTCGGTCACGTCCAACTCGTCAAAGGGGAGCGTTCGTCGCTCGCCCGGTTGGCCGCCGACTTGCTATAACAAAAAACGCCGAGCGCGCGCTCGGCGTTTTCAGCTTGTTGACTAACATCAATCGAATCGCTCGTCCTTCCGGCGTCCACGCTTTCCGCAGGCAATCCCGGAGCCGCATTGCGACTCGCGTCGCTGCTGGGTCTCCGTCGGATTGCTCTCCTGCAGGAGTCGGGGCGCCGTCGGACGAGCAACTCAAACGGTCGCCATCTGACGGCCGTTTTTCTATTTCTGTCGCCATGATAGCCGAAACGAACGTCGACATCGTACGTCATCCATTCCGTGTCGGGGTGAGTAGATTGAACTCGTTGAACACAAAAAAGACGAATCAAATCGCAAGGGGCGATTTGGTTCGTCAACATCCTGCGCCGAGTTAACGTTCGGCGTTTTATTTTGGCTTTGCAACAAGTGAACGAACGTTTGATTTCTCTAAAAATGCGTTCATCAACATGATGAGCCCGGTGACGACGAACAAAGCCGAAAATCCAAAATGGACGACGATTTGAGATCCGAACAACGGACCGAGCAAGTTCCCCATAAACTGGGCGGACTGATTGTATGAGAAGATTCGACCTGTGGCGAAGCTCGGCGTATGTTGCCGCAGCAACGACTGTACGGACGGCAGGAGCGCCGCTGTCGCGAACCCGAGACCGAAGCGCAAGAAGACGAGCTGTGTTGTCGATGTGACGAACGCCTGTGGGATGAGGAGCGCGCTATAGACGATGAGCGCCCAAAACAAGATGCGTTCCGCGCCGAATCGGTCCGACCATTGGCCGAGCCGCGGCGCCGAAATCAGGGCGGCGACTCCCGGGGCCGAGGCGACGATTCCAGCAAGAAATGCGAGCGACGTCGTGTATGGGTTCAACTCGCGGACGTATAGCGTCAACAACGGACCGATCG
>NZ_JJMW01000065.1 GCF_000714435.1 Exiguobacterium alkaliphilum 12/1
TGGGCTAACCTAAATTTTTGAGACAATATAAAAACACCTTCGCAGTGGTACACTTAAAAAAAGTGCTAGCATCGGAGGTGTTTTTGCGTGGGCAAAAACGTATATTCAAGTGAAGTGAAATGGGCAGTGGTGAAAGACAAACTGAGCGGTGAGTTGACGACTAGAGAGATCATGGAGAAACACGGGATCAAAAACGAATCACAGATCCACACATGGATGAGATGGTATCGGTCCAATGAAATCTATCGATTTGACCAGCCCATCGGGAAGCAATACACCTACGGACTCGGTCCTGATTCCGCCAGTGAGGATGACAAGAGAGAGCGTCAACTATCCCACCTGAAGACGGAGAACGACATCTTAAAAAAATTCATGGAGATCGAAAGAGAGTTGAAAAAGAAATAGCGTTAAAGACTGTAGAGCGCCTGAAGAGCAAATATACGGTCACGACCATCCTACGTGTCCTAGACGTGCCACGGGCAACCTATTACCGTTGGGTCAAAGAACCGGTGAAGCAACCTTCGGTGCTGGAGCAAACAGTCATCGAAGTGTGTAAGCTTACGAAGTATCGATATGGACATCGAAAGATAAAAGCCCTGTTAGAGCAAACCTATGAATTGGCGGCTAACCGGAACACCGTACAAAGAATCATGCAGAAGCACCATCTCCAGTGTCGGATTAAGCCTAAACGGAAATGGAAGTCTCAGGGCGAGAGCATCATCATCGCACCTGACCTTCTCAAGCGAGACTTCACGGCCAGTGAACCAAATAAGAAGTGGGTGACGGACATCACCTATATCCAATACGGGAGCACGACGAAGTACCTCTCCACAATCATCGACCTATTCAACAATGAAATCGTTGCCTATAAGCTATACGAGCATCAACAGACGCCCCTCGTCATCGATACGTTAAAGATGGCGTTGGAGAGTCGGAACAATCCCGAAGGGATCATCATCCATTCGGATCAAGGAAGTGTCTATACATCATATGCCTTTCAAGATTTGGTCAAGAGGAACCATCTGACGAGCAGCATGTCCCGAAGAGGCAACTGTTGGGATAATGCGGTGATTGAATCGTTTCATTCGAATTTGAAGTCTGAGGAGTTCCAGTACGTCAAGTTCAACTCGTTAAGTGACCATGAAGTGCGTGAGCGGGTGGACCATTACTTAACTTACTATAACGAAGAGCGTATCCAAGAAAAATTAGGCTACCTCACACCGATAAAATATGGTGTGGTGGCAGCCTAATAAGGTGTTTTTATTAGTGTCTCATATAGCTAGGTCAGTCTA
>NZ_JJMW01000066.1 GCF_000714435.1 Exiguobacterium alkaliphilum 12/1
TTCTCTCACCTAAACTTTCACATTTCTATATCTGAAAACTATCGAGAAGCAAAATAAGAAAAATAATATATTCGGCAATAAATAATATTGACTCGGGTTCCCATTAATTACAATTAAATATCCAAATACAACTGAAAAAGAAATCCATTTATTTTCTTTTGGTAATATTTTGTACATCTCTTTAAAAATCAATATATATATAAGAACAAAAGACATAAACGAAAGTATGCCCTTTTCAACTAAAGTATTCAAAAAAAATGAATGAATGACAATGTCATATATACCGTAATTTTCATATAGATAATAAGTATAATTCCCTGCTCCTATTCCAACAAAATCAAATTTATTAGTAGCGAAAACATAATTGAATATATAGTAAAATTGCAAGAATCTACTGTCAGTTGTATTTCCACGGTCAACTATAAAAATTCGGTATAAATCATCGGAAACAAAAGCAAGAATAGCTAAAATGCAAGTTAAAGCAATGGAAAAATTAATGAGACTTACAATTTTTACGGAATTCTTTCTAATGCTTTTTACAGTTATATAGATTAAGAAAATTAATAGTTGCACCAAAATTGATATTATTGCAATACGAGTGAAAGTTAATATTGTAAAGATAATATTAAAAGAAAATGCGTTAATAGTTAGCATATTTCTCTTTTTATATAGAGAAAATAATGTGATTGAAAATAACAATGCGCCTAAATTTCCAGCTCCATTATTTGCTCCAACCAAACCAATAACTCTTATTCCTTCTTTAGCACCCTCCGTATAAAAAACTGTAGCTTCATTATTAAAAATTAAAAATGTTTTTTTGAATATATATTGAATAATTCCTAACATGCTATTAATTAAACTTATAATAAGGATTCCCTTTATAATATTATTAAAGTATTTCTTATTTTCATTTAAATTCAACATTCTTAAGGTTTGAATAATAAAAATAATAGAGATAACAAATGTCAGATCATTAAACCATATGTTATAGCTTCGAATTTCAAGAGTTAGTATTTGAAAAACTGAAACGAAAATTTGAAGAAATAGCAGTGCTTGAATAAAATATAAATCTTTATTTTTCAAATCTAATTCTTTAACTCTTTTATTAAAAAAAGAGGAATATACTCCCCAAACAAAAATATACATTATTAATATATTTGTATAAATTCCTTCTCCATTCTGTTCTCCTAAAAGTAAATTAGGGTTTACCAATATAGGAGTAATCCATATAATATTACTCCACGAACTATTAGATCCATGTAATCCATATGCAATTAAAATAACGAATATACAAAAAAAGAATGCTATGATCCATTCCATATTAGACTCCTTTGAAAGTAAAAATGCTCTTAATAGTTAACAAAATTATAACTAAATCTAATTTTAGACTTCTTTTCTGAATATAAATCATATCTAAGTAAAACATTTCTTCAAATCCGACACTGTTTCTCAGTGTTGCCTGCCAAATCCCTGTACATCCTGGTTTTACAAACATTCGAGTTTTGTGAAATTCGCTATAGTTTAAATATTCTCTAACTAATGGCGGTCTAGGGCCAACTATTGACATTTCTCCTCTTAATACATTGAATAGTTGAGGAAACTCATCAACACTAGTCTTACGAATAAATGCCCCAACTTTAGTTACTCGTGGATCATTCTTCATTTTAAACATATTCCCAGAAACTTCGTTTTTTGATTTGAAGACTTCCCAGTAAGTCATCAGCGTTAGGAATCATGGAGCGAAATTTGTACATTTTAAACACCTTCCCATCAATCCCTACTCTATCTTGGGAATAAAAAACACTTCCTCCTTTGCTCTCAAATTTAATCGCGAAGGCTATAATAATAAAAAGCGGGACTAACAATATTAATCCTATTAACGACAAAAATATATCTACTACTCTTTTCATGAAATCATAAGTGTTATATTCAATTTCATGACTATATAATATTTCCGACTCTATTCTTTTGGAGCTAACTTCTAGAACTGTTGTACTTATTTCTTTGTAAGCATTGATCATTTTATTACTCCTTCCTCTGTAAAGATTCGCTTATCTAAATATTGTTTATCTGATTCCAATAAATTTTTCATTATTTCTATCAACTCCCATCTTAAATCTTCTCTCTTCAACGCAAATTCTATTGTTGTTTTTAGAAAACCAAGTTTTTCTCCAACATCGTATCTAGTACCATCAAACTCATAAGCAAACACACGCTGCATTTCGTTCAAACGCGTAATCGCATCCGTCAACTGAATTTCATTCCCCCGCCCCAGGCTCTTGTGTTTCTAAATATTTAAAGATTTCAGGTGTAAACAGATATCGCCCTAAAATTGCAAGGTTTGACGGTGCTGTTCCTGGCTCAGGTTTTTCAACAAACGACTTCACTTTATGTAATGTCTCTGAAACACTTGAACTAAGGTCTACAATTCCATACCGTTGGGTGTCTTCGTACGCTACCGGCTGTACCCCAATAATTGAGCTATTTGTAATTTCATATTGTTCAATTAATTGTTTCGTGCACGGTACATCGGCCTGCACAATATCATCCCCAAGCATGACGACAAACGGTTCATCTCCTACAAAAGCTTTCGCTTGCAAGACCGCATGACCGAGTCCCATCGGCTTTGATTGACGGATAAAGTGAATGTTAATGTTCGTCGTCTCTTCGACGAGCTTCAAAAATTCAGACTTTCCTTTTTCAATCAACGTCTGTTCAAGTTCAGGTACTGAATCGAAATGATCTTCGATCGCCCGCTTTCCTTTCCCTGTCACGATCAAGATGTCTTCGATGCCCGAATCGACCGCTTCTTCGATGATGTATTGAATCGTCGGCTTATCGACAATCGGCAACATCTCTTTCGGCATCGCCTTCGTCGCCGGGAGGAAACGTGTGCCGAGACCCGCCGCCGGGATGACCGCTTTTTTTACTTTTTTCAATGTCATGATACTCCTCCTTAAAGAATATTTATTATTTGGTTAATCCCTTTATGAAAGGATACTTCTTCCATACAGTGAAAATATATTTTAAATTTAACACCATTTACCCATTTAAAAAAAGACATAGCAGTAAAATAAACCTATTTTCGTTCGACAGTTATCGACAAAAATAGGTTTTCCTTACTCAAAAGTGACTGACTTTTAATTATTATTTTTTCCATTTTCCACGCCAGTTTTTTTCCGGGAGTGTTGGTGGATCGATAAATACAAATTCATCTCGAAGGATGGCCTCGGCGTTCGCCATATACGTTTCCCATGCCTCTTCGCCGAGTTCCGTCATGACCGTTCTCTCCGCTTCTGCCCAATAGAACGTACGTCGTCCGTTACTATGCGCATCTGATGCAAGAATATGGCTTAGGCCGTTTCGTAAAAATGCGAACGACAACTCCTTCACGTTTTGACCGAACTCACCCGTCAGGCTTCCGGTTGTGATTTGTGACAACGCTCCGGACGAAACGAAGTCCATTAACCGCTTCGGATTCGTTGCGAATTCTTTGTTACGTTCAGGATGAGCAATGATTGGTGTATACCCGTCGGTTTGCAGAGCGAAGAAGAGTTGTTCGGCATATGCTGGTACGGAGTCACTTGGGAACTCAACTAGTACGTAGCGTGAACCTGCAAGCGAGAGGGCCTCTCCTTTTTCAAGTGCTTCGACAAGGTCCCCGAAGACACGGATTTCTTGACCTGGATATAAATCTATTTTTAATCCTTCTTGATGAAGAATCGTTTGTAATGTGGACGTCGCGTGCTGGAAGTTTAATGAGGCTGTGTCGAACTGGGGATGAAACGCGTGGGGTGTGACCACGATTGCGGTCACCCCTTCGCTTGCCGCGCGTTTCGCCATCTCGACAGCTTGTTCGATTGTCCCAGGCCCGTCATCGACGGCCGGGAGCAAGTGACAATGAAGATCAATCATGGCGGGCACTCCTTTTATTCGTACGCGTAATAATAGTAGTAGTCGTCACTGCCTTGTGGCTCACGCTTATTCAAGACGACACCTAAAATATGTGCATCGGCGAGGACTAACTGTTCTTTTGACTTGATGACCATTTGACGATCGGACTTGTCACAACCGACGACGAGAACGACCCCATCAACTTTACGCGCCAACAGTCGCGTGTCCGCTACTTGCATCATCGGTGGCGCATCTAAGATGATGACGTCATAAGTCTCTTTTAATTCTTCTAACACACGGTCCATCATTTTCGAGGATAAGAGCTCGGATGGGTTCGGTGGGATCGGACCTGCTGCGAGCAATTCAAGATTCTCGACTTGCGTCGTATGGACGGCTTTTTCAATCGTCGTCTTCTTTGCCAGGACGGTCGATAGCCCGATTCCATTCGAGACACGGAACGTGAAATGAGCCGTCGGACGACGCATGTCACAGTCCATCAAGAGGACGCGTTTTCCTTGCTGGGCATAGACGACAGCAAGGTTCGACGACGTCGTCGATTTCCCTTCTCCTGAAGAAGAGGACGTGATGACCATCGTCTGTAATTCGTCATCCACCGCCGTAAACTCGAGGTTCGTCCGAATCGTCCGGTACTGCTCCGAGATTGGCGACTTCGGCTTCACGACCGTGATTAAGTCACGACCTGACTTGTCATACTCGGCATGTTTTTTCTTTTTTCCAAACTTAAACACGGACCTCTTCTCCTTTCACGCGCGGCTGACGCTGTTGTTTCATGTCGACTTTTTCAATAACTGGAATCGAACCGAGGACAGGCAACTCAAGGATATTTTCGACGTCTTGTTCTGTCTTGATGCGACGATCGAGCACGACTTTTAGGAATGCGATCGCGACCCCAATCATCATCCCGAGTACGGCTGCAATCGCCGTGTTAAGCAGAATGTTCGGTTTCACCGGTGACATCGGAATTGACGCCTCTGAAAGCACTTTGACGTTATCGACTCCACTCATAAGTTCCGGGACTTCCGAAGCGAAGACCGAACTAATCTCATTGGCGATATCGGTCGCAAGCACCGGGTTCGTATGTTGTACTTTCAAGTTGATGACTTGCGAGTTTTGTTCGCTGTTCACCGTGATCAATTCACTAATGTCTGCTGGAGCACCGACCACATTCTCTTGTACAGCTTCAAGAATTGCTGGACTCTGAATAATGACGCGATACGTATTAACTAAGTTGATTGAAGACTGGACTTGCCCTAAATCAATCGTGTTTTCCGTTTGCTTCGGTGCAACGAGCACTTGTGTCGACGCCTCATATGTAGGGCTGATGACAAATGAACTAATTAAAAATGCGATGATGGCTGCTGTGACTGTAAGACTCGCAATGAGCCATTTGCTTCGTTTTAAGATGGAGAATAATTCTCCTAATGAGATCGTTTCTTCATTCATGTGTGTTCTTCCGCTCCTCTGTTCATTAATCGACTGCTGGAAAAATCCCGCAGATAATATTTAAAATGACAATACTCAAATATTATAGCAAATTTTTTGGTGGGTGATGACCCAATTTTTAAATTTTGGTTTATTTGGCATACAAATCTGATAAACTTCAAGAGGAAGAACTTAACAGAAGGAGGAGTCATCCGTGCATGTAAGTGAACGCTTACTCCAGTTTTACGCCGAGCACTCGAGCTCGAAACGAACCGCCTTGCAAACTAAAATTCAACACGCCCTCTCCGAGCCAACTTCACTCATCGATTCATTCGAACAATTGACAGGAGAACGAAATAGCGAGCTCTCAACCGAAGTACATACGGCTGAATCGTTTACAACGTGGATCCAGGAAGGGAAAAAAGATAGCGCTTTCCTTCTATATTATGTGTCCCTTTTAGAACGAATCGATACGGTCCTCGCGACTGAGAGCCAGGACGCGATTGAAACGACTGAGACCGACGTGCCACCTCCACCGATCGAGAAAGTCGTAACACCCGCTGACACGCCGAAACGACGCTACACCCCGGAAGCAGAAATTCCGTCCCGGGCCGAACGGGCGAAATATCAACGCGCGATTGAACCGGCCCGTCCACGCAAACGACGCGGCGGCTTGCTCGCCGTGCTCGCCCTACTCTTACTTCTAGGTGGTGGCGGATACGTGGCCTATCCATATGTACTCGACTTGCTCGAGTCACGCGAAGAGGCAAACGAGCCGAAAACAGAGCAACCGGCACCGGAACCCGTCGCAGAAACACCGGCTGTCGAGAGCGTGTGGCTCACGACAAAGAACGTCGACTTAGTGAGTGCACCAAACAGCTCGTCCGTCACCTATATCGGCGACATCGGGGACCGGTATGACATCGTCGGGACAGAAGGCGAGTATGTCGAAGTCCGTCTCGGGGACGCAACAGCTTGGGCCCCGACTGCGTCGACGACCGCGGAATGGAAATCGGCATCTTTGACCGACGAGGTGATTCTCTCATGGGTCGAGACGAATCTAAATATGACTTACACGAACCCACCCGAAACGTTTGTCGCCTACAGCGAGAGCGAGCTTTATGACGCGATCGGCCAACCGTTCGGCGAAGAGCGCGATGCGTTGAACTTGTACGCGTTCTATAGCGGGGTCTTCTTCGTCATCCAAGATGAGACGGTCCATGCCATCGATTGGACGAATACCGGAGTATCTAAAGAAAGCTTCATGACACTCGGCGAACCGACGCTTGAGACGGAAGACGCTGTCGTGTATGAGAGTGAGACTTACTCGCTTCGTCTCTTCATCGGGACGAACGGTTCGACACGGGTCCGCTTGACCGAAATTTAATGAAAAGGAGCTTGCCCCATGCCTACTATTTTTGTGACAGGCGGTGCCGGCTATATCGGTACGCATACCGTCCTACAATTGCTTGAACAAGATTATGACGTCATCGTGCTCGACAATTTATCCAACAGTCGCCGTGAGGCGCTCGCACGCGTCGAGACGTTAACCGGAAAATCTGTCACGTTCTATCTCGGTGACATCTTGAACCGTGAGTTACTCGAACAGATTTTCCTCACCCACACGATTGACGCGGTCATCCACTTCGCCGGCTTGAAAGCAGTCGGCGAATCGGTGAACGAACCGCTTCGCTATTACGAGAATAACGTCGTTGGGACGACCGTCCTGCTCGAGGTCATGCAGGCGTTCGATGTGAAACGAATCGTGTTCAGTTCTTCGGCTACCGTCTACGGGATGCCGGAACGGACCCCCATCGACGAATCGTTCCCGCTCAGCGCAACGAATCCTTACGGACGGACGAAGCTGATGATCGAGGAGATCATGCGTGACGTCGCCATTGCCGACAGTGAATGGAGCATCGCGCTCCTTCGTTATTTCAACCCGATCGGTGCACACGCTTCCGGTCAAATCGGCGAAGACCCGTTCGATGTTCCGAACAACTTGATGCCGTACATCACGCAAGTCGCCGTCGGCCGCCTCGAGAAGTTGAGCGTCTTCGGCGATGACTACGATACCGTGGACGGGACGGGTGTCCGTGACTACATTCATGTCGTCGACCTTGCAGCAGGTCATTTGAAAGCTGTTGATTATGTAATGAACCATACGGGTGCCGAGGCGTTCAACTTAGGGACCGGGGAAGGCTATAGCGTCCTCGACCTAGTCAAAGCGTTCGAGCGTGCTAGCGGACAAACGATTCCCTATACGATCGCTCCGCGACGTCCGGGCGACATCGCGATTTGTTTCGCCGACCCAACAAAATCGAGACAAGTCCTGAATTGGCAAGCCACACACGGAATCGAAGACATGTGTCGTGATGCATGGCACTGGCAGTCGAACAACCCGAACGGGTACGCATAAAATACCCCTGTTCGCTACGAGGCGAACAGGGGTATTTTAATGCATCCAGATAAAGCCGTAAGGCGCGAGTTCAACCGTCTCGACCGGTTCTTCCGTGAACACGTTCGTGCCTTGGACAGGAAGCGTCACCGTTTCATTCGAGACGTTCGTATAAAGCGTGAGCGTCGCTTCCCCGTCCGTCCGCTCGACGGCGAACACCCGGTCGTCGACCGAGACGATTCGTTCACGTGCATAAGGCGAGAGCGCCGCATGCGTCCGCTTGACGTTCAATTGGCTGAGAATGCCAGAGAAGACGTTTAACCGATGGGGGTCCGTCTTCACGTCTTGAATGAGCGCATCTCGCTCGACCGGTGTCGTCACACCGAGCAGCGTCCGATAATCAAGGGCCGGGATGCCGCGTAAAGACAAGAGGATGCTGTGAGCGGCGAGAATTTGTTCCGGTGGCGGGTTGATTAAGTTCTTTTCGAACGGGTCACGTTCAGGACTCGATAGGAAATTGTAGTACGTCTTTCCTTCTGGTGGCGCCTCGTAGTGGGCCCAGTCCCGTAACCGTGTCGCATCGCCTTGGGCGAATGCGAGAAGAACGTGCGAGGCGAGGTCGAAGTGACAAATCGCATCGGCGACATCGAAATAAGCGGGTACGTGTCTCGTGTCCCCCTCATATGCGAGAATCAATTGTCCGTTCGGCTTATAATGATGAAGCACGCGATGCCATAGGGTCAAGACGAGTCGAATCCGCTCCTCCGGCATCCCTCGGAACGACTGGACGTGGACGCGGAGCGCCGTCGCGCCTTGGGTGAGCCGTTCGATGAACAAATTGGTCTCTTTTAAAAGATCAAACTGAGTCTCGTTATAGACGTCCGGTTCCGCGTCGTACATGAGCCCAAACTCTTGGTGGAACCGCCCCAGGTCCTCGAGTAAACGAATCCTTGGATTGACACGGGTGTCGCTCGTCTCTTTGGCATACGGGAACAGCGACACGAGATACAAGTCGCTGATTGACGCTTGCACATGGTCTTTCAATAACTCGTGGAGCGCATCGAGGTCAGGTGTACCCTTCGTCGTGACGGCGTTCGCATCAATCATGAGGACGTTCGTCTGTTCAGTCGGTGCGTCACCGTCATGCCACGTCTGGGCATCCCACTTCATGAATACTTGTTGCCACTCCGTAGTGGAATGATCGTCGACGAGCTCATCGACAATCGGTTTTACGTGTTCCCAAATCATCCAATCCCTCCTGTCTTCTCTCTTTATCAGTCCCACCGTTCGTACACTTCTAAACGCAAAAAAGAGCCGCACTGTAGGCGACTCATTCCATCAATCGTTTCAATTCTTGTTGCACTTCTGCTAGAGATGTCGGGTCTGGGTTCCAGTAATAGATGCCGTTGCTTTCCTTCCCACCAGCCCCTTCGATCCGAAGCGTACTGGCGTTCTGGAACGCCTTCATGTAATCGGTAGATAAGGCGACGAGTTCGTTAAATTCCAGGTTCGTCTTCGCATGGTCCCCTACCACTTCAAGGAGACGTGTCACAGTGTCGACCGAGAAGCTGCTCCGCCCTTTTTCGACGATGGCTGCGACGATGGCCCGTTGCCGTTCTTGACGTCCAAAGTCCCCGTTCGGGTCCTCATAGCGCATGCGCGAATAGGCGAGTGCCTCCGCTCCGTTCAACTCGATTTCGCCGACCGGGAATGTATGGTTGTCTTGTTCGAACGCAAACGTATTCGTCACCGTTACACCACCGAGCGTGTCGACGACTTCTGTGAAGGCTTCCATGTCTGCTTCGACGACGTAATCAATCGGGATGTCGAGCAAGGCTTCGACCGTATCCATCGCCATGTCCGTTCCGCCAAACGCGTAGGCATGGTTGATTTTATCTCGCGTGCCGTAGCCGACAATCTCTGTTTTCGTATCACGCGGAATCGACAACATTGCCCCTTCGTCTGTCGCCGGGTTTAACGTCATGACGATGATGGAGTCACTCCGGCCACGTTGACCTTCCTCACGGTCAATCCCAAGGAGAAGAATTGAAACGGATTTCTCTTCCACGATCGTTTCCACGTTTCTGCGTTCTTCTCGCACTTCGAGATTTTGATTTACTTTCGAGACGGTATCATTCATGTCCCGATACATTGACCACGTCATCGCTCCGCCCGCGATGAAAAAGAGCGCGAGGATGCCGAGGGTGATGAATAGGACGCGACGCCCGTTTCGTTTTTTTCGATGTCTCGCCATCGAACGCCACCTTCTTTCCAAAATTCTTTACAAAAAGGATTCCCTTTCCTCGTGCTATATTATAGTACTTTACCAAAAAATACTAAGGATATCTTTGTGTGTTTTTATGGGAAATGTGTTTTCCGCTTCCCTCCGCCTCCTCGCTTTGGAAAATGATACGTCCAGGCCGCATTGATTTCTGCCCCGAGCAGCATCGTCACAGCGGTCAAGTACAGCCAAATTTGAAGCAAGATGACGAGGCCAATTGTCCCGTACGTTTCTCCGAACATCGTGAACCGGTCCACGTAGACACTGTATCCGGTCGAAATGAGTTGCCAGGAAATAACAGCAAAAACGGCACCCGGTAAGGCGTCATAAAATCGCACCCGTTGTTGCGGTGCAATCATATAAAAGGCAGAGAACGCGATGATCAAAATAATCGTGGAGACCGTGTAACGCGTGAGCGTCGCGAGGCGAGAGAACTCTTCGACCACCGGCGCGGCACGATATAACAGCTCGAGGAACTCTTGACTGAACACGTGGAACACGACGAGGATGACGGCCCCGACGCTCCAGGCGGCGAGCGTGATCAAGCCGATGAACCGACGATGCAAGTAACCGCGCGCTTCCGTCTCTCCATACGCGAAGACGGTCAGTTTGACGAGTCGGGCCGTTCCGTTCGTCGCCGACCAGATGACGATGAGCGCCCCGAACGAGACGAGTCCGACGTTAATGTTCCCGCTCACGTCATAGACGATGCTAAACAAGTCACGGACGGTCTCCCCCGGCACGAGAATCTCGATTTGTTCGATCAAAAGAGAGTCTTCGATTTTAAAAAATGCAGCGAACGCAAAGACGAGAAAGAAAGTTGGAAAGATGGCGAGAAACCAAAAGAAGGCGAGCGTGGCGCTATAGTCGTTAATGTGATGGTCACGAAAACGATGGCGTACATCGATTGCGAGCCGAATCAAGCGTTCAACCAACGAAGTCCCTCCTTTTTTCTTTCTATTATCCCACAAAAAAGACGCCCGAGTAATCAGGCGTCACAGATTATCGTTCCATCAATTCGTTCAAAAAGCCGCTCACTTCAGAGAGTGATGCCGCGTCCGGGCGCCAGTAATAAATCCCGTCGCCTTCTTTTCCGCCAGACCCTTCTAGGCGAAGCACGTCCTGGTTTTTAAACGCGGTCATATAGTCCGTCGACAACGTGCGCAACTCTTTGAACGTGATGTTCGTCTTCGCATTGTGTCCAAGGACGTCAAGCATGTTGTTGAACTTCGAAATCGAGAAGTCGTTCGTCCCTTTGTTGACGAGTGCCGAGATGACTTGCCGCTGGCGCTCTTGGCGTCCGAAGTCTCCGTTTGGATCGTCATAACGCATCCGTGTGTAGGCGAGCGCTTTTGACCCGTCCATTGTAATCGTGCCCGGTTCGAAAGAATAGTCACCGGACGTAAACGCCAAGTTGTTCGTCACCGTTACACCGCCGAACAAATCGACTGCGTCTTGGAAGCCTTTCATGTCGACCTCGGCCACGTAATCGATTGGGATGCCGAGTAAATTCTCGACAGAAGCCATCGCCATCTCAGCCCCGCCGAATGCGTACGCATGGTTGATCTTATCCTGTGTACCTTTGCCGACGATTTCCGTCTTCGTATCTCGAGGAATCGACAACATCGCGCTACGGTCCGTGTTCGGATTGAGTGTCATGACGATAATCGAGTCACTCCGTCCCTGTTCGTCCGCGCGACGATCGACGCCAAGAAGCAAGACGGACATCGGCTTCTTCTCACGAATCGTATCGTTGTTCATCCGCTTGGGGCTAAGGCCCGCTGATTCATTCAGACGGTCTACCGTCGAATCGATTTGATTGTATGCATAAAAGGCCATCCCGACTCCGATGAGCAGGAACACCCCGATGATACTTGCTGCGATATAGGCGATGCGACGTCCGCGTGACGTCTTCTTTCGCCGTTTCTTCATACGTCTCTTGCTTTCTTCCATTTCATGACACCTCTCTACACCCGTTGATACCGTCCATAACGCATTTATTTTATCATCAATCTACAAAAAATAATCTAAAATTTCAAAAAAAGGTAAACAATTTCATTTCACATCAGTCCGGTTCTGTTACTCTATCGGCTTTTAAACCTGTATGTTAAGTGACTTCTTTTCCCAGTTCACTTAGTATATCACGCGCAATGAACCGCTCTCTTTCATCTCCTCTTATCGATTAGGTCTAGAGACCCGGAATTCCCGTCTGCTCATTTCCAATTAAATCAAAAACGTGAAGAATGCCCAATCCATTGACTTCATCTTTTGAAAAAATGAGACAGAAGCATCATTTTTTGTCATAATTAATTCTAGTGTAATGAAAGTGTAATGTAAATGACACATTGGAAAAGGAGCTCTCCATGCGCTACGTCGTCACATGTTATTTGAGAGAAGGACAGACGGTCACATTTTATGCTTACGGCAGTACAATCTTTGATGTTGAACGCACGTTTAAAGAGACGCTTCAAACCGCTAGCCCGCTGAACGACTTCGTCGAGTTGAGCGACGGATGGAACATCCCGGTCGGCGAGATTCTCGCCTATCGGATCAGTGAAGTGAAACCGGCTCTTTTGAAGCAAACCGATTTCGGGTAACCCTATTAAGAATAGATTCATGAAGGGGTGACGATATGGAAATCGGAATGATTGGTTTAGGCAAGATGGGGTTGAACCTCGCGCTCAACTTGACGGATGCGGGCCACCGCGTCCTCGGCTACGACCCGGGCAACGTGTCGACGAGCCAGTTCGAGACGAAAGACTCGCTCGAGGCGGTCATCGACAGCTTGAAAGCGCCGCGCGTCGTCTGGGTGATGGTGCCGGCTGGCGAAGTGACAGATCACGTATTAGCGGATTTGCATCAGCTGTTATCGCCAGGCGACATCGTGATTGATGGCGGGAACTCGAACTATAAGCAGTCGATCGCACGTGCCGAGCATTTCAAAGAAAAGCTGATCTACTTCTTCGACGTCGGGACGAGTGGCGGCATGGAAGGGGCACGGCACGGGGCGTGCACGATGATCGGCGGGGACATGGAGGCGTTCGGCAAGATCGAGGCGCTCTTCTCCGACGTGTCGACGGACAACGGCTACTTGTACGCCGGTCCGAGTGGTAGCGGGCACTTCTTGAAGATGGTCCATAACGGCATCGAGTACGGCATGATGCAGGCGATCGCCGAAGGGTTCGAGATTCTCGAGAAGAGTCCGTTCGATTACGATCACGAACAAGTCGCTCGCGTCTGGAACCGCGGATCGGTCGTCCGCTCATGGCTCATGGAGCTGACCGAGAGCGCGTTCCATAAAGACGCGAAGCTCGACGGAATCAAAGGGGTCATGCATTCGTCCGGCGAAGGGAAATGGACGGTCGAGACGGCGCTCGAGTATGGCGTGCCGGCTCCGGTCATCGCCCTGTCGCTGATGATGCGGCAACGCTCGCTCGAGGAGGACACGTTCTCTGGCAAGGTCGTCGCCGCGCTCCGAAACGAGTTCGGCGGGCATGCGGTGGAGAAGAAATAATCGTTGTAAGCGTCGGTCGAATCGAATTTGGCCGGCGTTTTTTTGTGATGTGACGATTATCCGCCCGTCTCGTCGCGAACAAACGTTGGTATGAATGGAATTTCTATACATTTGTCGATTAAATGTACTAATTTCTGTAAAACTCTTTTCGTTTCAGCAGGCGTATGATGAAAGAGCAGCATATCTTGTGACATAGAAGGAGCCGGCATGATGCGTAAACTTCCCGATTATAAGATCTCCATCCCGAAAGAGCTTTATGAGCCAGGAGACAGGCCCGTCTTCCGTAAACAGACAAATGACTGGCGAGACTTGGACGATTGCTTCAACAGTCTCGTCAAGCAAGCGTTTCATGCGTCCGAACATGGCGGTCTGTTCTTTTGTCAGGCGTTCGCAGTCCCCATCACCCGGATTCATTTCCTCAGGCTCCGACGAACGACCGAGGATGGTAGCGGCGTCGAGATGATCGTGACCTATCAAAAGGAAATGGAGAACATCTATGCCACGATCCGTGTCGGTAAAGTCATGATGCGCGCGCGAACGGCCTGGCTATCGAACGGGATCATGGTTTTCCAATCGGACTCGCATATGAATTGGTTCCACTTGAAACCGTGCTGGGTCGGGGAGGACTTCATCGATCACATCTCGGTTTGGTTGTTAGAACACTTTCAAAAGCATGAACTCAAAACGCGTTTCTAACAAGAACAGCCCCTCATCTCGAGGGGCTGTTCTGCTGCCTTCTACTCCATCACGTTACCTTCCGCCGGGATTGGAGTCTGCTTCAATAGGTTCGCGAAATGGTAGAGGTTGTACGCCATGACACGACCGTTCTTTCTCGTGAAGGCGTTGTCGCGGCCGGCATCGATGTATGAGTCGCCCGGACCGGCCTCACCGACCCAATACGTGTCGACGTTCGGCGGGACAGTGAAGCCGATATGGGATAGCCCGTACAAGATGGACGCACAGGCATGTTTCGCCCCGTCCTCGTTCCCTGTCACGACGACACCGCCGACTTTGTTGTAATAGATGGCCTGGCCTTTATCGTTCGTTAAGGCGCTTCCTCCGTATAGCCGCTCGATGACTTGCGTCGCGACGCTGCTCTTCTCACCTAGCCAAAGTGGTGTCCCGATGATGAGGATGTCGGCGGCCTTCACTTTCTCGAAGATTTGCGGCCACTCGTCCCCGTCCCCTTCATCTTCCGTCACTCCGAACGCGACGTTGTAGTCGACGACACGGACAATCTCCGAGTCGACCCCGAGTTTGTCGAAGTGTGGAATGATATCTTTCATGAGCCCTTCCGTGTGCGAGGTCGTGCCCTCGCCTTTCAACGAACAGTTCAAGAATAAGGCTTTCATCGAATCCCTCCTTAGATGATTAACAGTTAGGTGTTCCCGGTGAGTAGGAAGCTTAATCTTGTCGACATGCCTGCCTTCACATGGGAAAATTAGGATAAACTAGCTGTAGGAGGCTTTGCTAATGACACGCTTCATCCATATTGCCGATTTACATCATGCAAGACATACTGGGAACGCCATCACCGCCGAACGGACGAGTTTTGACATTCAAGCCGATAAGCTCGCCCAGCTAGCGGAAGTCATTCGCCGAGAAAACATCAAGGCGGTGCTCATCGCTGGTGACATCGAAGTGAGCGACCCGGAAGATTTCGTCCCGTATTTGAAGACGTGGACCGCCCTCGGTGCATCCGTCTATTTGGTATACGGGGACCATGACATCAATCGGCTCGCTTACGACGACTGTTGGCGTCAGATTGAGCACGTGCATAGTTTCCTTCGACCCGGTTATGTCTTCGATGAAGCGCTCGGTGCCGCGATTTATGGGCTCAGCTGTGAGACGAACCAGACCGGGTTGAAAGAGGATGTCGCAAGGACGCCGATGCGAGACGACCTGTACCCGAATATCTTCCTCGGTCACGGGGACCGACAACGGTTCCCCGCATCTGTCGTCGCCCGGCTCGGGTTCAGCTATTACGCTCTCGGTCATCATCATCGCTATGAGGTCACTCGACGTGGCGGTGCCGACCTCGTCTATCCCGGTCATGTCTTCTCGGTGTGGGACGGATGCGGCAAGGCGTGGCCGACCGGCTATGTCATCGGGGAGGTCACTCCTTCAGGGATCACACACGAGTTTCGACCATTCACAGGTCCAGAGACGCGACGGCTCAGTTTCAATCCGTTCATCCGGGACGGGTCATGCATCTTGCTCACACGCGACAATCTCGAAGGCTCGTCGGAACAATGGATTGCAGAGGACGAAACGGTGTTACGCGAGCTCGTCCGCTCCACGTTAGCCGACTATCCTGATGATTATTTCGTCACACCGAGCCAATCGACAGGTTTTCCGACGCGCCGGCTGTCGATGACCGGACGAACATTGCTGGAAGACGATGAACGATTCGAGGAATTTTTCGCCCGCAGTTTTAAGGCGACGAAGACGACCCAATAAAAATGACCCCCGATGTAGACATCGGGGGTCATTTTACAAACGTATGTTCGTTTTATGGTACAGGGCAAACAAGCGCCTATATATTCGCTTTTTCTATTCTTAGCGTAGCAAATCCCGCAATATAAGTCTATTCTTTCTCGGTCCAACTCCCTACAGTAGAGATAGACTCTTGAAAGGAGCACAACGATGGAATCATACCGCTGGGACCTCAATCTGAAGGTCCGCTTGTTCGGTGAAGGCCTGTTCAATCTGTTGTTTTGGATGTACTTCCCGTTCATCACCGTCTATTTCGCCCAGACGCTCGGCGTCGAGCTGGCCGGTCTGCTCATGGCCGTGCCACCGCTGTTCCTGTTGATCGGCAGTTTGATCGGCGGTTCGCTCGCGGACGAGATCGGACGCCGTCCCGTCATGCTCGTCGGGACGTTCGCGCAAGGGGTCTTATTCCTCGCGTTCGCCTTCTCGACGAACGCCTACGTCGACTATGTCACCTATATCGGCATCGGTTTCATGGGCGCGATCTATAAACCGGCCAGCTCGGCCATGGTCGCCGACCTCGTGCCAACCGAACATTTACGCGACGTGTTCGCGACGTTCATGGCGTCGAACAATATCGGCGCCGTGCTCGGTCCGATCCTTGGGGCGGTCCTCTTCTTCGAGCATCGCCAAGCGCTCCTATTAGGCTGTGCCTTCGTCCTGTTCGGATACGGAGTGCTGCTCGCGGCGCTCACCCGTGAGACACGGCCGGGCTCACCTGAGAAGACGGTCGCCAAAACATTCCGCACCCAAGGGCGTTCGTATGCGATGATTTTGCGCGATCCGTTGTTCCGCCTCTATTTGATTGCCGGCATATTCGCCCTGATCCCCATCATGCAACTCGACGTGTATGTACCGGTCTATTTGATCGAACAGGCCCCGGCCACGTTCGACGTCTCGAACACGATCCTGTTCGGCTGGCTCGTCGCCTATAACGGGCTCTTGTTCGTCGTCTTCATCATTCCTGTCACGCGCGTGTTCCGAGCGTGGGACGAACGACGTGTCTTCCTGTTGTCGACGTTCCTCGCCGGCTTCGGGACGTTCCTCGTCGCCTTCTCGTCGAACATCTGGTATTTGCTCGTCGTCACGACCGTGTTCACGTTCGGCGAATTGATCCGCTCTCCGGTCAGCCAGAGTTTCGTCAGCCGCTATGCCCCGGAGGCGTCACGCGGACAATACCTCGCAGCCGATACGCTCCAAAACACGATCGGCAAGTTCCTCGCGCCGGTGACGGTGCTCGCCTCGGGCTTCGTGTCCCCGATTGCCGTCTTCACACTCATCTTGCTGTCCGCGCTCATCGGGATGGGACTTTATGCAAACATGTTTACTCGGCTTACAAAAGAAGACGAATGACCGTAGTCATCCGTCTTCCACTAATCCGATTTTCTCGTCTGTTTCTCCTAAAACAAAAAAGACCAGCTTTTCAGCTGGCCCTCCCTTAGTCTTTAATCAATTGTTCAGCTTTCTCGACCTTTTCTTTATCGTGCTTCAGTTGCTTCTCGATATCGTACGCCATATACATGTCATGTTTAATCATATACTCGGCGATTTCTGCATGGTCTTCAATCGCTTGATTCAACTGATTGACGAGTACTTTTCGTACTTCAGGCGTGGCCGTCTCTGTGACCGCGACGGCATAGGCCCGTACGACCGATTTTGCCGTGACGAGTAAGTCTGTCGCGATCAGCTCGTCTCGTTGTTTACTGGCGCGCTTCAAATTCTCTGTGATCCCCATAGAACAACCTCCTTCTCATTGACGATCTGGCAGTAATTCTTTCAGTTCTTTAATGGCTTTCTCCGTGTGGGAGAGGTGGTTTTGCGCGATTGATTTTAGCTGGTCATCTTTGATGAGCGGTTCGCTGACGTACCCCTTTACGAGCGCCGCTTGCTTCATCGTCAATACCTCATGAATCTCCAAAATCTCGTGAATTGCTAGTTTTTTCTCTGCCATTTTGATTCTCCTTCATTCATCGAGTAGACGGTCGCGCATCGGCACGCGCTTCTCCTCGTTTATGCTTCAACAACCACATGTGGAACACGTACTCCACCACCGCCGTCGCAATCGCGGTCACGAGCGCCATGAGCGCGAAGTTCGAGTCTGCGGCCAAATCGAAATCCAAGAGCCACACGAAGAACCACGTGATTGACACTCCCACGGCTAAAGCCGCAAGCTCACCCTTCGGGATGAGTGGGATTCTGAAGTGCTTGTGCGAGCGCAGTCCATTTCTGTTTTGCTCAAACCTTCAGATGAGGGTGTGCCATCACCCCTCCTGAGACAGACCATATAGGTTCTCAGGCTGATTGACTATTACCATCAACCACAGGTGCGTATCGGATGTTCATCGCACCGACTAAATCTCGATGTTTCTTGAATCCGCATTTACAGACATAAGTTCGGTCTTTCACTTTATTCCGGCTTCCGCAAGAAGGACACGTCTGAGATGTGTACGCAGGGTTCACATATTCGACCTTGATTCCTTCCAACTTCGCCTTGTACTCGATAAATAGTGCCAAGCGATAGAACGACCATGTATGCAGATTCTTATTGTTTTTACGGCTTGTTCTTGCCGTCTGTCGGATGTTCGCCAATTTCTCGAGGCGAATGACAGAAATGTTGTTCTCTTTTGCGAAATCGACAATATCACGGCTAACCTTGTGATCTTTGTCTTTCATCCAACGCTGTTCTTTGTTGTTCAGCTTTTTGATTGCGTTCAGCTTCTTCTTTTGACCGAGCTCTTTTCGTTTTGCTCGAAACTTGCGTTTCATATACTTGTTCTCGCGCCCGTTTCCGAAGAATCGCACCTTGTCACGATCGGTCGATGCAACCGCTGGTACTTTTAAACCTAGATCCACACCTAGAACCTTAGAGCCGGTCTTCTCAGTAGTAAGGATTGTGACGGCAATCTGAGCAATCCACTTATTTGATTTCTTCGTGATACGAAGTGCACCCAGCCTGTTGTTCAAGAGCGAAAAGTTACGGTTGTGTTTATCGACCATTTCTGCTTTGATTGGCGTTTTCTTTGCCTTTCCATCCACCATGATCGGAAGAAAGATCGACTCAAAATCGAACGAATAGTTCTGGTTGTTCCATGTGCAATAAGGTTTTTTCAAAATAGGCACGACTTTATATTTCGATTTCTTCGCCTTTTTAAATACACTCTGTGCGTCTTTAATAGCCTGGTTCTTAACGGCGCTAGGCAAGGGCGAGGAGACACTCTTACTCGTTAGTTTGAGTGTCGCCTGGGCTTCCACCATGTCAGAGACAAGTCGGTTGGCCGTCTCAATGTATGTGGTCATCATCTTTTTCAAGACAGCTTCCTGTTTTTTTGTCGGCTTCAGTTTAATGTTGACTGTCAGCGTTTGAGACACAGTGTCACCCCCTCGTTTTTTGTTGTTCGACATAGCGTTTGATTGTTTCGCTCGATACGTTCCCGGCAGTAGAGACGAAGTAGGAACGCGTCCAGAGGCTCGGCAAATGTTGGAGGTGAGGAAACTCCTCTCTTAACTTTTTAGATGTCACTCCCTTGATTTTTGCCATGATGTCGGCAGGGCTAAGTGTCGGCAGGGCATTAAGAAACATATGTGTATGATCTTTATCGCATTCCAAAGCTATCATATTGATATTCAAATCTTCACATATTTCAGATACAAGCTCCTTGAAACGTACTTCTACATCATTACGAAGGAATATCTTCCTTCTGTATCGAGGGCAAAATACGAAATGATAGTTGATTAGAGAAACAGTAGTATGGGTTTTTCTATAGTTGTTTTCCATAACATCATTGTATCAGTTAAACTAATTGATTGAAACAAAACCTTTCGGATACATGAAGTGTCAAAACCGGCGGTTTATTACTGACGCTCCGTATCCGACATAGCTTTCATCCCACCCCTAAAGGAGTGGGCTTTCTCGCTATGAAGTTCTGTAAAAACACGAGACCGAAGTCTGCGACCGTTGCCGGGATGTTCCCGAACTTGCGTAAGATGAGCATGTCCCCAAGAAAGTACGCAATCGTCCCCACTGCGATGGCGATCCACGCCGCGTGATACCAAGGAATCGTGAAGCCAAGCGTCAAGACGAGGATGAACACGACGATTAACGTCGGCATCTTGATTCCTAGTGCTTTCCCATGATTCACTTGCATCATCGTCCCCTCCTTCCCCTTTTCCGAAGCTTTTTTCCGTTTCGTACAGTCACATGTTCCCGGGACGAATCGCCGTAAACAAAAGAATTTCGTTTCTTTATCGGACAAAAACATTATTGTTGACGTACCGTAACAGAAAACGTGAAATAGTGAGTCTTAATCTATCATTTTAGAAGGTTCGACTGGCTCGACATTTTGACTCCATGATTTTCCACACTAATTTACAGTTGCATGACAAAAAGACGAGGCGCCTGCATGCGCCTCGTCTCGACTTATTTTCGTGGTAAGTTCTTGACGGCCGGCCCTTCGATGACCTCACCGTTCGGTTTGAATCGGGAGCCATGACACGGACAGTCCCACGACCGCTCGGCCTGATTCCAGTTCACGGTACAGCCCATATGTGTACAGGCCGACCCGACGAGCGTCACGTTGCCGTCGACGTCGCGGTAAGCGGCGACATGTTCCCCGTCGTGGTCGACAATCGCTCCTTCGTCGAACCCGAGCTCATCGAGTGATTTCTCAGCCGGTTTCACTTTTCCTTTAATCAATTCTTTCGCGACGTCCGCGTTCGTCTTCACGAACCGGGCCGCGTCCGATAGCTTCCACTTCGAACGGGACGGGTCGTACAAGTCCTCATACCGGTTTCGCCGCTGCATAATCAAGTCGGTGATGACGCGCGCCGCGATGATGCCCTGGCTCATCCCCCACTTCGAGAAGCCGGTCGCCACGAAAACGTGCGGCGTGTCGTCCGTCATGCGGCCGATGTATGGGACCTTATCGAGCGTAATCAAGTCCTGCGCCGACCAATGGTGCGTGAACGACTCGAGCCCGAAGTGGCGATGGGCGAATTCCCCGAGGTTCTCGTAGCACTTGAACGTCTCCTTCTCATGCCCGCTCAAATGGTTCTCCCCACCGAACATCGCCATCTTCTGCCCGTTGTCGAGCTTGACGTGGCGGAGCGACCGATGCGGCGAGTCGACACTGATGAACATCCCTTCCGGAAACTGAGCACTCGGGATTTCGGCCGAGACGACGTACGACCGTTCGACTTCCATCTTCGAGAAGTAGAACCCTTTGAAGTCGTTGAACGGGTAATGCGTCGCGACGACGACGTCTTTCGCCGTGACCGTATGACCGGCCTCGGTCGTCAGGCGGTTCGGCGACCCGTACTCGATCCCCGTCACCCGCGTCATCTCGTAAAACGTTCCCCCGAGCTCGAGAAATCGTTTCATGAGCCCTTGTAAGTATTTGACCGGATGGAACTGGAGCTGGTCGTGCATGACCGTCGCCTTCTTCACGGTATATGGCAAGAGCTCGTTCACCTCGTCCGTCGCGTCGCCCCCGTCAATCCCGAGCGTCGCGTACGCCTCATCCTCCTTCTCGAGCAGCTTGGCCGCACTGCTTGACGAATCGGCGTACATGTAGGCGTGTTGCCGCTCGAGGTCACAGTCGATCCCGAGCGACTCGACTTGGCCTTCGAGAAACTGGAGCGCCTCGATGTTGGCGTCATAGTAGAGGCGCGCCTTCTCTTCCCCGAGCGTCTTGATGAGCTCGGCGTAGATGACCCCGTGCTGGGCCGACACTTTCGCCGTCGTATAGCCGGTCGTGCCGGTGCCGAACCGTGCCGCCTCAATCAAGACGACCTGCTTGCCTTGTTCCGCGAGCTCGAGCGCCGCGACGACCCCGACGATCCCGGCCCCGACGACGGCGACTTCGGCCGTGACGTCTTGATGGACCGACGTGGTCGGGTCGTCCTTGGCGGCGTCGCGCCAAAACGACGATGGAAAATCTTTTAACATACACGTTCCCTCCTTTGAGCGAGTTCCCTTAGTGAATGCGATGCATGGTTGAAATACCCGTCCTCTTCCAATCAGAAACAAAAAAGAGGCCCCGCCTCAGGCCTCCTTCTTCGTCGGAATCGTGATGTCGTCGAACTGCGCGTCGCGGCAGAGCGTGATCGCCTGCATCGCGAGCGTGTAATCCTCTTCGGTCAGTGAGATGAGTTCGGTCGGGAGCACCCATTCCTTGTTGTTGTACAAGTGGATGACGAGCTTGACGAGGGTAAGCGCCTCCTTGTCGAACGTGTTGTCATCGATGATCGTCCCGGTGCGGATTTGCCCTTTCTCGAGCTCGACGTACGGCAACAAGATGTCTTGCACTTGTTTGTTCCCGGCGATCAAATACAGGGCCGCGAAGTATTGTCGGCTCGTCTGGCCAGGGTCGTCGAGCCGTCGCGCGAGGCGCTTGAACGTCTCGAAATGGTCGGGCGTCAAAAATTCTAAGTTATGCATGGCAATTTCCTCTCTCGTCTCTACTCCGCTTTCTTCCATAGTCTATTGATTCCACCATTCGGTAAGCCCTAATCCATTTTCAAGCACATTTACATAGGAAAACACCCGGACCGAATCCATCGGCCCAGGTGTCGCAAATGACTCGTCAGACGAGCTCACGCGTCTGTTCGTTCTCGCTCTCTGACGCCCGGCTCTTCGCGTCGAACTCGGCTTTCGTCATGACGTCCTCGACGTGCATGTTCACCTCGACGACTTCAAGGCCCGTCATCTCGCTCATCGCCTTCTTAATTTTCACAACCGCTTCATTGAAGACGCCCGGGATGTTCTTGCCGTATTCGACGATGACACGGAGGTCGAGCGCGACTTGACGTTCGCCGACCTCGGCGTCAATCCCTTTCGTGATGTCCTCGGTGCTGCGGAACCGGTCCGTGAGGCCGCTCATGAAGCCACCGCTCATCGAGAGGATGCCTTGCACTTCGTTCGTCGCGAGCCCGGCGATCTTCTTGATAACCTGCTCCTCGAACGTCAACTTGTTTTGACGGACTGCCTGTTCTTGATTTACGTTCACATTTTCGTTTGCCATGTTAAAAATCTCCTTTTTTCTGATGTTTGGTTTGACCGATTGGTAAGGTGCGTGTTAGTTCCGGGTGAAGAATGCCACCCACTCTTCCATATGAAGCGCCCCGTCACGCCATTTCCCGATTAAGAAACCGATGAGCGTGAGCGTCACGACGAGAAGTGTCGGACCGAAGCCGATCGTGAGGAAGAGCACCGCAATGAGTAGGCCGATACCCGCTCCGATGAGCCGGAACCGGTACGGCATGAGCATCGTTTTTGTATCCATTCCAGAGCCTCCTTATACGACCCGCTCGGACGTCTTGCGCAACGTGTCGTGAATGTTCAGTGACACATCGGCCACCGGCACTTCCATGAGGGATTCGATGCGCGCTTTGACGTGCGATTGAATCTCTTTTCCGAGTGTCGGCAACTTCTCCCGATTGAACACCGCGCAATCGATATGGACGCGCACGTGCTCCCGTTTCGAGTCGATGTCGACGTTAACGTTCGGTGAGCGCAGCCCTTGGAACTGCTTGAGCGACTCGTACACCGTCTTCTCGATCGTATCCTTCGACACGGTGATGCGGCCTTCGTTCGTCTGAATCGTATACCGTCTCGGTTTTGATTTTGCGGCCAACCCTGTCATGAGCATGAGCAGGAAGATGACGGCGAGGAATATCCCAATCGCGAGAATCGTATAGATATACCAGTCTTGGTTTTGCCATTGATCTGTATACGTTTGAATTTGTGGGACGTCATAGACGCCGAGCAATAGAATCGCCACACTCAGTAGCCCGATGACGCCCGTTAAGACCAAGAGGGCTCGATTGAATCCATTCATAAGCTAATCCCCTTCTTTTCGTATCATGCATGTGCGACGTCTGTTTCTCGTCGCGTTTACCAACCGGTAGTTGCAGTGATTCCCGTTCATACGAACTTAAAACATTTCGATGTGTAAAATATTTTTTTGTTGCGATAGTTGAGATTCCGACTTTCAAAAAAGTTGATGTTATGCCATTTCTTTTTCTATAGAAGCAACGGCCGCAAACTATCATAATCAGGATGTGAAATAAAATTTCTCGAAACAGATTGACAAGTTTGGAGTTTTTTTACGTGGGTAAAATCTGTCCATGGCCAAAGCGGACCATACATTTTCACGAGAATGGAGACAAAGAAAATCATGGAAAACAGAAGAAACGCACGATTCAGTCAGTATTTGCGTCCGGAGGCGGACGCGGCAGGGAGAAACGTATCTTGGGGATCGATTCTCGCCGGGGTGGTCACCTTTTTCGCACTTCTTTTAACGTTTAGCTTCATCGGCTCAGCGATCGGTTTCGGGGTGACGGACGTCACGTCGGACAATCCGTTCGATGGCGTCGGCACCGGATTGATCATTTGGGGTATTTTAACGCTTATCCTCTCGTTATTCGCGGCAGGCTTCGTATCCGGCGTGACGTCGGCACGGACGGGGCTCATCCACGGCTTCTTGACGTGGGCGACGAGCGTCATCTTGCTCTTCTCGCTCCTCACGTTCACGACGATCAACACGTTCCAGACGGTCGGCTCGGTGCTCGGGACGGTCGGCAGCGCAGCCGGCAGCGGCATCAGCACGGTCGCAAGCGGCGCCTCGGATGCGGTCACGAACGGCTTCTCGGCGATCTCGGATAACGTCACGGACGTAGACACGGAAGAACTCCAAGGCAACGTCGAAGAGATTTTACGTGACACGGACATTGAAGAGTTGCAGCCGGAATACTTGCAAGGCCAACTCGACGCAGCCCGTGAAGACGCGACCGAAGCCGGGAAACAAGTGTTGACGAACCCGGAAAACTTTGACCAAATCGTCGCCGACCTCGGTGACAAGTTGACAGAACGCGCCGAGACGATTGAACAGTCGGTCGACGAGCAAGAGATCGCCGACGCGGTCGCGCAAAACACGGACTTGACGCAAGCCGAGGCCGAAGAAGCGACACAGAACATCGTCGACGGATTGAACCAAGCGACGACGCAAGCGAGTGAACAGATTCAAAACGCGCAACAGACGCTTCAAGAGACGTCACAACAGTTAGAGACGCAAATTGAAGAGTTGCGTGTCCAGACAGAACAAGCGACAGAGACGGCTTCGAAAGTTTCCATCTGGAGCTTCGTCGCCCTCATCTTGACGATGATTTTGACATCGATCGCCGGCATCGTTGGCTCGAGCACGGCACGCCGTGACGACACGGTCAACCGTTAATCAAAAGAAGCTGTCCTTCTCGTGATGAGAGGGACAGCTTTTGTCGTTACATAGGAATAAAGATGCGCGTCGTCACATCCGTCTGAGCGAGATTGATTCACGCATTCGTTTGAGCGCCTCGTGCCCCGCTTCCCCGCGGCGAATCATGACGATCGTGTAGATGGCGTCGATGAGGCTCAGTTCGGCGATTCTTGAGGCGAGTGCCTCAGAACGGAACTCCGTCTCTTGCGACACCGTGTAGAGCGATACGTCGGCGAGCTTTGAGAGCGGCGACTTGGCGTAGTTCGTGATGGCGATAATTGGGACGTGCCCGCTCAACACGTTCACGACATCGAGCGTCTCTTTCGAGGCGCCGGAGTGCGAGATGACGACGGCGACGTCGTCTTTCGTCATCTGCGACGCGGACATGAGCTGCATGTGCGCCTCGAGATTCGCCGTGACGTGGAGGCCGCTCCGGACGAACTTGTGATAGGCGTCTAGGGCGATGACAGCCGAGCCCCCGCTGCCGAAGAACTCGATGCGACGGGCCGAAAGCAACAAGTCGACGGCCCGTTCAAGCGCAGCCACTTCGAGGATTTGCCGGGTCGCCTCGATCGTCCGCACGTTCGTCGTGAAAATCTTCTCGGCGATCTCGAGCGACGTGTCGTCCCGCGCGATGTCTTCGTGGATGTCTTGCATCGGTGCGACGACGTCGGCGGCGAGGGCGATTTTCAACGCCTGATAGCCTTTGAAGCCGATCCGTTGGCAGAAACGAAAGACGGTCGACTCGGCGACGTCCAAGTCGTCGGCGAGCTGGTTGATGGTATGGTGGATGACCGTCTCCGGATGTTTCAAAATATAGTCGGCGATACGCTGTTCTTTCTTCCCCAACGTCGAGTACGCACCGCGAATACGGGCGAGGCCGTTCGTGGTCTCCATAGGTCGTCTCCCCTTTCTGCTTCAACGATACCGTGTCGAAAAAAATTCCGCAATGACCGAATCGAGTTCGGACGTTCTTCAGTGTGCTAAAGCATTGACCTGCCTTATAAAACGTTCCTTTAACATCAAGATGATTATGCTACGCTAGGGAAGCACTTTTTTGAATTTCTGACACATATTGTTCAATTTTCCCGATTATCTATAGAAAGGGCTGGTCCCCATCGAACACCATCTACATCACACGTACAGTCTTCCGCTCGTCATCCTCTCAATCGCCGTCGCCATCTTCGCCGCTTGTGTCGCCCTCGACATCAGCAGCCGCTTGAAATACGCCGAACACGTCTCACGCCTCCGGTGGATCAGCGCCGGGGCCGTAAGTCTCGGCCTCGGCATATGGGCGATGCATTTCATCGGGATGCTGGCGTTCCACGTCGATACCGCCGTGACCTATCATCTCGGCATCGTCATCGCCTCCATCATCCCGGCCATCGTCTCGTGCGGCTTCGCCTTCTATATCATCAGCCAGCAGACAGCCGGATTCCGCGACCTCTTCGTCGGTGCCGTTTTCATCAGCATCGGCATCATCTCGATGCATTACGTCGGCATGGAAGCGATGCAGATGGGCGCGACGATCTCGTTCGACCCACTCATGTGGGCACTCTCGGCCCTCGTCGCTTTCGTCGCCTCGCTCGTCGGCCTATACCTGTTGTTCTCGCTCCCGGACGTCTCGCGCTTCCATTGGCGGAAAATCGTGAGCGCCGTCTTAATCGGCTTCGCCGTCTCGGGCATGCACTATATCGGGATGTCGGCCGCCGTGTTCACCCCCGTCGCCTCCCCTGAGCCGCTCACCGGCTTCTCGATGGACAGCAACCTGCTCGCCTATTGGATTAGCGGGAGCGTCATGACACTGTTCTTATTGTTGTTACTTTCCGTCAAAAACGAGAAGCAGCTCGAGCTGCAATCAAAAGAGTCGGAGACGAAGTTCCAATCCGTCATCGAGTCGGCGACCGACGCCATCATCGTCGCCGATGCCGAGCGCAACATCGTCCAGTGGAACCATGGGGCCGAGAAGCTGTTCGGCTATCGCGCCTCGGAGGCGATCGATGCGTCGATCACGATCATCATCCCGGAACGATTCCGTGACGCCCACGAGGCCGGGATGAAGCGCTACAATGCGACCCGTGAGGCGAACGTCATCGGGCGTACGGTCGAGCTCGTCGGCCTCCGAAAGGACGGTTCCGAGTTCCCAATCGAGATGTCGCTCGGCACATGGGACACGGAGAAAGGGCTATTCTTCAGTAGCATCATCCGGGACATCAGTGAACGGAAACAAGTCGAGTCGCGCATCAACGACCTCGTCTACTTGGACACGCTGACAGGCCTACCGAACCGTCGCCTCTTTAACGACCGGCTCGATGCACTCCTATCTCAAGACGACGTGACGTTCTCATTGTTTTACATCGACCTCGACAACTTCAAAGTCATCAACGACCGCTTCGGCCACTCGCTCGGCGACGTGTTCTTGCGTCAAGTGACGGACCGGCTCCTGTCGACGATCGGCAAGACGGACACGCTCGCCCGGCTCGGCGGTGACGAGTTCATCATCTTGGCACCGAGCACCGGCAGCAATTTCGCCGCCCACCGTGCCCAACACATCACGAACGCGCTCAATCAACCGTTCACGCTCGAAGGGGAAGAAGTGTTCACGAGCATGTCGGTCGGCATCTCGCTCTATCCCTCGGACGGCCAGACGGCCGACGACTTGTTGAAGAACGCCGACATCGCCATGTATCGAGCGAAAGAGGACGGCAAGAACGGCTTCCAATTCTTCACCGAAGAGATGAACGAGCTCGTCGCCTGAAAGTCGCGCCTGGCGATGGCGCTCCGAAAAGGCATCAGCCGCGGTGAGTTCAGCGTCTACTATCAGCCACAAGTGAACCTCGCGACCGAGGAACTGATTGGCGTCGAGGCGCTCGTACGCTGGACGCATCCTGAGATCGGGATCATCTCACCCGGTGAATTCATCCCAATCGCCGAGGAGACGGGCAGTATCCACCGTCTCGGCGAGTTCGTCTTGAACGAGGCGTGCCGCCAGAACAAGGCGTGGCAAGACGCGGGCGTCGACCCGTTCCGCGTCGCCGTCAACATCTCGGCGCTCCAGTTCGCCCAAAAGGATTTGCCGCTCATCGTCGAGCGCGCGCTCGAGTCGTCCGGCCTCGAACCTGAATATTTGGAGCTCGAACTGACCGAGACGGTCATCCAGAGCGCGAAGAGTGCCATCGAGACGATGCAGGCGCTCGTCGAACTTGGCGTACATCTGTCGATTGACGACTTCGGCACCGGCTACTCGTCGCTCAGTTATTTGAAGCTGTTCCCGATCGATACGCTGAAGATTGACCAGCACTTCACGAAAAACATCGAGACCGACGCCAAAGACGCCGCCCTTGTCAAGACGATCATCCGGATGGCGCACGAGCTCGGGCTGAACGTCATCGCCGAAGGGGTCGAGACGAAAGCGCAGGCCGAGTTCTTGAAGGCCGAGGACTGCAATCAAGCGCAAGGCTATTACTACAACAAGCCGATGCCGGCCGAGGAACTCGATTCGTTCCTGTATCGGTATAAGAAAAGTGTGTGACACGAAACGCGCCCGGAGACGGGTGCGTCTTTTGTATGGAAATCGAAATTAATTTCATTTTTAATATTTTTTCGAATTATTTTCGATATGATGAGACCGAGATGAAATAAAATTCGATTTTAGAGGTGACGATATGGAAATCGGTTTGATTGGATTGGGCAAGATGGGATACAACTTGGCATTGAACTTGAGCGACCACGGCCATCGCGTCGTCGGGACGGACGCAGGACAGGTCGAGGCGACCGATGCGTTCGAGATCGTGTCGACGCTCGAAGACGTCGTCAACGGGCTCGCTGCAACGCGCGTCGTCTGGACGATGGTACCGGCCGGAGACATCACCGAGGCCGTGCTCGCGGAACTCTTCGATAAACTAGAGCCGGGTGACATCGTCATCGACGGCGGCAACTCGAACTACAAGCTGTCGGTCGCACGGGCCGAGCAGTTCGCCGAAAAAGGCATCTCGTTCTTCGACTGCGGGACGAGCGGTGGCACGGAGGGTGCGCGACACGGGGCCTGCACGATGGTCGGCGGCGACGCGGACGCGTGGCCCGTGATCGAGCCGATCTTCAAGGACTTGTCGGTCAAGAACGGATACTTGTACACGGGGCCGGCCGGTAGCGGTCACTTCTTGAAGATGATTCATAACGGCATCGAGTACGGCATGATGCAGGCGATCGCCGAAGGGTTCGACATCTTAGAGAAGAGCCCGTTCGACTACGACTACGAGCAAGTCGCCCGTGTCTGGAACCACGGCTCGGTCGTGCGCTCATGGCTCATGGAGCTGACGGAGAACGCGTTCCATAAAGATGCGAAGCTCGACGAGATTAAAGGCGTCATGCATTCGTCCGGTGAAGGGAAATGGACGGTCGAGACGGCGCTCGATTTGCAAGCGGCCGCACCGGTCATCGCCCTCTCGCTCATGATGCGCTACCGCTCGCTCGAGGACGACACGTTCACGGGGAAAGTCGTCGCGGCGCTCCGGAACGAGTTCGGCGGCCACGCCGTCGTCAAAAAATAATGCGTGGAAAAGGTCAGGGGGATGGCCTTTTTCTTTGTCAGAAACTGTAAACGGTTACATATTTCATTAAAGGGGGAACACCTTATGTCAGGCTCTACACTCATTTTGATTGCCGTCGCCGGCATCTTCACGCTCTTATTCTTAGTCATGCGGACGAAGCTCCACGCCTTCGTCTCACTCTTACTCGTCAGTCTGATCGTCGGTGTCGCCGCCGGCATGCCGCTCGGTGACGTCATCGCGTCCGTCCAGAACGGGATGGGCGGGACGCTCGGCTTCGTCGCCGTCGCCAACTTGATTGGTGCCGAGCTCGGTTGGGTCATCTTGTTCGGGATTTTAGCCGGTATCCCGTCGATGATTTTAGCGGGACCGATTTTCGGGAAGTATATCGCCAAGAAGATTCACGTCAACATCCCGGACTATATGGAGTTCGAGGAAGTCGACACGTCGAAAGAGTTACCGAGCTTCAAGATGATTCTCTCGCTCATCTCGATCCCGCTCGTGTTGATTCTCGCGAACACGTTGTCTGCCGTCTTGCTCGAGGAAGGCAACGTCATCCGCACGTTCTTCACATTCATGGGACATCCGTTCGTCGCCTTGACGATTGCGACGCTCCTCACGTTCATCTTCCTCGGCACACGCCGTGGCTATACGCGTGACGAGGTCCAAGAGATTGCGACGAAAGCGCTCGAGCCGGCCGGGATTATCATCCTCGTCACGGGTGCCGGTGGTGTGTTCAAGCAAGTGTTGATCGATTCAGGCGTCGGTGACGTGCTCGGTGAGATGATGGCCGGGTCACCGCTGCCGGCGATCGTCCTCGCCTTCTTGATCGCGACGGTCGTCCGTGTCGCCCAAGGATCGGCCACCGTCTCGATGGTCACGGCGGCAGGACTCATCACGCCGCTCCTCGAACTTCAAAATATCACGGGGGCCGCGCTCGGCCTCATCGTCATCGCGATCGCCTCTGGTGCGACCGTCTTGTCTCACGTGAACGACTCCGGGTTCTGGCTCGTCAACCGCTACTTCGGTCTCGACGTGAAAGACACGCTCAAGTCGTGGACCGTGATGGAAACGATTATCGGATTGACCGGCTTCGCGGTCGTCTTCTTGATTAGCCTATTTATCATTTAAGTTAGGAAGTGATGTGTGTGTATACGATTGGTGTCGATATCGGGACGACGAGTACGAAGGCCGTCCTGTTCCATAATCAGCAACAACTCGCGGTACATAACGTGCTGTACCCGCTCCTCACCCCGGACACGGAGACGGCCGAGCAAGACCCGGTCGTCATCTACGGGGCCGTGCTCGAGGCGATTTCCGCCGTCCGCGCCAAAGCCGACGGTCCCGTCCGCTTCGCCTCATTCAGTTCGGCGATGCATAGCTTGATCGCACTCGACGCGTTCGGGCGCCCGCTCACCCACAGCATCACCTGGGCCGACAGCCGGGCCAACCCGTATACGCAAGAGATCAAACGCGAGTTCGATGCGAGCGCGCTCCATATGCGCACCGGCACACCGGTCCATCCGATGGCGCCACTGTCGAAACTGCGTTGGCTGAAAGCGGAACATCCGGACGTGGTCGACCAGGCGGCCAAGTTCGTCTCAATCAAGGAGTACGTCTTCTATCGCCTGACCGGTCGTTTCGTCATCGACCATTCGATCGCCTCGGCGACAGGGTTGTTTAATTTGAAGAACTGCGACTGGGATGCGGAGGCGCTCGACATCGCCGGGGTCACGCCGGAACAACTGTCCGAACTCGTGCCGACGACGGAGATTGTAACGCTGAAATCGGATGTTGTTGAGACGCTCGGCTGGGACTTCCCGCTCGTCATCGGGGCGAGCGACGGGGTGTTGTCAAACCTCGGTGTCGGGGCGTTCGAACCAGGCGTCGTCGCCGTCACGATCGGGACGAGTGGCGCCATCCGTACGGTCGTCCGCGAGCCGGTCGAGGATCCGAAAGGACGTATCTTCTGTTATGCTTTGACCGACAAGCATTGGGTCATCGGCGGACCGGTCAATAACGGCGGCATCATCTTGCGCTGGCTCCGCGACGAGTTCGCGGCGAGCGAAGTCGAGACGGCGAAACGGCTCGGCATGGACGCCTATGACGTGTTGACGCGCATCGCCGAGACGGTCAAGCCGGGCTCGGACGGCCTGTTGTTCCACCCGTACTTGATGGGTGAACGGGCGCCGCTCTGGGACTCGAACGCACGTGGTTCGTTCTTCGGCTTGAGCATCCACCATAAGCGCGAGCACTTCATCCGCTCAGTGCTCGAAGGTGTCATCTTCAACTTATATACGGTCATGCTCGCGCTCGACGAATTGACGGGTGCGCCGAACCGGATTCACGCGACGGGCGGCTTTGCCCAGTCGAGCCTATGGCGCCAAATGATGGCCGACATTTTCGATACGCCGGTCGTCGTTCCGGAGAGCCATGAAAGCTCGTGCCTCGGTGCCGTCATGCTCGGCGAGTATGCGTTCGGCGACATCGACGACTTCACGGCCGTGCCGCAAGTGACGCATGAACATAAGCCGAACATGGAGGCGACGACCGTTTACCGGGAGTTGCTGCCGATTTACATCCGCTTGTCGCGACACCTCGCGGAAGAATACGAGGCCATCTCAGATTTTCAGCGGAAGCATGTATAAGACAAGCCGAGTCCTTCAAGAGCTCGGCTTTTTGATGGGTTCAGTTGGAGGTGCTAGAATCTATTCATCGTCAGAGTACAATCATTTGCTGAATAACTAGAATTTTTAAAGGATATTTTATTACATATATGGAAAATATAGAAATAGTTGAAGTTGTCGTAGTTTATCTCAGAACCATTTATTTTCATAATACGGTAAAGAGAAAGGGGTATTTAGGTGGCCATTGCGATTGGATATATCATTGCAGGTATAGGTGCATTTATGGCTTATTGGTTTAGTACGGGAGAGTCGAGAAAGACAAAACTTAAAATATGGGGTATTGCTCTGATGCTTCCCATTTCACCCGCTTTAGCTTTTTCGATCGGACTCTCCTATGCAATCAGTGTCGAAAATGCTTGGGCTGGATTAATCATGTGGCTTATCTTCCCCTTTATTTTCTTCATCGGACTCACTCTATTGTTACTCGGCATTTTCAAAAAAGAAAAAGAAATCGTTTGAGTGATGTAGACAAAGTATCTTTCAATCTTACAAGATATAAATGCGATTGAAGGGAGGAAAGAAATTGAATAAAGCGTTTTTAATTATCATTAACATCGTCACTGGATTAGTCGTTACCGCGATCACTATTTTCGCTCTTGGAATAAGTGGCATGGCAGAAGGGTCTCAACCCGCGTCTAGCTACTACTGGTTGCTGCTATTCGGGGTATGGTTTATTGGTTTAGTCATGCAGTTGAAACAGGCAACTAGAGTCATCGGTTTAGTCGTTACCTTTCTTCCAATCCTCTACTTTGTATCCCGTTTTGCATTTGAATTTTTATAACTTTTGGTCTGTCACCATAACGTGGAATTACTCAAACGTTACGGTAACGGATCATTTTTTATGCCTTCTCATATGTCACCATGACGAACTGTCCCGACGCGCGTTGGCTCGTCAGTTTCAACTTCTTCTCTTTCGTGCCTTCCGGGAAGAGGGAAATCCCTTCGCCTAATACGACCGGGGCGATGGCGATCTCATAGCTGTCGATCAAGTCATGCGCCATCGCGGCCTTGATGATTTCGCCTCCACCGACGAGCCAAATGTCTCCGTCGATGTCTTGCTTCAATCGTTCGATGAGCTGTTCGATCGGCTCGTCCGTGAACGTGACGTGCTCGGCTTCCCGGTCCGGACTCCGCGTCAAAATGTAGTTCGGGATGTTCGCGTACGGGTAATGGTTGTCCTCGAGCCGGAGCACTTCCTCGTACGTCTTACGCCCCATGATAACGGCACCGACCGTTTGGAAGAAGTCGGCGTAGCCGTTGTCCCCTTGCCCAACGACTTCGAACAACCAATCGAGTTGGTCGTTCGTGCGGGCGATTTTTCCGTCCAAACTTGTCGCGATATATAAGACGACGTTTGACATGGTGAATTCCTCCTTGATTCGTGATACATTCAGCTTACTCAATCAACACGACAAAACTTGACGGGAATTGATGAGATGAAAAAACGACATCTGCACTTGATTCGATTGTTGAACCGGGGAAGCCGGTTTACGGCGGATGAACTCGCCCATGAGACCGGCGCTTCGATTCGAACGATTCAGCGCGACATGCTGACGCTCGAGGAACTCGGCTATCCGATTTGGAGCGTCCCTGGAACGGGTGGCGGTTATGAAATGTTGCCGAATCGGCTCTTGCCCCCGCTCCAGCTCCGGGAACAAGAAGCGGTCGCGCTCTACCTCACCCTCAAATGGATGGAACAGATTCCGGACGTGCCATTCGGGGACATGCGGGACACGCTGTCTGACTGGTACGTAAACGATTTGCCCCACGACCTCGAGACGAAAATTGCTCGGCTCGAGAAGAACATCCTCTGGCTCGGGAACAGGACCGTCCCGTCGGCGCCGTTCACAAAAGACGTTTTTCAAGCGGTCGAGCAACGGCGGAATATCGAGATGACATACGCGACGACGAAAGGATCACGCACGTTCACCGTCGCTCCGGTCGGGATGGCGCTTTTCGATTTGAAATGGTACGTGTACGGCCTCTCGGAGTACGGACTGCGTCAATATCGGATTGACCGGATTGAAGCGATGCGTCTACTCGATGAGACGTTCGAAGCGGACGATTTGGAGACGCTCCTCAAGACAAGTGACGAACGCCTCGGGGTGACCGTCCGACTCGAGCTCACCCCGCTCGGCCGTCGTTTACTTGAAGACGTATTACCCGATATCAAGCAGCGGAATGAGTGGAACGTGCCAGAAGCTGAGCTTCCGTTTTTGTCGCGGCAATTGCTCGCGGCTGGGGCGGAAGTCGAAGTCGTCGAGCCGATTGAACTACGGGAGATGATGCGGGATTACACCGGAAGGTTGTGGGAAATGTATCAATAAAAAATGGACTCATACCGTGATATGATATGCTCCCCAATAGGTAGACAGATGAAATAACAAATCTGTTTATTCTTATCGGGGAGTGTTTTTTATGGCGAGAAGTCGGCATTCGATTGAACAAAAACC
>NZ_JJMW01000067.1 GCF_000714435.1 Exiguobacterium alkaliphilum 12/1
TTTCAAAGTTCGTCTGCCGCTCTTGGCGACTTAAATATCTTATCAAGTTATCAACAAAAGGTCAACAACTTTTTAAAACATTTTTTCATTCGCTCTCGGCGACGTCTATTAATATATCAGTAAAATTAACAACACGCAATAACTTTTCTAGAAAAACTTTATCTTTTTTATAGTTCTTCTTACATCTCACACGTTATTGATTTCTTTCCTTCATTATATAGCCTCAATTCACTACCCTCTATATTAACTGAAGATTCATTAGTTTATTTTTCAACCCCGTCTTTCTCCTTTTCTCGAACAAGCACAATACGCAAAAAAGAGAGCGAGGACCTCGCCTCGCTCTCAAGAACGTAAACTAGATAACGAGACGTTACGTCGTTTCGCTTCTTTCAAGTAAAAGAAATAGAGCATCTCAGCTTGTTTGACTTGCGCTGCTAACTCTCCCGTATCTTCAATACTTACATCTAGCATATAACGCTTCGCTTCGAATTTCGCCTTCGCATCCAACAACTCTTCTAGAAATCGTTGATCATACTCCGTTCGTAGCGACTTTCGAAACCACCTCATAGTTCTCTTCGACCTTCCATCGCACGAGACAGCGTGACTTCGTCCGCGTACTCTAAATCCCCTCCGACCGGAAGACCGTGAGCGAGCCGCGTCACACGAATACCGGTTGGTTTCAATAGACGAGACAAGTACATCGAAGTCGCTTCCCCTTCGATATTCGGATTCGTCGCTAAAATGACTTCCGTAATTTGTTCGTGCTCTTGCAGACGTGTCAATAGACTAGATACGTTAATGTCTTCTGGACCAATCCCTTCCATTGGACTGATGGCACCATGAAGCACATGGTACTTCCCACGATACTCTCGCATCTTTTCCATCGCAATCACGTCTCTTGAATCCTGAACGACACAGACAACCGTTTCGTCTCGATGCGAATCGGTGCAAATTGAACATGGGTCTACGTCCGTGATGTGTCCACAGACGGTACAATACTTGATATCGCGTTTGGCGCTGACAAGAGACTTAGCAAATGTCAGCACATCGTCCTCCTCCATGTCTAACACATGAAAGGCCAGTCGAATGGCCGTTTTCGGACCAATGCCTGGTAATTTTGTAAAACTCTCAATCAACCGCCCAATCGCTTCAGGGTATTGCAACTCGCATCTTTCCTTTCTTCACTTAAAAGCCTGGGAGGTTCATCCCTTGTGTGAAACGTCCCATCTTATCGTTTACAAGTTGATCCGCTTGTTTCATTGCGTCGTTCACCGCTGCGAGCACAAGATCTTGCAACATTTCAACATCATCCGGGTCGACCGCATCTTCCGCGATGATGACGTCTAGCACTTCTTTGTGGCCACTGACGATGACTTTGACCATGCCGCCACCTGCCGTCCCTTCAACCGTCATGTCTTTCAGCTCTTCTTGAGCTTTCGCCATGTCTTTTTGCATTTTCTGCATCTGTTTCATCATATTGTTCATGTTTCCCATTCCACGCATATAAAGCGCCTCCTTTGTTAAACCTCTTCGATTTCGACGACATCACCGAAACGTTCGAACGCCTGTGCGACAAGCGGATCTTCTTCCGCCGGCTTCGTCTCTTCTTTAGAGTCCGTTCGCTCCGCCTGTTTTTGAAGGATGAACTCGTTTTTTAACTCAACCCAATCCGTTTCAAGTACAGCCATGATCTCTCGACGAATTCCCGTCACTTCAAACAGCGCCTGCTCGATTACGTCACGGGTGCGGCCGTTTGAACTGACTTGTTCATAGTGCCATGTCATCCCATCTTTAAATTGTACCAGTAAGGTGTCGCTTGCACAAAGGACAGCCTCGCTCTCATAGAACAACGCAAAGATCGGGCCATCGACAGTTCGAATGTTCCCCATGATATCTTCCCAACTATCTCGAATCGCGTTCAAATGTTGACGTTCCGCCCGCTGCAGGAGTTGACGGATCCGTTCTTTTGGTACACGAATTTGGGTCCGTTTGACAACTTTCGGTTTGTCGGCAGGCGCGTCCGCTATCGCCACGCCGTTCTTTTTCACTTCGCTCAACTCTTTACTCAGTTCACGGACCTGGTCTTGCAACTGTTGCATCTGCTCGCTCATCGTCCGACCTTGCTCCGCAATCCGGATAAATGTCAATTCAACGAGTACTTTCGGATGGTTCGACAAACGCATCTGTTGCTGACACTCGTTTAGCTCTTCGATGACTTGAAACAACGCGTCCGTCGTCGTCGCCTCGACGAAGGCACGGAACTGTTCGTTCGGCCGGGCCCGCTCAAGTAAATCGACGGCTTGAGGGGAAGCTTTTAAGAGTAGCGCGTCACGATGAATGAAGACGAGATCTTCAACGAAACGCTTCAAGTCTTTCCCGTCGCGCAACATCGTCTCTAGTGTGCTAAGAATGCGGTCAAGTTGTTTTTGTTGTAAGCCGTAAGCCATCTCGAGCAACGCATCATCAGTCACGGCTCCTGTCACTTCTAGGACCGCATCTTCTGTCAAACGGTCGTCACTGAACGCAAGAGCTTGGTCCAACAAACTCAATGCATCGCGCATACCACCATCGGCCGCACGGGCGATCAGTTTGAGCGCTTCCGGATCATACTCATATTCTTGGTCGTTTAAAATATAGGCCATTCGCGTCTGCAACTGGCCGACCTCATGGCGCTTCACGTCAAAGCGCTGGCAGCGCGAGATAATCGTCGCCGGAATTTTGTGTGGTTCCGTCGTCGCCAAAATAAAGATGGCATGCGGCGGCGGTTCTTCTAACGTTTTCAACAACGCGTTGAACGCACCGGTCGACAGCATGTGCACCTCATCGATGATGTATACTTTGAAACGCGCTTGCGAAGGCGGATATTTCACTTTATCGCGAATCTCGCGAATCTCGTCGACCCCGTTATTTGACGCGGCGTCAATTTCGAACACGTCCGGGCTCGTCCCTTCCGTGATGGCGATACATGTCGGGCATGTGTTACACGGTTCTCTCGTCGGGGCCGTCTCACAGTTGATTGCTTTCGCGATGATTTTAGCAAGACTCGTCTTCCCCGTCCCTCTTGGACCAGAGAACAAGTACGCATGGGATACCCGCTCCTCGAGCAATGCGTTTTGAATCGTACGTGTAATATGAACTTGGCCGACCACCTCTTGGAACGACTGCGGACGATAGACCCGATACAATGCTTGATACGCCATGTCTCCGCCTCCTTTCTCTCATCTGTCTCTATTTCATCATACAAAAAAATCTACAACCCTGGGGCCGTAGATTAAAGTTATTAAATAAATCTGCCGCGCACCGATTTCTGAAAGCACGTCAATGTGCGTTACTCATGCAGTTTGCTCGGCCCAAGCACCCCTGCGGCACACGGTACGTCACCACTTAAGGCTGCTTCCTTCCGGACCTGACCTGGTTCATGGGTGACCGTTGCGCAGGACTCAGACGTCAACGCCACTTACACGAGGACAGGCCACACCAATGCACTCCCTCGAATCGGAATTCAGTCTCGCTATAGCGGATTGCGAGTTACAGGGCACCGCTACCTCCCCGCCTAGCACGGCAAATGGGTAAATGAAGTTAAGCACTTCGTTGAGTGCTATTACATTATACTGTTTAATTTAGAGGGTTGCAACCTCTCTGTTCAAGCCGAGCTAGCTTCTTCCTTTGACGAAGGTCACGAAAGAAATCCGTCAAGAGCGCGCCACATTCTTCTGCTAAAACTTTTTCAGTCACCTCGGCCTGGTGATTGAACCGTTCATCTTGCACGAGGTTCATGAGCGTCCCACAACAGCCGCCCTTTGGATCATGCGCTCCGAAGATGACCCGTTTCACACGCGAGAGAACAATGGCACCCGCGCACATCGGGCACGGTTCTAACGTCACATACAACTCGCAGTCTTCAAGCCGCCAATTTTGAAGCGTTTCGTTCGCCGCCTCGATTGCAATCATTTCCGCGTGAGCCGCTGCCAACAAGTCCGTTTCTCGACGATTATGACCCGTCGCAATCACTTCATCACCTTTGACGATGACGCATCCGATCGGGACTTCGCCGATCGCTTCCGCCTTCTTTGCTTCTTCTATAGCGAGCCGCATAAATCGTTCATCACGTTCCATATTCACACTCCGTTTCGCATCACTTATTATGAAAAAAAATGAAAATCATTTCGCTCGCCCTATCCCATCCATTGTATGCTAGAATGGAACTTGCACTTTGGATAATGGAGGATGACATCATATGTTTATAACGGTAGAGGGACCGATTGGTGTCGGGAAAACGTCACTGGCCCATATCATCAGTCAGCACTTTTCAATGCAAATGCTGAATGAAATTGTAGAAGAGAACCCATTTCTCGGCAAGTTTTATGAAGATATCGAAGAATGGAGTTTCCAAACGGAAATGTTCTTCTTGTGCAATCGCTTCAAACAATTAGACGATATCCACAAACACCACTTGAGTCAACAGCAATCCGTCGTTTCAGACTATCATATTTTCAAGAACTTGATTTTTGCCCACCGTTCCCTACGACCGGCTCACTTGAACAAGTACGAGCAAATCTATAAGATTTTGACCCATGATATGCCGAAACCTGATGTCGTCATCTACTTGCACGCTAGCATCGAGACGCTCATGAAACGTGTCGCCTTGCGTGGACGTGAAGTAGAAGAGAATATGTCGCGTGACTACCTCGAACAACTCGCTCGTGATTACGAGACGTTCGTCGAATCGTATCGCGCGACCCACCCCGAAGTGACGATTCTATCGTTTAGCGGCGACGAGCTCGACTTCGTCCAAAACCCGGATGATTTGAAGCACGTCCTCACTACGATTGAACGCGAATTAGAATTGACTAAAGGAGCACAAGCAAAATGACGCTGAATGAAAAGTATAACATTCCGAATGACACGATTATCACAATCGGCGGCATGGTCGGAATCGGTAAATCGACGATCACGAACTCGCTCGCGGACGCCTTAAACTTCCGGACGTCACTCGAGAAAGTAGACACGAACCCGTACCTCGATAAATTCTATCACGATTTCGAACGTTGGAGCTTCCATCTTCAAATCTACTTCTTGGCCGAACGTTTTAAAGAGCAAAAGAAAATCTTCCAATATGGCGGTGGCTTCATCCAAGACCGTTCGATTTATGAGGATACGGGCATCTTTGCGAAGATGCATTACGAGAAAGGTACGATGTCACCGACAGACTACGAGACATACTCGAGTCTATTCGAAGCGATGGTGCTCACACCGTTCTTCCCGCACCCAGATTTGCTCATCTATCTAGAAGGCTCGTTCGAGCAAGTGCTCGACCGCATCCAAATGCGTGGGCGTGAGATGGAACAACAGACCCCAATCTCGTATTGGGAAGAGATGTACGAACGTTACACCGAGTGGATCAACAACTTTAACCTTTGCCCGGTGCTTCGTCTTTCAATCGAAGAATACGATTTGATTAACGATCCAGATTCGGTCGAACTCATCCTTGAGAAGATTGAAAAACAATTGACGATCGCACGTGAAGCGAAAGTCAGATAAGTAAGAAGGTGCGTCGCTCATTTACGCGGCGCACCTTTTTTATATGTGGGCAATCGCCCGCTTATCGTGCCGCGGCGTCTTCCGTGCCTTCCGGAACCCGTCGATGGAATCGAACACGGCCGCCAAAATCGTGATGGCGACGACTATACCGAACACCCAATTGAACGAGACACCGGCCGGCACGTTCGCTTCGATCCAGGCGAGGAATCGTGCATCGAACAATCGCGGTGAACTCGCCATCCAGATGATGAACGTCGCCGACGCGATGTTGTACATCAAGTTATACGATGCAAGCGCATATGACCAACGGCCTTTCACCCATTTCCACAACCCGAGCCCGACTTGAAGCAACACGATGACGAGGAATAATCCAATCACGTCAAAAAGAAACGTTTGGTTGAACACGGGCGTCACCATCGTGAAGCCTGTCGTCGTCGATTCATAGATGCCAATCAACCGCTCCGCGTTGACGTACACACCGAACCAGACCGCCGTAAAAAACAACCCGATCCCAGCATCCCACTTGCTGATCCGTCCGCCGCGCTCCCGTTCCCGAAGTGTATTCACATCCCACTTCATCTTCGGCGTTTTCACATCTTCGCCTCCATAACGCTCGATTAAAAAGAACACGAGTGTAATCCAAAAGATCAGTTGAATACCGACGTTCCATAACGCGTCCCACACGTTCGTCAAAAACGTACCGAGCGTCGGAAGGACCGGACCTGAAAACGTTGGAATGCTCGCTAGCACGAGACCTGCAAAGACGACTGCTAGCACAATCGGTACGACGAGCTTCAAGATCGAGACGTAGAAAGGGAACAGCGTCGGTCCGATGACATATTGCCCTTTATGGACGCGCGCTGCCACGACCGCAGGATGTCCCATTTCATCCAATACACGTTTCACTTCCACTTCCATCGCATCCGCCGGCAACTTCGCTTCAATCTCATGGCGCAACGATTCGGCCAGCTCGTCACGTCTCCCCGCCGGAACATGCTTGACGACCTCCTCGACATATAGCTCGACCCAATCCATGACGTTCACCTTCTTTCTCATGAATCCGCACAAACTCTATACGATTAGAATTCCCGCTTTCCTATGAGACTAGCCGTTGTTCGCCACTTTGCCACAAAAAAAAGCCGCAGACCGGAGTCTACGACCATAAAAAAACGCATCTGCCCATGCAGATGCCCAATCAAGCGGAGTTGGTGGGATTCGAACCCACGCGAGCCTTGCGACTCCTAACGGATTTCGAGTCCGTCCCCTTCAGCCGGACTTGGGTACAACTCCAGGCTTAAAAAAGTGTAAAAAAAAGAAAGTGGAGGAGGTGGTGGGATTCGAACCCACGCAGGCTATTACACCCCTGACGGTTTTCAAGACCGTTCCCTTAAACCACTTGGGTACACCTCCAAA
>NZ_JJMW01000068.1 GCF_000714435.1 Exiguobacterium alkaliphilum 12/1
TTTTAGTGTCTACTACTCAGGGTACAGTTTAATTAGCGGTTCACTTCTTTTTTAGATTAGTTTTAACGGATGACTTGCTCTGTTTCAGAATCGAAGAAGTGCGCTTTTGTCATATCGAGCGCGAGTGTGACGTCATCGCCCATATGGATGTTCGAACGTCCGTCGATGCGAGCCGTGAACTGGTGGCCACCGAGTTCGGCGTACAAGTACGACTCGGCGCCCATGAGCTCAGCGACATCGATGTGTGTTTGGAACGTGTGTGTCGTCGGCGAATCGATGTAGATCGGCTCATCATGGATCGATTCTGGACGAATTCCGAGGATGAGTTCTTTCCCGATGTACCCACGGTCGCGAAGACCTTTCATCTTCCCTTCAGGCACGTTGATTTCTTCGCCGCTCACGACGAACTTGCCGTCTGCGAGTGTGCCGCGGAAGAAGTTCATCGAAGGTGATCCGATAAAGCCGGCCACGAAGATGTTGTCCGGGTTGTCGTACACTTCTTTCGGCGAACCGACTTGTTGGATGATCCCGTCTTTCATGATGACGATACGCGTCGCGAGTGTCATCGCTTCCGTTTGGTCATGGGTAACGTAAATCGTCGTCGTGTCGAGACGGTTGTGGAGCTGGATGATCTCTTTACGCATCTGTACGCGAAGCTTGGCATCTAAGTTTGAGAGCGGCTCATCCATCAAGAACACTTTGGCGTCACGGACGATGGCACGACCGATGGCGACACGTTGGCGCTGACCACCTGAGAGTGCTTTCGGTTTACGCTCGAGGTACTCTTCAAGTCCGAGGATGCGGGCAGCGTCTTGGACGCGGCGATCGATTTCATCTTTCGGGAACTTGCGAAGCTTCAAACCGAACGCCATGTTGTCATAGACGCTCATGTGCGGGTAAAGGGCATAGTTTTGGAAGACCATGGCGATGTCGCGGTCTTTCGGTGCGACGTCGTTCATGCGCTTGCCGTCGATGATGAAGTCGCCGCTCGAGATTTCTTCGAGTCCTGCGATCATACGGAGTGTCGTCGATTTCCCGCAACCAGACGGTCCGACGAAGACGATGAACTCGCGGTCTTTAATGTGCAAGTTAAAATCGCTGACTGCCTTCGAGTCCCCACCGTCGTATATTTTATCAATGTGATTCAATTGAATTTCTGCCATGTCGTTAGCCTCCTGAGAATGTGCTCTAGTATAATAGCGCTTACAAGAACGATTATACGATGAAACCGCTTGCATTGAATATGGACACGTTGCACAAAAACATTTACTCAGATTTGTGCAACGTGACAATCAGTTGGAGCAGACTCGCATCGTGGAACTGGCGCGCGTCATAACCGGTCGCTTCATAGAGCCGGTCGAGCCGATAGTTGAGCGTGTTCCGATGCATGAAGAGCGCCTTGGCGGTATGGGAGACGTTCAGCGTATGGGCGAACAGCGCCTCGAGCAGCTCCCGTGCCGTCGCATCGAGGGCTTGATGCGTTGTCTCGGTTAGGCGGAGACGAGCGGCAAAAGACTCATGGTCTTGTAACAAATAATGGTATAATAATTGACTAGCAGGGTAAGCTTTAATAGAGCGTTTCGCGAGCGGGAGCAACACTTGATGTTCCGCATAAAGCGGGGCGAGCGCACCGAGCGGGCGCTCGCTATAAACGACGCTCGCTTCGACATAAAAGTCACCGGCGACGGCGCGCAAGACGTCTTCGAACTCGGCCATGTCGACGAGCGTTTCCGTCTCGAGCACTTCGATGTGTCGCGCGGTCATGACGATGATGACGGCAGAAGGCATGAAGTCACGGAGCACGTCGACGAACGTCTCGAGCGCTTCCGGCTCCTGGTAATGCAGGGCAAGCGACGAGAGCCGGAACGGCCGCTCGATGCGGAACGCGTCGTCGAACAGTCGGCCATGCCACAACGCTTGGACCGAATCGAGCGTCGTGACGAACGGAGTCGCCCAAAGCGAGACGAGCCGTCGCTCGCGTTCGGTCAGTTCCGTTTTCGGAAGACCGAACACCGTCCCATCATGGGCTTTGTACCAGACATAGTCACCGGATGCGTCCTCCGACCGATGGACAACGGACGGGAAAATCGATTTAATACGTTCAAACGTAGTCAACACAATCACCTCTTCAACAATGTATCATATTTCAGATCGGAGGCAGACAGTTTGGATAGTCTACTGAAAATAATCATCATGATCGCCATCGGGGCGACCATCGGGGGAGTGACGAACTTCTTCGCCGTCAAAATGTTGTTTCGTCCGCACGAGCCGAAGTATATCGGCAAGATGCGCGTCCCGTTCACGCCAGGACTCATTCCAAAGCGACGCGACGAACTGGCGTCAAGCCTCGGGAAGACCGTCGTCAAGCACCTGCTGACGCCGGAAGGGATGCGCAAGCGTCTTCTCGACGAACAAATCAGCAGTCACATTACCCATTTCGTCCAAACCGAGGTCGAGAAGATGTTGCGGTCGGAGAAGACGGTCCGCTCCCTCATCGAACCGCTCTATCCGGATGCAGAGGAACGGATTTTGACTGCGGCGGACGCGAGACTCCGGGACGAATTGACGCATGTGCTCCAAGACGTCAAAACCCGGAAACTGTATGAGCTTCTCGGCGAGGAAGGGATGGACCGCGTCCGCGCTATCATCCCTGAGATCGTCGACACGATGCTCATCAAGTCGGAAGAGTATTTTTATTCAGTGGAAGGGGAGGCCCAGCTGCGCCATATGGTCGACTCATTCGTCCAACGCCGCCTCGGCTTTATCGCTGGCTTTATCCAAAACGTGAACTTCGTCGAGATGATTCGTCCGGAAATTATCAATATCTTACGGGGCAGCTCGACGCGGGCCGGGATGGCGACGATGATCACGCGCGAGTTCGAACGGTTCAGCGAGCGTCCGGTCGCGACGTTCATCGATGAGCCGCTTGAGAAGCGCCTCATCGATGGTGTCGTCACCGAAGTCGTCACACGCCTGCCGGTCGGAAGTCTACTCGACCGGACCGTCTATTCGTATACACGTGACGTCGAGGCGCGCGTCGTCGAAGAGCTCGTGCCGAAAGGGGTGACGCTCGTCATCATGCGCTTCACCGATCAGATGGAGAAGATTATGGACCGCTTGAAGATTGACCAAATCGTTCAAGAGCAGGTCCGCTCGCTCGACACCTCGTATTTAGAGGAGATCGTCTTGTCGATTTCAAAACGGGAGTTCCGGGCAATAACATGGCTTGGGGCGCTATTAGGTGGTATGATTGGGTTGATTCAAGGGTTGATTGCCATCATTTGATTGGCACGCCCTAATAGCTTTTAGGAGGACGTCACATGTCACAAACAAACTTGTACGATCATGCTTACCAATTGGAGAAAGCACTTCGCGATTCTGAAGAGTTCACAAACCTCTCTTCACTATACGACCGTGTCAATGCGGATGCAGAAGCGAACCAGTTGTTCGCTGACTTCCGTGAAATCCAAATGACGCTTCAACAGAAGCAGATGCAAGGGGAAGAGATCTCAGAACAAGAGATGATGGACGCCCAAACGAAAATGATGAACGTTCAACAGAACGAGTTGATCATGGAGCTCATGCAAGAAGAGCAGCGCATGCACCAGCTCGTCACAGAAGTGACGAAAATCATCATGAAGCCACTCGAAGAGCTTTACGCTCCGATGGTGAACGAAAACGAAGTCCAATAAGGATGGATGGCGGATGGCTCATGCCATCCGTTTTTTTGTTGAACAACTTGTCAAATCCGATATGATAACGCTTCCATCACTGGTGGTATACTATCCTTGTAGAAACTTTCACATGGAGGGTGGACGCCGTGATTACCTTAATCATTTTGGCCATCATGATTGTATATTTCATCGGGGGGTGGCTCAGGGCAGACCTCGTGGCACTGCTCGGTCTGCTCGCGCTCGTATTGACGAACCAATTGACCCCGGTCGAGGCGATGGCCGGCTTTTCGAATCCGGTCGTCTTAATGATTGCCGGGCTCTTCATCGTCGGGGCAGGTCTATTCCATACAGGTCTCGCCGAACGGGTTGGGGCCGGAATGATTCCTTACGCGAAAGGGAGCGAGGTTCGCCTGTTCTTCGTTCTCATGGTGACGGTGACGTTTCTCTCGAGCCTCATGTCGAACACGGGGACGGTGGCGCTTTTGATTCCAGTCGTCCTCGCCATGTCCCGTCAGTTAGGGACGAGTCCGGCGAAACTGCTCATGCCGCTCGCCTTCTTCTCAAGCATCGGCGGCACGATGACGATCATCGGGACGCCACCGAACCTTGTCGCCGCCGAAGTGTTGCGAAGCGCCGGGGGACAGACAATCGGCTTCTTCTCACTCTTGCCGGTCGGTCTCGTCGCGGCCGCGGTCGGCTTGCTTTACTTTTACGTGATTGGAAATCGATTGTTGGATGTTGGTGACGTACCGGAATCGGTCGCGTCGCATCCGATGATGCCGCCGCTGAGCGTATATGCGTTCCATGTCCAAAAAGGGCATCCGCTCATCGGTCGTGAGCTACGCGAGACGTTATGGTCCCGCCACGGGTTGACAGTGCTCGGGGAACGGAGAAAAGGGTTGGCCCATCGCCTTCACGCCGCGAGAGCGGACACGGTGCTCCATGAGGGACGTCTCCTCGTCAGTGGGGCAGAAGAAGACGTCCATCGCATCGCGCGTCAAGAAGGGTTGCGTTATGAGCACGTCTCACCGAGAGACGTCTACGGGAAAGAGGCGGGGGTCGTCGTCTTCACGATACCGGCCGACAGCCCGCTCATCGGGCGCTGTTTGAAAGAGAGCCGTCTCCGCAATCGATACGGCTTGAACGTCTTGCGCGTGATTCGTCCGAACGAGGAGATAGCGATGACGAAGCTGAAAGACGTTCGCCTCGAGCAGGGAGATATGCTCGTCGCCCAAGGAGAATGGGGTGACTTGGAGAAAGTCGGGGATGAGACGCACTTGCTGCTCGCGAATGAGCGGGTGACCGACGTGGCGAACCGGGCCGTATCGGAGCGGCATCAGCTCGCCGCCGGCATCATCATGGCCGCAATGGTCGCGTTGCTCGTCTTCGAATGGGTCGACCCGACCGTCGCCGTCTGGTTGGCCGCCTTGGCGATGGTGCTCACGGGGGCGGTCCGGCATATGGATGTTGCCTATCAATCGATTCAATGGTCGTCACTCTTACTCATCGCGGCGATGATTCCGGTCGGTCAGGCGCTCGAGAACGCCGGCGTGATGGCGTGGCTCGTCACGTGGATGAGCGAGTCGTTCGGCCGTGCGGGTCCCGCCTGGGTGCTCATCGCCATCTTTGTGGCGACGATGATGCTCAGTCAAATCATCTCGAACACCGCGACGGCCGTCCTGTTCGCACCGCTCGCTTTGTCGCTCGCGTCGGCGCTTGACGTCAGTCCGGTTCCGCTCGTCGTCGCGGTCGCGATCGCGGCCTCGCTCGCATTCATGACGCCGTTCGGTTCGCCGACGAATGCGATGGTGTTCGGCATCGGGGGCTATCGCTTCTTTGACTTCGTCAAAGTCGGCTTGCCGTTGCAAGTCGTGACAGCGATCATCGCGATTTTCACGATTCTACTCATCTTTCCGTTTTGAAGGACATGTTAATCCATCCGCCGAATATGTGAAAAAATGCTAAATGATGAGGGGATAGACGATGTTGAAACGAATCGGAATGTTATTGGCGGTCGTCTTGTTAGCCGCTCACAGGCAGTTCGTACTCGCTAGACGGCAAGACGTCGGAAGACCTCCATCCGGACGATTATTGGCAATGGCTGAAGGACTGGGATCAAAAATATAGCGAATGAACGAAACGAGGCTGGGACATAACTCAGTAGATTT
>NZ_JJMW01000069.1 GCF_000714435.1 Exiguobacterium alkaliphilum 12/1
TTAGTGTCTCATATAGCTAGGTCAGTCTAGATCTCGGTTGTCTTTTGTTTGGGACAGGTGCACGAAGTAGCGGCCATGTGACATAGACGACGAGAATGAGCAGTCCGCCAGTGAACCAATCAGGTACGGCATGATAGAGCAGAATCACGATGAACATCGGGACGATCGTCATGGCGACTGTATACGGCCAAGCTTGTCGATACGGCCAAGCCTTCTGTTGGCGCATTCTCGTGACGAGCTGGACGTAAAGCGAGACGAACGCGACCGTCATCATATAGAAGAAAAAGATAGCGAAGCCGTGTAAGAACAGCCACATCGGCGCGAAGAAATCGGGCTGTAATATGATGTAATCGACGAGCGTGACGAGAACGGTGAAGCCGATACTCGCGAGCATGTAAGCGTGGAGCGGGGCGAGACGTAGTCTGAGCGCTCGTTTCGTCGGAACGAGACTATGGCGTAAAAAAGCGGCAGTCGAGGTAAGCATAAGTTGAAACTCCTATCTGTTATAATACAATTTTTAAAAATAGATAAAAACGAGTACAGTGGTTTAATAAAACCTTAACATTAAACGTGTTTACATTCGGCGGGTGAAGAAGGCATAATGAGTAGGGCATTAACAACCAAGCAAACACAACCAATTCACAATCAAAAGGAGTACAAAAATCGTGGAATACAATTTGCAAGAAATGTTATTCATGTTTTTTGGAGGTTTAGGGATCTTCCTCTTCGGAATCAAATCGATGGGAGACGGCCTTCAAAAGTCAGCAGGAAATCGTCTGCGCGACATCCTTGATAAGTATACAACGAATCCATTTCTCGGGGTACTCGCCGGGATTATCGTAACCGTCTTGATTCAATCGTCGTCAGGTACGACCGTCATCACGGTCGGACTCGTCAGCGCCGGCTTCATGACGCTCCGTCAAGCGATCGGGGTCATCATGGGGGCGAACATCGGGACGACCGTCACGGCGTTCATCATCGGTTTCGATGTCGGTGCATACGCACTTCCGATGATTGCAGTCGGTGCCGTCTTCTTATTCTTCTTTAAGAAAGAAAAGTTCCAACATCTTGGACAAGTCGTGTTCGGACTCGGTGCACTTTTCTACGGTCTTGAACTCATGGGTGACGGGATGCGTCCACTCCGTTCAAGCGAATACTTCATCGATTTGACACAATCGATGAGTGAAAACCCGTTCCTCGGCGTCATCGTCGGTACGGTATTCACGGTTCTCGTTCAGTCGTCTTCTGCGACGATCGGGATTTTGCAAGAGCTTTACGCGGGTGGATCAATCGAACTCGATGCAGCCCTCCCGGTATTGTTCGGTGACAACATCGGAACGACGATTACGGCTATCCTTGCCTCAATCGGTGCTTCAGTGGCGGCACGCCGCACAGCAGCGGCACACGTTATCTTTAACTTGATTGGTACGGTGATCTTCTTGGTCATCTTGCCACTCTTCACACAATATATTTTCTGGATCACAGACCTTCTCGCCATCGAGTCGAAAATGCAAATCGCATTCGCTCACGGTACGTTCAACGTAGCGAACACGTTCATCCAGTTCTGGTTCATCGGAGCGATTGCTTGGATGGTGACGAAACTCGTACCGGGCGAAGATTCAATCGTCGATACGAAGGCACAGCATTTAGACCCAATCTTCATCCAACAATCACCTTCTATCGCTGTCGAACAAGCGAAATACGAAGTGATTCGCATGGGTGACTTCGCGAAGCTTGGCTTGGACGAGGCACGCAACTACATGGCGACTGGCGACAAGAAACACTCTGAAAAGTCAGCGCACATTGAAGAAGCGCTCAACTCGCTCAACGCGAAAATCACAGATTATCTCGTCAAACTCGCTGCGGTCGATTTGACAGAGCAAGAATCAAAAGAACACAAAACGTTGATGCACGCGATCAATGACATCGAGCGAATCGGTGACCATGTCGAAAACATCATCGAATTGATTGACTACAAGACGGCGACTCGCGTGACACTCTCGGAAGACGCGCAAAAAGAGTTGACGGAAATGTACGACTTGACGCGCGCAACACTTGAAAAGTCGCTTCAAACACTCGCTAGCGGGGACATGAACGAAGCCCGTCAAGTAATCGAGATGGAAGCGAAACTCGATATGCTCGAGCGTCAGTTCCGTAAAAATCACGTCGTCCGTCTCAATACGGGTGAATGTGACGGCCAAGCCGGCATGTTCTTCGTCGATATGCTCTCGAACTTGGAGCGCATCGGTGACCATGCGATGAACATCACAGAAATCACGCTTGAAGATGCTAACAACGAAATGACTGTCTAACGCCGAACCTTCGTCCACGCACTCGTGGACGAAGGTTTTTTTTCGAGTTCTCTTGATTTGATTGACAGTGGGTCTATCATTCAGTATATTATTACTGTATAACAACATGGCGGTGTAGCTCAGCTGGCTAGAGCGTACGGTTCATACCCGTGAGGTCGTGGGTTCGACTCCCTCCGCCGCTATTCATAAGGACCCTTAGCTCAGCTGGTTAGAGCAGACGGCTCATAACCGTCCGGTCGTAGGTTCAAGTCCTACAGGGTCCATTGTTGACAGCTTTCTTATATGAAAGCTGTTTTTTTTGTTTTCAAAGTCGAAGACGTGGGTAAATATTCGTTAGCATTTTGTTTTTTGAAAAATATGAAATGAGGCGAATGAGATGGAACGAAATCATACGATGATGCAATTCTTTGAGTGGCATGTCCCGGCTGACCAGAAGCATTGGAAACGGTTGAAAGAACGGGCCGAGGAATTGAAAGAAGCTGGCATTACAGCGTTCTGGTTGCCCCCGGTCACGAAAGGTCAGAGCAATGAGGACACAGGGTATGGCATTTATGATTTGTATGATTTGGGCGAGTTTGATCAAAAAGGAACGGTCGCCACGAAATATGGAACAAAACAAGAGCTGCTCGAAGCGACGGAACACGTCCAGTCGCTCGGGATGCAAGTGTATATGGATGTCGTCTTGAACCATAAGGCTGGGGCGGATGCGACAGAGAAGTTTGACGTGCTCGAAGTCGACCCGGAAGACCGGACGAAAGTCTTGTCTGCAGAGCCGTTCGAGATCGAGGGGTGGACGAAATTCGACTACGAGGCACGCAATAACAAATACTCTTCATTCAAGTGGAACTTCCATCATTTCAACGGGACGGACTACGATGCGGCGACGGAACATAGTGGCATCTTCTTCATTCTCGGGGAAAACAAGAAGTGGAACGATAACGTCGATGACGAGTTCGGGGTATACGATTATTTGATGTTTGCCAATATCGACTATCACCATCCGGAAGTGCGAGAAGAAGTGCTCCATTGGGGCAAATGGTTCATCGAAGAGACGAAATGTGACGGCTTCCGGCTCGATGCGATCAAACATATCAACTATGATTTCGTTAAAGAGTTCAGCCAGACGATGAAAGATGAGAAAGGGGAAAACTTCTACCTCGTCGGTGAGTTCTGGAAGTCCGAGCTCGAAGATTGCCGTGCTTTCCTCGACAACATCGATTATCACGTCGACTTGTTCGATGTGCCGCTTCATTACAACTTGCAGCGCGCGTCCGTCGAAGGGGAATCGTTCGACATGCGGACAATTTTTGACGATACGCTCGTCCAGTCACACCCGCTCCACTCGGTCACGTTTGTTGATAACCACGATTCCCAGCCGGCCGAAGCGCTCGAATCATGGGTCGAGGATTGGTTCAAACAAATCGCATACGGTCTAATCTTGCTTCGTCAAGACGGTTACCCGTGCGTGTTTTATGGCGATTACTACGGCATCAACGGACCACATCCGTCCGATGGGAAGAAAGAAGCGATCGACCCGCTCCTTTACGCCCGTCGTGAGAAGGCGTATGGCCAACAAGACGACTATTTCGATAACGAGCATGTCATCGGCTGGGTCCGACACGGTGTGGAAGAAATCGAGCGCTCCGGCTGCGCCGTCATCATCTCGAACTCGGAAGAGGCTGAGAAGCAGATGTTCGTCGGGGAACATCGCGCCGGAGAGAAATGGGTCGACTTGACGAATACGGTCGACGCGGTTGTCGAGATTGATGAAGACGGAAATGGGGTATTTAAAGTGGCGGCAGGGTCAATCTCGGTATGGGCGTTGCCGGAAGCGGACGTCGAGTAAAGCATTACAATTGAGAATGCCGTCACAAATCTGTTACATTTAGAACGAACGTTGTTCACACCAAATTTAAGGGGGATTTTAGTTATGGCTAAATTTGAATTACCACAACTTGATTACGCATACGATGCACTCGAACCACACATTGACGCACGCACGATGGAAATCCACCACTCGAAGCACCACAACACGTATGTCACGAACGTAAACAATGCACTCGAAGGAAAAGACGTGGAGTATTCTTCACTCGAAGAATTGCTTCAAAACCTCGATTCACTTCCTGCTGACATTCAAACGGCCGTCCGCAACAACGGTGGCGGACATTGGAACCACTCGTTCTTCTGGAAATTGCTCAAGAAAAATGAGAACGGGGCGCCATCTGGCGAACTCGCGTCAGCAATCGACGAAGCGTTCGGCAGCTTCGACGCGTTTAAAGATGAGTTCGCGAAAGCGGCAGCTGGTCGCTTCGGCTCAGGCTGGGCTTGGCTCGTCGTGAAAAACGGCAAGCTCGAAGTCACATCGACACCGAACCAAGATTCACCGATCATGGAAGGCGTTCAGCCGATTCTCGGACTCGACGTTTGGGAGCACGCGTACTACTTAAACTACCAAAACCGTCGTCCAGATTACATCCAAGCATTCTTCCACGTCATCGACTGGGATTATGTGGCGAAGCTCTACGCAGACGCGAAATAACCAGATTTCCCGAGATTCTGTCGAATCTCGGGATTTTTTATACATTTAATTATTTTGTAAACAAATTATGATATAGTGAAAAACGAGTCGAAAATAGAAGTTAACACAGCACCTATACTTATAGAAGAAATTGATTGAGGAAGGAGACAACGGAATTGGCCAGAAACCGCGTGAACGTACCGAAAAAACGGCGCAACCACCTTCCGTTACGCTTGAATTTACTATTCTTTATCGTATTCATCTTGTTCGCGACACTCATCTTCCGATTAGGCGTCGTCCAAATCGTCAACGGGGAATTGATTGCCCGTGAAGTCCAGAAGACGGAATCGAGTAAAATCAAATACGAGGTGCCGCGCGGAAAGATTTATGATCGAAACGGGCAAGTGCTCGCGGATACGATTTCGAACTACTCCGTCATGTATCGTCGCTCGCAAGTGACGAAAGCGGATGAACGGCTCGATGTCGCCCTCAAACTTGCAGAGATTTTGGACGTACCCGAAAAAGATCGCAAAGTGACAGAGCGTGACCGCAAGGATTATTGGATCGCCATCGATCCAGAGCGGTCCCAGGAACGAGTCCAAACGCTACTCGCCGACTTGTCCGAGGAAGAGCGGGCGGCGTTATCGAATCAGGACGTCGACCAATTATTGCTCGATTCAATCACGGATGAAGAGATTACGTTTGATGATGCGACAGAAGAGATTATCGCCATCAAACATAACATGGAGTCGGGCTACGCTCTCGACCCGCAGCTGATTAAAGTCGGGGCCTCACCGAAAGAGATGGCCTTGATTGAAGAGAACTTGGAACTGTTGCCTGGTGTCAGCGTCGAACCGTATTACGAGCGGGAATATCCGTTCGGACAGACGTTCCAAAGTTTCCTTGGGAGTTATCGTCAAATCCCTGCTGAGCAGCGGGCCTCGTATCAAGCGAGAGGGTATGGCTTGAACGATCGGGTCGGGACGTCTTATCTCGAGCAACAGTACGAAGACGTGTTGCGCGGGACGCCGGCCTATGACGTCTTCACGACGTATAAAGGGCAACCTGTCGGAGAGCCGACGCGCGTGAGCGGGAATCCCGGAAAAGACATCGTCTTGTCGACTGACATCGAGTTCCAAAAGGAAGTCGATGAGATTTTGAAGAAAGCGATTCGGGCAGGCCGTTCAGGAAGTCCGAACTTCGATCGTGCCTTTGTCGTCGTAATGAATCCGCAGACGGGTGAACTGCTTGCCTTGTCCGGACAAGAACTCGACTTAGAGACGAATGAATTCAAAGATGTCTCGACAGGTACCGTGCTCCGCGCGAGCCAAATCGGTTCAACGATTAAAGGCGCGACCGTCGCGTTCGGTCTCGAAGAAGGGGTCATTCGCCCAGGCGAATACATTTATGACACCCCGATTCGGATTGGGTCGTCGTTAAAATCTTCATATCGTAACATGGGGAACATTAACGACCTCGACGCGCTCGCCTTGTCGTCGAACATCTACATGTTCCAAATCGCTCTTCGTCTCGCGGACTACTATTCGACGGGACAAATCGTCGGAGACAACGTCACGCAGGCGTTTAACACGATGGAACACTATTATAAACAGTTCGGTCTCGGTATCGAGACTGGGATTGACTTGCCGTTCGAGTCGACTGGTTTCAGAAGTGTGCCGGACCGTGTCACGCTCCTGATGGATATGTCGATCGGGCAGTACATCTCGTACACACCGATTCAGTTGGCCCAGTACACGTCAGCGCTTGCAAATGGCGGCTATCGGGTTCAACCGCACTTGTTGAAAGAAATTATCGAGCCGGGATCGCTCGATGAAGCGAACAAGCAAGTCGTCAGCACGTTCCAACCGAACGCGCTCAACAAAGTCAACGTTCGAGACGAATATATCGAACGTGTGCGTCAAGGGTATCGCCAAGGTGTCGAGAGCGGTACGTCGCGTATCCTGCAGCAGACGGGGATGACGGCGGCCGGAAAGACCGGGACGGCGCAAGCCATCGCCGAAGGACCGGATGGACAGGCGAAACGGAATGCGAACGGAGAACCGATTAAGACGTTCAACTCGAACCATGTCGGGTGGGCCCCGTACGATAATCCTGAAATCGCTTGGGCCATCATCATGCCAGGTCTTGAAGGGGAAGGCGTCAACACGCGCGTCGCCCACGATATCATGAAGGCCTATTTCAATCTTGAAGATGTACAAGCGCAACTCCAGTAAAGGAGCCACTTCGGTGGCTTCTTTTTTTGTCTTTACAATTCTTTTACGTTCCGTTCATTTCTCGTTAATAGTAGTTTATTAGGATGTTAATTGTAGGACAGAACAACAGAGCTACAACCAAATTCAAAGGAAACTCAAGGAGGACGTCAGAAATGTCTTGGATGAAAAAATCGGCACTACTCGCTTCAATCACTTCGGTGGCACTTGTAGGTGCAGCATGTGGGAACAATGAAGAAGGAAATGGCGCAGCCGAAGGTGACGCACTTTCAGGAAAAGTCGTCATGGACGGATCGTCAACCGTATTCCCGATCATGGAAGCTGTCGCTGAAGAATTCTCGGCAGAGCAACCAGACGTTGAAGTGACGGTCGGTGTGTCTGGGACGGGTGGCGGATTCAAACGCTTCGTAACAGGCGAGACAGACTTCTCGAACGCATCACGTGAAATCAAAGAAGAAGAAGCGGCGGAAGCGGAAGCGAACGGCGTGGAGTTTACACAACTATCGGTCGCACTTGATGGACTTTCACTCGTCGTCAACCCTGAGAACGACTGGGCACAAGACATCACAATCGATGAGTTAAACAAAATGTGGACAGACACGAACGTGAAGACGTGGCAAGACGTTCGTTCGGACTGGCCGGATGAAGAAATCACATTCTTCGCACCAGGTAAAGATTCTGGAACGTTCGACTTCTTTAACGAAGCGGTGCTTGACGACACAGACATCCGTCAAGACGCACAGTTGTCAGAAGATGATAACGTCCTCGTCACTGGGGTAGCTGGAACGAAAGGTGCAATCGGGTTCTTCGGTTACGCGTACTACATCGAGAACGAAGGCACGCTTCGCGCGTTGGCGGTCGAAGGGGTAGAGCCGAACCAAGAGACAATCAACGACTTGTCTTACCCGCTCTCACGTGAGATTTACACGTACGTTAACAACGCGTCATTGAACGAAAAACCACAAGTTGCAGCGTTCGCACGATTCTTGAACGAGAACGCGGCCGAGTTGTCGGAAGAAGTTGGCTACGTCGGAATGGAACAGGCACGTTACGACGAGAACGCCGGTATCATCGACGAGCTCGCCGGAGAATAAGTAGGCAATCGGTGGAAGGCGAGAGTCGATCTCGCCTTCTCGCCGTGCTTTCTAGTATGAAGAGGTAGGGAGCGATACACGAGATGAATCAACCAAACAAAGATTTTTCGATTCGAGAGATGATCGAATCCAATAAACAAAAAAATACAGTACGACGAACGTATTTGATAAAGTCATGCCGTTCTTACTATTCTTGAGCGCATTCGTGTCGGTCGTTACGACCATCGGCATCGCCTTGACGCTCGGATTTGAACTGTTCAAGTTTTTCGAACGTGTCCCGGTCAGCGAGTTCCTCGGGTCGACCGAATGGTATCCGCTAAGTGCCGATCCACGCTTTGGCGTCTGGGCGCTCGTCGCCGGTACGTTGAAGATCACCGTCATCGCGATGATCGTCGCGGTACCGCTCGGCCTTGCTTCTGCGGTTTATTTAAGTGAGTACGCCTCGGAACGGGCACGTACGATTTTAAAGCCGATTCTAGAAGTGCTCGCCGGTGTCCCGACAATCGTCTTCGGATTTTTCGCCTTGTCATTCGTCACGCCAATCTTGCAGGCGCTTATTCCGGGCTTAAAGATTTATAACGCCCTCAGCCCAGGGATTGTCGTCGGAATCATGATTATCCCGATGATTGCCTCGATTTCGGAAGACGCGATGAGCGCCGTACCGAAAAAGATTCGTGACGGTGCGCTCGGACTCGGTGCGACGCGACTTGAAGTGGCCGTAAAAATCGTCATGCCAGCCGCCCTCTCAGGTATCATCGCCTCGATCGTGCTCGGTATGAGCCGTGCCATCGGAGAAACGATGATCGTAACAATCGCCGGTGGATCGCAGCCGAACTTCGAGTTCAACCCGCTCAACGCGATTCAAACGATGACCGCTTATATCGTCCAAATCGCCAAAGGTGACGCCGGATATGGCACGATTGAATATTACAGTATCTATGCGGTCGGTGCGTTATTGTTCGTCTTCACGCTCGTGATGAACTTGTTCGCCAACTGGGTGACGCGCCGCTTCAGAGAGGAGTACTAATATGGCATTGCCGAACAGTGAGTTCAAGAATGGAAAGAACTATATCGACCATGAGACGGTTTCCCGTCGCATCAAGAGTCGGTTACGATTAAATGAGATTTTTAAATATGTATTTTTGGCGGGTCTCGTGTTCGCCTTACTCGTCTTGTCGACGCTCATCTATGACGTCGTGACAAAAGGTGGCGGTTGGGTCAACCTCGACTTCCTACGGAACTTCCCGTCACGCCGTGCGGCCCAGGCCGGCCTCTACCCGGCGTTGATTGGTACGCTTTGGCTCATGATGCTCATCGTACCGATGGTGTTCATCGTCGGGGTCGGTGCAGCGATTTATCTAGAAGAATACGCCCCTAAAAATCGGGTCACGTCGTTCATCGAAGTGAACATCTCGAACTTGGCCGGTGTCCCGTCAATCGTCTTCGGTTTGCTCGGTCTCACGTTCTTTGTCCGGACGGCGGGCTTTGGGAACTCGGTCTTGACCGGGGCGTTGACGCTCGGGCTGATGAGTTTACCGATCGTCATCGTCGCGTCGCAAGAAGCGCTACGTTCCGTCAAGATGGAACTACGTCACGCCTCGCTCGCGCTCGGTGCCTCGAAGTGGCAAACGACGTTCAACGTCGTGTTGCCGTCGGCACTCCCAGGGATCATCACCGGTATCATTTTGGCCGTGTCCCGTGCAATCGGTGAGACGGCACCGCTGATCATGATTGGGGCGGCGACGTTCATTTCAACGACACCGAACAATATTTTCTCTGACTTCACGGCACTGCCGATTCAAATCTATAACTGGACGAGCCGTCCGCAAGCTGAATTCCAAAACTTGGCCGCAGCCGGAATCATCGTCTTGATGACCGTGCTCATCACGATGAACTCGGCCGCAATCTATATCCGGAACAAGTATACGAACCGACATTGATGTCGAAGCAGTAACGAGGAGGACTCTCGAGATGATGAAACAAAAAGAACAAAAAGGAGCTCACAACGTGAACACTACGACGATTCAACCGACTGAGACGGTGATGCAAAAGGACAGCGCCTACGTCGTGAATAACCTCAACTTATGGTATGGGGACGACCAAGCGTTAATCGACGTCAACCTAGACATTAAAAAGAATGAAGTGACGGCCATCATCGGTCCGTCCGGTTGCGGGAAATCGACGTTCATTAAAACGTTGAACCGGATGGTCGAGCTCATCCCGTCTGTTCGGACGAACGGAGAGATTCTATATCATGGCCGCAACATCTTCGATCGCGACTATCGGGTCGAAGACCTCCGTACATCGGTCGGAATGGTGTTCCAACAGCCGAACCCGTTCCCGAAGTCGGTCTATGACAACGTCGCTTACGGGCCACGGACACACGGCATCAAAAACAAGAAAGTACTCGATGAGATTGTCGAACGTTCGCTCCGAGGAGCAGCGATTTGGGACGAAGTGAAGGATCGCTTGAACGAGAACGCCTACGGTCTCTCAGGCGGTCAGCAACAGCGTCTCTGTATTGCCCGGACACTCGCGATTGAACCGGACGTCATCCTCATGGACGAACCAACGTCGGCACTCGACCCGATTTCGACACTCAAAGTCGAAGAGCTCGTCCAAGAGTTGAAAGAAAAGTATTCAATCATCATCGTCACGCACAACATGCAACAAGCGGCGCGCGTGTCAGACAAGACGGCATTCTTTTTGAACGGGGAAGTCGTCGAATTCGATGCGACCGACAAAATCTTCTCGAATCCAACGGACAAGCGGACTGAAGATTACATCTCAGGCCGGTTCGGTTAAAAAGGGGAGACAATCATGGCACAAAATCGCACATTTTTTGATACGAAGTTGATTGATTTAGAAGACAAAGTAGTGAAGCTCGCCAATCTGACGATGCGTCAGACGGCGACGGCAATCGAGGTGCTTGAAAAACACGACCTCACGCTCGCCCAGACCGTCATCGACAACGACAATGAGCTCGATGACCTCGAACTTGCAATCAATGATGAGGCCATCCTGCTGATTGCGAAGCAACAACCGGTCGCGACCGATCTTCGTCGCTTGATCGTCACGATGAAGTCGGCGACCGACCTTGAGCGCATCGCGGATTACGCGACGAACATCGCGAAAGCCGTCACACGCATTGAGCACGTCCCGTACGTCCTCGATATCCGACCGCTCAAACAGATGGCCGAACAATTGATCGATATGCTTGAACTCGCGACACGCGCCTATCGCAAAGGGGAAGTGAGCCGGGTCCGTGAATTGAACGAGATGGATAAGGTGATTGATGACTTGAATTTGCAGGTCATCAAGCAATACATCGGTAATCTTCCGAACATGACGGTCGGCACGAACGATGTTTATGAGTTTTCGAACATTGCTCGCTACCTTGAACGGATGGGTGACCACGTCACCAATTTCGGAGAACATTTGATATTCCTTGAAAAAGGGAAACATTATGATTTAAATCAGTGACAAAAGTGGTAAAGGACAACAGACATGTTGTTCTTTACTTTTTTTGTGCAGGAAATCACGGAACAAAGACGAATAGTAAACTACATGCATTTTTTTTAGGAAGGGAGCCACATATAGATGGAAGAGAAAATCGTGTCCTTGAAGGAAAAAGGGCTTACGTTAAAACAGATTGCAGAACAATTAGACATGCCAATCGGAAAAGTCCAATATGCTTGGCGAAAATGGCGTGCCCAACATGGGGACGTCACAGCAGCTACGGCCGCACCGACACGAAAGGCCGAAGGGAAGAAACAGATGAAATCTAGCAAGAAGGCAACTAAATCAAAATCAACGAAGCAAGTTTCTACAACGCTTCAGTCTGACACGTCACACCAATCACCGCTCCTCGAACAGGCGCCTGACGGCTTTTGGAAACTTCCGGACCGTTACGATGTCGATTTGATGCATGCCGTCGTTCAATCGCCGAACTCGGTTTACGTCTATTGGGAAGTGTCGGATACTGTGAAAGAGACGCTGGCGATGCAGTTCATGCGCCCGTGGGAGGACTTGCCGAAAGCGTTCCGAATCTTAGACGTCACGCTCCTCGACTATACGAGCGGGCACGCGAACCGTTCATACACGTTCGAGTTGCCGGAAATGACGAATAGCTGGTTCGTGCGTCCGCTCGACCCGAACACGACATACGTGTTCGAGTTTGGCATCCGGACGATGGAAGGCGAATTCTTACCGCTCGTGGCCTCGACTCCGCTCGACACACCTCGGGCAGAACCGGCTGGAGTCGGGCGATTCGCCGAACCGGTCCGTCGTTGGCAATACGGTGAAGTCGAATCACCGGAACTACTCGACACGTTACCTAAATACGCTGCATACCGATTCGTGCGCTAAGGAGGACTTTTTAGATGAAACCAGGTTATTTTTCACTCGTCCTTCATGCCCACCTTCCGTACGTCCGGCATGAAGAAGAACATCGTTTAGAAGAGAGATGGGTGTACGAAGCCATCTCCGAGACATATATCCCGATTTTATGGCAAGTCGATCGCTTAAAGCGGCCGCTCAATTGGACGGTCAGTATCTCACCGCCAGTCGTGGAGATGCTCGCCGACCCGCTCGTCCAAGATCGATACGTCGCCCATTTAGATGAGATGCTCGAACTGATCGCGCTTGAACTGTCCGGGGAACGAAGCGAGGCGGAAGTCGGCACGCTCCATTTCTACGAGCGTCGCTACCAAGATTTGAAGAACACGTTCCTGCATTGGGATAAAAACTTGAACCAGGCGTTCCGTACATATCGTGAGCACGGATACATCGACATGGTGACGTGTACGGCGACACATGGGTTCAACCCGCATCTGTTCACCGACCAAGCCGCCCGAACCGAGATTCGCAGTGGTCTGAACTGCTTCGAGCGTCATTACGGATTCCGTCCGACCGGCATTTGGTTGCCAGAATGTGCCTACACGCCTGGAGTCGATCGCATCTTGTACGAGGAAGGGGTACGCTATACGTTCGTCGATGAACACGCCCTCCTTGATGCCGACCCGACACCGAGCAAAGGTATCGGGGCACCGGTCTATTCACCGCATGGGGTGGCGCTCTTCCCACGCGACCAAATCATCTCCGGTAAAATTTGGAGTTCGATGATCGGATACCCGGGTCACCCGGACTATCGTGAATTTTATCGCGACCTCGCCTATGACCGCGATTGGGATTACATCCAGTCGTTCATGCATCCGGAAGGGATCCGGTTCGATACCGGCTTGAAGATGCATCGCATCACCGGCGATACAGACGAGAAAGATTATTACGTCCGTGATTGGGCGGAACATCAAATCGCAAACCATGCGACCGACTTCGCCGAGACGCTCGAAGCGCATCTCGAGGCGCACGGTGCTCAAACGTTCCCACCGTTTCTCGTCACGGCACCATTTGACGCGGAGCTGTTCGGGCACTGGTGGTTCGAAGGACCTGAGTTTTTAGGGCAAGTCGCAGAGCGGCTTGAACAGTTCGGGATTGAGACGATCACGCCGGCGTTGTTCCTCGAACGTCATTTCCAAGACCTTGAGACGGTCCACGTATCGATGAACACGTGGGGACGTAAAGGCTATGGGGACGTCTGGATCAACGAGCGCAACGAATGGATGTTACGGCACCTTCACATGATGGAAACGCAACTCGTCAAAGACGTGGCCGATTATCGAGGTACGTCACCGCTCGCCGACCGCGCACTGAAACAATTGATTCGGCATTATGTGCTTGCCGTCTCGAGCGACTGGGCGTTCATCTTGGACGGACAGACGACGGCACAGTATGCAGCGGATCGTTTCCGTGAACATACCCGCCTCTTCGCTGAACTTGAGACTGCCCTCTATGAGAATAAGCTGACAGACGAGGTGCTCGACGCACACTTCCGTGCGTATCCGTTCTTGCAGGACGAAGACCTTGAAGTCGACACGTTCCTCTCGCCACACGACTACTATGTGACGAAAGAACGTGAGGCGGAAGCTGACGCGATTCTCGTCTTGACTCCAGAATATACGGGCAACGTCGTCGGTGGCCTCGGACAACGCGTCGTCGAAGAAGTGGAGGCGCGAGCGAAACAAGGTGAAACGATGTATGTCCTTACCCCTTATAAAGAAGGGTTGCTCGAGTACGAACGTCATGACAACGTCCACGTCTATCGCGTCCGCTTGACGAGCCCGTTTTTAGAGCATGTGATGAATCAAGTCGCCGCACAAAACGTCGGTTACGTGAAGCTCGTCCATGAACTCGTTAACGCGGTCCGTTTCAAAGCCGTTCATCATTTTGATTGGATGACGATTCCGGCGGCACGTTCACTTGCGAAATCGCTGGCTGTTCCGTTATACTCAACTATGTTGTCATTTGAAACGACGCGCAATCCCCATGGTCATGGTGGCTTGTTCGATGCGATTCATCGAATTGAGAACAGTGTCCTTGCCGAGGCGGACACCGTCTATGTCGGTGCCGACGTCTCAATCGATGAGCTCGCTTCGCGCTATGCGGTCAAAGATAACGTCACAAACTGCTTGTCGCTCGATGCCTCGCCGTACAAGCAGAACGTTTGAAAAAGTACGTGAAAACACCTTGCTTTTTCAATAAAAAATTGGTAGGATAATTGAGTATGCTTAGACTGTAAAGCAAAAGCACTTGATACAACATCAGTAAGATGGGAGTGAACGAAATGCGCGTTAAAATCACACTAGCTTGCACAGAAACAGGCGATCGCACGTACATCACGAAGAAAAACAAACGTAACAACCCTGAGCGCCTCGAATTGCGCAAATACAACCCACGTCTCCGCCGTCACACGCTTTATCGCGAAGTGAAATAATGAGACTGGCCGTCACTCATGTGGCGGCCTTTTTTTTCGAAAGGAGCGAGTGATATGGATGCGAAACAAGCACTCAGACGAGCGGTACATGCTCGGATTACTGAATTAGCTAATCGCGATGAGGCCGATGCCGCCATCGTACATAACGTGATGAGACTACCGGAGTGGATTGAGGCGAAGGCGGTTGCCCTGACCCTCTCGTTCGGACTTGAGGTCGACACACGGCCATTGATTGAAGCAGCTTGGCAGGCAGGAAAAACGGTACTCGTGCCGAAAGTAACGACAGAGGGGCTCACGTTCCATCGAATCGAGTCTTATGATGACCTCGAACCTGGGGTCATGGGGATATTAGAGCCGACGACCCAACAAATCGACGGTGACGTCGACTTATGCGTCGTCCCGGGGCGTGTGTTCAACCGCTCTGGCTACCGAATCGGATGGGGCGGGGGATATTACGACCGCTTTCTGGCGTCGTATGCCGGCCAAACGCTATCCCTTGCCTACAGTGTCCAAGTGTTAGACGACATACCAATTGAAGCGCATGACATTCCGGTCGGAGTGATCGTGTCGGAAAGGGAATTGATTCGATGTTAGCCATATTTCTCGTAACCTGCTTGGTCGCCTATGCCGGATACCGGCTGAAGTCGCTCACGTTATCCGGTGCCGTATTGACGGTCGTAACGGGGACGGTGATTGGCTATGGTTTCGGCTGGTTCGGTCTCTATTTACTAGGCGTGTTCTTCTCGACATCTTCGCTCGCCTCGAAGTATCGTGCCGTCGACAAGGCACCGGTCGATGAAATCGTTGAAAAATCCGGTCCCCGTGACTACGTCCAAGTTCTCGCAAACGGCGGAATTGGCATGTTAACCGCGCTCGCGATGGCATACACGTCGAATGAGGCATGGCTCTATGCCTACATTGTTTCGATTGCCGCAGCGACGAGTGACACGTGGGGCTCTGAGTTCGGTGTGCTCGCAAAGCGAAAGCCGCGCTCCATCCTCACGTTTCGACCGGTCGAACCGGGGACGAGCGGCGGTGTGTCACTATATGGGACGGTCATGTCGATTGTTGGAGCCGCCACAATCGTGTTGGCGACCTATCCGTTTATGACGCTCGATTTCGAAGTGACGCTCGCGTTAATCGCACTCGGGTTGATTGGTAGCGTCGTGGATACGTTGCTCGGCGCGACCGTCCAACGGAAGTACCGATGCCGAGTATGTGGAAAGCAGACCGAGAAGCAGATGCACCACGGAGAAGCGACCGAATACGTCAAAGGTTGGCATTGGCTCGGGAACGATGCGGTCAACTTCGCTTCGATTACGGTCGCCGCCTTGATTTGTTTTTTCGTCTTCGGATAAGGGTAGTACAGTGAATGAAGATGTTTCAAACGAATGTGAATTTCGTCACAATATTGCCAAAGTGAAAACGGTTTCTATTGTATTGAGTGTTTGTGAATGATGTTACAATCTTTATGTAACAGATATTACTAAAACATGAAACAGATTGTTCGAAGGGTGGAAAATCAACATGGAAACATTAAATCATGCAAAAGTAACACGCGTCGCGCTCGTCGGTGCCGGTGCAGTCGGTGCGAGCTTCGCATACCAATTGACAACAGCGAGCCTTTGTGAAGAACTCGTAATCATCGATATTAACAAAGCCAAAGCAGAAGGGGAAGCCATGGATTTGAATCACGGCGTCTCGTTCGCTTCTTCACCGATGCGTGTATGGGCCGGGGATTATGCGGACTGTGGGGCGGCAGATATCGTCGTGATCACGGCAGGGGCACCGCAAAAGCCGGGTGAAACGCGTCTTGACCTCGTCGAGAAGAACGCGAAAATCATGAAGTCGATGATTGGGGAAATCATGGCATCAGGATTTGACGGGATGATCATCATCGCATCGAACCCGGTCGACATCATGACCCACTTGGCGTGGAAATATTCTGGACTTCCGAAACATCGCGTCTTCGGATCAGGCACGGTGCTCGACACGTCACGTCTCCGTTACATGCTCGGTGATTACTTCAACGTCGACCCGCGCAACTGTCACGCGTACATCATGGGTGAGCACGGGGACACGGAGTTCGCGGCATGGAGTAACGCCCGAATCTACGGCAAGTCGGTCGAGCAGTTGCTTGAAGAGAACGACGAATACACGTGGGAAGACCTTGAAGATATTTATGTCAACGTCCGTGATGCGGCTTATCATATCATCGAGCGTAAAGGCGCGACGTATTATGCGATTGGTCTCGGACTGCTTCGCCTCGTCAAAGCGGTGCTCCGGAACGAGAACACGCTTCTCACGGTCGGGGCCTACTTGGACGGTGAGTACGGGCTACATGACATTCATATCGGCGTCCCGGCCATCATCAATCGCCAAGGGGTGCGCCAAGTCGTCGAAATCGAATTGTCTGAAGAAGAGAAACAAAAGATGCACCATTCAGCAGACGTCTTGATGAAGACGATGCAGCCCGTGCTATAAGTGAACGAGAGAGTGCAGCCGGCTTCGTGCCGGCTGTTTTTTTGACGGGCATATAAGGGAGGTCTCCTTTTTGTCGCCGCTTCAGAATTGGATTACAATTATAGGGAAGGGAGGGGATTTCAGATGACGAGCTCATTTTGGGAAGACATCTATCAGAACGTGTTGGCGGGGGGGCGCGTCGAAGGGATCCTCGAGCCGTCTCGGGCGCTACTCTTGTTTGACACGAAAGCGGGAGACGTCTATCACCTGTACATAAGGACCGATAAGGCGTGGGCTAACCACGTCGGGATGGACATCGAGGCGATTATGAATTCGTTCCGCCTTGCCCGTCTAGGGAAGAGTAAGTTACGCATCCATCTGTATGGGGAGCCGCTCGTCGACGAAGAGCGAGTCGCGTCGCTCACGTTCAAGATTCCGGCGAAAGTGACGATTGAGCGGCATATCACGTCAGAAGACATCGGGGAGGCCGACTATCGTCCGCTCGCGCTCGCGCTTGATCAGGAGCGCAAAGCGGAATTGAAACGACGGTTTGCGTTTGGGAAGCCGCAGGCGGTGTATGTATTTATGTTTGTGACGTTTTTCATCATGTGGCTTGCCGAGTCGGTCGGGTCGACGCTCGACCCGAACACGCTCATTCGATTCGGGGCGAAAGTGAATCCGTTGATTGACGAAGGGGAGTGGTGGCGTCTTCTGACGCCAATGTTCCTCCACATCGGTTGGTTCCATTTCGGCATCAACATGTTCGCGCTCTGGTCGCTCGGGCCGCTCGTGGAACGGATGTACGGGTCGCCGCGCTTCGTCATCATTTATCTGTTGGCGGGCATCATCGCGTCGACGGCGTCGTATGCGTTCAGTGATGCCATCTCGGCAGGTGCGTCGGGTGCGCTTTTTGGACTCGTCGGCGCCTTGCTCTACTTTGGGATTCGGGATCGATCACTTTTTATGAAGACACTCGGTCCGCCGTTATTCATTATGTTAGGATTGAATGTAGGACTTGCGTTCGTACTCGGGGCAAGCCTCGACCATTCCGCCCACGCCGGCGGTCTCGTCGGCGGCTTCTTGATGGCGGGTGTCGTCGGTCTCCCGGACGAGACGCGATACATGCGACGCGTCGTGTTCCTCGTTAGCGCAGTCGCGCTTACTGTCGCCTGTTTCCTGTATGGCTATTTTCGATGACAAAGGGGTAATCAAATGATTGATACGTTGAAACAACTTGTAGAAATACCGAGTCCATCGGGGATGACCGATGAAGCGATTGAGTTTGTCGAGCAACAGCTCGCGAAGCTCGACGTAAAGACGAAACGTCTGAATAAAGGGGCGCTCCTTGCCACGTTCGACGGAAAGGTGGGCCCGGCCCGCTTGCTGACGGCACACGTCGACACACTCGGGGCGATGGTGAAAGAGATTTTACCGAGCGGCCGCCTTCGCCTCACGCAAGTCGGCGGTTATGCGTGGACGGCGATTGAGGGGGAGAACTGTCTTGTGCACCGCGAGTCGAATGAAGCGGTCGAAGGGACGATTTTGGTCCATCAATCGAGTGTCCACGTTTATCGAGATACGAATAGCGCCGAACGCTCTGCCTCGAACATCGAGGTCCGGCTCGATGCTGACGTTCATTCTGAGGAAGATGTGCGAGCGCTCGGCATTGAAGTCGGAGATTTCGTCTCGTTCGATCCCCGTTTCAAGCAAACGGACACAGGATACATCAAGTCACGTCATCTCGACGATAAGGCATCGGTGGCGATTTTGCTCGATTTGGCCCGTGACCTCGTTGCCGCCGAGTTGCCGCATCCGGTCCACTACTTGATCTCGAACTATGAGGAAGTCGGGTTCGGCGGCAACGCCGGGATTCCGGACGATGTCGTCGAATATATCGCCGTCGATATGGGGGCGCTTGGAGACGGTCAACACTCGGACGAGTATACGGTCTCGATTTGTGCCAAAGACTCGTCTGGTCCGTACGATTTAAAGTTACGTCGCCAATTCACTTCGATTTGCAGAGACGAAGGCATCGCATTCAAAATCGACGTCTATCCTTTTTATGGTTCGGATGCATCAGCGGCAGTCAGTGCCGGCCATGACGTTCGGCACGCCCTCGTCGGCCCGGGAATCGAGTCGAGCCATAGTTACGAACGGACACACGTTTCTTCGCTCGAGGCGACACGTAAGCTGTTGCATCGATACGTACTCTCGCGAATGGAGGGGCATGTATGAAAAACTTCTATGACGTGCAACAGTTTTTGAAAGGATTTGGGACCATCATTTACATTGGTGAGCGGGATGCTGAAATCAGCTTGATGATGATGGAACTAGATGAACTTCATGCGGGTGGCATCATCGAGCAGCGCGATTATGACACGGCAAAGATCATTTTGACACATGAATTAAAAAATTCGATAGATTGACAGAAAAACCCCTTGTGCAAATGTTTGCACAAGGGGTTCGATAGTGTAAACTATTGAATGAAAGCGATTTATTTGACATGAGGAGTGATGGATATGAAATGGTTATTAGGAATCGACATCGGTGGTACGACGGTGAAAATGGCCGTCCTTGATATGAATGGCATCATTTCGGACAAGTGGGAGATTACGACAGATATTCGTGAGAACGGGGTACATATTCCAAAAGATATCGCGACTTCTTTCAATGCTTATCTTGTAGAATCAGGAAAGTCTAAAGAGGACTTTGCCGGGGCCGGCATCGGGGCACCAGGATTCATCAACTTCTCGGAGGGGATTGTCGAGTATTCACCGAACATCGGATGGAAAAACTTTGCGCTCGTCAGCGAGTTCGAGAAAGCGGTCGGATTGCCGGCTGTTCTCGAGAACGATGCGAACGCGGCCGCGCTCGGCGAGATGTGGAAAGGTGCCGGAGAAGGGGCGTCGGAGCTCCTCGCCGTCACGCTCGGTACAGGCGTCGGAGGCGGTGTCATCACGAATGGAAACATTGTCCACGGGGCAGCGGGAATGGCCGGGGAAATTGGACATATCACCGTCGAGCGTGATACGGCGAAAGCGGTCAAGTGTGGATGTGGCCGCACCGGATGCATCGAGACGATCGCCTCGGCGACGGGCGTCTCGCGTTTGGCGCTACAAAAACGTAAAAATCGGACAACGTCGTTGAATGAATTGAAAGAAGTGACCGCTCGCGATGTGTTCGAAGCGTACAAAGCGAACGATGAAGTGGCAACCGAAGTCGTCGAAGAGATGACGGAATACCTCGGTCTGACGATTTCGAATATCGCCAACACGCTCAACCCGAAGATCATCGTCATCGGTGGCGGCGTCTCGAAAGCGCGTGAAGCACTCCTTGAACCGCTCGATGCCCAGTTCAAACGATTCGCGCTCGAACGCGTGTATGAGTCGACGACGTTCAAAATTGCGGAACTCGAAAACGATGCCGGTGTCATCGGTTGCGCCTGGCTCGCCCGGAAACACTTCTTGCCGACACGCGTCTAACTCGATGTCAGACTGTCACGCCTATGCGACTCGCATAGGCGTGTTTTTTACGTGGAACGGGTATTGAGTAATGTAAATTTTGTAATCGTGGAGTTGATTTTTTGTTAAAAAAGGGGTAAGATTTGAACTTGATACTGGACTGATACCGTTCGTGAAAAAGAGAACAAACTATACACGAACCTCATACGACTGCGGTCGTTAAAAACTGAAAAGAGGAGGAGACCGTCAGATGAAGTCATCTCAACGCTTCTCGAAGCTAACTATGCGACTGAATGAAACGGTCCGCGCTTCGTTTCAAGAATATCGTTTATTCTGGATTTTTACTTTATTGCTTTGGACGAAGACGTACATCGTATACCAATTTTTCTTCAACATTCCGATTGAAAACACTGCGCAAGCCTTCATTTTACTAATCAGCCCGATTAGTTCGACGCTGTTCCTGTTCGCGTTCAGCTTCTTCTTCAAAGGCAGTAAACAAAAATGGGTGATTTTCACGCTCTATGCGTTCGCCTCGTTCATCTTGTTTGCGGATGCTGTCTATTATCGGGAGTTCACAGACTACTTGACGATGCCGGTCATCTTGCAACCGTCGAACATGGAGACGTTGTCGACATCGTTCACGTCATTGCTTGAATGGAAGGACTTGATCATCCTTGGCGATGTGCTCGTGTTGCCGTTCATCCTTTGGAAAGTGAACACGCGTCAGAACGCGGCATCCCATCGACGTGCGCTCGTCACATTCGTGGCGGCCGTCGCGGTGTTCCTCTTCAACTTGTCGCTCGCGGAGACGGAACGCCCAGAGCTCTTGACACGCTCGTTCGACCGCGAACTGCTCGTCAAAAACATCGGGACGTTCAACTTCCACGTGTACGACGCGATGCTCCAGACGAAGACGTCGGCGCAAAAAGCGATGGCAGATGGGTCGGAGCTTGCTGAAATCGAACAGTTCACCCGTCAAAACTATGCGGCGCCGGACCCGGAGCTGTTCGGGAAGTATAAGGGCAAGAACGTCATCGTCGTCTCATTCGAGTCGGCTCAAAACTTCACCCACAACATGAAGGCTTCAAACGGCGAGTACATCACGCCGAACTTGAACAAACTGATTGAAGAGTCACACTTCTGGCCGAACTATTATCACACGGTCGGACAAGGCAAGACGTCCGATGCCGAGTTCGCCCTCGACAATTCGCTCTACGGACTTCCGCGCGGAGCCGTCTACTTCACGAACGCCGATAACGAATATCAGGCCCTTCCTGAAGTGATCAAAGAAGATAATTATTATTCGGCCGTGTTCCATGCGAACAACAAATCGTTCTGGAACCGCGACCATATGTATAAGAACGTCGGGGTCGACGAATTCTTTGACGAGAAGAGCTATGACCTTGGGAACCCAGAAGACATGACCGAGTGGGGACTGCTCGATGATAGTTTCTTCGAACAGTCGATTCCGATGCTTGAAGAGCTTCCGCAACCGTTCTATGCAAAGTTCATCACGCTCACGAACCATTTCCCTTACACGATGCCGAGCGAAGACTATGAGCTCGTGCCGAAGTTCGAGACGAACTCGACGACGCTCAACAACTTCCCGCAGGCGCTCGCCTATCAGGACTATGCGCTCGGGCTGTTCATCGACGAGTTGAAGGCGAACGGCATGTGGGACGACACGATCTTCATCGTCTACGGGGACCATTATGGCATTTCGACGAACCACAACGCCGCGATGGCTGACTTGCTCGGGAAAGAAGAATTGACGCCGTATGACGTGGCGAAACTTCAACAAGTGCCATTCGTCGTCCACCTACCTGACCAAACAAAAGGTGAAGTGCATGAAACGATCGGCAGTCATGTTGATATGAAGCCGACAATTCTCCACTTGTTAGGCATGGATACGTCCGACTTGATCGGATTCGGAAACGACCTGTTCTCGAAAGAACGGAACAGTCGCGCCATCTTCCGGGACGGCACCGTGTTGACCGACGAGTACGTTTGGACGCAATCGACATGTTATGATGCGCAGACAGGCGAAGTCGTCGAGGACGCTTCGCTCTGTGGACCAGTCAACGAAGAGGCAGAGTCGATTCTACAGATGAACGATGATTTGATTTACTCCGATTTGTTGCGTTTCAAAGAACAGTCGAATAACTGATTGAGAAAAGCGTCGTCCGTTCGGACGACGCTTTTACTGTACAAAAAAAACGACCGAAGTCGTTTTTTAGTACTTCATTAGCTTGGAATTCCACCGTAAATCAATGTCGCGATACCGAAAAATCCGAAGACGAGCACGGTGACGGCTGCAAAGGCGAGTGGAAAGAATTGACGCTTCTTGAATGAACGGGCCATTCCCCAAATCGCAACGAGTGCCACGATGAGTGAGATCCATCCAAATGGCTCATACAAATGCATGACGAGTTCCCCCTTTATTATACGTCATGAAATTCATAAAAATTTCACTGAAATATCACTATTATTTTATCCGAAATATGTGACGCTGTCGAGCAAAGAAAGGCGCTGCTACAATTTTGCCACAATATCGATTAGAATGGATACGGAGGTGTTCATAATGAACGTTGTAAAAATCACATCCGGCTTGGCACAAGAGAACGGTTATGTCGTCGAACAGGACGGAACGGTCGTCATCATCGACCCGGGGACGGATGATAGTCGGTTCTTTGAGGCGGTCGAACGGTTCGGCGGATTACACGCCATCTTGTTGACCCACGCCCATTTCGACCATATCGGCGGCATTGATGCGTTACGCGATCGCTTTAACGTGCCCGTGTACGTCCACGAAGCAGAGCGGACGTGGTTAACCGATGACGAAAAGAACGGGGCGGCCAAATTTCATTTGCCATCCGCTTCGATGCGACCTGCGGAACGAACGTATCAAGGAAAAACACTTGAGATTGGGGCGCTCGCGTTTGAGCTGCATCACACGCCGGGACATTCACCTGGGAGTGTGACACTCTATCTTCCAAGTGACAAAATCGCGTTTTGCGGCGACTTGATCTTTAAGCAATCGGTCGGGCGCACCGATTTGTATGGCGGCGACCAGGCCACGTTGCTCGGATCGATTGACCGGCTTCGCCAACTGTTACCAAAAGAGACGGTGCTCTATTCAGGTCACGGCCCGAAAACGACACTCGGGGCCGAAATCACGTCCAATCCTTTCTTTAGCCGATGAACGAAAAAAGATTGTCTCGTCATGAGACAATCTTTTTTTACATTTGGAAGTTACTCCAATACGTGAAGACGATGAAGAAGACCGTCAAATAAGCGCCAAACACGTAGACATACGTTTTTTCAGTCAGTTTCAAATAGCCGAGTGCGACGAAGAAAATAGTTTGAGCCAAAAAGACAAGACCCATAACGATAAAATCATTCGTGTAATGACTGTCGCTTTGATCTCCACCGAGCGCGCCCACGAACGCAAGCGCTGCGATCAACCCAGTCCAAAATCCAAGGACACGGTACATTCTCGCCATGTTAATCCCCCCATACGTACATTATTCCATTCTCATTCACTATTTTACCAACACATTAAAAAAAATGCTACGGAAACGTGTGAATTGAGCAAAATAATCGTGAAAAATATGTGAAATCTTATCGTTGAACAATCTTGTACAAAAAAATAAAAAAAGTTGTACAAACACTGTACATTATTGTCTAACCATTGTATAATCATCTTACACACAACATGTACGAGCGGAAACCGAACTTATAAGGAGGCAATTATAATGGCAAATGAATTGATGTTTTATACGTATCCAAGTTGTACGTCATGTCGAAAAACGAAGGCGTTTTTGCAAGAACAGCAACTCAACGTGAGTGAACGTCATATTTTCCGTGACGCTCCTTCGGTAGATGAATTGAAGACGTTGCTCACATTGTGTGACAACGGCGTCGAATCACTGCTAGCGACAAGAAGCCAGGCGTTCAAGCAATTGAACGTTGACGTCGATGATTTGAAATTGAGCGAGTTGCTTCACTTGATGAGTGAAAATCCAAAGTTGCTGAAACGTCCGATTTTGACGGACGGTAAAGAAGTCATTGTCGGATATGACAAAGTGTCAATCGAGACGTACGCACGTCGCCATGATTTAACTTCAGCTAACGTTTCATAACACAAGTCCACTTTCCTACAGGTGGGCTTTTTTTTATGCTTATCGCGAGGTGGGGACAATGCGTACAGTTACGAGGCGATTGATTGAATTGGCGCGGGAGCATCGGGCAAGTGATGTGCATTTCATGCCGAATGAGCATGATGTGGCGGTCCACTTTCGGTCTGGGACGCGGTTGGACGTGGTCGAGACGTTAGGCAGGACGGAGTATGAACGATTGACGCTACATATGAAATACTGGTGTTCATTGACGGAAACCGATCAACGGGTCCCGCAATCTGGAATGTACAATGCGGAGACGGCGATGATTCGAGTCACGTTCTTGCCGTCGTTCGAGCATACGTTAATGTCATGGCGTATGCCGAACGTGTCGTTCGATTTACATGAACTAGTGGGAAAGGAAGATCAAATGCTGTTTGAGCGATTCGCGATGATGCGACACGGACTCTTTTTAATTGGCGGAGCGACCGGGGCAGGGAAGACGACGGTGTTATACGCCTTGCTCGAGCGGATGAATCACCGACGGATTGTCACGATTGAGAACCCGCCGGAACAACCGATTACCGGTGTTATCCAATTAGAGGTGAACGCGAAGGCGGGCCTCGATCATCGCAGTCTTCTGAAAGAGACGCTGCGGGCCGACCCTGATGTCATCGTCATCGGCGAGGTTCGGACGAGCGAAGAATTGAAAGTCGCGCATGATGCAGCGCTTAGCGGGCATCTGACGATTGCGACGTTTCACACATCCACGATTGAAGACGGGGAACGCCGTCTCAGAGAGTTAGCGGGCGACATGGAAATCAATCGATACTGGTGTGTGCTTCACCGAGGAGAGGAGATGACATGTTCATGGTCACTACCCGAGTCATGTGTGAACTGAACACGATCCGTCGATTTTTAAGGTTACAGTCACGAGGTGTCGGATTGAAAAAGGCGTTTGAGACGCTCGAGATGCATGAACGTGGAAAGCGTCGCCAAAGCGTGACGAACATGCGTGTCGCGCTCGAAGAAGGGGCGTCACTCGCCGAAGTGTTTGCGACACTCGTCTCGAACGAGCGGATGCGAGAGTTGCTCGAGACGGCGGAACGCGGACACCATTTTATTGAAGGGCTCGAGCAAGTGCTCGCCTTGTCGGAAATGCGGTCCTCCCTTGAACAGGAGTTGAAGCAGCTAGCCCGATACCCGCTCGTCATTATGACGATGTTGTTTGGTCTAGGCACGATTTACGCCCTGTATATTTTTCCTAAGCTGTTGACGATGGTCGAGCTCGAACGGTTGAGCGGCATGAACGCGATTTTGTTATCGAAGTGGTTCTTCCCGGGCTTGTTCGTCTGTTTCCTTGTTGCGGCGGCCGGTCTCTATCGTCTTGGAAAAGCCGGGGTCATCCGCATTCCGCTCATAGAGCGGGGGCAGCGACTATACGTCACGTACTTGTTCGTCAGTGAACTTTCGCTACTTCAGGACGGAGAGGCGTCAGTGCGCCACATCGTTGAGCGGTTGGCTGTAGGGGACGGCGAAGTGGCGATGATTGCGAGACGAATACATGACCGGATGTCGGCCGGCTATGAGCTTGAAGCGGCCGCGAGGGACGAACCGTTTTTAGACCACGAAGTTGTGAGTCTGTTTGGCGTCGGTTCCGTCAGCGGGGAGCTGGGTACGATGATGGCCGTCCATCGGGAACTCGTCTTTGAAGAGATGGAAAGTTATTGGAAAGAACTGATTGCCAAGGCGGAACCGGCGTTATATGGTGTGTTAACGGTCATGGTGACGATGATGTTTTATACGATTTATTTACCGGTACAACTGATTATGGGTCAACTATGAGGAGGAATTAAGATGATCAATCGGGATACGGAACGCGGTTTCACACTTGTCGAGATGGCAGCGGTCTTGTTGATTATTTCTGTTTTGTTGTTACTGCTCGTCCCGTCGATGACGGACGGGAAGAGCCGAGCCGACAGCGTCAGTTGCGAAGGGAGTGTCCGCATCGTCGAGTCAGAGATTAACCTCTATTATGCGGAGCATAAAACATATCCTGAGACTCTCGCGGTCATCAAACGCGGCGGCGCGACGGATCCACTCACGTACAGTTGTCAGTCGACGGCGTATACGTACGCGCCGGCAACAGGCACGCTCACAAAAAAATGAGGCAAGATGGCTATACGTTCATTGAGATGGCGGCGGTGCTGCTCGTCTTGTCATCGATGCTACTACTGGCAATGCCGGCGGTACGTTCGATTGACCGCCTCGCTTTAATCGACTTCACTGAAGGGCTCTTGTCCGACATCGCGGAGGTGGGCCAGTATCCTTATGTCGCCGCTGACGAGAAATGCGTGCCGCGCTTGCGCTGGTACGTGAAAGAACGGCGCTATCATATCACATGCGGATTGACGTCGATTAAGACGGTCCCAGTTCCAGATGGGATTGTGCTCAGTCTGCCGACGTCAAGCGAGATTGTGTTCTCGAAGACGGCGGCTTCGTATGCCGGGCAATGGAAATTTTCTTCAGGCACCCAATCGATCACACTAAAGTTTCGGATGGGGACGTACGAACCGGAGGTGATTCGAAGTGAGGGGTTTTGAACGAGGTGTCACGCTATGGGAGATTTGTCTGAGCCTGGCATTGCTACTTGGATGGATCGGAGTACTCGTCCCGTTTATCGTGAACGGCAATGAACGAATCGAACGATTGGAAGCGACGGTCCGGCAGTATGAAGCGTTGCAACGGGAGGTGTTGATCGATGCAGCTAACCCGAGCGGGCGAGGACGTGTCTGTGTTGAAGAGTTATGTCTGCCGACCCTTTGAGCGCGGGTACACGATGTTAGAACTGACGTTTGTACTCATGCTCGTCCCGTTGTTCGTCGGACTTCTCGTCCATCTGCTCTCGCTCGGTGAGACGTTGTATGAGCAGCCGAGAGGAAATGTGACGACGACTTCTCAGCTGTTCGTCCGTAAAGTCATCGACAGTCGGGATTGTGCCGTCAAGGACGGCCGTCTCATCGGTGTATACGTGCGTCCGGACGAGACGACGTGGTCGTGGACGTTGAAACAGATTAACGGCAACTTGGTCATGGTCGGGGACGGGGGAGGGAATCTATTATTCGTCAGAGGAATCGAACAGTATCGTGTCGAATCGGTAGGGCAGGGGTATCAAATCCGGTTCGACGATCGGCATGGGAAGCGGGAAAAATACGTGATGTGCATGAGAGCGGCTTCTTCCTCCTCTCTTCCTTGATTGTCGTGACATGGATACTTGGCGCATCGTTGTTTTGGTATACTGATATTGAACGAAGTACGGAACGGCTGTCCCGTGATATTCTCGCCATCCGGTTCGAAGCGCACTTGCTCGTGGCGAAAGCGAACTGCAAGGCGAAAGCTGCCGCCATAACGAGACCGACCGGGACAGTCTCGTGCCGACCGCTCGGGAGCGGGACGACGGAAGTCGAAATCCGGCTCGTGACGGGCGAGCGACATAAAGAGGTGATTTATTTCGATGAGTAAGCCGTTTTATATCATCGGGTTTATGGGTACAGGTAAAACAAGCGTAAAACGATATCTTGAAACAACAAATCATGTCGTCGACTTAGACGAACAGCTAGAACGACATGCCGGTATGGACATTCCGTCCTTCTTTGATCAACACGGGGAAGTTGCCTTTCGTGAACTCGAGAGTGAGCTTTTGCGATCGACGAAGGCGGAGTATATTATGACCGGCGGGGGCATCGTGGAGCGTCCGGGAAACATTAAATGGATGAAGGCGCACGGTACGGTCATTGCGCTAGATTTGCCGTTCGAATTGTGTTGGGAACGGATTCGTCATTCAAGCCGCCCGCTCGTCAAAGGCGGCAAAGAGAACGTACGCGCCTTATATGACCGTCGTCTACCGCTTTACCGGGAGGCGGATATCGTCCTCGATGCCTCACGTGGTACAGAAGACGTCGTTCGACAATTAAATCGATTGAAGGAGGAGAACGAATGATTTGGATTAACTTGGGCATCGTCGTGCTCGCGCTAGTCGGGCTCGGCTTATATGGCTTTCTTCTATACAAAAAGAAGATGGCAGGGGACGTCCGGCGCGTCAAACGCCTGACCGAACGTTTTCAGATTCGGATTGGCGTGATTCAACAGTTGATTGATGAGATTAAACGTCACGTCGACACGGTGAACGCGTCCGTCGCCGAAATGAAACGGTTATCGGTCAAAGTGAAGACGGAGTCGGTCGAGCTGAAAGATGCATCGATCGGTTTGACACAAGAAATCAAACGGACCGCAGGAATTGAAAGCTCGCCCGTTTCCACTGAGAGCAAAATATGAAATAATGAGGATGAAAACGTTTCCGTTTTCCATCCTCTTTCTTTTTGGTCGTTTTAGGCTAGGCAGCAGCTGTGAAAATTGATAGAGTGATAGTGGAAACGAAATATTTCATTTGTTTTTATTTTTATGTTCGGGATTGGGGGATAATATGGAGAAAGTTACGCTTAAACGTACGCCTTTGTATGACTTGATCGCACCGAAGGCGAAAATGGTGGAGTTTGCGGGGTTTGATATGCCGATCATGTTTTCAACGATTAAAGAAGAGCATATGGCCGTCCGCGAAAATGTCGGGATGTTCGACGTCTCGCATATGGGGGAAATTCGGATCGAAGGGCCTGACGCGTTACAAAACGTCCAACGGCTCGTGACGAATGACGTGTCAAAACTTCAAATCGGCCAAGCCCAGTACAACTTGTTCTGTTTACCTGACGGCGGTGTCGTCGACGATCTGCTCGTCTATCGATTAGACGAAGACGCGTTCTGGCTCGTCGTCAACGCCTCGAATATCGAAAAAGATGTCGCGCACGTCAACGCTTACGTCGAAGGGGACGTCACTGTGACGGATGAGTCGGATGCATACGGTCAAATCGCAGTCCAAGGGCCAAAAGCAGAGGAAATCCTATCCAAATTGACGGATTTACCGCTCGCAGAGATTAAATTCTTCCGTTTCCTCACAGGAGACGTGGCTGGTGTGTCGACGATCGTCTCTAGAAGTGGTTACACCGGCGAGGATGGTTTTGAGTTATATGCGCGGGCAGAACACATCGGTCGGATTTGGTCAGCGCTCGAGAACGAGCAAGTGACACCGTGTGGGCTCGGTTCGCGTGACACGTTGCGATTTGAGGCATGTTTACCGTTATATGGCCATGAACTCGACGAGACGGTCACGCCGTTCGAGGCGAACGTGAACTTTGCGGTGAAGCTCGATACAGACTTCATCGGGAAAGACGCACTCGTGAAACAAAAAGAGGATATTCCGCGCCGGATGATTGGCTTGAAGCTACTTGGGCGAGGCATCGCCCGTCAAGGCGCGACTGTCGAGTTTGACGGAGAGACGATTGGCGTCGTCACGACGGGTACGATGCCACCGACCGTGAACGAATCAATCGCCTGGGCTCGGATCGATCGCCGCTTCGTGGAAGAGACGCACTTCATCGTCGACGTCCGGGGGAAAAAAATAGAAGCCGAACGCGTACCGACACCGTTTTATAAACGTAAATAAACAGGGGGATTCAGAATGAACAGAATGGAATTTCGCTATTTGCCGATGACAGAACAAGATGAGCGTGACATGTTGCACACGATCGGCGTCGAGTCGATTGATAACTTGCTTGAAGACATCCCGGCCTCATTACGAGAGTCGGCATCGCTGTCAGCGATCGGGGCACCGCTCCCTGAAGTGGATCTCGTCCGTCATATGACGAAACTCGCCGAGAAAAACATGCATACGAAATCGCATCCGAGCTTCCTTGGCGCGGGCATGTACGATCATTTGTCGCCGAGCGTCATGAACCATATGTTGCTTCGCTCTGAGTTTTACACGGCATACACGCCGTACCAACCTGAAATTTCACAAGGAGAACTTCAAGCGATGTTTGAGTTTCAGACGATGATTTGTGAATTGACAGGGATGGATGTCGCCAACTCATCGATGTACGATGGCATCACGTCGCTCGCTGAGGCAACATATCTCGCGAGCGCCCACACGAAGAAAAAACGTATCGTCGTCTCGGGGGCGGTCCATCCTGAAGCGAAAGACGTGATTCGGACGTATGCTGGCGGCCCAGGGCTTGACGTAGAAGTCACACCGGTCGTCGACGGCTTGACGTCGGGCGATCTCGATTTGACAGATGCCTCGTGTCTCGTCGTCCAGTACCCGAACTTCTACGGTCGAATCGAAGATTTGGCGTCGCTTGCGAAAGCGGCACACGATGCGGGGGCGCTCTTCGTCGTCTCGAGTAACCCGCTCGCGTTGGGCGTACTCGAATCACCAGGTGCGCTCGGGGCCGACATCACGGTCGGTGATGCGCAACCGTTCGGGATTCCTCAAAGTTTCGGTGGGCCATCGTGTGGTTACTTTGCCGTCAAAAAGGCACTCATGCGTAAACTGCCAGGCCGACTCGTCGGTCAGACGGTCGATGAGGACGGCAAACGTGGGTTCGTGTTGACGCTTCAGGCGCGGGAGCAACATATCCGCCGTGATAAAGCGACGTCTAACATCTGTTCGAACCAAGCGCTCAACGCCCTCGCTGCATCCATCACGATGTCGGCGCTCGGGAAGTATGGGATTCGCGACATGGCGGTCCGCAACATGCAGACGGCGCACTACATGAAAGAGTCATTGAAGGCAGCCGGTTATGCCGTGATTGATGAAGGTCCGATGTTCAACGAGTTCGTCGTCGATTTCGGTGTCGACGCCGACGACGTGTCGCGCCACTTGCTCGACCATGGCATCATCGGCGGATTACCGCTCGGGACGTATGAGGCGGAGCGCCGCACACAGATGCTCGTCTGTGCGACCGAGCTCCGGACGAAAGAGGAAATTGATCAATTTGTTGAAGTGGTTGGGGGGATGAACTGATGCAACACGAACAAACGCTCATTTTTGAAGTGTCACGTGCCGGCCGGACCGGCTACAACTTGCCGACACCGACAGTACCAGAAGTGGACCTCGAGTCGCTACTACCGGCATCGATGATTCGAAAACAAACGGCTGAGCTACCGGAAGTATCTGAACTCGACGTCGTGCGCCACTATACGTCGCTCTCGACGCGGAACCATGGCGTTGACTCTGGTTTCTATCCGCTCGGGTCGTGTACGATGAAGTACAACCCGAAAGTGAATGAAGACATGGCACGTCTTCCTGGCTTCGCCCACATCCACCCGCTCCAACCGGTCGAATCGGTTCAAGGGGCGCTCGAGATGATGGTCGATCTTCAAGACAAGCTCGCTGAAATCACGGGAATGGACGAAGTGACGCTTCAACCGGCCGCAGGTGCCCACGGGGAATGGACGGGCCTCATGCTCATTAAAGCGTTCCATCATCATAACGGGGACATGCAGCGGACGAAAGTACTCGTACCGGACTCTGCTCACGGTACGAACCCCGCTTCCGCTGTCGTGGCAGGATTCGAGACGGTGACGGTCAAATCGGATGCGCGTGGTCTCGTCGACTTGGACGATTTGAAAGCGAAAGTCGGGGATGACACGGCAGCGCTCATGTTGACGAACCCGAACACACTCGGCTTGTTCGAAGCGGACATTCTCGAAATCAGTAAAGTCGTCCATGAGGCGGGCGGGAAGCTGTATTACGACGGTGCCAACTCGAATGCGATTCTCGGAATCGCCCGTCCGGGGGATATGGGCTTTGACGTCGTGCACTTGAACTTGCACAAGACGTTTACAGGACCGCACGGCGGTGGTGGACCGGGATCGGGTCCGGTCGGTGTCAAGCGGGACTTGATACCATACTTGCCGACGCCGATCGTCCGAAAAGCGGAATCGGGCTACACGCTCGACTATGACCGTCCGCAGTCGATTGGCCGAATCAAACCGTTCTACGGAAACTTTGGCATCAACGTCCGGGCGTATAGTTACATCAAGACGATGGGTGCGGAAGGATTGACGCGCGTGTCGCGTGAAGCCGTCTTGAACGCCAACTACATGTTCGCCCGATTGAAGGACGCGTTCGATGTGCCGTACGACACGTATTGCAAACACGAGTTCGTCTTGTCCGGCAAACGTCAAAAAGCGCTCGGCGTCCGTACGCTCGATATCGCCAAACGCTTGCTCGACTTCGGCTATCACCCGCCGACGATTTACTTCCCGCTCAACGTCGAGGAGTGCATCATGGTCGAGCCGACGGAGACCGAGTCGAAAGAGACGCTCGACGCATTCTGTGACGCGATGCTCCAAATTGTGAAGGAAGCAGAAGAGAATCCTGAAATCGTCCAGACGGCGCCGCATACGACCGTCGTCAAGCGACTCGACGAGACGCTCGCTGCCCGGAAGCCAGTGCTCAAATATGAGCACCGACAGCCTTCATCAATCAATTGACCAATGAAACGAGGCCCGCTCCCGTCAAGAGAGTGGACCTCGTCCTAAAAAAACGGCCGATCCTCTGCGATGAGAATCGGCCGTTTTGGCTTAATCTTTTTTGATTTTGCCTTTCCAGTTCTTGAATCCGCCTTCGAGCATATAGACGTCCGTGAATCCGTTCTTCAATAGCAGCTTGGCCGCCTGGTTCGTCCGGGACTTCCCTTGGCAGTACATGAGGATCGGTTGGTCCTTACGAAGTTCTTTCATGCGTAATTTCATCTGACCGACGGGGATGTTCCGCGCGCCGATGATGTGACCACCTTTGTATTCGTTCGGTTCGCGGACATCAATCAATTGTCCTTTTCGGAGCGAGGCCCGGAATTCTTCTTGCTTCATCTTTTTCAAACCACGTGCTGGCATGAAGCGCCATACGATGTATGCGATGAGTGCACCCCATAGGATGATGACGAGGATTGTTTCGATTCCCATTACTGTTCTTCCTTTCTCTACTTGAGTTACCACCATTCATTATAAAGAAGATAAGGTCATGAGACAATGATTGACTCACGGATTTCCGCCTCGCGCTTTCGGTTTATGGGTCGTTACGCTAAAATAAAGATTGGAGAATGGAACTGAAGGGGAGGCCACGCCCATGCCGACACCGAGTATGGAAGATTATTTAGAACGAATCTATTTATTGATGGAGGAAAAAGGGTACGCCCGAGTATCCGATATCGCGGAACATTTAGGGGTGCACCCTTCTTCAGTCACGAAGATGGTCCAAAAGCTCGACCGAGAAGACTATTTGGTTTACGAAAAATATCGCGGCCTCATGTTGACGCATAAAGGTCAAAAGATTGGAAAGCGGCTTGTCGAGCGCCATACGATGTTGGAATCGTTTCTCCGGCTCATTGGAGCAGACGAAGCGCACGTCTATGAAGACGTTGAGGGAATCGAGCATCACTTGAGTTCGGATACCCTCGACTGTATGACGGGATTCGTGGAGTTTTTCGAGGATAAGCCGGAATTGATGGAGCAGTTTCATGAGTTCCAGCAACATCGTCGCACCCAAGATGAATCATGAAAGTGAGGTGTCGGTCGTCGGACCGGTGCCTTTTTTGATGGATACCCTTCTAAAACCGAACATTAAAAATAAATTTAAGAATAACATCTGGTTTTTTACTAGTGTTGTGATAGAATGGGGGCTGGATAGATTGAAGAGGGGGTGACGGCGCGCGATGCGCCGACATGATGAATATTCAGATTAAAGGAAAATTATTTGATGAGGATCAGATTAAACACCGTGTGCGCGAACTTGCAGAGCAGATTGAACGGGATGCGGCGGGGACGCCGATCGTTCTTGTTGCCGTCCTTAAAGGGTCGATGGTGTTTGCGGCTGACTTGATGCGACAGATGAACGGGAGCGTCCAACTCGATACGGTCGCGGCGTCTTCATACGGCAAAAAGTCAGTCTCGAGCGGAAACGTCCAATTACGAAAAGATCTCGACTTGGATGTCGAAGGCAAATACGTCGTCATCATCGAAGACATCATCGACACGGGTCAAACACTGAAATTCTTATGTCAGCACATGTCGCTCCATCAACCGGGCGAGTTGAAAATCTGTACGCTCCTCGACAAGCCGGCCCGTCGTCTCGTCACACTCGAAGCGGATTATGTCGGTTTTGAGATTCCGGATGAGTTCGTCATCGGCTATGGGATTGATTACGCCGAGCAGTATCGCAACTTGCCTTACATTGGTTTCGTGGAGACGGACTAAAAAACAGGAGGGACACATGATTGTGTCGCCTCCTGTTTACATATTCGCTTTTTTCTTCTTCTTGCCCTTTTTGCCTTCGATGACGGTGAGTTGCGGTCTGTCCGTCCGATTCAAGGACGGGCGTTTTGACAGTTTCGTCACGTTCGATCCAGGCTTTTGCTTCACTTTTTTCTTCGCGGCCGCCGAAGGTTTCACTTGAGGGCTGTTCGGACGTTGCATCCGCTTTTTCGAGGCTTGGGCCGTCTTGCGGTAACGCATGTCTTCAGCCGAGATTTTAGGCGCCATGAACACTTTGTAAATCACATAAAAGATTAACCCGAAAATACCGATGAAAAGCAACTGTCTGAACAAACGACCGGGGTCGGTCGCGAGCATGTGCCCGACACCGATGAAGCCTAAGATGAACACGATGGTCGCTGCGGTCGAGCCGATTCTTTGTCTGATCATGGCGTTTCCTCCTCTTTAACCCTCTCTTTTAACGGCCGGTTGAACGGTTTCGGCGCGCTCCCACGTCTCGAACGCCTCGATGGCGACTTGGATTTGTTCATCGTTTGGCTCACGTGTTGTCAACAACTGAAGTGAGAGGCCGGGTTTGCCGAGAACCGACAAATAACGATGATCGCGGAAACGGTTCGTAAATTGAAGTACTTCGAATGAGATGCCGATGACGACCGGCAACAGTGCGATGCGGCTGACGAGTCGGACCCAGAGCGGGTCAATCGGCACAATCATATAGACGCCGATGCCGACGAACACGGTGAACAAGATGAAGCTCGAACCGCAACGATAGTGCAGTCGTGAGCTCGCGCGAACGTTCTCGACCGTAATCGGTCGACCGGACTCGTAACAATTGATGACTTTATGCTCGGCACCGTGATACTGAAACACGCGCTTGATGAGCGGAGTCAAGGAAATCAAGTAGAGATAACTGAGCAGTAATACTAATTTTATTCCCCCTTCGAGGAGGTTTTGAATCACGTGTCCGGACAATGCCGGCACGCTTTGAAACATGGCGGCCAATAATGCCGGGGTGACGTTGAAGATAAGCTTCCCGAAAACGTAGGAGATGACCCCGACGATGGCAATCATGAGCACCATAAAGATGTTTTGTTTTTTCTCGGGTTTCTCGACTGCATCTTCGCTCGGGTCGACATCGTAGCGGTCACTCGCGAACGTCATGTGGGCCGAGCCGTTCTTCAACGACTCATATAACGCGACGATGCCGCGCAGAAATGGGACTTTCTTTAAAGACTGTACCCAAGGCACGAGGATGCGAGGTTGACTGAACGTCTCGATTGACCCGTCTTTACGCCGGATCGCCGAAGCGCTCTCGCTCCGTCCTTGAAACATCACACCTTCAACGAGCGCCTGCCCGCCGACGGGGATGGATGGTTTAGTTGTCATACGATTTCCTCGATTCTAGCCGTAGTATAGTTGAATTATACCGTGATTCGTTCGAAAAACGAAACCTTAGGTGACTCGATTCACGCACTGTGTCTAAATTTGTTACAATAGAAGCGACTTGACGAAGGGGGAATGTAGATTGCGTATTCTTGTGTTGAACGGACCGAATTTGAATCTGCTGGGCAGACGGGAACCTGACGTGTACGGAAACGTATCATTGAAGGGGTTAGCCAGTGAGTTGATGCTCGTTGCGCCTGATGACGTCGAGCTCACGTTCGTCCAATCGAATCATGAAGGCGCGTTACTCGATGCGTTGCACGAGGCGTTCGATTACGAAGGGGTCATCTTCAATGCCGGTGCCTACACGCATACGTCGATCGCGCTTCGAGATGCCATCGCGGCCATCTCCGCCCCTGTCGTCGAAGTACATATCTCGAACGTGCATGCCCGTGAGTCGTTTCGGCATGAATCGAAGCTTGCCGCCGTCTGTCTCGGCGTCATCAGTGGCTTCGGCTTGACGAGTTATACGCTCGCGTTGCACGCATTAATCGAACATTGGAGGAATCGCCATGATTGAACGTGTCAGTAAGTTACAACGTGAACTCGCCGCTAACGGGATTGACGGACTACTCGTGACGAAACGAGAGAACATCCGTTATTTGTCTGGCTTCACCGGGTCGAGCGGTGTCGTCTTGATCACACCGGAATCGGCAAGCTTTATTACCGATTTCCGTTATACAGAGCAAGCTGCGAGCCAAGTGAAAGGCTATTCGATCGTCGAACTCAAAACGTCGCTCGTCAAGTCGGTCGCTGAAATCGCTGCGCATGAGTCGGTGAAGCGCCTCGGAATCGAGCAAGACGATATGACGGTCGGATCGTACCGGACATATGAGAAGGAAGTGACGGCAGAGCTCGTCGAGACGTCAGGAATTGTGGAAAAGCTACGCTTGATTAAGGATGAGGCAGAGCTTAAGATAATGAAGGAAGCTGCGGCGATTGCCGATGCGGCTTTCGAACATATCCAAACGTTCATTCGTCCAGGTCGGACCGAGAAAGAAGTCGCGAACGAACTCGAGATGTTCATGCGTGGCCAAGGAGCGGACTCATCATCGTTTGATATGATCGTCGCCTCAGGATGGCGCTCAGCTCTCCCGCACGGCGTAGCGAGTGACAAGGTGATTGAAGCGGGCGAACTCGTCACGCTTGATTTCGGCGCATATTACAAAGGCTACTGTTCGGATATCACCCGGACACTCGCGGTCGGCGATATCTCGGACGAACTGCGTAACATTTACGACACGGTGCTCAAAGCGCAGCTCGCGGGCGTAGCCGGGACGAAAGCCGGCATCTCAGGAATCGAGGCGGACGCGTTGACGCGTGACGTCATCAAAGATGCCGGTTACGGGGAGTACTTCGGTCACTCGACCGGGCATGGACTCGGTATGGAAGTGCATGAGGCGCCGGGGCTGTCATTCCGCTCCGAGACGATTCTCGAGCCGGGCATGGTCGTCACGATTGAGCCGGGCATTTATATCGCGGGTGTCGGCGGTTGCCGCATCGAGGACGATGTCGTGATCACGGAGGACGGATGTGTTCGTCTCACGCAATCGCCAAAAGAGTTAATCACGATTGAGGCGTAAGCCTCGTCTGAATTTAGGAGGAAATCAACATGGTATCAGTAAACGATTTAAAAACAGGCCTCACGGTCAAAACGTCAGACGGTTCAATTTGGCAAGTCATCGAATTCCAACACGTCAAGCCAGGTAAAGGCGCTGCCTTCGTTCGGACGAAGATGCGTAACTTGCGCACAGGTGCGATCCAAGAAACGACGTTCCGTGGTGGGGAACGCATCGAACGGGCTCACATCGAGCGCAAACGCATGCAGTATCTTTATCCGATGGGTGACACGTACGTGTTCATGGACAACGAATCGTACGAGCAACTCGAATTGACGAGCGAACAAGTAAAAGCGGCCCTTCCATACATGCTTGAAAACATGGAAGTGAGCATTGCGGACTACAACGGCGAGATTCTCGGTATCGAGCTCCCGACGACGGTCGTCTTGACGATCGTTGAAGCCGACCCAGGCGTCAAAGGGGATACGGCATCGAACGTCAAGAAAAACGCGACGGTCGAAACGGGCCACATCATCCAAGTGCCGCTCTTCATCGAGCCGGGTGAAAAAGTTACGGTCGATACACGGACTGGTGAGTTCACGGGCCGTTATAACGGGTAAAGATTAGGGTGTTCATTCTTCGGAATGGACGCCCTTTTTTGTCGTTGCATTCACTGGTCTGACCAGTTATAGTAGAGTAGAGTTTAGTACCAGGTATAAACAGGGGGTATATTCATGCAAATCGATCATATTAAAGAGCTGATGGAATTGCTCGATCAAACGTCAATCCATGAAATGGAACTTGAGACGTCTGATTTTAAATTGTCATTGAAAAAAGAGGCGGTCCCACAAGTCGTCACACAAGCCGCGCACGCAGTCCCGGTCACGCCGGTTGCAGCACCTGTCGTCACGAACGACGTGGAAGAAGTGGCTGCACCTGTTGCCACGCCAGCCTATAAAACGATTACCTCGCCGATGGTCGGGACGTTCTATTCACGCCCGGCACCGGACAAAGAAGCGTTCGTGAACGTCGGAGACCGAGTCGAGACAGGTCAAGTCGTCTGTATTCTCGAAGCGATGAAGTTGTTTAATGACGTCGAAGCGGAAATCAGTGGCGAAATCGTCGAAGTGCTCGTGGCCGACGGTGATTTGGTCGAATACGGTCAAGCGCTCTTCAGCGTGAAGTGAGGTCGCTATGAAACTACTCATTGCAAACCGTGGTGAAATCGCTGTCCGAATCATCCGAGCAGCGAAAGAATTGAATATTCCGACCGTCGCCGTCTTCTCGGAGGCAGATCGGGAGGCGCTTCATGTCAAGCTCGCGGACGAGGCGTATTGCATCGGACCGAACCCGTCGAAAGACTCGTATTTGAATATCCCGAACATTTTATCGGTCGCTTGTGCGGTCGATGCGACGATGATTCACCCGGGATATGGCTTTTTGGCGGAAAATGCGGAATTCGCCGAGATGAGCGAAGCGTGCGGCATTCAGTTCGTCGGTCCGAGCAGCTATGCGATTCGAAAGATGGGCATCAAGGACGAAGCAAAACGGACGATGATCGAGTCGGGCGTCCCGGTCGTACCGGGTTCGAGCGGCGTCGTGACGGACGGGGAGGCCATCGAACTCGCCCGTGAGATCGGCTACCCGGTCATCATCAAAGCGACAGCCGGCGGTGGCGGACGCGGGATTCGTGTCGCGTTCGATGAAGCGGAACTGATTAAAGGGCTCAGCGCGACGCGTAAAGAAGCGAAGCAGGCGTTCGGGAACGGCGACGTCTATTTAGAGAAATATATCGAATCGTTCCGTCACGTCGAAGTACAAGTGCTCGCCGATCAATATGGAAATGTCATCCACTTAGGCGAACGGGATTGTACGATTCAGCGCCGCATGCAAAAACTCGTCGAAGAAGCGCCGTCTCCGGCCATCGACGAAGCGACAAGACGGGCGATGGGCGAAGCGGCCGTCAAAGCGGCGAAGGCGATCCGGTATTCAGGTGCCGGGACGATCGAGTTCATCTACGTCCCGGAAGTGAACGAATTCTACTTCATGGAGATGAACACCCGGATTCAAGTTGAACATCCGGTGACCGAGATGATCACTGGGTTTGACCTCGTCCAAGCGCAGCTTGAGGTCGCGCTCGGTCATCCGCTCGCCATCTCGCAAGAAGACATCACTTTTTCCGGTCACTCGATTGAATGTCGCATCAACGCCGAAGACCCGTTCTCGGACTTCCGGCCGATGGCTGGGAAGATCGATCAATACATCATCCCAGGCGGTATGGGGGTCCGCGTCGACAGTGGGCTCTATGCCGGTGCCGTCATCCCGCCGTTCTATGATTCGATGGTCGCGAAGTTGATCGTCCATGCCCCGACTCGGGAAGAGGCGATTGCGAAAATGCTCCGGGCCCTCGATGAATTCACGGTATCGGGCATCCATACGACAATTCCGTTCCACCAGCAAGTGATGGCGCACGAGCGTTTTAAAACCGGTTCGTTCGACACGAAATTTGTCGAAAAAGAAATGACGCTCTCGAAATAACGACTTTCAGGAAGCCCGAACATTATTTCGGGCTTCCTTGTTTTTTGTACTGAATTTATGAGTGCTTTATGCTAAACTATCACAATGAAAGCAAGCAAAAGGAGAGTATCTGAATGAAACGTCATGAAGCACGCGAAAAAGCGATTCAAACGCTTTTTCAAATCGAAGTATCAAATCTTGAGGTCGAGGACGCGATTGAGTTCGCGCTCGACGGGACAGAGTCTGACCCGTTCTATGAGCAACTCGTCACGGAGACGCTCGAGCATAAAGAAGAGATTGACGCCCTGCTCGTCGAGAACTTGAAGAACTGGCGCCTCGATCGACTCGGAAACGTCGAGCGGACGATTCTCCGTATGGCGACGTACGAGTTGCTCTACGTCGAGACGATCCCTGAAAGTGTCACGATCAACGAGGCGGTTGAACTCGCCAAATCGTTCGCAGACGAAGAAGCGGCAAAGCTCGTCAACGGCGTACTCGGCAATATCATCAAAGCGTAAATCAACTAAAAGAGAAGACACCACACCAACTACAGAGAAACCTAACATAACGGGGGATGAGAGAGATGGCAGTAGTGATCGACGGGAAACAAATCGCAACATCGTATCGGGAGACGTTGAAAGAGCGCGTTTCGGCGCTCCGCGCACGAGGCATCGTGCCGAAGCTGAAGGTCGTCCTTATCGGGGATGACCCGGCGAGCCACAGCTATGTACGCGGGAAAGAGCGGGCGGCAGCGGAGATTGGAATTGATTCACAAGTGCTTCGATTTGATGCATCGATTTCGGAACGAGAATTGCTTGAACTGATTGATTCGATGAATGACGATTCTGATTTGCATGGGATTCTTGTCCAGTTGCCGTTACCGAAACATATCGACGAGAATCGCGTCATCATGCGCATCTCGCCTGAAAAAGATGTCGACGGCTTCCATCCGGAAAACGTGGGCAAGATGATGCTCGGGCTCGAGACGTTGCTTCCATGCACGCCGCACGGGATTCTTCATCTCGCGAAAATGCAGACGGACCTCGTCGGTAAGCACGTCGTCGTCGTCGGCCGCAGTCAAATCGTTGGCAAGCCGGTCGGGATGTTGTTCTTGAATGAGTCGGCGACTGTGACATACTGTCATTCTAAGACGAAAGACCTCGGAGCGATGACGCGTCAGGCCGACATTCTCATCGTCGCTGTCGGTCGGGCCGGTCTCGTCACGAAAGACATGGTCAAACCGGGCGCCGTCGTCATCGATGTCGGGGTCAACCGTGTCGAGAACCGTCTCGTCGGTGACGTCGACTATGAGCCTGTCAAGGAAGTCGCAAGTGCCATCACCCCTGTTCCTGGTGGTGTCGGCCCGATGACGATCACGATGCTCATGCACAATACCGTCGAGGTCGCGTCTCGTGGCTAATCCGCTTCCCGTCTCCGAAGTCGTCCGTTATGTGAAACGTCAGCTCGACGGGGACCCGGTGTTGCAACAAGTCGCCGTTATCGGTGAAATCTCGAACTTCAAGCGCTACGCCTCCGGTCATTGTTACTTCACGTTAAAGGACGAATCGTCGCGCATGAAAGCCGTCATGTTCGCACGTGATGCGAAGACGCTCACGTTCGACCCGACGGACGGGATGAACGTCATCGTCGTCGCCCGTGTGACGATGTATGAGTCGACCGGCGATGTGCAGTTGTACGTCGAATTGATGCGTCAAGACGGCGTTGGGCAACTGTACGAACGTTTTGAGGCGAGGAAACGCGAACTCGAGGCCAAAGGCTGGTTCGACGACGAGCGAAAACGCCCCTTGCCAGCCTTCCCGGAACGAATCGGGATCGTGACGTCGCCAAAAGGCGCCGCGCTTCATGATATCGCCACGACGCTCAGACGTCGGGCTCCACACGTCGCCATCACGTTCGCTCCGGTCGCCGTCCAAGGTGCGACGTCGGCCCCGCAAGTAGCGAACGCGATTCGCTGGATGAATGAGCGGACCGACTGTGACGTCTTGATCGTCGGCCGAGGCGGTGGCTCGATTGAAGAGCTATGGGCGTTCAATGAAGACGCGGTCGTCGAGGCGATCTTTGAATCGGACATCCCCGTCATCTCCGCCGTCGGTCATGAGACGGACTTCACGCTAGCCGATTTCGTAGCGGACGTCCGAGCGGCGACGCCGACGGCAGCAGCGGAACTTGCCACGGCGACGATTGAGGCGCAGCGGAAAGATGTGGAGCGGCTCGGACTTCAACTCCATCGTGTCGTCACGACGCAAGTGGCATCGTTACGTGAACGCGTGGAACGCATGCAACAAAGCTATGGGCTGAAGTCTCCTCGATATACGATTCTTCAAAAGCGGGAACGTTTTTCGCAAGCGGAGATTCGGCTCGAGCAAGGCGTGTTGAAACAAGTGGCGACGGCCCGGCATCAACTCGTCCATTCGAGCCAACGTTTAGATGTCCGCAACTTGCAACACGTGTTCCGGGCCCAACAGGCCCGTTTCGGCCAGTTTGAAGAACGGCTCGTCCGACTTCGGCCTCTCGAGCGCCCGACAGACCAATTCGCTCGTCTAACGGGGCGGCTCGCATCCGTCAGCCCGCTCGCCGTGTTGGCGCGCGGCTACACCCTCGTCGAACAAGACGGTTCTTACGTGAAAGATGTCAAACAACTACATGACGGCCTCGTGACGATCCGTTTTCGAGATGGTCACGCCGTCGCGGAAGTGAAGGAGAGACACGATGGCGAAGAAACAAGAAGAACAGACGTTTGAGGCGGCACTCGCCCGCCTTGAAGACATTGTAGCGAAGCTTGAGGCTGGTGACGTCGCGCTGGAAGAAGCGATGACACTTTATGAGGAAGGTGTGCGTTTATCCGCCTTCTGTCAGGCGAAGCTCGCGGCAGCCGAGAAGAAGATGGACGAGATTCTCGAACTTGACGGGACGCTCCGTGAGAAAGGAGGTCCGGCATGAAGACGTTACAATCGTGGAAGCACGAAGTCGAACGCTCGCTTGACGTATTCAATGAACGCGAATCGATGCCGGATCGACTTCACGATGCGATGATGTACTCGCTCGAGGCGGGCGGGAAACGAATTCGCCCGGCACTCGTCTACGCCGTCCTAGAGACGTATGACCGTCCGCTCTCGCTCGGTGCCGAAGTGGCCGCCGCACTCGAGATGGTGCATACGTACTCGCTCATCCATGACGACTTGCCGGCGATGGACGATGACGATGTCCGCCGCGGACGTCCGACGAACCATCGTCAATTCGACGAGGCGACGGCGATTTTAGCCGGTGATGCCTTGTTGACCGATTCGTTCCGCATCCTCGCCGAAACGAAACTCGAGGCACACAAAGTCGTCGAATTGATCGGTTTGTTCAGTCAGGCTGCCGGGAGTCGCGGCATGGTCGGTGGACAGCTCGACGATATGCTCGCAGAAAAACGAGCCGACGTATCGCTTGAGACGCTTCAGTCGATTCATGAGCGGAAGACCGGTGCGCTTCTCGTCTACGCGCTTGAAGCGGGTGCCGTTTTAGCCGACGTCCTCCCGTCCGATCGCGCAGCGTTAAAGGCGTTCGGTCGACACCTCGGAATTGCGTTCCAAATCCAAGACGATATTTTGGACGTCGAAGGTGACGAGGCCGTCATCGGGAAGCGAGTCGGATCGGACGAACAGAACGATAAGACGACGTATCCGAAACTTCTAGGCCTTGACGGCGCGAAACTTGCGCTCGCACGAGAGGTCGAGTTGGCAGAGGCGGAACTGACGTCTTTATCGGTTAAGGCGCCGCTCTTACAGGCGATGCTCGACTTCATCGTCAAACGAAACCATTGACAAAGGTGACACGATTGCACATCGTGTCACCTTTGTTTTTGTGAATGTATGGCATCCTTGGACACATTCTTGTAAAATGTAAGGTACGAATCAGTAATAAGATAGGAGAAAGGATGGTCATCATGGACTTGACATCCATTCAAGACCCGTCATTCCTGAAGCGAATGTCGGTACCCGAGATGGAAGCGCTTGGCGCTGACATTCGACGGTTCTTGATTGAAAAATTGGCAGAAACGGGAGGGCATTTGGCGCCGAACTTAGGCGTCGTCGAATTGACGCTCGCCCTGCACCGTGTATTCGACAGTCCGAAAGACCAGCTCGTATGGGACGTAGGTCACCAAGCCTACGTGCATAAAATCTTGACGGGACGGACGAAACAGTTCGACACACTCCGTCAGTACAACGGTTTATGCGGGTTCCCGAAACGTTGTGAGAGCGACCATGACGTCTGGGAGACCGGTCACAGCTCGACTTCGCTTTCGGCGGCCATGGGGATTGCCATCGCCAACGAATTGAAGGGGCGATCGGAAGACCGTGCCATCGCCATCATCGGGGACGGGGCACTCACCGGCGGAATGGCGCTTGAGGCGCTCAACCACATCGGTGCCGAGAAACAAAACGTGATCGTCATCTTGAACGACAACGAGATGTCAATCGCCCCGAACGTCGGGGCGATGCATAACATGCTCGGTCGGATGCGCGCTTCGCGTAAACTTAAGCATGCGCGGGAAGAAGTCGAGTCGCTCATCAAGCACATCCCGATTGTCGGGGGGCCGCTTGAACGGAGTGGTGAACGAGTCAAAGATATGTTGAAATCAGCGCTCATTCCAGGGACGTTCTTTGAAGAGCTCGGGTTCACCTACTTTGGACCGGCTGACGGACACGACTTGAAAGACTTGCTCGAGACGCTCGAGTATGCGAAAAAAATCGACGGTCCTGTCATCGTCCACGTCATCACGAAAAAAGGGAAAGGCTACCGTCCGGCAGAGCTTGACGGCGTCGGTACGTGGCACGGGCTCGGGCCGTATAAAATCGAGTCCGGCGAAGTGATTAAAGGCAAAGTGAAAGGACCGAGCTATTCGAAAGTCGTCGCGGAGACGGTGACGAAAGTCGCGGAGACGGACGAACGCGTGACGTTAATCACGCCGGCGATGAGTGTCGGGTCGAAGCTCGATTGCTTCTCGAAGAAGTTTCCTGAGCGTATGTTTGACGTCGGAATCGCCGAACAGCATGCGGTCACGCTCGCGGGTGGTCAGGCGACGCAAGGGTTGAAACCGGTCGTCTCGATTTATTCGACGTTCTTCCAACGTGCGTATGACCAACTCGTGCACGACATCTGTCGTCAAAACTTGAACGTCGTCTTCACGATCGACCGTTCAGGACTTGTCGGGGCCGATGGGGAGACGCATCAAGGCGTGTTTGACATCGCGTTCATGCGCCACGTGCCGAATATTCGCATCCTGATGGCGAAAGATGAAGAAGAATTGCAACAGCTCGTCTACTCGGCCTTGCGCTATGACGATGGCCCAATCGCGATTCGCTTCCCGCGCGGGGAAGGGATCGGCGTGCCGATGAGCGGCGCGCTGAACGAAATTCCACTCGACGTCTGGGAAGTCGAAGCGGAAGGGACGGACGTCGCCATCTTGACGTTCGGTCCGCAAGTGCAAGACGCCCTTGAAGTCCGTGAGCAGCTCGCTGGCACGCTCAGCGTCCGCGTCATCAACTGTCGGACGATCAAACCGCTCGATGATGTGATGCTCACCTCACTTTACGAGGAAGGCATCCCGCTCGTCACACTTGAAGAAGCGGCGCTCGCCGGAGGATTTGGTAGTAGCGTGCTTGAGCATGCGAGTGACGCGAGACAGTTCCCGCGTGTATTACGGCTTGGCATCCCGGACCGTTACATCGAGCATGGCGGCGTCAATCAACTTCTTGAAGAGATTGGCCTCAGGCCGTCACAAATCGCTGAATCGGTTCAGCAATTCGTCCAAGCGACAAATCGACAGAATGTGTGAGGAACTATGGAAAAAAGAAAGAAAACAAGATTAGATGTACTGCTCGTCGACCGTGGTTTAGCGGAGACGCGCGAGAAGGCGAAGCGAGCCGTCATGGCTGGCCTCGTCTATAGTGGCACGGAACGGCTCGACAAGGCGGGCGATAAAGTATTCGATGACATCCCGCTCGACGTGAAGGGGCAAGTTCTCCCATACGTCGGCCGCGGCGGGTTGAAGCTCGAGAAAGCGCTCGACGTCTTCCCGCTCGACGTGTCTGGTAAAATCGGGCTCGATATCGGGTCGTCGACGGGCGGCTTTACCGACTGTGCCCTACAGAACGGGGCGCAGCAGATGTATGCCGTCGACGTCGGGTACAATCAATTGGCGTGGAAGCTCCGGAGCGATGACCGCGTCGTCGTCATGGAACGGATGAACTTCCGCCACGCGACGGCTGACCAGTTTAAAGACGCACCGGACTTTGCGACGATCGATGTCTCATTCATCTCGCTTCGATTGATGTTACCGCCGCTCAAACAGATTTTGAAACCGGACGGTGTTGTCATGGCGCTCGTCAAACCTCAGTTTGAAGCCGGAAAAGCGGACGTCGGTAAAAAAGGGATTGTCCGCGACCGCGCTGTCCACGAGCGTGTCGTCGACGACATGGTCCGGTATTTCGCGTCGGAAGGATTCCACGTCGAAGGGCTCGACTACTCACCAATCACCGGGGGGGACGGCAATATTGAATTTTTATTGTTTGCCCGCCTCACAGATGTCGGAGGAATCGACCCGACGATTGACGTGCCGGCCGTCATCGACGCCGCGCACGCACAACTGAAGAAAAACGTGTAACCTGCAGCTTGTCTGCAGGTTTTTCTAATGCGTGCCGAGCCGTTTGAAATCGTTCGCCGAAAGCTAGACCTTTTTTCGACAATACTTTAGAATGAACATGAGTATGTGAAACGAAAAATGAGGTGTCAGCGAGTATGAACAAAGGACAGCGCTTGATTAAAATCCGAGAGATCGTCACGAATCGTGAAGTCGAGACGCAAGACGAACTGGTTGACGAATTACACCGTGCCGGCTATCCGGTGACGCAGGCGACGGTATCACGAGACATCAAAGAGCTCCATCTCGTCAAAGTGCCGCTCAACGATGGACGGTATAAATATAGCCTCCCGGCCGACCAACGCTTCAATCCGTACGGGAAGATGAAACGGATCCTCGGGGACAGTTTCGTCTCGGTCGATTCGGCTCAAAACTTGGTCGTCATGAAAGTGTTACCGGGGAACGCAGATGCGATTGGCGTTTTGATTGACCACTTGTCATGGGATGAATTGATTGGGACGGTTTGCGGGGACGACACGATTTTGATGATTGCCCGCGATGAACGACAAGCGAAACAAATCATCGAGCGACTACTCGGAATGTTATGAGGTGAATGGACGTATGTTAGCAGAACTATCGATCAAACAATTTGCGATCATCGACGAGTTGAACATCGACTTCAATCGAGGGATGACGGTCCTTACCGGTGAGACCGGGGCGGGTAAATCAATCTTGCTCGACGCGATAGGACTGCTTGTTGGGGGGCGTGGCTCGAGCGAGTTCGTCCGATACGGTCAAGACAAGGCGGAAATCGAAGGGTTGTTCATCGTGGAAGCCGGACATCCGATTTTCGAGGCGGCATCGCAATACGGAATTGAGATTGAGGACGGGACGGTCATCTTGCGTCGTGATTTACATAGTAGCGGCAAAAGTGTTTGTCGCGTCAACGGTAAGATGATGCCACTCTCGACGCTTCGTGAGTTCGGACGACAACTCGTCGACATTCACGGGCAGCATGAACATCAACATTTGATGGACGCTGAGTATCATCTCGGCATTTTAGATAGCTTTGCGGAAGGAGACGTCGCGCCGCTGCTCGAACAGTATCGGGAAGCGTATAAGGCTTGGAATGATGTCGCGAGCGAACTGAAACGGCTCAGTCAAAGCGAGCAGGAGCTGGCGCAACGGATGGATTTGCTCGCCTTCCAGACGAATGAAATCGAGGCCGCCGCTCTGCAAGTCGGGGAAGAACAGGAGCTCACGGAAGAGCGGGACGAGCTCGCCAACTTCGAGCGGATCCATCAGCACGTTCGGTTGTCATATGAGGCGGTCGCGGATGAGTCGCGCGGCCTTGATCAAATTGGCGTCGCGATGCGGGAGATGGAAGAGGCGTCGACGCTCTCGACGTCACTTTCACCGATGGCCGAGACGATCTCAAACGCTTATTTCTTACTCGAGGATGCAAAGTTCCAACTTCGGGACCAGCTTGACTCGCTCGAGTTCGATCCAATCCGTCTCGATGAGATTGAGACGCGGCTCGCCTTGTTCCAACAATTGAAACGAAAATATGGCGCCACAATCGATGAAGTCATCGCATACGGAGAAAAAGTGGCCGAAGAGTTAAAATCGATGACGAATCGGGAAGAACATTTGCAAGAACTGACCGAAAAGCTCGAGCGACTCGAGGTCGATGTGCGTGAGAGCGGGCTTGCCTTGTCGGCAGCCCGGAAACGAGCTGCGACCGAGCTCGAGCAAGCGATTCATCGCGAACTGCAAGAGTTATACATGGAGAAGACCCGATTCGAAGTCCGGTTCAAAGAAGGTGCGTTTAGACAAGACGGCCTCGACCAAGTCGAGTTTTACATGATGACAAACGTCGGAGAACCGTTCAAACCGCTCGCGAAGGTCGCTTCTGGTGGAGAACTGTCACGGGTCATGCTCGCGCTGAAATCGATTTTCTCTCGGACGGTCGGCGTCGCCTCGATCATCTTCGACGAAGTCGATACAGGTGTGTCGGGTCGCGTCGCGCAAGCGATGGGGGAGAAGATTTTCCGCCTCTCGGTCGGCTCGCAAGTGCTCTGCATCACGCATTTAGCACAAGTCGCTGCCATGGCAGACCAACACCTCTACATTACGAAGTCGGAGACGGACGAACGGACGAAAACGAACGTGAGCGTACTCGACCGTCAACAACGGATTGACGAGCTCGGACGCATGATTGCCGGACCGCAGATGACAGAGTTGACGAAACAACATGTAGAGGAACTGCTCGACATGTCGTTGCAATTAAAACGGAAGTTCATTGAAGGGGTGTCTTAATTGATTACATTATGCATCGCGGACGACAATCGAGAAATCGTCGATTTGTTGACCCGCCAACTTGAGACCGAGACCGATTTGAAGGTCGTCGGGACCGCCTTTGACGGCGAGGCGTGCTTAGACGTCGTCAAGACACACCAACCGGACGTGTTACTACTCGACATCATCATGCCGCACTTGGACGGGATTGGCGTATTAGAACGCCTGCAAGATGAATTGGCCGACGCAAAGCCTGAGGTGATCATGCTCAGTGCGTTCGGGAAAGACGAAGTGACAAAACAAGCCGTTCAACTCGGTGCTTCTTACTTTTTAGTCAAACCGTTCAATATTCAGCAATTGATTGCTAAGATTCGAGAATTGGCCGCCGGGTCGAATCGTGAGTTCGAGGCGATGTCGCCGGAAGAACTCGATATCTCACTCTTACTGCAACAGCTCGGGATCTCACCGCGCATCAAAGGATTCAAATATATTCGTCAAGCTGTCATCTACGTGCGCGAGCGACAAGAGTTGCTCGGCCTCATCACGAAGGAACTTTATCCGATGGTGGCCAAAGAGCATGAGACGACGTCGTCACGCGTCGAGCGGGCGATGCGTCATGCCATCAAGACGGCATGGGAGAACGGGATGCGCGACCATGAGATGTTCAACGGGCGACCGGAACGGGAACGGAGTCCTAAAAACTCCGAGTTCATCTCTTATTTTGTGACGTACCAGTCATTGAAGCAACAATGAAAGGTCAGGGGCTCCTCTGACTTTTCTTTTATTTTGTGAAAGAAAGCGCTTGCAATTCAGCGCGAGCTTGTTATAATAAAGGTGTACCAAGTTACTTGGACGAGCGTCAGATGAACGCTTTCTAATCTGTTCCGGAACAGGTTAGAGCAAGAAATCATCTCGGACCGCTATCCGTTAATAGCTCAGAGGTGGGAACGACATCTCAAATCGCCTATACGTCCCGACGAGAGGTCGCGACGTTCGCTCATTCGCGAGGTGGTTCTGAATTCGATTCGAAGCTAGGGATCGTTTCAGGGAAAACAAATCGTTCAGTTGACCAAAAGGAGTGTTGTCAACCGTTGAACAGTTTATGGCAAGCGTTCGACTTCACGATGGATGGTTGGACATGACCCGATGAAAAACCGTTAGTAACTCGAATGGGTACGTTTCCGTTCACGCAAGACGGCAGTTACTAGTTTCTTTCAAACTTCTTCATTAAGAAGACCATTGGTGAATCATGTCACATGAAGTGCAGTAAGTTATGAGAGGAGATCATCCGTAGTGATCACAATTCAATATGAATAAAAAGGTTCCGCACTTGAAATGAAGTCAAGTTAGGGAACCTTTTTTTGTGCGTCCGGATGATTAAGAATCTATAGGGACTTTTCCAGTTTTTTTATCACGGTTGAAGATATAGCCTGCGACGAACCCGATTCCGCCCATGGCGATCAACAATCCGAACGTCCCTTGTAGCATCGAAGCGGCCGCGACCGATTCAATCCATGAGAACGGGGCGCTCGTTTTCAAGAAGAAACTGTCACGTAACAGCTTGATTCCATATACACCGAGCAGGCCAGGGACGATTAGGATTAGAAGCGCGATGACTCGCATAGTATCTCCTCCTTTTCCACTCATTATTTTAACAGAAAAGGGGCGGCCCGACACGGTCTTTTTACGGCAGTTGCGAAACGTGACGGGTTTCAGTAGCATGAATGCAGATAGAGAAATGGGGGAATGGTTCAATGAAGAAACGACTGCTCATTGTCGGGGCCGGAAAAGGCGGCACGGAAGTATTGAAGATGTTGCTCGATTCGCCGCTCGTGCGGATCGTCGCGGTCGTCGATTCGGCCGACTCGGCCGAGGGGCTGAAGCTTGCACGAAGTCGGGGAATTCGAGTCGAACGTGACTGGCGCGATTGTGCGGGAAAACAAGTGGACTTCGTCATCGAGACGACGGGGAAAAATGAGACGTTCCATGAATTGAAGGCACACTTCACGGAGGCGGTCGTCTTACCGGGTGAGTTCATCCGCGTCGTGGTCGAGCGGTTGCAACAGAATCAACAGATGCTCGAGGCGATTATCGATTGCACGAGCGAAGCGATCTCGGTGGCGGACCATCACGGCAATACGATTTTAATCAACCCGTCCTATACGCGTCTTACAGGATTTAAGAAAGAGGACGTCGTCGATAAGCCGGCGACGGCCGATATCGGGATGCAAGAGAGCGTGCATTTAAAAGTGTTGTCGACCGGTAAAGGCGTCCGCGACATTCGGATGCAAATCGGCGCGACGCGGCGTGACATCCTCGTCAACGCCGAACCGATTATCGTGGAAGGGAAGCTACGGGGTTCTGTCGGGGTCATCCGAGACGTCTCGCAACTTCGGGCGCTCCGTGACGAACTGCAAGAAGCGAAGACACGGATTCGAAACCTGGAAGCGAAATATCAGTTTTCAGACATCATCGCCACGAGCGATGCGATGCGCTTCGTCATCGAACAGGCCCGTCTCGCAGCGCTCACACCGGTGACCGTGCTGATTCGGGGTGAGTCCGGTACGGGCAAAGAGCTGTTCGCCCATGCCATTCACGGTGAGTCGCCGCGAAAGTATAATAAATTCGTTCGCGTCAACTGTGCCGCCATCTCACCGACGTTGCTCGAGAGTGAGCTATTCGGTTATGAGGACGGGGCGTTCAGCGGGGCGAAGCGTGGCGGGAAGGTCGGATACTTCGAGGAAGCGGACGGAGGGTCGCTTTTCTTAGACGAGATCGGGGAGTTGCCGCTCGACGTGCAAGTCAAACTGCTCCGTGTCCTCCAAGAGCATGAAGTCGTCCGTGTCGGTGGGACGAATGCGATTCCGGTCGACGTCCGAATTATCGCGGCGACGAACGCGGACCTTGAACAAAAAGTGGCCGACGGCTCGTTCCGTGAAGACTTGTATTATCGGATCAATCGCATGCCAATCTATATTCCGCCGCTTCGGGACCGATTGGAGGAGATTCGACCACTCGCAGAACGAATCATCCGTAAATTGAATCAAGAATATGGACGGAGCGTGCACGGAATCGAGGCGGAGGCGATCGAGTTGCTAAAAAGCCAGTACTGGAAAGGGAACGTCAGGGAGCTCGAAAACGTGCTCGGTCGGGCGATGATCTACATGTCGAATAACGATCAAGAAATCGCGCCGCATCATCTTCAACTCGCCCCGCGCCGAACGGTGACAAAACAAACGGACACGGCGACACTCCAAGAATTGGTCGCCCGCTATGAGCGTGATTTGATTGAGCGGGCAATCGAAGAGGCCGACGGGAACAAGTCCGAAGCGGCACGACGTTTACACATTTCGATTCGGACATTGTATAATAAGCTTGACCGTATGCAATAAATTACCTGCAATAAAATGCATGGCATGAAATAAAATACATGATGAATGACGGTTTAAAGCGCTTTCAATATTGGAACGTAAATTGCATAGATATAAATGAAGCATCGTTAGGGGGGACACGTATGAATTTTGAACGGATGCTCGCAAAGGCTAAGCAGTTGGACGGATGTACCGTCTCGATAGCCGGAGCTGCTGATGTGGAAGTGATTCGGGCGGTCAAGCTCGCAACCGATCACGGTCTATCGCGGTTCATCTTGATTGGGGATGCCCGTGAGATTAAGCGTTTATGTGATGACGAAGGCATCGACGAGGCGGCCATCGACATTTTGCATGTGAAAGGTGAGGCGGACGTTGCAAAGCGCGCGACGCTAGCCGTCAAAAATGGTGAGGCCGACGTGCTCATGAAAGGGATGGTTGCGACGTCAACGTTCATGAAGGCGGTGCTCAGTCGGGAGACGGGTCTTCGGACGAGCAGAACGCTCAGTCATGTCGCCTTGTTCCAAATCCCGAACCGTGAGCGGTTGATCGGGGTGACCGATGCGGCCATCCATATCGCCCCCACGCTTGAGGAGAAGGTGGACATCATCCACAACGCCGTCGGGGCGATGCGAGACATCGGTTACGAGTCGCCGAAAGTCGCAGCTATCGGCGCTGTTGAAGTCGTCAACCCACAGATGACGGCGACGGTCGATGCGGCCTTGCTCACACAAATGAACAGGCGCGGCCAAATCAAAGGCTGTGTCGTCGACGGACCACTCGCCCTCGACAATGCCGTCGACATGGTCGCGGCCAAACAAAAAGGGATTGACAGCGATGTTGCCGGCCAAGCCGATTTATTGCTCGTACCCTACATAGAGGTCGGCAACGTCCTTTATAAGTCAATCATGTACTTCGCGGGGGCAAGCGTGGCAGCCATCGTCGTCGGCGCCACTGCCCCTGTTGTCTTGACGAGCCGGGCCGATACGGCCGAGGCCAAGCTATACTCGCTCGCTTTCGCATTGTTGCACGCAAAAAACTAACCACTTCCTAGGAGGAATCACCCATGATGGAAACTAATATCGAACCACGTTTTCGGATCTTTGACGTCTTGCAAGCGGAGGACTACGAACAAATCGTCTTTTGCCAAGATCAAGCGTCAGGCTTGAAGGCGATTATCGCGATTCACGATACGACACTCGGACCTGCTCTCGGTGGGCTGCGCATGTGGAACTATGACTCGGAAGAGGCGGCGCTAACAGACGTGCTCCGACTCGCTAAAGGGATGACGTATAAGAACGCGGCTGCCGGTTTGAACCTCGGCGGCGGTAAAGCGGTCATCATCGGCAATGCGAAGACGGACAAGTCCGAGGCGCTGTTCCGGGCGTTCGGGCGTTACGTCCAGTCGCTTAGTGGCCGTTACATCACGGCCGAGGACGTCAATACGTCCGTGGCCGACATGGACTTCATCCATATGGAGACGGATTATGTGACCGGCGTCAGCCCGGCGTTCGGCTCAAGCGGCAACCCGTCACCGGTGACGGCGTATGGCGTATATCGTGGCATGAAAGCGGCAGCGAAGTGGAAGTTCGGTTCGGACTCACTCGCAGGTAAGACGATTGCCGTTCAAGGAGTCGGCAATGTCGCGTATAACTTATGCCGCCACCTTCATGAAGAAGGCGCTCACTTGGTCGTCACGGATATCAACGAAGAGGCGCTCAAACGGGCCGAGACAGACTTCGGGGCAACGGTCGTCAAACCAGATGAGATTTACGCGGTCGAGTGCGACATCTTCGCACCTTGCGCGCTCGGGGCGGTCATCAACGACAAGACGATTCCACAGCTGAAAGCCAAGATTGTCGCCGGCGCGGCGAACAACCAGCTCGCTGAGGACCGTCATGGGGACGTATTAGAAGAGCAGGGGATCCTCTACGCACCGGACTTCGTCATCAATGCGGGCGGGGTCATCAACGTCGCGGATGAACTCGAAGGGTACAACCGAGAACGGGCGATGAAGAAAGTCGAGCTCATCTACGACAACATGATGCGCGTCTTCGAAATCGCAGAGCGCGACGGTGTGCCGACCCACGTGGCGGCAGAGAAGATGGCGGAGGAGCGGATCGCGATGATGTCTCGTTCACGCAGTCAGTTCTTGAAAGTCGAGAAAAGCTTGCTTGGGGGACGCTGATATGGCACGTCAACTCATCCTCGCCATCAACCCTGGGTCGACGTCGACGAAAGTCGGCTTGTTCGACGGTTCAGACGAGATTTTGACGAAAACGGTCCGACACGGAGAGGACGTCACCAGATTGTCACTTCCGGACCAACTGCCCTACCGGGAACGAGAAGTTCAGGCCGTCTTGACCGAGGCCGGCATCGCAGGCGAACAGTTGTCTGCGATCGTCGGCCGCGGCGGCTTGCTCGCGCCGATGCCGTCCGGTACGTACGAAGTCAACACCCTTATGCGGGAGGACTTGACGAGCGGGCGCTTCGGCATGCACGCCTCGAACCTAGGCGGCTTGATCGCCTATAAGCTTGGCAGCGCCTCGAACGTACCGAGCTTTATCGTCGACCCGGTCGTCGTCGATGAGCTCCAGCCCGTGGCACGTCCGACCGGGATTCCGGAAATCGAACGTCGCAGCATCTTTCACGCCTTGAACCAAAAAGCGGTCGGGAAACGATTCGCCGCAGAAAATGGAAGCGATTACAAATCGTTGAACTTGATTATCGCCCATCTCGGGGGAGGGATCACAGTCGGGGCCCACGCACGGGGACAGGTCATCGATGTGAATAACGGTCTCGACGGAGACGGACCGCTCGCGCCAGAGCGAGCCGGCTCGATTCCTGTTGGACAGGTGATAGAACTATGTTATAGTACCAGGTATAAAGAATCGGAGATGAAACAGAAAATCGTCGGTCGCGGTGGACTCTATGCGCACCTTGGCACGTATGACGCGATTGAAATCGAGGAACGCGTGGCGACGGGAGACGAACAGGCATCCCGGCTTTACGAGACGATGGCATATCGGGTCGCCCAAGAGATTGCCAAGCATGGGGCGACGCTCTTCGGGGAAGTCGATGCGATCATCCTCACGGGAGGAATCGCTTATTCCGAGTGGTTGACCGACTATATTAAACAGCGGGTCAGTTACCTCGCACCCGTTCACGTCTATCCGGGCGAAGATGAGCTGAAAGCGCTCGCTGAAGGCGCGCTTCGAGCCATCCGCCAAGAAGAAGCAGTTCGACAATATGAGGGGGATACACATGGCACGAGAATTTGAAGTCGTCGTCATCGGCGGCGGGCCGGGCGGATATGTGGCTGCCATCAAGGCGGCCCAGGCCGGGAAAAAAGTGGCAATCGTGGAAGCGTCAAAACTCGGGGGGACATGCCTACATAGAGGATGCATCCCGACGAAAGCGTTGTTGAAAGCCGCCCACGTCTATCAGACCGCGAAACACGGGGCGGCGTATGGCGTCGAGACCGGGACGGTCACGTTCAACCTCGAGCGGGCTCAGGCGTTCAAGCATGACTTGGTCGCAGGACTTGAAAAAGGAATTGAACACTTGATGAAGCAAGGGAAGATTGAAGTGTTCCGCGGGAAGGCGTCCATCCTTGGACCGAGCATCTTTTCGCCGCAACCGGGGACGGTCGCGGTCGAGGACGAGACGGGTGAGTCTGAACTCATCTTACCGAATCAACTGATTATCGCGACGGGATCGATTCCACGTGAACTTCCAGGTCTGCCGTTTGACCACGAACGCATTTTGAACTCGGACGACTTGCTTCGTTTTGAACAGCTCCCGAGCTCAATCGCAATCGTCGGTGGTGGCGTCATCGGGGTCGAATGGGCATCGATGCTTGTCGACCTCGATGTTGACGTGACGTTGATCGAAGTCGGAGAGCGTCTGCTCCCACTCGAAGATAAAGCCGTTTCGCGTGAAGTCGAACGGTTGCTCAAAAAACGCGGTGTCCGCGTGAAGAAGAACGTGACGGTCGACCCGGAACAGACGACGGTCAAAACGGACGGTGTCGAGTTGGTCGTCGGAGAAGAGACGCTCGCTGTCGACCGTGTGCTCGTCTCTGTCGGGCGCGTCGCGAACACGGAACACCTCGGATTACAGAACACGTCAATCGTCGTCGAGAACGGCGTCATCCAAGTCGATGCGCAATATCGGACGAAAGAACGACATATCTTTGCCATCGGTGACTGTATCGGTAAATTACAGCTCGCTCACGTCGCCTCGGCTGAAGGTGTCAAAGCCGTCGAGACCATCCTCGGTCACGAGCCGACGCCGCTCGACTATGACTTGATTCCACGTTGCGTCTACGGCGTTCCTGAAGTCGCATCGGTCGGTTTGACCGAAGAGGCGGCGAAAGCGTCAGGTCGCAACGTCAAGACGGGCACATATCGCTTCAACGGACTCGGTAAGGCGCGAATCGAAGGGCAGGCGGACGGCTTCGTAAAGCTCGTCTCGGATGAAGAGACGGATGATTTGCTCGGAGTCCATATCGTCGGACCGAAAGCGACCGAATTGATCACGGAAGGCGGTCTTGCCCTTGTCTTGAACGCGACGGCATGGGAGATGGGCCAGCTCGTCCATCCACACCCGGCATTGAGCGAGGCTTTCCAGGAAGCGGCACTTGCCGTAGACGGCTTACCGATTCACGCCTAAGGAGGAAACGAAAATGGAACAAATGACAGTGAATTCATATGAAGAACTCGGCCTCTCGAAACAAGATTTGGTTGCGATGTTCGAGACGATGGTCCGAGCACGTAAAATCGATGAGCGGATGTGGAAGTTGAATCGTGCCGGGAAAATCCCGTTCGTCGTCTCATGTCAAGGGCAAGAGGCGGCCCAAGTCGGTGCGGCGTTCGCACTCGAGAAAGGGACTGACTATATTTTGCCGTATTACCGCGATGTCGCGGTCGTCCTGCATTTTGGGCAAACGGCACGAGACCTGATGCTGTCGGCGTTCGCGAAAGCGGAAGACCCGAACTCGGGCGGGCGTCAAATGCCGGGTCACTTCGGCTCGAAACAACATCGGATCGTGACGGGATCGTCACCGGTCACGACGCAAGTCCCCCACGCGGTCGGCGTCGCGCTTGCAGCGAAACTGAAAAAAGAAGAACTCGTGACGTTCGTCTCGTTCGGGGAAGGCTCGTCGAACCAAGGCGACTTCCATGAAGGTGCGAACTTCGCCGGCGTCCATAAATTGCCGGTCATTCTGTTCTGTGAGAACAACAAGTATGCCATTTCGGTACCTTTGTCGAAACAGCTCGCCTGTGAGCGTGTCTCGGACCGGGCGAAAGGTTACGGGATGCCGGGCGTGACGGTTGACGGGACCGACCCGATCGCGGTGTACGCGGCGGTGAAGGAAGCACGTGCACGTGCCCTGCGCGGTGAAGGACCGACGCTCATCGAAGCCGAAGTCGAACGTCTCGTCCCGCACTCGTCCGATGACGATGACAAGGCGTATCGTTCGGTCGAAGAGTTGGCCGACCTGAAGCATCGGGACGGAAACCAGCTGTTCCGCGCCCGTTTGATTGAAGATGGTATCGCGACTGAAGAAGAGCTCGCGTCCATCGAATCGAACGTCGATACGGAAGTGAACGAGGCGACGGCATATGCGGACAAAGCACCGTATGCATCACCGGAATCGACGATGGATCACGTGTACGAGGGGGATAACTGATGAAAACGTTTATTGAAGCGATCAATGAAGCGATTCATGAAGAGATGGAGCGTGACGAGAACGTCTTCGTCCTCGGCGAAGACGTCGGGGTCCGCGGCGGTGTGTTCCGGGCGACGCAAGGATTGATTGAAAAGTACGGTGAAGACCGCGTCATCGATGCTCCGCTTGCCGAGAGTGCGATTGCGGGCGTCGGCATCGGGGCGGCCATGTATGGGATGCGTCCGATCGCCGAGATGCAGTTCGCGGACTTCATCATGCCGGCTGTGAACCAAATCGTCTCGGAAGCGGCGAAAATCCGATACCGTTCAAACAACGATTGGACTTGCCCGATGGTCATCCGAGCTCCGTTCGGCGGCGGCATTCACGGTGCCCTCTATCACTCGCAGTCCGTCGAAGGCATGTTCAACTCGACGCCAGGACTCAAAGTCGTCATCCCGTCTGACCCGGTTGATGCGAAAGGGTTGCTCAAAGCGGCGATTCGTTCGAATGACCCGGTCCTCTTCTTCGAGCACAAACGGGCGTACCGACTTTTAAAAGCTGATTTGCCGTCTGAAGACTATACGGTCGAAATCGGTAAAGCGGCCGTCAAACGTGAAGGTGACGACATCACCATCATTACGTATGGCCTCTGTGTCCACATGGCACAAGAAGCGGCGAAGACGCTCGAGTCTGAAGGGATTAGCGCACATATCCTCGACCTTCGGACCGTCTATCCGCTCGATCAGGCCGGGATTATCGAAGCCGTCAAGAAGACGGGGAAAGTGCTCCTCGTCACGGAAGACAACAAAGAAGGAAGCATCATCGGCGAAGTCGCAGCCATCATTGCCGAGAAGGCGCTGTTCGAGCTCGACGCACCGATTGAGCGGTTGGCTGGTCCGGACGTTCCGGCGATGCCATACGCCCCGCCGATGGAGAAATTCTTCATCGTCTCGCCTGAAAAAATTGCGGAGCGGGCCCGTCAGCTCGCTGCGTTTTAAGGAGGGCTATTATGGAGCAGACGATTAAAATGCCACAGCTCGGTGAAAGTGTGACCGAAGGAACGATTACGACGTTTCTCGTCAAACCAGGGGACCGTGTCGATGAATATGAACCGCTAGCGGAAGTCATGACGGATAAAGTAACGGCCGAGATTCCAGCGACGAGTGCCGGTGTCATCAAAGAAATCCTCATCGGCGAAGGGGATACTGTCGCAGTCGGCACGCCCGTCCTCGTCATGGAAGTCGAAGCTGCCGTGCAAGAAGAACCGGTTCAAGAAGCATCAACAAAAGAAGCGGTCGTGGAAACTTCGGTTACAGAGGGACGTGCCGAAGCCGTGACGGCCTCGTCGGCGCGCAAACCGAGCGGGAACGGCCGCTTCTCTCCGGCCGTCATCCGCTTGGCGAACGAGAACGACATCGATTTGAATGAGCTCGATGGATCAGGACTCGGAGGACGAATCACACGGAAAGACGTGCTCCGTTACTTATCGGAAGGACGTCCTGTGAAGTCAGGGGCCACCCAAGCGCCGCTACAAGAGACGATGGTTCAACAAAAGCTTGATGTGCCGACTGAAGCCGAAGCGGTCAAAGAAGCGCCGCCTGCGCCAGCACCTGCACCGGAAACGTCATCTGATCGGGTCGAGATGATTCCGACAGCGGGCGTTCGCCAAGCGATCGCCACCAACATGGTCCGCTCGAAACACGAGGCCCCGCATGCGTGGCTCATGATTGAAGTCGATGTGACAAATCTCGTGGAAGCGCGCGCCAAATTGAAAGATGAATTCTTTAAACAAGAGGGCGTCAAGTTGACGTTCATGCCGTTCTTCATGAAGGCGGCCGTCGAAGCGCTCAAGAAGTATCCGATGATGAACTCGGAATGGGCAGGCGATCACATCAAAGTGCATAAAGACATCCATTTATCGGTCGCCGTGGCGGCAAATGATGCGTTATACGTCCCGGTGATCAAACACGCGGACGAAAAGAACATCAAAGGGCTCGCCGTCGCCTTACAAGACGTCGCGTCGCGTGCTCGCGCGAACCGCCTGAGTGCGAACGAGATGCGAGGCGGCACGTTCACGATCAACAACACGGGGGCGTTCGGTTCCATTCAATCGGCACCGATTTTGAACTACCCGCAAGCGGCCATCCTCTCGGTCGAGTCGATCGTGAAACGTCCGGTCTGGGTGAACGGTATGTTCGCGGCCCGCGACATCGTCAACTTATGTATGTCGGTCGACCACCGCGTGCTCGATGGCCTCGTCGCTGGTCAGTTCTTACAGGCGATGAAACAGTCACTCGAGTCGATTGACCCGAACACGTCTAGCGTTTATTAATGAAAAAAGAGATGGTCCTTTGTCAGCGTGACATCGGACACATCTCTTTTTTTTACAGCGAACGCTCAATCAACCGTTCCACATCTTGTTGAATCCGTCCACTTGTCAGGTCGCTGACGTCGTAGCTGAGGCGATGCGTCGACTCGTCCGTTCCTGTCAAGTCGGCGAACAGGCTTCCTAAATTGTGTACGCTCTTGTCGACTTGAATCAATACGTCGAGTGACGTCTCGTCTTGCAACAGGACGACTTCAAGTTCATCGAGCTTACGTCCAAAACGAGTCCCGTTTGGGGAATATTCGAGCTCTTGGGCGATCGGCAGGCGGCCGGAACGGTGACGGGCCGGCAACATCTCCGTGTCGGCCTTCTTCAAGCGGAAGCCGATGGCGTCGATGGCGTCGAGGACGGTTTGTTGCGCACGGTTCGGTTTGACGACGATGGCGTCCTCGTCTTTCGGGTCGACGGCTTGCGCGATGTCGAGTCCGGTCTCGATCCATGATTTGGATTGGCTGACGGATAACGGCGTATTATACGGGACGTGTATCGTGAACGGAATCTCTTTCACTTCGTTCGGGCCGATTAAAAACGGCGCCTCGTTCAACGACACCTTCTCGATCGTGAACGTCGAGTACGTCGGTTTATCGTTCACCTCGTGCTTATACAGCGTATTGAAGAAGATATAGATGCGGTCGACCGACTGTTCGACGTTCCCGCCTTTCACATGGACGACTCCGTTAAGCTGACCGCCTGGCTGACAGTTGCTGTCGGCGAGGCGCGTGTCGACGGTCGCGGCGCCGACCCCGATTGATGAAAGCAGTTTTTTGAACATGGTACTTCCTCCTTTGACGTTTGCACGGCTTCGTGTAATAGTATGTACGGATGAACGAATTGAAAAGTTCCGAAACTAATCAAAAAGGAATGATTGAAGTGGAATACGCACAATTAGTGGACCGCCTGAAGACGGCAATCGATCGTGAAGAGCTGGTCACGGCGACGATCAGTCAGCCTCGGTCGAAATCGAGCGACTTGCGACGCGTCAAACTGAAGCCGGTCTTGTTGAAAGAGACATATCATATACAGTTTGAGTACCAATATGAGCGGGTGATGAAACATAAAAATTTACTGCGGGATGAAGCGATGCAAGAACTCGTTGCGCTGCTCGATTCGTTCCGCCAAGGACAGTTCCAATTGAAGTCCTCTGATGTTCAATTCCAATTGTCTAAGAAGTTCAAAGTGACGTTCAAAGAGCGTCAGACGACGGCAAAACAAGTCCAGTTGACCCATAACCGCGAAAAACAGTACGTGTTGCCGTTACATGAGCCGGTACCTTTCCTCATCCGCCTCGGCGTGCAGTCAGAAGACGGGAACGTGAAACGACAAAAGTATGATAAGTTCAAGCAAATCAATCGTTTCCTCGAATTCATTGAGGACTCGATTAAACATTTGCCGACGGACCGGACGATTCGCATTCTCGATTTCGGCTCAGGCAAATCGTATTTGACGTTCGCCCTTTACCATTTCCTTCATGAAATGAAAGGGTATGACGTTCACATCACGGGCCTCGACTTGAAGAAAGAAGTCATCGAGGAGTGTGCCGGGATTGCCCGTGATTTAGGATACGAGCGGCTCGAGTTCCTTGTCGGGGACATCAACGAATATGAGGGCGAATCCGCGGTCGACATGGTCGTGACGCTCCATGCTTGCGACGTCGCGACGGACATGGCGCTCGCACGGGCCGTCCGGTGGGGGGCGAAAGTCATCTTGAGCGTCCCGTGCTGCCAGAAAGAGTTGAACCGTCAGCTCGATGCAAAGCCGTTAGACGTGATGCTTCAGCACGGGCTGATCAAAGAACGGTTCGCCTCACTCGCGACCGACTCGATTCGCGCCGAGTTGCTCGGCTTTGTCGGGTATGAGGCACAGCTGCTCGAATTCATCGATATGGAACATACACCGAAGAATATCCTGATTCGGGCATTTTTTACAAACCGGGAGGCGTCGGCAGAAGAGCGGGCCCGTTATATGGCGTTCAAATCGCTGCTCGGGGCTGACCCGTTCCTCGAACGAGAATTGAGCGATAGACTTGTTTTCCCGGCCAAAGAAGACGTAAAATGAGAAAGAACAGATGTCAGAAAGGGGAAACGATATGGATTTTCAATTATACTTCCAAGATGTAGTCGAACAGGCACGAAATGAGGTTCGCACCGCAGGATATACAGAATTAACGACACCAGAGGAAGTCGATGCCGCCCTCAAAAAAGAAGGGAAGACGCTCGTCCTCGTCAACTCGGTATGTGGTTGTGCCGGTGGGATTGCCCGTCCGGCGGCGGCTTATGTCAACAAGATGGAAGGGACGAAACCGGATCACTTCGTGACCGTCTTTGCTGGTCAAGACCGTGAAGCGACGGATCGGGCTCGCGAGTATTTTGAAGGATATGCTCCGTCATCACCTTCAATCGCGTTGCTTGAGGACGGCAACATCGTCACGATGGTCGAACGCAGCACGATCGAGTCGTCGACAGCGGAAGAACTCGTCGACCAACTTCAAACGTTGTTCGATATTTATTACGCATAACGGACAAGCGCAGAGGCACCGCCTTTGCGCTTTTCGCTAAGAAAGGAACCGATTCGATGGAACCAGTCGTTAAGATTATGAGCGAAGCCGAGTATACGATTGCGTTATCACGCGGTGAAATCAATGAACCGATGCTTCAATCGGAAGGATATGTCCGCTGTTGTACCCCGCAGCAGATCGGGCAATATGTGCGCCGTTATTACCCGAATGAGCGGGTCGTCCTCGTCTCGTTCCATGTCGGGCGTTTGGGGAGCTTGTTGCATTACGAGATGGATGAAGACGGCGAACGCTATCCGCACGTCTACAGTGCGATTCCAATCACCTCGGTCAAACGCGTCCAACCGTATGGCTCGCGAGACAACGGTACGGTCACTTATTTTGCTTACGAGCGAATGTGACCGTATTTTTTTGTCGTTTATGCATGAATATGCTTTACAAGTTATAATTATGTGTATATAGTGGTTGAAGGACAAGTCAGACATATGAAGAGTCAAAGAACGATTGAGTCATATTCACATATATGTCATAATTTTGTTAATGTTCTGATTATTTCATCTCAATGGAGAAGGGAACGATGATCATGAAAAAAGGTTTTCTAGCATTATGTATCGCAAGCCTCGCGGCTTTCTCGGTCGCCTGTGGCGCCGACGTCAACGAGGGAGGCTCTTCTTCTGGAGGCGACGAGGATAAAGTGCTCGTCATGGGTACGAGCGCAGACTACTTCCCGTACGAGTTCGTCGACACGGCGAACGGGGACGAGATTGTCGGATTCGATATCGACATCGCCAAACAAGTCGCTGAAAACATGGGGTATGAACTAAAGATTGAAGATATGGACTTCGGCAGCCTCCTCGGAGCGCTCAACGCCGGTCGTGTCGACTTCGTCATGGCGGGGATGACACCGACGGAAGAGCGGAAAGAGAACGCGGACTTCTCAGACATTTACTTCACAGCGAAGAACTTGATCTTGTCAAAAGGAGATGCCATTCAGTCGCTTGAAGACTTAGACGGCAAACAAGTCGGCGTCCAGCTCGGGTCGATTCAAGAAGGCATCGCCAAAGACCAAATCCCGGGGGCGGAAATCGTCTCGTTGAACAAGATCCCGGAAATCATTCAAGAAATCAAGACGGGCCGCATCGATGCGATGGTCATCGAGGACACGGTCGCGAAGAAATACTTAGATCAAGACAGCGAACTGTCGACGTTTGAAATCGTTGACGAAGAAGAAGCGGGATCGGCCGCGGCTTTCCGCAAAGACGATGAACTGCGCAATCAGTTCAATGAAGAGTTGAATAAGTTGATTGAGAGCGGAGAAATCGAGAAGTTGGCTCAAAAATGGTTTGAAGAAGAAGCCGCACCAGCGGAATAATTCATGTACGAGGCTGACTGGAATATCGGTCAGCCTTTTTTAGGAGGAACTCACAATGGATTTTAGTCGGATTTATGATTCAATCCCTTACATTTTAGAAGGGATTCCGGTCATGTTCCAAGTCGTGCTCGTCTCGGCACTGTTCGGAATCACACTCGGGATCGTGATCGCTACGTTTAAGATTATCCCGAACCGGTTCGTCAATTTCATCGGACATGCGTATACGGCCGTGTTCCGTGGGACGCCACTCATTTTACAACTGGCGATCATCCACTTCGGTCTCCCGCAGTTGACAGGCTTCATCACGACACCGTATCAATCGGCCGTCATCGCCTTCTCGCTCAACTCGGCGGCCTATATCTCGGAGATTATCCGAGCCGGGATTCAAGCCGTCGATAAAGGGCAATGGGAAGCGTCTGACGCACTCGGCGTACCTTATGTCAAACAGCTTCGGTCAATCATTTTGCCGCAGGCGTTCAAGAATATCCTACCGGCGCTCGTCAATGAGATGATTACACTCACAAAAGAATCGGCGCTCGTCTCGACAGTCGGAGTGCTCGACATCATGCGTCGCGCCCAAATCGTCGGTGGGCAAAAGGCGATCTACTTCGAACCGCTTCTGTTCGCTGGTGTGATATACTTTACGATAGTGATGGTGTTGACGTATCTCGGTCAGCGCCTTGAAAAACGGCTTAGAAAGAGTGATGGCAGATGATTCAAGTTAACGATTTATACAAACAGTTTGGTGAGTTAGAAGTATTGAAAGGCATCACGACGACGATTGAGCGTGGCGAGGTCGTCGCCGTCATCGGCCCTTCCGGTTCAGGGAAGTCGACGTTCCTTCGTTGCCTCAACATGTTAGAGGTCCCGACGTCCGGGACGGTCGTTGTCGATGGGTTCGAATTGACGAAAAAGGGTGCCAACGTCGCCAAGGCGCGCCAAAACATCGGGATGGTGTTCCAACAGTTCAACTTGTTCCCGCACATGAACGTGCTCGACAACTTGACGTATGCGCCAATCAACGTGTTGAAGGTGAGCAAGGCCGAGGCGGTCGAACGGGCGAAGAAGTTGCTCGAGCGGGTCGGTTTATCTGAAAAAATAAACGCTTATCCGAGCCAACTGTCCGGTGGTCAAAAACAACGGGTCGCCATCGCCCGTGCACTCGCGATGGAACCGAACGTCATGTTGTTCGATGAGCCGACGTCTGCGCTTGACCCAGAGATGGTCAACGAAGTACTCGACGTCATGAAAGGACTCGCCGAGACGGGAATGACGATGGTCGTCGTCACACACGAGATGGGCTTCGCACGTGAAGTCGCGGACCGTGTCCTCTTCCTCGATGAAGGGATTTTGATGGAGGAAGGTAAACCCGCGGACCTGCTCCTCAACCCGCAGACCGACCGGGCGAAGCGTTTCTTAGAGAAAGTCTTGTAAGTGAACCGTTCCAGCTGACACCAGTTAAGGGAGGAATCATGATGAAGATTACGTACTATGGCCATGCAACTGTGTTATTCGATATGGATGGGGTGAATGTCCTCATCGACCCGTTCTTGACGAGCAACCCGCACACGGACGTCGATCCAGCGACCGTACCGGCTGACTATATCTTGCTCACCCACGCCCATTTCGATCACATCGAGGACGTGGAATTGATTGCAAACAAGACCGGGGCGACAATCGTCGCGACCCACGAGCTCGCCACGTATTATGAGAAGAAAGGCTTCTCGGTCCACGGGATGAACATCGGCGGTGGCAACGCCTTTCCGTTCGGCCGTGTGACGATGACGCAAGCGTTTCACAGCTCCAGCCTCGACATGGGCGACACCCCGGTTTACATGGGCATGCCAGGGGGCTTCATCATCGAGACGAACAGCTTGACCGTCTATCATGCAGGTGACACGGCCCTGTTCTCCGACATGAAGCTGTACGGGGAGCGGTTTGAAATCGATGTCGCCTTCCTCCCGATCGGGGACAACTTCACGATGGGACCGACGGACGCGCTCGACGCGGCGCATTGGCTACAAGCCAAACGGGTCGTCCCGATTCATTTCGACACGTTCCCGCCAATCAAACAAGATGCCCGGGCATTCTGTGACCAGTTGCATCAACGCGGTCTCTTGATTGAACCGAACGCGACGATTGAGATTTGATGCAATCGAACGAGGTGATTGACGCGACGGAACGCTTCGTCGCGGAACTTCATGGAAACGACCATACCGGACACGACGTCGCCCACCTCGAACGGGTGAGGCGACTGGCCGAAGTGCTCTCTGACGGACTAGCGGTCAACCGACTCGTCGTGACGCTTGCGGCTCTCTTGCATGACGTCGAAGACCGTAAGCTCGGTCGGGAAGCGGGACTCGTGAAGCGTCATCTGGATTCACTCGACGTGTCAGACGCGTTGCGCCGACACGTCTTGGATGTCATTTCGGAGACGTCATACTCAAAAGGTTCGGCGCCGTCCTCGCTGGAAGCGGCAATCATCCAAGACGCCGATCGGCTCGATGCGATGGGGGCGATCGGCATCGCCCGGACGTTTCAATACGCCGGTGCGAGCGGCACCGCGTTATATGGAGAATCGAGCGCAATCTCACATTTTCATGAGAAATTGCTTCGGCTTCTTGACGGCATGCATACGGAGGAAGCGAAACGAATCGCGCGTGCACGCCATACGTTCCTCCTGACATTTTTGGAACGGTTCGAGGCGGAATGGAACGGAAGCGACATATGAAATGGCCGAGGAGCTCCTCGGCCATTTATTGTTAGAATGGATGTTTATTGAGCCAGTGACCGCCATCGAGCGAGATGCATTCCCCGTTCAAATAACGCATCTCATCCGACGTCATCCAAAACGCCAAGTCGGCAATCTCTTCAGGTGTGCCGAAGCGGCCGAGCGGGACGTTCCGTCGGATGCGTTCCACTTCCTTTACGTGGACCGCGAGTTTATCGGCGCCGCCCGTCCGTTCAATCGGTCCCGGGCTAATCGCGTTAATGCGCGCGCCGAACTGATAGCCCCATTCCACCGCGAGCGTCCGCGTCAAATTGAGGACACCGGCTTTCGCGGCGGCGCTCGGTGCGACACCGGCCCCGGCCTGCCAGGCGTAGGAGGCGACCATGTTGATGATTGAGCCGTCGCGTATCTGTTCAACTTCCCAATGTTTTCCGAGCGCATGCGTGCAGTTGAACGTGCCGTTTAAGACGATGTCGATGACGCTCGTCCAACCGTTCGGCGTCAAGTCGAGCGTCGGACAAACGAAGTTACCGGCGGCGTTGTTCACGAGCGCATGCACCGGTCCGTAGGAGTCGATGATGCGTTCAAGTGCCTTCTTGCATCCATCATAGTCGCGGACGTCGTGCTGGACGGCCAACGCCTGTCCAGTGTCGATCGCGTTCAGCTCGGCCATCGCCTCATCGAGCCGTTCTGCGTTTCGGCCGCTGATGGCCACGTTCCAGCCTTCTTGTTTGAACTTGAGCGCCATCGCTTTCCCCATACCGGACGACCCACCTGTAATCCAAATCGTTTTCATACATATTCCCCCTTTAAAAATGAATGGTCGTTCATTTATGTATTCTTGATGTGACGGGGAAATTCCTGCAATGAAAAAAGTGATGGTGTGCACCATCACTTGATTCGTTCATAATATGCAGAGCCTAGGGCACGGTCGATCCGATACATCGTGCCGGCAACTTTCTCACCCCAGTACGGGTCTGAAGCGTAATAGATGTTGATGCCTGTTTGTTTGTTCCCTGGGTACGGGCCACGCGCATACGCCCCGGTCACATACTTCTCGGCGAACAATCGTGACGCCGCATCGATGCTCGCCTCGACGGTCTCGAACGCCGCCGCGTTCCCGCTCGGGTCGTCATCGGTCGCCTTGAAGCCGAACAAGTTGTTCTTGTCTCGGGCGATGGCCGACGTGCCGTAACTCGACTCGTGCCCGGCAACGGCGAGGAGGAACACGGCGTTGATGCCATGTTTCGCTTCTGCGTCCTTGAAGGCGGCACCTTTTCCTTTGAGCGGAGAGTCAGCGAGCGTCTCGAGAAAACGGTCTAGTTCAGCCGCTCCGTATGGGGCAGGTGTCTCGATTGAGGCGAATTGATAGGGCGAGGCAAACACGTCGCGAACGTTCTCCGTATAATAGCGATCCGGCGCCGCCCCGCCGGCCGGTCCGACGAGAAACGTGCCGGCCAAAAAGTCGTTCGCCTCGACGGTGTGATACACGTCGCCGTCACGGACTTCATAGAATCCGCGTCGCTCGACGAGTGCGTCCGGATAGAGCGTCATGTTCGCGAGCGGCACATACACGTCCGCGCCTGAGATGCGCACCTTCAAATGGTCGTTCCCACGCTCAAGCAATCGCAATCGAGTACCTCCGGCCACGTACGACTGCCGCTCGGACAAGGCGGCGTCTTTAAAGAGGTAAGTGACCTCGTCCGTCGGCGTCACGGCGATACCGGAGCCGGTGAAGTCGATGACGTCACCATCGGGTCCGACGAGGGCGCGCTGTTCGCCTTGTTCCATATAGGCTCTTGCCTCATCGAGCGACTCGAACTGACGCGTCTCGGTCGTGCCGTCGACGTACGTCTTGACCGTATACGTGCCGACGGAGCGTCCCTCGAGCCAAAGAAACCCAATGACGGCGATACCGAGGATGACGAGGGAAGGGAGGATTTTTTTCTGTTTTGTCTTCATGTTCCATCACTTCCAAACATAAGGATTGCCAAACACGCGAAACTAGTGAACAATTTTGTATGAGAAAGGGGGGGTTCGATGAAAATCGGGTCACGTACGCTGAAGACGGCCGTCGCCGCCGGGATCGCGATGCTCATCGCTGAGACGATTCATTTGGATTACTATGTGTTCGCAGCCATCATCGCCATTCTCAGTATTCAAGAGACGAGGAAGAAATCCTTCCGTGCCTCGTATGAACGGGTCATGGCGAGTTTGATCGCCATCGGCATGGGTGCGCTCATGTTCACGCTCCTCGGCTACTCACCGGCCACGCTTACGTTATATTTTGTCATGTTTATCCCGCTCGTACAACAGCTCAAACTGCAGGACGGGATGATCACGAGTGTCGTCATCTTGACGCATCTGTATACAGAAGGTCGATTCACGATCGAGTTGTTCATGAACGAATTACTGTTGATTGCGATCGGTGTCGGTGTCGGGCTCATCGTCAACATGTACATGCCGGCACTCGACCGGGAGATTGAACGCATTAAAGACAATATCGACCGGGCGCTCGCCGTGTATTTTTATGACATCGCGGCTTGTGTCGAGACAGGTATCTATAACGACCACGCCATGATGCTCTTGAAGACGCGCGATTATTTGAAGCAAGGAAAAGACCTCGCGCTTCGCCGGATGGGGAATTCGATCGGGAAACGGAACGAGGATATGGATTACCTCTACTTCCGGATGCGCGAGCGCCAGTATGACATCTTGAAACGAATCGTCGACAACGCCCGTGAGATCACGCTCGTCGTCGATGAGGCAAAACCGGTCGCGACGTTCCTCCGCCTTGTCGGGGACAATGTGAATGAGCGGGCCGACGCGTCGGCGTTCCTCCGTGAGCTCGATGCGACGATCGACCACTACCGAAAAAACGTACCCCTCCCCACGTCACGTGAGGAATTCGAGGTACGTTCGTCGCTGCTCAATATCTTGTCGGATGTGAAGAGCTACTTGATTTTAAAAGAGCGCTACATTCTGCTGTTAAAAGAACATGGCCATGCTCGAGAGCACCGTGCTGAGCAAAAAGATTGATACGATGACGACAACGCCGATTTGAATGATGCGCTGTCGTTTCTTTTGTTTATTTTTCATGTCGTTCCTCCATTACACGTTTGACCCCATTGTACAGAATGGAAAACGTTCGTGCAATCGTCATGAGTTTGGTATAATGACCAAGAAATGTTTGGATGGAGGGATGGTTTTTATGGTAAACGAGACACGCGTGCTCGACACGTTTTTAGGACTTGTCGGCATCGATTCAGAAACGAAAGAAGAAGCGGTCATCTGTGAGCACTTGAAAGCGGTGTTCACTGAACTCGGCTGTGACGTCTATGAGGATGACGCATCGACGAAGACGGATCATGCGGGGAATAACTTGATCATAACCGTTCCGGCTACGAAAGAAGGTGTCGACCCGATTTATTTCACGGCGCATATGGATACGGTCACGCCTGGTAAAGGCATCAAGACGAGTATCAAAGACGGCTACGTCATCACGGACGGGACGACGATCCTCGGGGCGGACGATAAGACCGGCCTCACGGCGATGATTGAGCTCGTGCGCGTGTTGAAAGAGGAAGCGATTCCGCACGGTCAAATCCAGTTCGTCATCACGGTCGGCGAAGAGTCGGGCCTTGTCGGGGCGAAAGTGCTCGATTTGTCTAAAATCGAAGCCAAGTTCGGTTTCGCGCTCGACTCGGACGGCCCGGTCGGGGACATCATCGTCGCCGCGCCGACGCAGGCGAAAGTGAACGCACGGATTTACGGGAAGACGGCTCATGCCGGCGTCGCACCTGAGAAAGGGGTGTCGGCCATCCAAATCGCAGCGAAGGCGATTGCGAAGATGCCGCTCGGGCGGATTGATGAAGAGACGACGGCAAACATCGGACGGTTCGAAGGCGGTCGAGCGACGAACATCGTCTGTGATTACGTCGAGGTGTTCGCGGAGGCGCGTTCGCTCATCCAGGAGAAGATGGAAGCACAAGCGGACGCGATGAAGCAAGCGTATCTTGAGACAGCGGCCACTCTAGGTGGACGTGCGGAAGTTGACATCGACATCATGTACCCTGGCTTCAAGTTCGAAGAAGGTGACGAGGTCGTCGAAATCGCGAAAGCGGCGGCTGCTTCAATCGGCCGTCCGACGCGCATCCTTCACTCGGGCGGTGGGTCCGATGCGAACGTCATCGCGGGAGGCGGCATTCCGACGGTCAACCTTGGCGTCGGCTATGAAGAGATTCATACGACGAACGAGCGGATGCCGCTCACAGAACTGTATAAAATCGTCGAGTACGTCGTCGAAATCGTCAAGCACGTCGCCACACCGAACAAGTAACCAAAAAAGAGCCGACATGACGTCGGCTCTTCGTATGTGTTCGTGCAATTATGCGGCGAACTCCAGCGACTCGAGAATAAGTTCATCGGTACAGTGAAGTTCTAGTGCTATGTCGTGAATGCGGATTGAGGTGCCTTCTTCTTGTTGGTGTTTGCGATTCAACAAAGTCGCTCGTTCCCGAATCACTTGATAGACAGTGTCGGAATGGTCAACTGTTTTCATCACGGATCACATCCTTTTCAACGATTACGTTAAGTATAGCATGGAACGGTGTACAAGAAAGGACAAAATTATTTATGAAGTTACATTTTTTAGGAACTGGGTCAGGGATGCCTTCGAAACAACGGAACGTGTCCGGGCTCGGTTTGACATTACCGAAACAGACGTGGTTGTTCGATTGCGGCGAAGCGACACAGCATCAAATCCTCCATACGTCATTGAAGCCAAGGAAAGTGTCTGCTGTCTTTATCACCCATCTCCATGGCGACCACGTCTTCGGCTTGCCGGGTTTTTTATCGACGCGCTCGGCGCTCGCGGGGACGGACCCGCTCACGCTTTATGGGCCGAAAGGGATTAAGAAATGGCTCGAGATGACGCTGAACGTGACGGGGTCATATCTAGGGTATCCGTTGACCATCGTCGAGTATAGGGATGGAGACGAATTTCTCCAGGACGGTCATCGCGTCACGGTGAAAAAGCTCGAACACCGTTTTCCGTCGTACGGGTTCCGGATTGAGGCGCCGATTCGCCCAGGGACGCTCCTCGTCGACAAAGTGAAGGCGCTCGGCATCCCGAACGGGCCGATTTACGGTCAAATCAAGCAGGTTGAGACGTTCGAGTTTGAAGGGAAAACGTACGCGTCTAAAGAATACGTCACAGAGCCAGTCACCGGGCCCGTCATCGCAATTCTTGGGGACACGGTGCCTTGTGAGAATGCGGAGCGGCTCGCCCGGGACGCAGATGTGCTCGTCCATGAGGCGACGTTCATGGAGGCCGAGGCAAAACTCGCCCGACAATACGGTCATTCGACGACGGTCGAGGCGGCAGCGCTCGCGAAGACGTGTCGTGTCGGTCAATTGATCGTGACACATATCTCGGCACGCTATCAAGGACGGGAGTCGGAGTTTAAGGCGGAAGTCGTCACGGCGTTCGGCAATAGCCACGTCGCGTCCGACTTTGATGAAATCATAGTGGGGGATTGATGTGACTATTCAACTTTACGTGTGGCTAGGGTTTCTCGTCATCAGCGTGTTGCTCGGCCTGCGCTTGAACCAGCTGAAAGAACCGGAACCGCGCTTCTTCTTAAAGTTCTTGTTCTACTCATTGCTCGGAATCGTCTCGTTCCCAATCGGCGGATTCCATATTCCAATCGGTTTTTTGTTATCTTTCTTGTTTTTCCCGAAACGGAACAGCCGTTACAAATGGTACGGGGCACTCGTCGGCTTCTTTTTCTTTATCGTGCTGTTGTTCGTCCCGCTGTTCGACCAATCCGAGTTTCGGGCCGAGTCGCAACAAATCGGGGCCGTCTCGATTCAAGATGATTCGTTTGACCAGATGACGAACCACATCTTGCGTCGGGTCAACGCGGAAGGGATTAAGCTCGACCGCAGCAAAATGGTGTTCACCCGGGACGGCGACTTGCAGTCACTCGAGTACTTGCTCCTCGTCGAACGTAGCAATTCGTTCCAACAGATTCGCATCACTTACGACGAATCGGGCGAATTGTCTTACCGGCAAGTCGATGAGTTGAACAAAGATTCAGGGCGTGCTTTTTTCGAAAAACTCGTCGACTTTGATCGTGTGTTAAGTGCGGTCGGGGACACGGAGTGGCAAGACTTCGTGGACCAAGTGAACGCGCCGCTCGTCCAGCTCGCTTTTGACGGCCTGTACGACATGTATACGTATGAGAACGAGGCGATGTTCATGATTAACCGGGAAGGCCGCGTCGTCAAGTTTTGGCTCCAACGTGACCCGGTGCTTGCCAACAGCATCCAACTGTCGGGGCTCACCCGAGAAGGAAGGAGCACCGGAGAGCGTTATATTATTTTATACAACTATTCCATTCACCAACGAGAGGATTTGACGGACCAATGAAACGATTACTCCTGTTAGGCTTACTCGTCCCAATGCTCACGGCTTGTGCCGGGACTGGGACCGAAGAGGCAAGCGACGGATGCGCCGTCGAACCGACCATCTCTGTATACAACGCGGCGACGGAAGAGACGCTCTTCCATGAGAAGAGCGTCTGTCTCGATGAAGGGGCGACGGTCATGGATGCGCTCAAAGCGACGGAACTAGAGATTGAATCGGTAGGCGACGGAGAGATGACATACGTCACCGGAATCGATGGCATCGAGGAAAAGTCAGAAGGGCAATCATCAGGTTGGGTGTATGCATTCAACGGTAGCCCGGGTGACGAAGGTGCCGGAGCGAAAGAAGTCGAGTCGACCGATATCATTCAATGGCGTTTTGAAGAAGATGCGATTTCTTTCTTCGAATGAGGCGGATTGGGAGCGAAGACATCCGGTCACGCTCCTTTTCTTTCTTTTGGCGCATCTGTACGTCATCGTCCATTTGAACGGATCGCTTTGGCTCTTATTCGGCTTGGTCGGTCTGCTCCTCATCGAGCGCCGGTTTCCGCTGGCGATGACCGGTGTGCTCATCGCGTTCACGCTCATCTCGTTTTCCCCCGTCTTGATTGGATGGGACGTTTCGACGGCGCGGGTTACGCGTCAACTCGTCCAATTGGCGACGTTCTTGTTCGGGATGGTCTGGGTCAGTCGTTTCCTAAAGCTTGATCGGCTGTTGCCTTTACTCGAGCGTTGGCCGCGGTCGACGAAACTTCTTTACGGCGGATGGGCGCTCATTCCTTCGATGGAACGGGCCGTGCGTCTGTCCTTGAAGAGTCATGCGCGTCAAGACTGGCAGGAGGCGGTGGTGGTAGGGATTGAGAGCCAACGCGATGAGCCCGTATACGCGAAGGCGCGGCTGCGACGCCTCGGCTTGCATGACGTCACCCATCTGATTGTCATGGGGATTTGTTTCATAGCGATTTATTTAGGGTGGCCAGTCATTTGGTTACTGTATCCGTATTTAACGAAAGGAGGGCTACGCGATGGAATGGTTATCTTCCGGACAGGGACGAGTCGATGAGTGGGTGACCACCAATGGCGCGACGCCCGTTAAACTCGATTCACCGCTCGCTGGCAGGGTCGCCTCCTTGCTCATCGAGGAGGACCCGTTATATGGGTCCGAGGTCGTCGCCATCTTGCAAATCGATCACTTGCTCTATAAGCGGTTCGATGAATGCTCGAGCGGCGAACGCCAACTCGTCCGAATCGCCTATGCGCTCATGAGACGGCCACAGGCGCTCGTGTTACATGAGCCGTTCCGCCATCTTGATCGATATCGTCGCGAGCACTTGACGATGTTATTGGAACGTCTCACCCATCTCGGCGTCAAAGTGGCGTATACGGAGCGCGCGCGTGAGGCCGGTGCCGCATCCGCCTTTTCAGTCGCCCCTTCAATTGGGGAAGTCGAGATTTCGGCTCGTGACGTGTCTTACCGTCATCCGCTGCAACCTGCATATGCCGTCGAACATGCGACGTTCACGGCGGACAAGCCCGGCTTGACCGTTTTGATTGGCACGAACGGGAGCGGAAAGTCGACACTACTCGAGCTGCTAGCGAAAAGCATTCGCCCGCTTCAAGGGAAAATCAAGCGAGTGGGACGCCCGCTTTATTTACCGGCCGAGGAAGAATACGGTCCGTTCCCGGAGGCGTCGAACCGTCGGGTCGCCCAGCTGGCGGCCGTTCTCGTCGCGGATGTCCCGGTCGTCTTGCTCGACGAACCGACTGTCGGTCTGACAGATGAAGAGCGGCGGCATTTTTGTCGGGCGCTCCTTGAAAAGCGACAGACCGCTCAGCTTATTTGCGCGTCTCATGATCCCGTCCTTCTCGAGCATGCCGATCGAGTCGTGTCGCTATCGAATGGCACCATCGTCTTCGATGGAACAAAAGAAGCATTCTTGGAACGGAGTCTCGTATGGTCACATTCCTCGTCGGCGCTGTGATGGCGTACGGGTTAATGTCCCGATTCGAACGGACGACAACCCCATTGGCCGTGTTGACCCAGCTGCTCGCCGTGGCCGTCATCGGTCGTTGGCTGTTCGTCGCCATTCCGAACGTCCAACCGACGACGGCAATCATCATGTTGACCGCACTGTATTTTGGGTGGACGAGTGCCGCGATGCTCGCCTTGTTCGTCCCGGTTTTATCCGGACTGTTGCTCGGACTCGGTCCGTTCGTCTTGTATCAGTTTCTAGGGTGGCTCGTCGTCGTGACGACGGTGGTCGCGCTTCGGCGAATACTTATGAAGTCGAGACTCTTGCTCGGTCTCACCGGTCTAGCGGCGGGCTTTCTGTTCGGATGGACGACGAACGTCGCTTACGCCGAGGTGATTGGCAGTGAATTCGTGAATTTGCTCATCTTGAGCGTACCGTTCGACTTGGCCCATGGCGTCGGTAACGTTTTCTTCTTGCTCGTCTTGCGAGATCTGTTTGTTCGCATATTTGTCCGGGACGAAGGGTAAATGTTATGGAAAGAGTGAGGTGATGCATCGTGAGTGATTATATCAACGTCTATGAATTTGGCATGTTCCTCTTCATCGGATTGTTCTTCATCGGACTTCATATCTTTTTCATTCTTCGCCGCTACGTCCGGACGCGTTATGCGATGGTCGGGGTGCTCGCCGCGAGTGTCTGGCCGGCACTCATGATCGTCTTGTCCATCCAGTCCATCGACTTGGTTCAAGCGATCATGTCACGGGAAGCATCGACCGCTTCCATCCTCGCTGTCACGAGCGTGGCTGTGACCGGGCTGATGCTCCTCATTCCTGCAGTCGTCCTCATCAAGCGCCTGTTCCACGTCGTCGATTGGCCGACACGTAAAAAACCGTAAAGCGCCGCAGCGCTTTACGGTTTTTCTATGCGTTCGGAACTTGTTCCACTGCCGCGTCGGTCGGTTTTTGGAAACGTCGTAAAATTTCGAGGCTGACGGCGCGTGGCATTAGTTTCGCCGCGCCGACGAGCAATTGGTTCGATAGCCCTGGCACGATGACACGTTTATTGTTCATGACCCCTTTGTATCCGAAGAAAGCGACAAGGTGCGATGGCATTTTCGATACCATCATCTCGCTGCCGGCTCGATTGAAGAAGCCTGTGTCGGTCGGACCCGGACAGAGGACGCTGACGTGAACACCGGTGCCTTTCACTTCGGCATGAAGCGCTTCGGTGAGGGAGAGGACATACGCTTTCGTCGCATAATAGACCGCCATGTATGGACCAGGCTGGAACGCTGCGACGGAGGCGACATTTAACACATGACCGTGATTGCGGCGGACCATGTCTGGCAAATAGGCCTTCGTCAATTCCGTCAAGGCGTTGACGTTCAGGCGGACTTCTTCGGCTTCGGTCTCTGCATCCAAGTCGATGAACTCCCCGGCCGTGCCGAACCCGGCATTGTTGATGAGAAAGTCGACCGTCAACCCGGCTTCTTCGATGGCGTGGGTCAGTCGCTTCGCAGCCTGATGTTCCGACAAATCGAGGGCGAAGACGTGGACGTTCACCCGGTATCGCTTTTCGAGCACTTTCTTCAATTCATGTAGGCGGGGCTCGTTTCGTGACACGAGGATGCAATCATACCCATCGCGGGCAGCCAATACGGCGAGGTCGAGACCGATGCCGGTCGAGGCTCCAGTGATTAAAGCTGTTTTGGACAAAGTGGTTCACTCCTTTAGAAAAGTCATACATTGTTACTCATTTCTTCACGAGATGTTAAATTCCTGCCTCGCTCGCATATCGAAACGTATGCTAGAGTATAGCAAGAATATGTGATTAGACTCACAAAGTCAGGAGAAGAGAATGAGATGATGATTCAGTTAATCGCGACGGCGCAAAGCGTCGCGCAAGCAGAAGCACTTATGTTAGCGGGGGCAGACCGTCTCATCGTCGGAGAATCGACGTATGGATTGCGTCACAAAGGTGACTGGTCGCTCTCGGCTGTGAGAGAAGTCACAGCGCTTGCACATCGCTATGGAAAAGAAGTCACGGTCGCCGTGAACAACTTGATGCACAACGATCAAATCGCGTCATTACCGGACTATTTGAGCGCGTTAAAAACGATTGGGGTCGACAGTGTGACGGCCGGCGACCCTGGTGCGATTTCATTAATCCGTAAAGCCAATATCCCCTATTGGTACGACGCTCAAACGCTCGTCACGTCGGCCCGGCAGATTCAATTTTGGGCGAAGCGGGAAGCGATTGGTGCCGTCGTCGCCCGTGAAGTGACGTTGACCGAACTTAATCAGATTCAGCGTCAACTTGGTCTGCCGATTGAGGTACAAGTATACGGTCCGACATGTATCCACCATTCTAAACGTCCACTCGTAACGAACTACTTCAACGAGTTAGGACGAAACGAGTCGGGGGAGATGCGTGAATATTATATAAGCGAACCGAATGATGAAACGAGCCGTTATCCGATTTATGAAGATGCGAACGGCACCCACGTCTTTTCAGAAGATTTGACGTTAATGGCCCAACTGCCCGAACTGTTCCGAAACGAGCTTCATACGTGGAAACTCGACGGATGGCATGCCGGGGAGCGGTTCGTAGAAATCGTCGCCTTGTTTAGTCAGGCCCGCTCGCATTTGTTGAACGCCAAGTTTGACCGAATCGAGATGGAGCGGCGGTTAGCCGAACTCCAACCTGAACCGTTCCGGCTCGGGACCGGATTACTGTTACGAAATCCAGAAGAGATCAAGTGAGGGAACGATGATGAGAAAACGACCAGAGTTATTGGCACCGGCAGGAAACTTGGAGAAATTGAAGATGGCGATTCGATACGGCGCGGATGCGGTCTATATCGGCGGGCAACAGTTCGGTTTACGCTCGCGCGCCGGAAACTTTAGTTATGACGAAATGCAAGAAGGCATTGCGTTCGCCCATGCGCATGCGGCGAAAGTGTACGTGGCCGCCAACATGGTTACGCACGAAGGCGATATCGAAGGGGCGGGCACGTTCTTCACGACGTTACGTGACATCGGGATTGATGCCGTCATCGTCTCCGATCCAGCGATGATTGAGGTCTGTCTCTCGGAAGCACCTGGGCTTCCGGTCCACTTGTCGACACAAGCCTCGGCGACGAACTATGAGACGCTTCGATTCTGGAAAGAGGAAGGGTTGGAACGGATTGTGCTCGCACGTGAAGTGTCGATGGAAGAAATCAGGGAAATGAAGCGACACGTGGACGTCGAGATTGAGACGTTCGTTCACGGGGCGATGTGCATCTCGTATTCCGGTCGATGTACGCTCTCGAACCATATGGCGCTCCGAGACGCGAACCGAGGCGGCTGTGCGCAGTCTTGTCGGTGGAAATATGGGTTTTTTGAAGCCGATGGACTTTTGACCCCGGCTATGGAAGCCCGAGACGAGGAACCGTTCTCGATGAGCTCGGTCGATTTATCGATGGTTCGTCACATTCCAGACTTGGTCGAGGCGGGTGTCGACAGTTTAAAAGTGGAAGGACGGATGAAGTCGATTCATTATGTGGCGACGGTCTGTAACGTGTATCGAAAAGTAATCGATGCCTATTGTGACGATCCCGAAGCGTTCGAATTCGACCCGGCTTGGGAAGAGGAGATTTGGAAAGCGGCCCAGCGTGAACTATCGACCGGCTTTTATTACGGGACGCCGACCGAGAAAGAGCAACTGTTCGGACAGCGACGTGCCATCCCGCAATATGCGTTCGCGGCGCGCGTCATCGCATACGATGAACAGACTCGTGAAGCCACGCTCGAACAACGAAACCATTTCCGATGTGGGGAGGAGGTTGAGTTTTTCGGTCCCGGTTTTACACGGTTCACACAACGGATTGAGGAAATGTGGGACGTCGAAGGGAAGCGCATCGAGACGGCCCATCAGGCGATGATGACCGTTCGTGTCCGCGTCGATTATCCGGTCGGCGTCGACTTCATCATGCGCAAGCGAAAAGTCAGAGTGAAGGAAACTGCCGCGATTGAAACGTGACACATCGCACAAGACAACATAGTCGACCGTTCCATTCAATCTTGCTACCCTATTACCATAAGAGATGGAGGGGATGGAAGGATGAATCAAAATACGGAGCAACTCCGGACCGAGCCGATTGCGCGACTGTTGTTCAAACTGTCGCTCCCGGCGATGATCGGGATGCTCGTGACGGCGCTCTATAACATCATCGATACGATCTTTGTTGCACGTGGCATCGGGGCGTCAGCAGTTGCGGCGATTGGGATTGCGTTTCCGATTCAAATGATTCTCATGGCTGTCTCGAGCGCGGTCGGGTTAGGGGGCGCTTCCATCAGTTCCCGGAAGCTCGGAAAAGGAGATGACGCCGGCGCGGCCGTGACGTTTTTAAACGTGCTCGTCCTCGTCGGCGTGTTCGCCGCCTTTGCCGTCAGTTCGGCCTTCTTTATGCTTGATTCGATTTTGACCGTCTTCGGGGCGACGGCCGCCATCATGGAGTTGAGTCAACAATACTTATCTGTCGTACTGATCAGTTCTCCGTTCTTCATGTTCACGCTCGCGGCCAGTGCGATGGTACGGGCCGAAGGACAAGCGCCGTATCAGATGAAAGTCATGCTCACGACAGTCGTCGTCAACTTGGTGACAACACCGCTCTTCATCTTCACGTTCGGCTGGGGCATTTACGGTGCAGCTTGGTCAACCGCACTCGCTCAAGTCGTCGGTTCGGTTCTCATGCTGCGCTTTTTCTTCTCAAAAAATCGCCGAACGGCGCTCGACTTCCAATGGCGGAAGTTTCGGCTTCGTTTCGGCGAGTTGAAAGAGATTATGGCGATCGGGTCTTCGTCGTTCATCATGATGGTGTCGCAATCGATATTATTCGTTTGTGTCAACGTCATGCTCGGGACGTACGGTGGAACGGAGGAGTTGGCTATTTTCGCCATCATCAACAAGTTCATGGCACTCGTCGGCATGCCGATCATGGGCATCGTGCAAGGGATGCAACCGATTGTCGGCTATAACTTTGGCGCGCGCCAGTTCGAACGAATGCGCGAGACGATTTGGACGGCGCTTCGGGCCGGCCTCGCGATCGCCGTGTTGATTTGGCTGACACTTCAGCTGTTCCCGAACCCGCTCATGCGCATGTTCACGAACGATACCGCACTCATCGCCGGAGGGGTCACAGCGATTCATGTCCTGTTCGCCGCGTCGTTTTTACCGAGCGTCCAAATGCTCATCAACGGCATCTATCAATCGCTCGGCAAGGCACGGGTGGCGATGTTTTTATCGCTCTCGCGTCAGACGCTTTACACAATCCCGCTCGTGTTTATCTTGCCGTCTTACCTTGGCGTATTCGGCGTTTGGCTCGCGTTTCCGATTGCCGACGCGCTGACGTTTTTGACAGCGGTCGGCATGGCCGTCTGGGATCGGAAGCTTTTATTCCGCCCGGCAGAAGAGGAAGTCAAACAAGCGACCAACTTATGAAGCGACGTCCGCTCTTACAGAGCGGGCGTCTTCTTTTAAGAACAAGTATATCCCGCCGAGTAAGACGGCTGCCCCAATCAGCTGGAACGGGCCGAGCCGTTCCTCGAAAAAGAAGAAGCCGAACAACATGCCCCAGAGCGCTTCTCCGAGAATAGTGATGCTGACGACAGTGGCGCTCACACGGGCAAGCGCATAATTGAATAAGTTATGCCCGAGTAGCGTCGGGAAGAAGGCGAGGGCGATGAAATACCACCAGTTGACCGTCTCAAAGGCGACGAACGTCGTATCGCGAACGAGCAGCATGAAGCCGAGCACGATTGTCGCGACGATATAGACGCTAAACGAATAGTCGTTCGTCTTCATCTCCGTCCGGACGTGTTGTCCGACGAGCCAATAGCCGGCAATCAAGATAGCGGCCGCTAAAGCGAGCGCGTCCCCGATGAGTGCGTCCCGACCGAGCTGGAAATCACCGGCCGCGACGAGCATGCCGCCGAGAACGGCGACGAGGGCGAACGTGAGTCCTTTCGGTGTCGGTCGTTTTTTGAAGAACACGGCGTTCCCGATTAACACAAAAATCGGACTCGACGTGACGAATAGTGTCGAGCTCGCGACGGTCGTATAGTCGAGCGATAAGAACCATAACCAGAAATGGAAGGCGAGCAAGACGCCGCTCAGCCCGATCGCATAGCGGGTGTTCGTCCGCAAGGAGACGAGCGACCGATAATCGAGAAACGGCAACAGCATCAGGCTCGAGAACAACATACGATAAAATGCGGCCGTCTCGGCTGGTGCGGACGTCCATTTGACGAAGAGGACGCTCGTTGATAAGAAGAAGACGGCAGCAAAAAGAATCAGATAAGACAATCGATGGCCCTCCTTTTGTATGTATGTAATCCTCCTAATGATATAGTAAAATGACAGAGCGACCAACATAAACTCGAATCGTGGCGCAAACAATTGTAGTCGCGTCACAGAGGAAAGGAACGATATGAGACTAATCATTGCCGAGAAACCATCGCAAGCACAAAAGCTTGCGGCCCCATATCCGTCAAAAAAACGGAAAGAAGAGATTGAAATCTCGCCGTGTGCCCGTTTCCCGGAAGGGGCGATCGTCGTTTGGGCGGTCGGGCACCTGTGCGAGTTGCAAGAGCCGGCCTATTACCGACCGGAATGGAAGTCATGGAAGTACGAGGCGCTCCCGATCGTGCCGGACCGGTTCGACTATCGCATTTCGAAAGGGAAGTCAAAGCCGTTCCAGACGATCAAGCGATGGCTCCATGACAAGTCGATCACGGACATCATCATCGCCTCGGATGCCGAACGCGAAGGTGAGGCGATCGTCCGGCTCATCTTGCGGTTGGCCGGGAACAAGAAACCGCTCACGCGCCTTTGGATTTCCAGTTTGACGGAACAGGCGGTCGACCGTGGCTTCGCGAACTTGCTACCAGGGGAAGAGACGGTCCCGTACTATCACGAGGCGATGAGCCGGGCCTGTGCCGATTGGCTTGTCGGGATGAACGCTTCGCGTGCATATACGACGTTACTGAAGACGATCGGGATTGAAGACGTCTTTTCGCTCGGCCGCGTGCAGACGCCAACCCTCGCACTCATCGTCGAGCGGGAACGTGAAATAAAACAGTTCGTCCCAGAACCGTATTTTGAGGTCGAGGCGACGCTTCAAAAATCACGGGCGACCTTCAAAGCAAAATATACGGTCGGGAAGACAACGAAGTTGAAGACTCGGCAAGAAGCGGACGACGTCGTCAAACGCGCGTCCGGTCAAGCGGTCGTCCAATCGATTGATACGGAAGAGAAAATCGAACAACCGCCGTTTTGGTTCAGTTTGTCCGGCTTGCAAGCCGAGGCTGGGAAACGATTCGGGTTCGGTGCAAAAAAGACGCTCGATGTGGCCCAAAAGTTGTACACAAAAGGTTGGATCAGCTATCCGCGGACGGACTCCGGATTCGTGACGCCAGACGAGGCGACGCTCTTTCCGGTGACGAAGGCCCGTCTGTTGAAGTCTTCGGCTTATGCCGAGATCGCGCCTTTCTTGACCGAGAATCCGGCGTCCAATAAACGTTACGTCAACGCGAAAAAAGTGAGTGACCACTATGCGATCATTCCGACGGAGGCGTGCGGGGACGTGATGCGGTTGAGCGGGGACGAGGCGAAGCTTTACGATTTAATCAACCGACGATTCCTCGCCGCGTTCGCCAAACCGGCAAAGCTCGAGAAGACGACGGTCGATTTAGTGGACGGGAACGATTTGTACCGGGCAAAAGGGACGGTCGTCGTCAGCCCGGGGTATCGTCAAGTCGTCGAGATGAAATCAAAAGACGTCGAACTGCCTGCCCTTGAAAAAGGAGAGGTGCTCGCTGAACGAAAAGTCGAAGTACTGTCAAAGCAGACCGAACCACCGAAACGGTACACGGAAGGGGCACTCATCTTGGCGATGAAGGTCGCCGGCCGCCAGCTAGACGATGATGAGTTGATTCATATCATGAAAGAGGTCGAAGGGCTCGGGACGGAAGCGACTCGAGCGAACATTATCGACGGGTTGAAAAAGCGCGGGTACGTCATGCTTCAAAAGAAAGAGCTCGTCCCGACGGACAAAGGGCGACTGCTCATCGATGTCCTCGGAGACAGCATCCTTGCTTCCCCGGCGATGACAGCGAAATGGGAGAAGCGACTTCATGAAATCGGTCAAGGCGCGGCCTCTGCCGCCGAGTTCATCGATCAAGCGAAGAAGATGTCTATCCATCTCGTCGATGAGGCGAAAAATCGAGTCGGGTCAGCCAACCCGGAAGGCTATACGATTGAACCGAGACGCGGTTCGCGTAAAGGCCCGGGCTCGAGTCGTCCAAAACCGTCGTTCGGCGTATGCCCGAGCTGCGGGAAAGCACTCGTCGAGCATCCGAAATTCATCGGGTGTAGCGGTTTTCGAGACGGCTGCAAATTCACGATGTCGAAGCAAGTGCTCGGAGTCGGCATCTCGAAAGACGAGTTGAAGCAGATGATCGGTGGGGGCCAGTCGAACGTTCATACGTTTACGAAAGGGGAAAAGACGTTCAATGCCGCCCTTTATCTCGAGGAGGGGGCGCTTCGATTCGAGTTCAAATGAAAACAAGACCGTCCTCATGGGCGGTCTTGTTTCTCTTCTTGCTCTTTTTCTAAAATGCGGCGATTGATCTCGTCATAATCGAGGACGATGTCATCCTTGTTGTCTTTATAAGCGTACCCTTTTTGGATGACAACGACAGAGGCGATTAAGACGAGCAAGATAATCAAGCCGCTCACGGCGAATATCCATCCCATCCGGCATCCCTCGCTTTCATAATTCTAGTATGCCAAACTCTGCATCATTTCTCCACGCTTGAACCCGACGAACTGTCACAAGTTTGAAATGGGCGGACCGCCGAATAAATATGATACAATAACTCTTAGATGAACATTGACTGAGAAGGTAGGGATGAAGATGGCGATTATGATTGTGGATGATGAACCGGTCAACACGATGGTTCTCGAACAATTATTGCATCAACACAATTACGAGACAATCGCTGTCTCAAGCGGTGAAGCTGCGCTCGAGCTCCTCATGGATCCGCAGGCACCGTCACTGTATGATCTAGTCTTACTCGATGTCGAGATGCCCGGTATTTCAGGTATCGAGACGTGTAAGCGAATTCGTCAGATGGCCGGGTACGAAGAACTGCCGGTGATCATGGTGTCGGGGCGAACAGAAGAAAAACAAATTGCCGAAGGACTCGACGCCGAAGCGTCGGACTATACGACGAAGCCGATTAAAATTACGGAATTGCTTGCCCGGATTCGTTCGGCTTTGCGCTACAAGGCAGCCGTCGATGAACGAAAAAAATATGAGGCGCGACTGCAGTACGACCTCGACTTGGCGCAAAAGATTCAACAAAGCGCGTTGACGCCGCCAATCAGCAATGGTGAGATTGATGTGCGCGCGCTCTATTTACCGTCTAAAAAATTGGCGGGCGATATGTACGCTTGGTTCCAAGTCGCCCCGGACCGCTATGGCGTCATCATCTTCGACGTCATGGGGCACGGCGTCTCCTCGGCGCTCATCACGATGGGCATCCGTTCGATTTTGCCAGGGCTCGTCGGGAACGTCCAGTACCCGGTTGACGTCATGAGCGAATTGAACCGACAGATGACTTTCTTGTTCTCTGGGGACGACATGCAAAGTTACTTCACAGCCGTTTACTGTTACATCGATACGACGAACCGCCGAATCGAATACGTCAACGCGGGCCATCCGCCGGTCATCGTCACGTCAGATGAAGGCGTCTGTCACCTGGAGACGACCGGGGTGCCGGTCGGCATGTTCGAAGAACCGAACTATGAGGCGAAAGAGATTGAGATGCAGCCGGGGATGGTCTTGCATATGTACACGGACGGATTGATGGAGTGCTACAGTAAAGACATCGACGATGGCATCCGTTGGCTCGAGAAAGACATCGCCACATACGGTGTCGGCTATGCCGACCACGTCGCCGAACGTCTCGTTCCGAAAATCGAGATTGAAGATGACCTTTGTCTCGTCACGGTCAAACTCATGTAAGGTGATCGAAAAGGAGCGTCATTCCGGAAGGGATGACGCTCCTTTGTTTTCCTTGCTTCAGCCGCCCTGTCCGGCACGCCGCTTTCGTGTCGGCGGGCGTCGAGCCGTATCGCGAAACGCTGCTCGGTCTCGCTGATTCCCTAGTCGGTGTGCCCTAGGGTGGCGCGTCATTCCGGACGATGCTGGCTGTAACCAGCCAACATGGAGACGATCTCGCTGCTGTCCAACCTACCGAACATGAAACTGAGCCTGTATGTGGTCCTCTATGACCTGTTGATTCCGGCCGATGTCATGTAGCAAGTCGGGCCAGTCACCTTTATCACATTCTCAGACTCGAATAGATTGAGGCTTTATCTTCGGCATTCGAAGCCGAAGATAAAGACAAACGGCCACCGAATGGCAACCGTTTGCGTCGCTCGTCCGAGGCGCCCCGAATCCTGCAGGAAAGCAATCCAACGGAGACCCAGCAGCGATGCGAGTCGCGATGCGGCTCCGGGATTGCCTGCGGAAAGCGTGAGCGCCGGAAGGACGAGCGATGTTAGTCATGTTAGTCAACAAATTAAGCAACCACACGTAGTGATTGCTTTCTGTCTAAAAATACCGTTTCCGCCATAAGATGTAGAAGGCGAGGCTCGAGAATCCGAGCATGAGCGTGATGGCGATGACGAAGCCGATCTCTTGTCCTTCGAACGGCACTTCGACGTTCATCCCGAAAATCCCAGAGATCATCGTCGGGATGCTCAAGACGATCGTGATGGACGCCAAGAACTTCATGACGAAGTTGACGTTGTTCGAAATGATTGAGCCGAACGCTTCCATCTTGATGCTGATGATGTCGTTATAAATCGACGCCATCTCCATCGCCTGACGGTGCTCGACGAACACATCGTCGAGTAGCTCCTCGTCCTCTTCATGCTTCTCGAGACTCGGCGTCTTGACGATTCGGTCGAGGACACTGTCATTCGCCTTCAAGGACGTCATGAAGTAGACGAGAGATTTCTGTAAGTTCATCAATTGAAAAATTTCTTGGTTTCGCATCGATCGTTGCAACTCTTGCTCGAGTTCATCCATCCGCCGGTCGATTTGACGCAAAAAGCGCAAATACGTCATGCTGACGCGGTGCAGAATTTGAAAGACGAATCGGCTGCGATAGTTCGTCCGGAACAAGCGGGCTTTTCCGGTCGAAAACAAGTTCAATACGTCAAGTTCTCGTGAACAGACGGTAATGAAATGTCTCCCGGTCACGATGATACCGAGCGGGATCGTGTTGTAGGCTCTTCCCGTATCGTCTTCTTCAACGTACGGTACGTCGATGATCATGAGGAGGCCTTCATCATCTTTTTCAAACCGTGGTTTTTCTTCAATATCGAGCGGGTCATAGACGAAGTCTTCCGGGATGCCGGAGGCGGCGATGACTTGATCGGCCTCGTCTTTCGTCGGATTGACGAGCTGAATCCAACTGCCTTTTTCAAAGTCTGCAATCTCGTCGACATGTCCTGACGCGTCGGTCCGGTAAATCGTTAGCATAGTTCTCCTCCTACCTTAGCTCAACTTCATTATAGGTAGGCGTTTAGGGGAGCGCAATCGGAAAGAAGGAGATTTTTTCTTTTCTGGCGAAAACGTGCTACAGTGAGGAAGAATGGATTGACATTCAGACAAAGGAGGGATGGAGTTGTCACAAACGCCCAAGCATGCTCTGTTTAACGAAGAAAAGTTGGCGGAGCTCCATCAAATTGCCGGCGGGAATAAAGATTTTCTAACGAAAATCGCTCAAACGTACTTGAAACAGTTTGAGGACAAGTTTCCTGAATTGAAGCAAGCGGTCCAACGTGAGGACCACGAACAAGTCGAACAACTCGCCCACCTGTTAAAAGGTGCATCGTATTCGGTCGGTCTCGAACAGACGGCCGAACAGTTCCACACGCTCGAACGAGCGGGGGAAGAGGAGGTTTCGGACGATTTAGATCCGGTGCTCGATACGATCGAACAACAAATGGAACGATTTTCGGTGGAATGGGATGACCATTTCGACCGATTCAATTAAATCATAAGGGTCCCGCCATTCCTGGCGGGACCCTTTGTCTTAAGCGAGAAACTCGTCGAGCGTCGCAATCAAAATCCCGATTTCGGGTTTCGTGATTTGGGCGTTCGCACCGACAGCCTCTCCTTTATGTTTCAAATCGTCTGAGATGAGCGAGGAGAAGATGATGATCGGAAGGTCGCTGTACTGCTCCATCTCCCGGAGACGTTTCGTCAAATGCAAGCCGTCCATCTGTGGCATCTCGATGTCCGTGATGAGCAGGTCACAACTCGCCCCGTCCACCTCGAACGCCTCGAGTGCTTCCTTCCCGTTATTAAAGATCGTCGTGTTGAAATAGCCTGCATCGTCGAGCGTATCGATGATGAGCGTACGGAGCATCTCCGAGTCTTCGGCGAGCCAAATCTGTTTATGCGATCGTTCACGGGCACCGAGGCGTTTCACCGACTCCCGAGCCATGATGTCTTTTCGTGACAATTCGAGGGCGATTCGTTCGTAGTCAAGTAAGATGATCATTTGGTCGCCCGTCTTGACGACGCCGTTCGTGATGCCTTGCATGCCGCGCGCCAAGTCAGACGGCGTATCGATTTGTTCCCAAGAGATTCGTTTAATCTCGGTCACTTGATCGACCCGAAGCACCGACTTCTCACCGTTGAACTCACAGACGATTAGACGGTCGCCTTCGCCGACTTCACGCGGATGACCGATGACCATCGGCAAATCGATGACAGTCATCACTTCTCCACGTAGTTCGATGAGCCCCATGATGGCCTCCGGCGTCCCCGGCAGCGGGGTGAGCGGAAGCATTGTGATGATTTCTCTGACTTTCATGACGTTGATCCCGAAAATGAACGGGCCCGATTGGAAAATGACGATCTCAAGCTCATTCGTGCCTGCTTCAAGTAAAATGTTATGGTCCATGCTCATTCGTAGTCCCTCCTAGTTCACGTACTCTCTTCTTCTCTATCGGTCGAACGGGCCGGACTCTTCAGTTGAAAAGTGTCAATCTGGAGACGGATTTCACAAAAAGTTGCCACGTAACCGTTTACATTACATAAACTGAATCTTTATAGTTGTTCATCCGAATTAATTTTGCATACAATGGGGATGGCAACGAGATATCAAAGCTTACTCAGGAGGCAGATAGAGATTATGAGTATGAACACGTATCCATATTTAATCAATGGACAATGGCAGGAATCAACAACCAACGAGACGATTGAACTCGTTTCCCCTTATACAGAAGAAGTCGTCGGCAGCGTACAGGCAATGTCACGTGATGAAGTCGACGAAGCCATTCATGGCGCCAAACGTGCACAACAAGAGTGGGCAGCGCTTCCGGTCAACAAGCGTGCTGAACTCCTTTACGCATGGGCAGATAAGTTAGAAGAGCGTGTCGATGAGATTGGTCAAATCATCATGCGCGAAGTCGGGAAAAACTTGAGCGACGCGAAGAAAGAAGTCGTCCGGACAGCGGAAATCATCCGTTACACGGCTGAAGAAGGTCTTCGCTTCACGGGCGGGTTCATGCAAGGCGATTCGTTCCCGGGTGGTTCGAAAAACAAGATGGCAATCATTAAAAAAGAGGCGCTCGGTGTCGTCCTCGCCATCTCGCCGTTCAACTATCCGGTCAACTTGGCGGCAGCCAAGATTGCACCGGCACTCATCACAGGAAACGCCGTCGTCTTCAAACCGGCGACACAAGGCGCGATCAGTGGGGTGAAAATGGTCGAGGCGCTTCAAGACGCGGGTCTTCCGAGCGGTCTATTGAACCTCGTCACGGGACGGGGCTCGGTCATCGGTGACTATTTGACGTCGCATCCGGGCATCGACATGATCACGTTCACGGGCGGCACGGGGACAGGGCAACACTTGTCTCAACAAGCTTCGATGGTACCGGTCGTCTTAGAGCTCGGAGGGAAAGATCCGGCGCTCGTCTTAGAAGACGCCGACCTCACGCTTGCTGCCGATCAAATCGTCAGCGGTGCGTTCTCGTACTCTGGACAGCGCTGTACGGCGATCAAGCGTGTCTTTGTGCTCGAACACCAAGCGGACGAGCTCGTCGGTATGTTGAAAGAGCGCGTCGAGAAGCTCTCGGTCGGTTCGCCGGTCGACAATAGCTTCATCGTGCCGCTCATCGACAAGAAGTCGGCGGATTACGTGCAAGGCTTGATTGACGATGCCGTCAACAAGCAGGCGACGGTCGTACACGGCAACGAACGCGACGGCAACTTGCTTCACCCGACGCTCCTTGACCACGTCACACGTGAGATGCGTGTCGCATGGGAAGAGCCGTTCGGACCGGTCTTGCCGATCATCCGTGTCTCGTCACTTGACGAGATGATTGAGCTTACGAACGAATCAGAGTTCGGCCTTCAAGCGAGTGTGTTCACGCAAAACGTGAACAACGCCTTCACTGTGGCCGACAAGCTCGACGTCGGGACGGTTCAAGTGAACGGACGCACAGAGCGCGGCCCTGACCACTTCCCGTTCATCGGCGTGAAGCAGTCAGGTCTCGGCGTTCAAGGGATTGGACGCAGTCTCGAGACGATGACGCGCGATAAAGTGACGGTCATCAACTTATAATTTGTAAGGAGAGGAGACATCCTCTCCTCAGCTTGTTGACTAACCTCAATCGAATCGCTCGTCCTTTCGGCGCCCACGCTTTCCGCAGGCAATCCCGGAGCCGCATCGCGACTAGCGTCGCTGCTGGGTCTCCGTCGGATTGCTCTCCTGCAGGAGTCGGGGCGCCGTCGGACGAGCAACGCAAACGGTCGCCATCTGGCGGCCGTTTGTCTTTTTCTGAGGCCTCGATGGCCGAAGAAAAAGCCCAGATATGTTCTTCGAACCGATGAAAACGGGAAACGGTAGGTATGGACCGTCACCGCCTCCGAACAGGAAGGGGAATCAATCATGTACCGAGCCCACATCGCCAAACGTCATGAACCGATCCACACCGCGGCCTCGTTGGACCAGTTGGTCCCGAAAGACCACCTTGTCCGAAAGATCGACCGCCATGTCGACTTCTCCATCGTCCATCGTCTGTGTGCACCGCTCTATTCGAACACCGGGCAGCCCGGCATCGATCCGGAGATCCTCATCAAGATCATCCTCCTCGGCCCGTTGTTCAACATCCGGTCCGTCCGCCAGACCATCAAGGAGATCGAGACGAACCTGGCGTACCGATGGTTCCTCGGGTTCGGGATGGACGAGAAAGTCCCTGACCATTCGACGATCAGCCAAGCCTACCGGCGACGGTTCGCCGGGACGGACGTCTTCCAACAAATTTTTGACGACATCATCCACCAGGCGGAGGCGCATCACCTCGTCTCGGGACGGATCCTCCTCACGGATTCGACCCATATCCGGGCGAACGCCGGCAAGAAGAAGTTCGACAAGACCGAGGTCGACGCGGTCGTCACTGCGGTCGAGGACGAGCTGTTGGCGCGCGTGAACGAGGATCGGTCCGCGCACGGAAAAAAGCGCTAGAGCCCGCCGAGCCCAGCGAACCTAAAAAGAAGGTGAGCAAGGTGAGCCGGACCGATCCCGAGGCGGGCTACATGTATCGGACCCGGAAGCCGGAAGGCTTCTTTTGGCTCGTCCACCGAACGGTCGACGCAAAGTATAACTTCATCGTCGATGCCTACGTCACGCCGGGGAACGTGCATGACAGTACCGTCTATCTGGAGCGTCTAGACTACATTCTTCAGCATTTCGCCTTCCCGCTCGAGGCGGTGGCGCTCGACGCGGGCTATTTCTCAACGGAGATCGCCAAGTCGCTCGTCAATCGTGGCATCTATAGCGTCATCTCGAGACGCCGCTTCGGCGGCAAGAAAGGGAAGTTCCGAAAGTCCAAATTCACCTACCTCGCGGATGAGGACGCCTATCGCTGCCCGGCCCGCCAAATCCTCCGTTACAGCACGACGACCCGCCAAGGATACCGTCAATACGTGTCCGACCCGAAAGTCTGTCAAGACTGCCCGCTCCTCGAAAAATGCATGGAGAACGAGACGAACCGTCGGATCATCACGCGCCATTTGGACGAGCCGTTCCTCGAAGCGGTGAACAGAAATCGATTGACCGCATCCGGTCAATACCTATACCGTCTCCGGCCACAGACCGTGGAGCGCTCGTTCGCTGACGCGAAGGAGCTTCATGGGCTCCGTTTCACGTTCTACCGTGGGCGTGAGGCGGTCCAGCGCGCCAACCTGGTGGCAGCCACCGCACAAAACATGAAGAAGCTGGCCAACCTGTTGGCCTGGAGAGACCGTATACATACCATTTTTTCAATCTTGTGCCGGGCAGAGCGCCTCAAGCTCATCGAACCTAAAAAAGACGAACCAATCCGCGAAAAGCGAATTGGTTCGTCAACAGCCTGAGGAGAGGAGACATCCTCTCCTTTTTTTGTGTCATTGAAATCCAATCTTTCAGACGGGTATAATGGGTGGAGATAGGTGGAAGGGGTTGGGGGCACGTGGCGAACTGGATTTCGAGCCAATTGGCTAGATTGGACATACCGACGCCGTTTGAAGTCGGGAACGTGAACGTATACATCGTCGAACATATGAACCGGTTCTTTATGGTCGATTGCGGACCGGATACGGAAGAGGCGTGGACGTCGTTGAATGCACAGCTCGCAGAGTTGGAGCTGTCGCTCGAGTCGATCGACTTCTTGTTTTTGACGCACCACCATGCCGATCATGCCGGACAAGCGTGGCGCCTTCGAGACGCCGCGATTCCGGTGTATGGTCATGAAAAACTCGTCCGTTACTTGGAGCAGACACCGAACTTCATCAAGCGGGGTAATCAATTTCTGCACGATTTGGCCCATTCGTTCGGCACCCCCGAGTCGATTGTCGCCAAACTGCCCGACTATCGGGAAGCGCTACGTTGGATCGGCCCGACGACCGTGACGATGACGTTCGAGGATGGTCAGGCCGTCACACCGGACGGGGCGTGGCGGACGATTCACTTGCCGGGTCATGCGAGCGACCAGCTTGGACTCATCGGACCTGGCGGCGTCTTGATTGCCGGTGACCATCTGATTGACACGGTCGAACCGAACCCGCTCATCGAACAACCGTATGAAGGGGAAGGGTTTGCGTCGCCGGTGCTCTTGTATCTCGATTCGCTCCGTAAGCTGCAGACGTATGAGTTGAAGCTCGTCGTGAGCGGGCACGGCGACCCGATTCTTCACCCGATGTCGTTGATCGAGAATCGAATTTCACAGCGATACGACCGGAGCGAGCAACTATTAGGCGATTGGGTCGACGGATTGAGCGTCTTCGATTGGTCGATGCGCCTTTATGGGCGTAAGATGCGCCGGGCGATGCCGCTCGTCTTCAGCGAAGTGTTCGCCCGTCTGACGTTGCTCGAAGAACGTGGCCACGTCGAACGAATTCTCGTCGACCGGAAATGGACATATGAACGGACAAAGGAAGTGGAATGGTGAAACATATCGTGATCACAGGTGCGTCAAGCGGCTTTGGTGCCGCATTGGCGCACTGTTTTTATGAACGAGGTTACAAGTTGACGTTAGTGGCGCGAAGCGAGGAGCGGCTGAAAGGCTTGGCCAAACAACTTAACGCAAATTGGCACGTCGCCGACGTCATTACGAGCTATGACACGCTCGTGTCGGAAATCGAACAGGCTTACGGACCGATTGACGGTTGGGTGAACAATGCCGGAATCGGCGAGTTCGATGCGGTCGTCGATCAAACAAAAGCCGTCATCGAAGAGACGATGATGTTGAACGCGACGGCGCCGATGGTCCTGTCACGCGACTGTGCGAAGCGGATGCGTGCCGGTGGGACGATCGTCAACGTCTGTTCCCAGGCAGCGAAAGTGCCAACGCCGAAGTCGGCGGTCTATGCCGGTTCGAAAGCGGCCCTTCTCCAATTTTCAAATGCACTCCGGCTCGAGCTCAGACCGCGAGATATTCACGTGCTGACCGTCAACCCGGGACCGATCGCGACTCCGTTCTTTGAACGGGCCGACAAGAGTGGGCGGTACGAACAGAGCGTCAAACGAATCATGCTATCTCCTGACCGGTTGGCCCGGCGCGTCGTCAAGGCGTTTGAACGGGCCGAACGGGAAGTGAACGCCCCGTGGTGGATGAATGCAGGCGCAAAAGCGTATGCGATGTGCCCGGTCTGGTTCGAACGGCTCGCAAAACGGGGATTTGATAAAAAATAGAGAACTAGGGGGAACATGAATGAACCGATTACGTATAGCCGGGCTCGTGCTCGTTTTATTTTTAAGTGCGTGTGGCGCGGAACGTGCGGAGGTCGCGGGGACATACGATGAGGCGGCTGAAACCGCGAAAGGGACGACCGTCAACTTTTACTTATGGGGCGGTGACGAAGGCATCAACCGCTACTTGGATGAATACGTCGCACCTCGACTCGCGTCGTCCCACGACATCGAGTTGAACCGTGTGCCGATGGATACGGCCGAGTTCGTGCGACAGCTGTCGCTCGACAAACAGGCTGACCGTGAACGCGGGACCATCGATTTGATGTGGATCAACGGGGACAACTTCCGGAACGCCGCCGATGCGGACTTGCTGACAGGCGGCCTGTTAGAGCGGATTCCGAACGCGTCACTGTTGAACGAGACGGCGCAAGCGACCGATGCGGGTACGCCGACCGATGGCCTCGAAGTCGCCTGGGGCAACGTACAATTCGTCCTTCATTACGATGCGGATTACGTCAAAAATCCGCCCGAAACGTTCGAACAACTCATTCGATGGACCGAGGAAAATCCTGGCCGTTTCACGTATCCTGAAGTGACGGACTTCACAGGTAACGCCTTTATCCGTCATCTGCTATATGCGGAATATGGAGAGTCTTTACGTGACATGGAGACGATTCCTGAAGCGTTTTGGGACGAACTCGCCGCCTGGTCACCGAACTTGTGGAAACAAGGCGAGACGTATCCGAAGTCGCTCGCCCAGCTGGACCAACTGTACGCAAACGGTGATGTGTGGATGACGATGGGCTTCAATGAACGTCGAGCTGAGGCGGAAGTGAACGCCGGCGTCTTCCCGGACAGCACACGCGCGCTCGTGCTTGATCATTCCATCGCCTCCACGCACTTCCTTGCCGTACCGTTCAACGCACCGAACCCGAACGGCGCCATCGTCGTCATCAACGAATTGCTCGCCCCGGAAGTCCAGCTCATGAAACAACAGGACACATACTGGGGCGACGGGACGTCACTCGACCTCGAGAAGCTCGACGAGGGTGACCGGGAAGCCTTTTTGGCGCTAGATGCAGGCCGCACGTATCCGGACCCGGAACGGTTGAGCGAGCGTCAAGTCCCGGACTATGGACCGAACGTGATCGACCTCGTCCGAGAGGGTTGGACACGTGTCGCGCGTTAACGTCTTCGTCAGCCTTATCGTCGCATCGTTGCCGCTCACGGCGATTTTGTTCTTATTCCGTGGGGCAGTCGGTACCGACATCGTGGCACTCGCACAAGATGAGGCGTGGCGCGCGAGTCTAGGCGTCACGTTATATGTGACGCTCGTCTCGACGTTCTTCTCGCTCGTGCTCGGGACGTTAGCGGCCCGAGCCGTCTACGTGACGGGGCAGACGTGGCTCTTGACTTGGTTGAAGTGGCCGTTGTTCGTCCCGCACATCGCGGGGGCGTATTTGTTTTATTTATTGTTTGCCGGGGGCTTCCCGTTTTACGGACTGATTGAATCGAATGAACGGCATCATCTCGTCGTCATCTTGACGTATATATGGAAAGAAGTCCCGTTCGTCTTTCTCATGGTGCTCGGCACGTATGCCCAGCTGAACGCCGGCTATCGCGACATGGCGAAGACGCTCCAACTGAGTCGTTGGCGCCAGTTCGCCGTCGCGGAATGGCCATTTCTGATGAAGCCGCTCCTCGACTCGTTTTGGATTTTGGTGGCGTTCGTCTCGTTCGCGTACGAAGTGCCGGCGCTCCTCGGTGTCACGTTTCCGAAACTCTTCGGCGTTCTCGCCTATGACCGGTTGACGACCGGCTTGTTCTTGGACGAGAGCGAGGCGTATGCCGTCGCTCTCATCTGGACGCTCTTCCTCTTCGTCGGCGTATTGATTTCATACGCATTGACGGCGAGGCACCGGCGTCGAATTGAGAGAGGGGTGAGACGATGAGACGTCTCTTTGTGCTCGTGCTCATCTTGTCGCCGTTCCTTGGATTGCTCACGACCGTGCCGACCTTGGTTTGGGACGATGCCATCGTCAACACGGTCGTCCACGTCGTCGTCATCGCGAGTTTGAACGTATGGCTCGCCCTCGGGACGGCGTGGTGGATCCTGTTCACACAATCTAAGTGGCGCACGTTCGTCGAATGGTTCGTCTTTTTACCTTTGTTCATCCCGGCGCTCGCGGGTACGTTCGGCATGTATATCGCGCTCGCACGGTTCGGACTCATCGGTACAGACATCGGCGTGCTCATCGTGCTGCTCGTCGTGACGTTGCCGTACTCGATTCGGCTCGCCTATAACGCGATGTATGTGATCGGGCGACCGATGTTCGAACAGGCGCTATTTTTACCGCCGCTCAGACGGTATCGTGTCGTCTTGTTCCCGCTTTTAAGCGGGACGATACAGACGATTGTCCTCATGTCGACGGTGATCGTGCTCGGTCAGTTCGTCCTCGTCCAACTGATCGGGGCAGGACTCGTGCCGACCGTGACGACGAGGCTGTATCAAGTTTATGCGGGGAATGATATCGCGCTCGCGTTACAACATACGTGGCTCTTGATTCTCATTCCGGCGGCTTTATATATCGCCATCGGCTTTGGGGTGCGCATGGGCGTGAAGTTCGTGAAAGGAAGGTTATGATGGGCTTACAATTGACGAACATACAAAAGCGATTTAAACGACGTGACGTGTTGGCAGGCGTCGACTTTTTTGTGCGGCAAGGGGAGATACACGCCCTTGTCGGCACGAGCGGGTCCGGGAAATCCACACTGTTGCGCATCATCGCCGGTCTCGAGACGCCGGATGTAGGGAACGTCACATGGAACGGGGCGGCTCTGCTCGGTGTCCCGGCCCACGAGCGGAAAATCACGTTGCTGTCGCAGACCCCGCTCTTGTTCCCGCATTTGACGGTCGGCGAGAACGTGTTGCTCGCAATCCCTGAACGCTCACGCGAGCAGGCAGAGCACTGGCTCGCACGCGTCCGACTCGCCGGCCGTTACGACGATGAAGTGCACACGTTGTCAGGTGGGGAGGGACAACGGGCCAGCTTTGCCCGGGCGCTCGCCGCCGACCCGCGTCTGATTTTACTCGATGAACCGTTCACGAACCTCGATCCCGATTTGAAGTATGAGCTGCAACAGTTGATTCGTGAGGTGGTAGGCGAGCTTGGTCTGACGGCGCTACTCGTGACGCATGACCGGGAAGAGGCGATGCTCGTCGCGGACCGGGTCACGTTACTCGACGGCGGAACGGTTCATGCGACCGGGACACCACGAGAATTGAGTGAGACAGAACCGACGTTCGGTGATTTCATCGAATTTGAAGGCGAGATGTATCCACTGACGCAATTCGGCGTGTTTGACGACGAGGACGGGGAACGGGTCGAATTGACCCGTCATCTCGTCAAGTTCGGTGTCCGGCTCGGTGAATATCGACGTTCGAACGGGGAGTATGTGATCTTGCCGTCGGACGTGTCGTACACGACTGGCCGAGCGTATTCGTTACGGAAAAAATAAGGAGTGGTTTTATGTTAGATACGTATGGTAGCCGAATCGTCCGTCCCGTCGTCGAACGCGGGGCCGATCGGTTGTTGAAATGGAAGTTTACGCCGAACGAGGTGACCTTACTCGGCGGCATCGTCGGGGTGTCGGTCGGCTTCTTCATCTATAACGATATGCACTGGACGGCCGTCATCTTGTTATGGCTGTCAGGACTGTTCGACGTATTGGATGGGACGATGGCCCGGCGTTCCTCGAAGACAGGATTCGGGACGGTGTTAGACCTTGTCGTGGACCGTCTCGTCGAAATCGCGGTCGTCATCGCGCTCGCTTTGCGGTACCCGGAGCATATGACCGTGTTTCTGTTGCTCCTTGCCTCGTTCATCGTGGCAATGACGGTGTTTTTGGCCGTCGGCGCGAGCAGTTCTCGTCGGTCGGAAAAGACGTTTTATTATCAGCCGGGGATACTCGAACGGACCGAATGCTTTATCTTGTTCAGTCTCATGATTTTGTTCCCGAGCTTTGTCGGGGTCATCGCCACGATTTTCTTGATTCTCGAAGTGGTGACGATCTCTCAACGGATGCTCGAAGCCCGGCGGATTTTACGATGAAGCCGCGTCTCGTTCTCGTCGGTCTCGGGCACGGCCAACTTGAGATTCTGGACCGATTCGACGAGTTGCAAAAGTCGTATGACGTCAAATATATCGGCGGAGAAGAAGCGATCTATACCGGTGCCTTCCCCCAAGTCATCGCCGGAGAACTGACGGACGCGACCGTTCACTTGAGACAAGACGTCAAACCGATCGCTTCGCGACTCGTGTCACTTGACCCGATCAGCCGCGTCGTGAAAACAGAGACGGGCGAGGTCCCGTATGACGTGCTCGTCCTTGCGACGGGAGCGGTCAGCCGTGGTGTCGGGCTGGACATTAAGCCGATGACGAAGGAAGGATTGGCAAAGATCGCTTCGAGCGATGCTGTCACGATTGTCGGGGGCGGCAAGGCGGGCGTCGAACTCGCTTTCGCATGCATCCGGACGAAACGTCACGTCACGCTATACGCCTCTGACGTCTTGTCGGATTTGCCGGCCCGTGTGCAACGGACGATAAAGCGACACCTCGTGAGGAGCGGTGTCACCCTCGTATTGCGTAAATACGAGAGGAATGTGCTCCAAGACGGTCTCGTCCTTGATGCGTCAGGCGTCGTACCCGATGGTTGGTGGCGAGAAGCTCGACTCGCAAAGGCGGGTGCGTTCATAGAGACGGACCGTTATTTGAGACACGCTGACTATAAACAAATCTTCATCACCGGCGACATGGCCTCAAGGTTGAACGGCGGCGTCGATGCGGTCCGTTCCGGGCGACACGTCGCCGCCTATTTGCTCGGAGACCGCCGACCGTTCCGGGAGCGGACGTCACTCAATATTTTATTGACGCTACCCGGACAGGCGTTGTTGACGTACGGGAAGTGGACGTGGCACGGACGTCTCCCAAATCATGTGAAACGGCTGATTGATTCACGCTACTTGAAACGGTTCCATTCATGAAAAAAGACGGCCGCAGCCGTCTTGTCGTTTATACGTTCAACGTGTCGAGGAACGATCGGATTTGCATCTCCGTCTTGGCGTGCGCCGAGTGAAGGTGTTCTTGTTTCGTGCCGTCTTGATAGAAGAGTAGTGACGGGATGCCACGTACTTCTTGTTCGTCGGAAAGCTCGGGTAACTCGTCGCGGTCGACGACGTACCAATTGAACTGTGGATAGTCTTTGACGAGTTCGTCGACATACATATCGAGACGACGGCAATCCGGGCACCAAGATGTCGTGAAGATGACCATGCCGTTCTCTTTCGTCGCTTCTTGGAATTGTGCTGCTGTTTGAATCGGTTTCATCGTTGAATCTCCCCTTTCCATCTTATTGTCTGTGTCTTTCGAGCGTCCGTCAACCGATTGGCGTTCTCGGTCTGTTCACTAGATGTGATACACTAATAAAAATAGAACCGCAAGGGATAGGTGATGGTTATGGCGTTACGTCATGCACTACTCGGGTTGTTGACCCATCAGTCTGCGACCGGCTACGCCTTGAACGCGACGTTCAAAGCACAAATGATTCATTTTTGGCACGCTCATCATACACAGATTTATCGCGAGTTACTGAAGATGGAAGACGAGGCGCTCGTCTCATCTGAACACGTCGCCCAACACGATTTGCCGGATAAGAAAATCTATTCAATCACCGATCGTGGACGGGAGGAATTGATTGATTGGCTCCGGCAGCCGACGTCGTTCCAACCGAAGATGAAAGATGAGAACTTGCTTCGGATGAGCCTGCTCCAACTCCTTCCGCTCGATGAGGCGATTCGATACGTCGAGGAGACGAAAGCCCATCACGAGCAGGTCGCCCAGCAAATCCGGACTTTCCAAGCCGCCCATCAATCCGAAGACGACACGCTCGGTTATTTATTGACGAGCGAATATGCGATTCGGATGATGGAAAACTATGCAGGTTGGGCCGATTGGGCCATTGAAGAAATGAAACGACGCGCTCCGAATGCGACCTGACGATCAGGTCGCATGTTTTGTGTACGGATGAATCGGGAGACGGGACAAGACGTCGTCGAGCTTGTCCTCGTCGATTGATTGATGAAACGCGTCAATCGTCTCTTGAAGCTGCTCGACCGACGAAGCACCCGGCAAGACGACGGCGCACGTTCGTCTCGCCGCGGCAAGCGCGTACGCTTGGATCGGTTTTGGCAACGTCGGCAACAGGTCGCGCAACTCGTCCTCGTTCCAAGACTCAAATCCTTTCTCACCCAGGCGTTCGGACCATTCGTCGGTCAACAGCCCTTTTGCGAGCGGACCACGGCCAACGATTGGGACGTCGAGCTCGAGCGTCTCGATGCGTCGGTCGAGCAAGGAATATGGCGTCATCAACACGTCGAGCTCGCCGTGCTCGAGCCAATAACGGATGACGTTCGGACGGATGGACGACAAACCGATTTGACGGATGACGCCTCGCTGTTTCTGTTCACGCATGAACGCGATCGTCTCGTCGAGATCATCTTCAATCGTACCGCCGTGGACGTAGTATAGATCTAAATAGTCGGTCTGCAATCGCTCGAGCGAGCCGGCGAGCGCCGTCTCTAAATAGCTCGCCCGCGGATTCCACCGCATCCCGTCTGCCGTCAGTTCATTGCCGCCTTTACTCGTCAAAAACAGTTCTTCGCGACGAGAGGCGAACGTCGAACCGACGATCTCCTCGACTTTGTACCGGTCATAGACGTCAGCGGTGTCGAAGTGCCGAATCCCCGCACGATAGGCTGCTTCTAAAATCGCTTTCGCTTCCGTTTCCCCATGCTTCAAGATGGACATCGTGCCAAGACCTAGTTCTGCCATTCATAATTCCTCCTTGTTCCGTCTACTTGTTTCACTCATAATCAAAGTATAAAGCAAAAAGTGAGGCGGATATACATATGGTCGAGAAAACGATTGAACGTGAAGTCATCTATGAAGGAAAAATCTTTGACGTCGAGAGGCACGTCGTCGAACTGCCAAACGGTGGAACGTCGGTCCGTGAGCTCGTCTACCATAACGGTGCCGTCGCCGTACTCGTCATCGATGAAGACGATCGCATCGTGCTTGTGGAGCAGTATCGGAAGGCGTTCGAGTCGATGTCACTCGAAATTCCGGCCGGGAAACTTGAAAAAGGAGAAGAAGTGCTCGCGAGCGCACGACGGGAACTCGAGGAAGAGACCGGTTATCGGGCTGAGTCGCTTGAAAAGATCTTCTCGTTCTATGGGGCTCCGGGCTTTTGCAGCGAGCGGGTGGATGTGTTCGTCGCACATGGGCTGACGGCAGGGGCGATGAATTTAGACGAGGACGAATTTTTGAACGTGGAACGTTTCACGTTCGACGAGGCGAGTGCGCTGTTAGCGAGCGGGCGCATCACTGACGCCAAGACGATTATGGCGATTCAATGGTGGCAATTGTCTAAATTAAAATAATTCTAATCTGAAGTGTCGTGTGCTACACTTACTTAGTAATGATTTTAATTTGAAAATGATGCCGATTTTCGGTATGCTTTGAATAGCGAACTATTGTAAAGAGGGGGCGCCTTATGGAAACGCGAATTGACCGAATCAAACAGCAGTTGAGCGCCAAAGGATATAAATTGACTCCGCAGCGAGAATCAACCGTCCGCATTCTACTTGAGAATGAGGCCGACCATCTTAGCGCCGAGAACGTCTTCATGCTCGTCAAGGCGATCGCACCTGAGATCGGTCTCGCGACGGTTTACCGTACGCTCGAGTTATTGACCGAACTCGGTGTCGTCGATAAAGTGAACTTTGGAGACGGCGTAGCCCGATTCGACTTGAGACCGGAAGGGGCGAACCACTCGCACCATCATCTCGTCTGTGTCGAGTGCGGGTCGGTCGAAGAGATCATGGAAGATTTGCTCGTCGACGTCGAGAAAAAAGTGGAACGCAAATACGAATTCTTAATTAAAGACCACCGCCTGACGTTTCACGGTATCTGTAAAGTATGCCAAGCGAAAGGTGTCACGCTTGAAGGCCATAAGGCCGTCATCAACGGATGAATCGAAAAACCGCACGCTCCGACTCGGAGCGTGCGGTTTTGTTGTTAAGGCAAATATCGGGCTAGATGATGCGCGATGCCCTCTTCATTGTTCGAGCGGGTCACTTCGGTCGCGATTGCTTTAATCGCGTCGACCGCATTATCCATCGCTACACTGATACCTGCATATTCGAGCATGGAACGGTCGTTATGGCCGTCTCCGAAAGCGATCGTCTGGTCACGTGCGATGCCGACCTGTTGAAAGACATGGTCGAGGGCACGTGCTTTGTCGATCCCATAATCCGTGAACTCGTAATACATATTTGCGGTGAACATCCCGGTCACTTGTTGATTGAACGGTTGTGACATGGCGTCCACGTTCGCCTGCAAGTAGTCCGGTTGGCCGGCGACGAGGATTTTATATACGGGGAAGGCGATCGCATCTGCGAGGCGCGGTTCTTCCCTCAGTTGAAACCGTCCGCCACGCGATTCATATTTGATGATGTTAAACGGTTCCCCGTTCAGTTCGAGCATGCCAGAAAACACGTCGTTCACGTACATGTACGTCTCATCGTTAAGCATCGGGATGACGTCAAAGCCGGTCAAATGGTCGAGTATTGCGCGCGCAACGTCTCGGTCGATTGCTTGTTCAAACAACGTCTCGCCGGTCGTCGCATCCGTCACACATGCCCCGTTCGACGAGACGATCAACCCCCCGTATTGTTCGAGCTTCAATTCCGTCGCGAACGGTTCGATGCCCCGCTTCGGCCGACCCGAGGCGAGCACGATTCTTATACCGTTCGCTTGGAGCGAGAGGAGCGTCTCTTTCGTCTTCGGTGAAATCATCTTCTGGTCGTTCAATAATGTGCCGTCAAGGTCTAACAAAACCGCTTGAATCATTTGTCCATCTCCTTTTAACTAAATCAGGCGAGAATTCTCCCTCCTCTAAGCGTCTCGGGGCGAAGCCCAGCGTAGGTGGGAGATGAATCGCCTGTGTTAGCAAGATTGTATGCGCTTGGTATAATGGATGTAACCAATCAAAAGGACTGAACTATCAATGAAAATGGATACAAACAAACATTCAGTCTTCCTCCTGAACTACCACCTCGTCCTGGTGGTCAAATATAGACGCAAGGTGATCGATGACGCCATCTCGGGGTTCGCGAGACAGACGTTCGAACGGATCGGCGCGTCGTACCATATCACACTGACCGAGTGGAATCATGACGGCGACCATATCCATGTGTTGTTCAAAGCCCATCCGAACACAGAGATGTCGAAGTTTCTGAACGCCTACAAGAGCGCGAGCAGCCGACTGATCAAACGAGACTTTCCACACGTCAAGAGACGACTGTGGAAAGAAATGTTCTGGTCCCGGAGCTACTGCCTCGTGACGACCGGCGGTGCGACGATCGACGTCATCAGGCAATACATCGAAAAACAAGGAGAGGAGTGATCACTTTGCTGAAGGCGTACAAGTTTCGACTATACCCGACAAAGCCACAACGAGAACACTTCATGAAGACGTTCGGTTGCGTCCGTTTCGTCTACAACAAGATGCTCGAGGAACGGATCCGGTTATATGAAGAGTCGAGGCTGAACCCTGACGCGAAGCAGAAGCTCCCGACCCCGGCGAAGTACAAGCCCGAGTTCCCTTTCTTGAAAGAGGTCGACAGTCTATCCCTGGCGAACGCCCAGATGGACTTGAACAAGGCGTATGCCAACTTCTTCCGCGACAAGTCTGTCGGGTTCCCGAAGTTCAAATCGAAGCACGGCGACCGCGCCTCCTACACGACCAACAATCAGAACGGGAGCGTCCGGATCGAGGACGGGAAGGTGAGACTCCCTAAGGTGGGGTTCGTGCGGTTCAAACAACATCGTCCTTTCGAGGGGATCATCAAGTCTGCGACGGTCTCGATGACGAAGACGGGCAAGTTCTTCGTCTCCATCCTTGTCAATCAAGGCGAGGAAAAATGGGTTCCTGCCAAGAATAAGATTGGGATCGATCTTGGTCTTGAGCACTTCGCCATCATGACAAATGACGAGATGGTTTCTGAGAAGATTGACAATCCTCGTTTCCTTCGCAAGTCAGAAGAGAAGGTCAAGAAGGCGCAGCGCGCTCTGTCACGAAAGAAGATCGGAAGCAAGAACAGAGAGAAGGCCAAGCTGATCCTCGCCAAGAAACACGAGAAAATCGCAAACCAACGCAAAGACTTCCTTCATAAACTGTCGAAACAAATCGTTGACGAGAACCAAGTCATCGTCGTGGAGACGCTGAAGTCGCAAAATATGATGAAGAACCACAGGATCGCCAAATCGATCGCAGATGTCAGTTGGTACGAGTTTGTTCGACAGCTAGAATACAAATGCAAGTTCTACGGACGGACTCTTATCAAAGCGGATCAGTGGTTTGCATCGACGCAAATCTGCTCTTCCTGTGGATCAAAAGGCGAGAAGAAAACAGTGGATGTCCGTGAATGGACGTGTACGTGTGGCGCTCATCATGACCGCGACATCAATGCGAGCATCAACCTGTTGATGTTGGCAGACTGAAATACCTTCAGGGCAGGGACTTGCCCGACGAGCTTGGTAAACAATCGTGGCTAGTAAACGTGCGGTCTTCCCAAGAAGCTCCCACTTCAATTTGCGAAGCGAATAAGTGGCGAGTAGTTCACACGGTGAGTTCGATTCGATTTTGCTCGGGGTCGAGCACGACGCTCTCGTAATAGCCGTCCCCGGTCGTACGTGGACCGTCAAGTCGCTCATAGCCGTCGTCGACGAGACGTCGCGTCATCACATCGACCGCTTCTTTGCTACCGAGACTGATGGCGAGGTGGGCATAACCGAGCGTCTGTTGCCCTAGGTCTTGAATATCTGACCGACGCATCAGTTCAAGTCGGCAGTCTGACTGTGGGAACGTCAAAAAGTACGAAGCGAACTGTTTTTGTTCATTCTGATAAAGGTCATTCGCCTTCGCCTCAAAATATGTTTCATAAAAACGACGCATGACGTCGAGGTCGTTCACCCAGATGGCGAGATGGTCAATTTTCATACGGTTTCCTCCTTATGTTTAGCTAAGATCCGGTTCAGTCGTTCCGTGTTCAGCAGCATGAAGAGCATGATGAACAAGAGGACGATTGGGAAGATGCCGAGTGACAACTTCGTGGCGATCAAGCCGAATAGTGGAGGCAAGAACGTGCTCCCGATATAGGCGAACGCCATTTGGTAACCCATCAAGTGTTTCGCCCGCTGTCTACCGAATCGAACGGGCGTCTCATGCAACATACTCGGATAGATCGGGGCAAGGCCGAGACCGACTAGAATGAGACCGACAATCATCGCATCGTTGAGCGGAAGGACGAATACGAGACTTCCTATTAAGGCGAGGCATTGACCGAGTCGAATCATCTGACGATTCGTAAAACGGAACGACAAAAACCCGCTCAACAATCGTCCGACTGTGATGCTGCCGTAGTAAATCGACACCCACGTCGCGGCCGTTGCAATCGAGAACTGCTTCATTTGGACGAGATAGCTGCTCGCCCACAAACCGACGAGCGCCTCGACGCCGCAGTATAAGAGAAACGTGACGAGCGCATAAGACAAGCCGCGCGGAAGCGTGTGGTCCAGTTTGGTCACGGCCGCCTCATCCTGATGATTGGATTTGTCGCATTTTACTTCCTGACGCCACAAAGGAAAGGATAGTAACAGTAAGAATGCCAGACCGAATTGAATCAAAGCGACGACGAGATAGCCGTCGCGCCATCCGTTCTCATCCAACAAGGAAGCCATGATGAGCGGGCCACCGGTCGCCCCGACTCCCCAAAAACAGTGGAGCCAGTTCATATGATGTGCCGCGTAATGCTCGGCCACATAATGATTCAACGCGGCATCGACGGCACCGGCGCCAAGGCCGAGCGGAATCGACAGGGCGAATAACCACGGGAGCGACGGGGCGGTAGAGAAACCGAATAGACAAAGGGCCGTCAAGACGCCTGAACCAAACGTGACTTGTTTCGTGTCGAACCGCTCGAGCAGTTTCCCGCTGAACAAACTCGATATAATCGTTCCTGCCGCGATGGTCATGAAAATCCAGCCCGCCATCGCCAGAGGCGCATTCAATTCTACACGCATCGATGGCCAACCAACTCCGAGTAACGCATCGGGGAGGCCTAAGCTAATAAAGGCGATATAAATCACCGTCAATAATAAAAAGCCGCTCATGTGTCACCTCATTCAAATCGTTTCAAGTAGTGTCTCGACACAAAAGGTGATGAGACCTTGGAAGTAATGCTCTTCCCATAGACCGCGTGTCAAATCGGGCAAATGCGTCGCCGCGATGTAGCGTTCACTTCGTTTACGAACCCGGCGGATATCTTCCTCAGTCACATCGATATCCGAAAAGACGATCGTATGCGGATTGAGCGTCGCAGTGAACGTCGTGACGAGCCGGGCAAGCGCATCGCATGCTTGATCCGTCAGCGACGTTCCGCGTTGGTGATTGCGAATGCGATCGTAAAACGTGTGATGCGCATAAAACGGTAGAAACGAAATCTCCCCCGTGAAATTCGTCTTTCCACGAATTAAACGACCGTTAAGGAGAATGCCCGACCCCGGCCCGTTCTTGCCTAAATAGACGTAAACGATCGTTTCATCTGCATACGTCGGTACAGACCGACCGTAGCCGTATACAGCTGCGTTCATGTCGTTCTCGACTACGACGGGCACATCGAACGTCGACTCAAGTAACGTGGTCAGCGCAACGTTAGAAAGGGTCGGGTAATCCGGTGCATAGATAATCTCACCGTCTGCGACGGCGGCAGCGACGCCGATCGTGATGGCTTGTATCGAATGTGACGCCAGTTGGCTAGCCAACAAGTCGAACAGCGTCTGTAGATGATTTCCGTGTCGGATCGCCATCCGGCCCTTGTCGAGCGTCGTCCCGATCGCGTCAATGCGGCGGTAGGCGATGACATCTTGCTCGATGTAGGCACATAGTCCGTTCGCCGCAGACGGATTGAATACATAGCGTGTGGCCGGTCTTCCTCCTGTCGAAGGGGTGAGGCCTTGTTCGTTGACTTCGCCAGCCGCACGCATCAATTCCAAATGCTTTTTGACCGTCGGAAAACTATGACCGATCGCTTCGCTAATTTCAGCGACGGTGTGATGGTCATGAAAGACGAGTTGACGTCGAATCGCAACCGACAACGGAGTCGCGTTTCCTTGCATCTCAATCCTCCCTTCCTACTTTTTAAATAATTTTAATAAGTCGTCGATAGTGTAGCAAACTATTCATTTCCGAGCAACTCAATTGTCAAAACGTTGGCGGGATTCATCACGAAAAATTGTCACAAAAAAGCTTTAAAAAAAATGAGGTCAGACGTCTTCACAACGGTTTACATAAGTGATATGATGTAAGCGTATTCAGGTGTGAACGAGAAAGGAGGGGGATATCATGCGTTCGCAAGTCGAGTCTTTTTTACAATATATGACCGTTGAGAAACGAATGTCCTCGAACACGAGACAAGCCTATGCGAGCGATTTGACGCAGTACTTATCGACATTGACGCAACTCGATGTCACGGACTGGAACGATGTCTCACGGTCCCATATCGTCAAACATATGGAAGAGTTGTCTCAAGCAGGACGAGCCGCATCATCACTTCGACGCGCCGTCAGTTCGATTCGGACGTTCCATCACTATCTAAAGATGACGAATGAAACGTCGACCGACCCGTCACTGTATCTCGAGTCGCCGAAAGCGGAGCGGCAACTGCCGGACACGTGGTCGCAAGAGGAAGTCGAGCGGTTGCTCGACAGCGTCCCGACGTCAGACCCGCTCGCGCTTCGTGACCGGGCCATGCTCGAACTGTTGTATGGTACCGGGATGCGGGTCAGTGAACTTCTTGGCCTTGATTTGGATGATTTACAGTTCGAATTGGGGTATTTACAGTGTGAAGGCAAAGGGGAGAGTGCTCGAATCATCCCGGTCTCCTCTGTCGCCCAAGGATTTGTCGAACGGTATATCCAGCAAGCCCGTAACGGGATTGGTGGTCGGGAGACGGAAGCACTGTTTCTGAATGGACGGGGTGGACGCCTCAGCCGTCAAGGATTTTGGAAGATGATCAAGCGACGTGCGAAAGAGGCCGGCATCCAAAAAGAAATTACGCCGCACGTGCTCCGTCATTCGTTCGCCACGCACCTTCTCGAGAACGGTGCCGATTTGCGTGCGATTCAACAGATGCTCGGTCATGCAGACCTCTCTACGACTCAAGTTTACACCCATGTCAATAAGTCCCGGCTTCACGATGTATATCGGAAACATCATCCCCGGGCGTAACACCTTTAAAGGAGGAACTTTTTGTGAAGAAATTTAAACGTATTTTCCTAGTCGTCATGGACTCGGTCGGGATTGGCGAAGCGCCAGATGCCGAACAGTTCGGGGACGCAGGCTCAGACACGCTCGGTCATATCGCTCGCGAGCACGGCGGGTTGGCGATGCCGCACATGGGCCGTCTCGGTCTAGCGAACATCAAACCAATCGAAGGCATCGAGGCATCGGACGCACCGAGCGCTTACGGACGGATGCAAGAAATCTCGGCTGGGAAAGATACGATGACAGGACACTGGGAAATCATGGGGCTTCACATCGATACGCCGTTCCGTGTATTCGAGGAGTTCCCTGACGATTTGATCAATCGATTGAAAGAGTTCAGCGGGCGTGACATTATCGGCAACAAACCGGCTTCAGGGACAGAGATTTTAGATGAGCTCGGAGAAGAGCACGTCAACACGGGCGCCCTCATCGTCTACACGTCGGCCGATTCGGTGCTCCAAATCGCAGCGCACGAAGAAGTCGTGCCGCTCGACGAGTTATACCGCATCTGTGAGTATGCGCGTGAAATCACACGAGAAGATCCGTACATGCTCGGTCGCATCATCGCGCGCCCGTTCCTCGGTACGCCTGGGGCTTGGGTCCGGACCTCGAACCGTCACGATTATGCCCTCAAACCGTTCGGGAAAACGGTCATGAACACGCTTCAAGATGCCGGGAAAGATGTGATCGCACTCGGGAAGATTAGCGATATTTACGACGGTGAAGGCGTGACGAAGGCCGTTCGCACAAAGTCGAACATGGACGGCATGGACAAACTTGTCGAATCGCTCGATGAAACGTTCGAAGGACTTTGCTTCTTGAACCTCGTCGACTTTGATGCACTCTTCGGTCATCGCCGTGACCCGGCTGGTTATGCGCAGGCACTCGAAGAATATGACGCGCGGTTACCAGAAGTGTTTTCCAAGTTGCGCGAGGACGACCTCTTAATCATCACGGCAGACCACGGGAACGACCCGACGCATCCAGGTACGGACCATACGCGTGAATACGTCCCGCTCATCGTCCATCACCACGGAGCGACAGCGATCGACCTCGGCATTCGAGGCACGTTCGCAGATATCGGCGCGACGGTCGCGGATAACTTTGACGTCGACGCACCAGCAATCGGAAAAAGTTTCTTAAACGAAATTTGAGGAGGCCATTCACATGGTAAATTGGAATGAAACGAAAGCATTTTTACAGGAACGCATGAACGGCACACCGGAGATCGGTTTGATTTTAGGGTCAGGGCTCGGTGTACTCGCCGACGAGATTGAAAACCCTGTCGCCATCCCTTATGAAGACATCCCACATTTCCCGGTGTCGACGGTCGAAGGCCATGCCGGCCAACTTGTCTTCGGAGACCTTGAAGGAAAACGCGTCGTCGCGATGCAAGGTCGTTTCCACTTCTACGAAGGCTATTCGATGGAGCAAGTGACGTTCCCGGTACGTGTCCTCAAATTGATTGGTGTCGAGACGCTCATCGTCACAAACGCTGCCGGCGCATGTAATGAGAACTTCAACCCGGGAGACCTGATGATCATCACGGATCACATCAACTTCTTCGGGACGAGCCCGCTCATCGGAAAAAACGCGAACGAATTCGGAACGCGTTTCCCGGATATGTCGGAAGCTTATGACAAACAGCTCGTGAAATTGACGGAACAAGTCGCTTCAGACCTCGGTCTCAACGTCCAAAAAGGGGTGTACTTCGGGAACACCGGCCCGACGTATGAGACGCCTGCCGAAGTGAGAATGGCTCGCCTGCTCGGAGGAGACGTCGTCGGGATGTCGACGGTCCCAGAAGTCATCGTCGCACGTCACTCGGATATGCGCGTTCTTGGCATTTCTTGCGTCTCGAACATGGCGGCCGGTATTTTGGATCAGCCGCTCAATCACGAGGAAGTCATCGAGACGACAGAACGCGTCCGTCAAGACTTCTTGTCACTCGTGCGCGGCACGATTAAAAGCATCTAATTAAATCCCACTTACATCCAACTAGGAGGACGAAACTTATGCGTATGGTCGACTTGATTTTGAAGAAACGTAACGGTGGCGAATTGAACGAGGAAGAGATTCGCTTCGTCGTCGAAGGGTTCACGAACGAATCGATTCCAGATTATCAAATGTCTGCCCTCTCGATGGCGATTTACTTCAACGGGATGACAGAGAAAGAGACAGCTGCCCTCACGATGGAGATGGTGAAGTCTGGGGACGTCATCGACCTCTCGAACATCGAAGGCAAAAAAGTCGATAAACACTCGACAGGAGGCGTCGGCGACAAGATCAGTCTCATCGTCGCGCCACTCGTCGCGTCAATCGGGATTCCGGTCGCGAAGATGAGTGGCCGTGGCCTCGGCCACACGGGCGGCACGATTGACAAGTTGGAGTCGTTCCCTGGTTTTAACGTCGAATTGACGGAAGAACAGTTCACGAAACAAGTGAACGACATCAAGATGTCGATTATCGGCCAGACGGGGAACTTGACGCCAGCTGATAAGCGCCTGTATGCGCTACGCGATGTCACGGCGACAGTTGATTCAATCCCGCTCATCGCGAGCTCGATTATGTCGAAGAAGATTGCGGCCGGTGCCGACAGCATCGTCCTCGACGTGAAGACGGGGTCTGGCGCGTTCATGAAATCGTTCGATGATGCGAAAGCGCTCGCCGAGGAGATGGTCGCGATTGGGAAGAACGTTGGCCGCCAAACGGTCGCTGTCATTACCGACATGGACCAACCGCTCGGTTTTGAGGTCGGGAACGCGAACGAAGTGAAGGAAGCGATTGAAGTATTGTCTGGAAAAGACGTCGAGGACTTGAAGACGATCGCGTTGACGATTGCTGGCCACATGGCCGTTCTCGGCGGGTTCTATCCGACGTTCGATGAAGCGTACGCTGACCTCGAGAAACGGATTGCCGATGGGCACGCCCTCGAGGTGTTCCGTCAGTTCGTAGCGGCACAAGGTGGCGACGCGTCGCTCGTCGATGACTTGTCGAAACTTCCGCAAGCAAAATATGAGACGACGTTCGTCGCGAAGCAGGCGGGCTACGTCGAGTCAATCATCGCCGATGAAGTCGGTGTCGCCGCGATGCTCCTCGGGGCAGGTCGGGCAACAAAAGATGATCAGCTCGACTTCGCGGCCGGCATCACGCTCGAGAAGAAAGTCGGCGACCGGGTCGAAGAAGGCGACGTCATCGCCGTCTTGCGCGCGAACATTGAAGATATGTCTTCGGCGCTCGAACGGATGGATCACGCCTACACAATCGGTGAGGCGAAGCCTGAGGCGCGTCCGCTCATTCACGCGGTCATTCAGTAAGTCAGAACGCCTGTTTCCACAAAACAGTGGAGACAGGCGTCTTTTTTTGATAGAATGGGCAATGTGAGTGATGATAACTATATGAACATAAAGGGGTTTTTGTACATGAAAAAAGGATCGATGAAACTTGAGAACGGTGAAATGATCGAATTCGACTTGTTCCATGACGCAGCACCAATCACGGTAGAAAACTTCGAAAAACTTGCGAACAGCGGCTTCTACAACGGCTTGACGTTCCACCGTGTCATCCCTGGCTTCGTGAGCCAAGGCGGATGCCCACAAGGAACGGGTATGGGCGGCGCAGGCTATACGATTCCTTGCGAGACGTCGACATCGTTCCCATATAAACATGAGGCAGGCTCGCTCTCGATGGCACACGCTGGACGCAACACAGGTTCGTCACAGTTCTTCATCGTCCACGAGCCACAGCCGCACTTGGACGGCGTGCACACCGTATTCGGGAAAGTGACGTCTGGTCTCGAGCATGCGGTCAAGCTCCGTCAAGGCACGAACGAGTGGCCGAAGTCAAGGTGTGGGACGAGAATTGATTTTTGTATGACCGTTATGGCACAATGAGCCATGTCTCTCACGTGTTCACTTCGTGAAACTTGAATGACTAAAGGTGGTGAAACCAGCAATGCTGGTGAAATATAAACAATCGTACGAAAAGACAGCGATGGGCCTCTTGGCGTTCTCGTGTAGCGACAAGTCCCCGCTCGCGCTGTTAGAGCTCGTCCGCTCTTACGAGGAAGACCCTGCCCGTTTCCTTTATCTATGGAAAGTCGGGGAAGACTTCGTCGGAATCATCGGGATGGAACAACAAGATACGACGATGCATATTTTGCATATCGCCTTGTCGCCATCGTTCCGGGGCGAGAAACGCTCTTATGAACTGCTCGATGAGACTCGAAATTTGTTGCCGCTTGACTTGACGCTAACGGGTCAAGGCAAGACAGGTGAACTGCTTGATAAATGGAATCAAGTGGCCATATAAAAAGCTAGGCAGCGTGCCTAGGTACTCGACTGCAGACAACGATGTCTGCAGTTTTTTATGTCATTTTTTGGCCTTGTTTCGAGCTTCAAGTGCCCGCAGTCGTTCCTTGACGACTGGACTTCGGTCGCGATACAAGTGCTTATGCACAAGTTCCTCAAAGGAGAGCGCGGTCGGTTCGAACGCGTGTTTCAATCGTTCGATGCGGGCCCTCGTCGTCGGCTCGAGCGGGAGTACGGTCGACAAAGGCCATATAGTCAGGTCGCGTTTGAATTGTGGGATGTCGACGCCGAGCGACTGGAGTTCGTCTGCGGCGAAATCGAGTTTACGGTGCAATGCGGCGATACTCTTTCGTGCACCGATCTCATTGCCGCGTCGGGCGTGATAGTGGGCGACCGCATATTGGATGAGCACCGCATAGCCGAGTGATGCCCGGTTTCCGGCTTGCCATGCCTCTTCGAGTACTTCGTGGCATTCAAAATAATCGGCATGGCACTCGAACAAGAGCGTATACTGGGTAAAAGGGGTAGTCAAATCAAATTTCTCCTTTCGTGGTCGCAGTCCTATAAAACATGTTATACTAAAGCGCAAAAATGTAAAATGGCAGGTGTCTCTATGGAAGCGTATAACGTCAAAATTGATACGTTCGAAGGGCCGCTCGATTTGTTGCTCCATTTGATTGGGAAGATGGAGCTCGACATCGTCGATATTTCTGTTGCGGAAGTCACGGACCAGTATGTCGCCTTCATCCGTACAATGCAAAAGTTTGAGCTCGACGTCGCGAGCGAATATTTGGTCATGGCGGCGACGCTCCTCCAATTGAAGAGTAAGCAGCTATTGCCCCCTGTACCCGTCGAGGAAGACGACATCCCTGACTTTTCGGATGAACCGACACGCGAAGGGTTGATTCGTCAATTGATTGAATATAAAGCGTACAAAGAAGCGGTCGTCTTCATGCGTGAACAAGAGGAGCAACGGCTCGAACTGTATAGCCGTCCCGGTGACGATTTATCGCGTTATACGTCTGAACATGAGCCGTATGACGGGCCGCTGAACTTTTCTGATTTACTTCACGCCTACTCGAAGATGGTCGAGCGAAAGCGTTGGAAAGAACGGCGTAAGAAAACGATCAAACGTGAAACGCGCACGCTTGAAGAGCAGATGACGCGGCTGCATGAACACGTCGCATCGAAACGGAAGACGTCGTTCTTCGCTTTCTTCGAGGAACGGCCGGACGTGTCCGACCTCGTCGTGACGTTCATGGCGCTCCTCGAGTTGATCAAGTTGCGCGTCGTGACGACTTCGCAAGTCGAGCGTGATATCGAGATCTCGTTCATCGAGACGTCAAAGGAAAGGGATGAAGCCGTTGTTGTCCTATGAAACTATCATTGAAAGTTTACTGTTCGTCGTCGGGGAGGAAGGGATGGAAGTCCGAGCACTCGCCGAGACGCTCGACATCTCGGAAGCCGCCGCCCGTGAACAGTTAACGAAACTCGAGATCTCGTTCAAAGACTCGGGTCGTCCGTTTCAACTGATTGAATCGGCCGGTGTCTATAAGCTCGTGACAATCCCGGACGTGTCGCCTTACATTCAGCGATACGTCGGGACGATGGCGGAACAGGCGCTCTCGCGTGCGGCGATGGAGACGCTCGTCATCATCGCGTATAAGCAACCGGTGACGCGGGCAGACATCGAGGAAGTGCGCGGTGTGAAAGTGGAACGTGTCATTCACACGCTACTCTCAAAAGGCCTCATCGAATCGGCCGGTCGCGCGAAGACGCTCGGTCGCGCAAAGCTTTACCGGACGACCGAGCATTTCCTTGATCATTTCGGGTTTAACTCGCTCGACGAGTTACCACCATTAACATTTGAAGACGAGCTCTCGGACGAAGGCGATTTGTTCTTCGCAGAGCCGGCACGTCATTCGCAAGACAGATTGGAGAAGGATTAATTCATGGAACGTTTACAAAAAGTAATTGCCCAAGCAGGTGTCGCTTCACGGCGAAAAGCAGAAGAAATGATTTTAGACGGCCGCGTCCGTGTCAACGGGAAAGTCGTCCGTGAACTCGGTACGAAAGTTGGACCGAAATCAGAAGTTGAAGTCGATGGTGTCAAAATCGAACAAGAAGAGCACGTCTATTACGTCGTCTACAAACCGAGCGGCTACGTCTCGACGGTCGATGACGATAAAGGACGAAAAGTCGTCACGGACCTCGTCCCACCAGGCTCGCGCGTTTTCCCGGTCGGTCGTCTCGACTACAATACGACAGGGTTGATTCTACTCACGAACGACGGCGAGTTCTCGAACTTGATGACGCACCCGAAGTTCAAGATTCCGAAGCGCTATGTCGCGAAAGTGAAAAATGTCCCGTCGTACATCGCCATCAAAGAACTCGAGTCGGGCGTCAAGCTTGACGACGGCTTCAAGACGGGTGGTGCGAAAGTCCGGATGAAATCGGTCGACCATAAGAAAAACACGGCGATCGTCGAGCTCGTCATCTCCGAAGGTCATAATCGCCAAGTCCGTCGCATGTTCGAAGCGGTCGGCTCGGAAGTGATTAAACTGAAACGTGAACAGTTCGGTTTCTTGACGCTTGACGGGTTGACGACAGGAGAATGGCGTGAACTTTCACGCAAAGAAGTGTCGAAACTTCGCGAACTCGCGAACCCGACCGTCCCGCTCGAAAAACGAGGCAAGAAAAAGAAGAAATGACAATAAAAAAATCGTCCTTTGTAGGATGATTTTTTTGATTGTGGAGATTGTGTGACAAAACAATGAAAAAAGTCTGTTAATGTGCGTTTTTATTGTTTTTTCAGTACAATAGCAACTGAAAGGAAGGTGTGATCAATCATGAAGAAAGAGAAGACGGGTGACCGCATGGAGCAAGCGATGGCCCATAAGAAGAAACGGTCGTTTTGGCGGCTCATGGTAATGACGATGGTGCTGTTCGCAGGTGCGGTCGTCGTCATGCAACTGATTGAACAAGCAGGAAACGACGGCCGGGTCGAAGCCGGAGATACGGCACCGAATTTCAAGCTTGTCAGCCTCGATGGGGCGACGATGCTCGAACGTGAGAACTACGAGGGCAAGGGACTGCTTTTAAACTTCTGGGGTACGTTCTGTGAGCCGTGCAAGAAAGAGATGCCGGTCGTCCAAGAAAACTATGCGACGCTACAAGACATGGGGGTCGACTTCTGGGCGGTCAACGTCGGGGAGACGCCACTTCGCGTCGACAATTTTGTAAACGGTCTCGGCGTCAAGCTCGACTATCCGATTTTGATGGATACGCGTAGCGAGGTCGAGAAGGCATACGGCATTTATAACTTGCCGGTCACGTTCGTCATCGATGAGGACGGGAACGTGATTGAAAAATATGAAGGTGAACTCACAAAAGAGAAATTGATGGAGTTGGCCGAGAAGTCATTGTAAGGGAACGGGGGGCGCACACATGCTAGATATGAAATATGACGGCGCTGATTTGCGGTCGAAACGACGTCCGAGATCATGGATTGATCGCGTCTGGAGCTTCTTTGCATCGGTAAAGGTCGGGCTCTGGTTGATTGCTGTGATTATCGTCGGTTCCGCTGTCGGTACGATTTTCCCGCAGGAAATGTACATCCCGCAACAATTGCCGGCGAGCCAGTATTACACGCAAGAGTACGGTTCGGCCGGAACGCTCTATTACACGCTTGGATTCCATAATCTTTATACGTCATGGTGGTATATCGGGCTCATCGTCATGTTGACACTGTCGCTCATCGTCGTGTCAATCGATCGGTTCTTCCCGTTGTACAAAGCGTTGAAAAACCAGCCGGTGCGACGTACCGACCGTTTCATGCGTGGGCAACGTCTAACTGGAGAAGGAAAAGGCTCGGACGCACAAATCGATGCGTTCGGTGACGCTTTAAAAGCGAAACGCTATCAAGTGAAGCGTGACGGTGACGCACTGCTCGCCGAGAAACATCGCTTCGGGCGCTGGGGCCCATACGTCAACCACGTCGGTCTCGTCATCTTCTTCATCGGGGCGATGCTCCGCGTCTTCCCTGCCTTCTATACAGACACGCTCGAATGGGTGCGGGAAGGGGACACGGTCGCGCTCGAGGCGACCGAAGACGAGTATTATTTGCGCAACGATCAATTCATTCTCGAGATGTACGACCCAGAGAACAATGAGGAAGATGCGAAGTTCGCCGATGCGATCGAGAAGGCGGGTGCCGTCCCGAAAAACTATGAGACGGAATTGACGCTCTTCAAGAAGACCGGGACGAACGATGACGGATCGCCTGTTCTCGAAGAAGTCGAGGTCGGTTCGACGAAAGTGAACCATCCGTTCAAGTTTGATAAGTATGAAGTCTATCAAGAGCAGTACTCGAGCCGTCCCGAGTTCTTATCGATGTCGTTTAGCGTCGGTGATAAAGAGACGGGCGAACTGTACGGCCCGTTCACGGTCGACTTGGACAACCCGGAGACGACGTATGCGCTCGGGGACGTGACGGTCTCGTTGAAAGACTTATATCCTGACTTTGAAGTGCGAAACGGGGTGCCGGATACGAAATCGCCGCGCGCATTGAACCCGGCGTTCTTCTTCACAATCGATACGCCGGAAGGGACGAGCGAGACGAACTTGATTGGAATCCGGATGAACGTGGCCGACGAAGAAAATCGGTATGCCGTTCAATTCGCAGGGACCGAGATGGCGAGTACGAGTGGTCTCCGGGTGAAGAGCGACTCGACGTACCCGATTTTAATCGTCGGTGGGACGATCTTTATGATTGGGATCGTGATGGGGATGTATTGGCCACACCGTCGCGTCTGGATACGTCGTCACGGTGAGACGGACGTTCTCGTCGCGGGCTTCACGAATAAAAACCCGTCGTCGCTTCGTCGTGAAGTGTCGCCGCTTCTCGAGAAGGCAGGGCTGCCGATTTGGGAAGATCAGGCGATGTTCGAAAAAGAGACAAACGCCAACTCAACAACTGAAAGAGGGGAATCTTAATGGAATGGATTCAATGGAGCAGTCGTCTGCTCCTCATCGCGTTCATTTTATACGCCGTCGCGACCGTGTTGTTCACGATCGCGGTCAGCGGGATGCGTAAAGACCGAAACGTCAACCGTGTCCCATACGGCAAAATCGCGTTCATCTTGGCTGTGATCGGGTTTATCGCCCAGACCGGCTACTTTATTTTACGCTGGGCCGGTGTCGGTTATGCACCTGTGTCGAACTTGTACGAATATACGACGTTCTTTGGAATGATGATGGTGCTCGGTTTCCTCGTCGTCTATGGGATTTATAAAAATGATGTGCTCGGCTTGTTCGCGATGCCGGTGGCGCTGCTCGTCATCGCCTTCGCTTCGATGTTCTCAAGCGACGTGGCACCACTTATCCCGGCACTCAACAGTGTCTGGTTGAAGATTCACGTCACGACGGCCGCCCTCGGGCAAGGCATTCTCGCAATCAGTTTCGCGTCAGGACTCATCTTCTTGTTAAATGAGACATCGATGCGCGAACAATCGAAGTCGCGCACGTGGCTCGAAGTGACGATGTTCGTCCTCGTCTGTACGCTCGGCTTCATCCTCATCTCGATGCTCTTCAAAGGAATTGGTGCCGGTGGTGTCGTCGAGTTCACGAACGACCGAGGCGGCCAAGAGACGTACGAGTACTTCATGCCGATCTTGTTCGCACCAGAAGGCGCACAACTCCTATCTGGGTCGAGCGGCTTGTCACTTGAGCTTCCGAACTTCATCAACACGTTGAAGTTGAATACGCTCGTCTGGTCGGTCATCGCGGGACTCGTGCTCTACGTCTTGCTCCGCTTCGTCATTCTCCGTAAGCGGATCGCCGAGTCGTTGCAGCCGCTCGCGAAGAAAGTCAGCCTCGACCTCGCCGATGAGATCAGTTATCGCTCGGTCGCCATCGGGCTACCGGTCTTCATCCTCGGCGGCCTCATCTTCGCCATGATTTGGGCACAAATCGCCTGGAACCGATTCTGGGGCTGGGATCCGAAAGAAGTGTGGGCGCTCATCACGATGCTCATCTATATCTATTATCTCCACATGCGAATTCAGCGCGGGTGGACGGGAACGAAAGCGGCCTGGTTATGTGTCGGCGGTTTCGCTGTCATCATGTTCAACCTCGTCTTCGTCAACCTCGTCATCGCCGGGTTGCATTCGTACGCGTAATGAAAGAAGTCACTTCGGTGGCTTCTTTTTTCGTAAGGGCATACAACTCACCGTTGTGAAGCCAAATAATAGAGTGGTATAGTTATGAAAGAGAGCGGAATGTTCACAATTGTGCAACAATCGCTACATCTTGCAATGGATCTCTAGGAGGTTTTAGTGGATGGCTGATAAAACGAAAATTCTAGTGGTCGACGATGAGGAAAGAATTCGTCGACTGTTGAAAATGTATCTCGAACGCGAACAGTACGTCATCGAAGAAGCGACGAACGGGGAAGAGGCGCTGCAGCTCGCACTTGAGCGTGATTATGACGTCATCTTGCTCGATTTGATGATGCCGAAGATGGACGGGGTCGAGGTGTGTACGGAACTCCGTAAGTCGAAAGCGACGCCGGTCATCATGTTGACGGCGAAAGGCGAAGAGATTGACCGGGTCCAAGGGTTCGAGGTCGGGGCGGACGATTATATCGTCAAACCGTTCAGCCCACGTGAAGTCGTCCTGCGCGTCAAGGCGCTTCTTCGCCGCTCGGGAGCGACGAAGTTCCTCCGGACGTCAGAGAAGTCGAAAGACTTGATCGTTTATCCGCATCTGACGATTGACAATGACGCCCACCGCGTCACCGTCGATGGCGAAGAGATCGCCCTCACGCCGAAAGAGTACGAGCTCTTATTCTTCTTGGCGAAACAAGTCGATAAGGTGTTCTCGCGCGAACAGTTGTTAAAAGAGGTATGGAACTATGAATTCTTTGGAGACCTTCGAACGGTCGACACGCACGTCAAACGGCTTCGTGAGAAGCTGAACCGGGTCTCCCCTGACGCCGCCCAAATGATTACGACGGTATGGGGTGTCGGCTACAAGTTCGAAGCCGTCAGTGAGTGATGGTTCGCCGTAACAGTATCGTCACGAAGCTCTGGCTGACGATTCTCGTCCTCGTCAGCCTCGTCTTGTTCATCGTCTCGGTCCTCATGCTCGAGTTCTTCAACTCGTTTCATATTGACCAGGAGCGAGGACACTTGGCCAAGCTCGGTGGACAAGTCCAGTCGGTGTTGCTTCAAGAAGGCGACACGTCGCGCACCGTCGACCAAATCATCGAGGTGTACGGGGCCAACTATATTCTAGAGAATGGTTCTGTCCGTTCGAACTTCGGGACGGAAGTGGACGGACTCATGACCGAGCTCGGACGTCAGGCGTGGGAGCCGTATCAACAAGTCGGCGAGACGGCGATTGGTAATTTTTCTTCCTTCGACGATCAAGCCGCCTTGGCGTACCGGACGACGTTCCCGCTCGAGACGGGTGACTACACGCTCTACTTGCTCGAGCCGCTCGATGCGATTTCAAGCGCCAATGAAGGGGCGCGCACGATCATCTTTTGGACCGTCGCCTCCGCGATTATCGCGACGACCGTGTTCGCGTTCTTCCTGTCGACGCGAATCACGGCGCCGCTTCGGGAGATGCGTGACGCCGTCAACAAGACGGCCGAAGGTCAATTCGATTTACGTCTCGAACAACGGACACATGATGAAATCGGACAGCTCGCCGGATCGTTCAACGCGATGAGCAGCCAGCTCGCGACGTACGTCAACGCGCTCGACCGGGAGCGGCTACAACTCGCCTCGATTTTACGCTCGATGGCCGACGGTGTCATCACGCTCGACCGCCACGCGAACGTCATCGTGACGAACCCGCAAGCCGACCCGTTGTTCATCGACGGGCAGCCGCATGACGTCGTTTTGTCACTCTATGAGGAAGTCGTCGACGGCGCCCCGGAGAAGACGATTGAAGTGAAACAGAACGAGCATTATTATACGCTCACGGTCACGCCGCTCATCGGGGAAGAGGATTTCGAAGGCGCCGTCGTCGTCATCCGCGACACGACCGAGAGCCATCGCCTCGACAAGATGCGGACCGATTTCGTGGCGAACGTCAGCCATGAGCTCAGGACCCCGCTCGTCACGCTACAAGGCTATTCGGAAGCGATTATCGACGGGATGACGGAAAGCGATGACGCGACGAAAGAATTCGCCTCCATCATCTACGATGAGTCGCTCCGTCTCGCGAGGCTTGTCAACGATTTGCTCGACCTCGCGAGAATCGAGTCGGGCAAAGAGACGATGCAGTTCATGCCGCTCGACCTCGGTGAGTTCTTGCCGCGCGTCATGCGCAAGTTTAAGCAGATGGCGAAAGAGAAAGGGATTGAACTCGATGCGAGCGCACCGAGCCGGATGCTTGAAGCAGACGGCGACCGTCTCGAGCAAGTGTTCACGAACTTGATCGGCAACGCCATCGCCCATACGGACAGCGGATCGATTCGCCTTGACGCGGTCGAGGAGGAAGACGGGGTAGTGATTCGCCTCATCGACACCGGAACGGGCATCCCGAAAGAAGACTTGCCGTTCGTGTTCGAACGGTTCTATAAAGCCGACAAGGCGCGGACGAGCGGTGGCAAGACCGGCACCGGAATCGGCCTCGCCATCGTCAAAAACGTCATCGATGCCCATCACGGATCGGTCGACGTCTCAAGTGTGCTCGGTGAGGGGACGACGTTCACGATTCGTCTCCCGTACACCCAGCCCGATGCATAATGACAATGGTGACTCCTATGGGTCACCATTTGTGGCATAAAGGAGGAAATGACATGAAACTGTACACTCGAGGCGGTGACAAAGGCGAGACGTCTCTTATCGGGGGACGCGTCTTAAAAGTTCATCCGCACATTCAGGCGATGGGGTTGTTAGATGAACTGAACAGTCATATCGGCCTCGCGCTCGCCCATCAAACCGATGATGTGCTTCGTGCCCAGCTGACGAAGATTCAACACGACTTGTTCGACCTCGGTTCAGAGCTCATGTACACTGAGACCCCACCGAAACTCGTCGATCTGGTCATCGTCACCGAGCTCGAGACATGGATTGACGAGCTCGAACCGAAATGCCCGGAACTGAAACGGTTCATCTTACCGGGTGGGAGCGTCGCTGCGGCGAGCCTGCACGTGGCGCGCACCGTCTGTCGACGTGTCGAGCGAGAGCTCGTCAATGTCGATGCGGCCTCACGCCAACTCCCATTTTATAACCGGCTGAGCGATTACTTGTTCACTGCGGCCCGTTACGCGAACGTCGTGGCCGGTGTGCCCGACCAAGAATATGCCCGTGGCGCCGATGTGTTCAAAACGAAAAAGAAAAAGGAGTAGGTCTACTTATGAAAGGAATCGAACAATTCCAACAGCGTTTGCACTATTCGGTCTATCCGACCGATAAGTTTAAGACGACGACGTGCCTCGTCTCGTTCTCGGCACCGCTTTCGAAAGAGACGATTGCCGACCGTGCGTTGTTGCCGTATATCATGGAGAAGTCGACAGCGAACTATCCATCGATTGAAGCGTTCCATACGCCGTTAGAAGAACTGTACGACGCCGCGCTCTACGCCGGCGCCTCGAAAGTCGGGGCCGAACATGTCATCCAGTTCCAACTCGAGGTCGTGAACGACAGTCTCGTCGGGGAAGCCGTACTCGCGAAGGCGATCAAACTACTAGAAGAAGTGCTGCTTCGCCCGAACGCGTTCGATGGCGCATTCCAACCGTTGATTGTGGAACAGGAACTGCGTCTTCAACGACAGCGCATCGAATCCGTCTACGATGACAAGATGCGTTTCGCCCAACAACGCCTGCAGGAGATGCTCGGCGGCGAGCTCGCCATCCCGTCGCTCGGTACGCTCGAGCAATTGGCGGAAGTGACGCCGCGCTCGTTATTCGAGGCGTACGAGGCGATGATTCAACACGACCGAATCGACGTCTACGTCGTCGGCGATGTCGACCGGGCTCAAGTGACGGAAGCGTTCGCGCCGATTGAAACGCTCGGCGCCGCGCTACCGCGCCGCTACCCAGAATCCGTCGTGCGCGAGTTCCAACGTCTCGAGGAAGCCCAGTCCATCAACCAGAGCAAACTTCACCTCGCCTATGCCGTCGATGTCGACCCGACGAGCGAGGATGCGGTCCGGATGCAAGTCGTCAACGGGTTGTTCGGTGGGTTCCCACATTCGAAGCTGTTCATGAACGTGCGCGAGAAGGAGAGCTTGGCGTACTACGCGGCCTCGCAATATAGCTCGCTTAGCCGCATGTTGTTCGTCTACGCCGGCATCGACATGACGAATCAAGCAAAGACCGAACAGATTATCACCGACCAGCTCGTTGACTTGCAGGCGGGTACGTTCGAAGAGGAGACGCTCGAGCAGACGAAAGAGATGCTCTACCACCAGCGCCGTCAGCTCGGAGACAACCCGCGTCAATTGATCGCCTGGATGAGCGGGTCGGATATCCGCCCGTTCACACTCGAGGAAGAGATGGCGATTATCGGACGGACATCGCGAGACGATGTCGCGAAGCTTGCACAACGAATCGATTTGAAGGCAGTGTATTGTTTAAAGGGGGAGACGACATGAGAGTAGAGTTTCCGCACGTCGGTGAGACGCTGCATCATACCGTGCTCGACAACGGATTGACCGTCTATTTATTGAAAAAAGTCGGCTATGAGAAGACGTACGCCACGTTCACGACGAAATACGGGTCGATTGACCGCCGCTTTAAGACGGAAGAATGGGTGGACGTGCCGGACGGGATTGCCCATTTCCTCGAGCATAAGATGTTTGAAAAAGAAGACGGGGACGTCTTCCAGAAGTTCGGGCGATTCGGGGCGTCGGCGAACGCATTCACCTCGTTCACCCGGACGGCGTATTTGTTCGGAGCGACCTCGAACGTCGAAGCGAACTTGACGACGTTGATCGACTTTGTCCAAGCACCTTATTTCACCGAGGCGTCGGTCGAGAAAGAGAAAGGGATTATCGGTCAAGAGATTCAAATGTATCAAGACAATCCCGGGTGGCGTCTATACTTTGGATTGATTGGGGCGATGTACGCCGAGCATCCAGTGAACATCGATATCGCCGGAACGATCGAATCGATTGGCAAAATCACGGCGGACGACTTGTACACCTGCCACCGCGCCTTCTACCACCCGAGCAACATGGTGTTGTTCGTCGTCGGGAACATCGATCCTGAAGGCGTGCTCGAGCAGATTAAAGCAAATCAAGCCGCGAAGACGTTCGAAGCACCCGTCTTGACGGCACGGGAACAAATCGAGGAACCAGAAGCAGTCCATCAGTCCGAACGAATCATCGAGATGGACGTCTCGGTGCCGAAAGTGATGATTGGTTATAAAGACACGCCACGTGCCGGTGCGGCGGGCATGAAGCAGGAGCTCATCGTCGAGTTGCTCCTCCACAGCCTGTTCGACACGACGGCGCCCCTTTACGCGGAACTTTATGCGGAAGGATTGATTGACGATGCGTTCTCGTTCGATTATACGTCGGAAGACACGTTCGCGTTCGCCGCGCTATCGATGGAGACGCCTCACGTCGACACGTTCGTCTCGCGCATCACGGCCGCGCTTGAACGTCCGCTCAACTTAGACGAGGCGACGCTCGACCGCAAGAAACGGATGATGAAAGGGCAATTTTTAAAAGCGCTCAACTCACCGGAGTTTATCGCCAACCAGTTTTCACGGTACGCCCTTAGCGGTGGCAACATGTTCGAGATGCCGGACGTGATCGATGAAATCACGCTCGATGACCTATACGAGGCGTACGGCCGACTGTTCCAGTCTGACAAACGAGCCGTCTCGATCGTCAAAAAGCCGTGAGAACGCTCATTACCGGTGCGAGCGGGGCGATCGGCCAAGCGGTCGCGAGAGCGTTTCGCGGTGACGCACTCATCTTGCAGGCGAATCGAAACGGCGCCACGCTCGAGGCGTTCGTGAAAGCGGAACGACTCGATGCCCGAGTCGACACGTGCGACCTCGAAGACGAAGACGCGCTCGAAGCGTGGATGACGTCAATCGAGCAAATCGACCGTCTCGTCTACGTCGCAGGGAACCACGTCCACGGCCTCGTCGTCGACCAACCGATTCACGACCTCGATCGTTTATACCGTGTCCACGTCCGTGCGCTCACACGTCTCGTTCAACGGGCCGTCGCAGCGAAACCGTATGACGCCCCGCTCGACATCGTCGTCGTCTCGAGCGTCTGGGGCGAGGTCGGGGCAGCCGGTGAAGTGTTTTACTCGACCGTGAAAGCGGCGCAGCTCGGTTTCGTCAAAGCGTTCGCCCGCGAGGCCGGACCGTTCCATGTACGCATCAACGCCGTCACGCCGGGCTGGATAGATACGCCGATGAATGATACGGTAGAAGAGACGAAAGACGAGGCGATTCAGGCGATTCCGCTCGGGCGTCTCGGCCATGTCGACGACGTGGCCCGGACGATTCGCTTCCTCTGTTCTGAGGAGGCAGGATATATGACCGGCGCCATCCTGCGAATCGATGGAGGTTGGCAGTGACGACTTCGTGAAATGGAAAAACGAGTTCTTTTCAATTCTTCTAAAATAATTTAGAATGAACAAGGTAGTGAACGTGTAGCGGAAAGGGTGGACCGGATGGATCATAAGTTCGAAGAATGGTATCTCGAGTATGAACTTTGCCAAAATCGACCTGGTATTCTCGGTGACATCGCATCACTCATGGGAATGCTCCAAATCTCAATCGTGACGATTAACGGGGTCGACCTGCAACGCCGTGGGATGCTGTTAAAAGCGCCGGCAGCCGATCACGTCCACCGACTCGAACATATCCTCCGCAAGATGGAAGCGATCGCCGTCATCAAGCTGCGTCGGCCGAAACTTCGCGACCGTATCGCGATTCGGCACGGGCGCTATATCGAACATGATAACGATGACAAAAAGACGTTCCGGTTCGTCCGCGAGGACTTAGGTGTCCTCGTCGACTTTGTCGCCGAACTGATGAAAGAAGAGCGTCACCTGTTGATTGGTGTCCGCGGCAATCCGCGTGTCGGGAAGACCGAGTCGATTGTTGCGGCCAGCGTATGTGCCAACAAGCGCTGGCTCTTCCTCTCGTCGACGCTCATGAAGCAGACGGTTCGGACATCGCTGTTTGAAGAAGAACGGGAAGGCGATCACGTCTACATAATCGACGGCGCCGTCTCGACAAGGACGATGGACGAGCGGCACCGTCAACTGATTCGAGAAGTCATGCGGCTCCCGGCCGTCAAAGTGATTGAACATCCTGACCTATACGTCCGGAACACGGACTGCGTGTTCGAGGACTTTGACTATATTATCGAGTTGCGCAACAATCAAGATGAAGTCATCATCATCCCGCAAGAAACGCATCGTGAAGCAGAATGGTTTGAATAATTATTTGAATGGAAGGTGTGGACCCCTGTGACAGAACTAGGGACTTTTTTGAAACAAAGGCGTGAGGCGAGCGGCTTGACGCTCGACCAAATCCAGCAGACGACGAAGATTCAAAAGCGCTATATCATCGCGATCGAGGAAGGTGATTATAAAAATCTCCCTGGTTCGTTCTATGCACGGGCGTTCATCAAGACGTATGCCGAGTCGCTCGGTCTAGACGTCGACGAGTTGTACGAAACGTATGCGAAAGACTTGCCGAAAATCGAACCACAACCGACGGCGCAGTTGTCTCGCAAACAGACGTACTCGAAAGCATCGGAGACGTCGAGCCGCATCTCACGTTGGGTGCCGAAAGTGATGCTCGTTCTCGTCGCCTTCTTGCTCATGACGGCCGTGTGGTACGTGGTCCGAAGCCTTGATTTCGGCGGGCAAGACGCTTCACCGAACGAGGCGCCGAGCTCTGGCGTGTCGATCAACCAAAATGAAGAAGTGCCAGAAGAAGAGCCGGCTGAAGAAGCGCCGGTCGAGGAAGAGCCAGTCGAGGAAGAGCCAGTCGAAGAGACAGGCCCAATCGCCGTCACCGAGACGAACGGAGCCGACTTGACGTATGAGATTGCGACCGATGAGCGATTGACGACCGAGATTCATGTGAAGGAGTCACCGGCGACGTATGTCGGGGTCCGCGATACGTCGCTTGAAGGACCGTTCCTCGCACCTGAGTATCCGAACCAATCGAAACAAAATCCAATCGTCATCGAAGACGCCGAGACGGACACGCTACGCATCCGAATCGGTTTGATCGGTGGCGTCGAGAAAATCGTCGTCAACGGTCGAGAGCTCGAACTAGCCGATTCACCGGTCACACAAAATATTTTTGTGAAGAGAGTCGATGCTGAATAAGCCGACGCTCTTCTAGAGGAGGAGTTCTCGATGAACCTACCTAACCGCTTGACGATGTTACGGGTCGTATTGATTCCCGTCTTCGTCGTCTTGCTCGCAGTAGACTTTGAGTGGGGAGACATCGCTTTCCTCGGAGCGGAAGTCCCGCTCCATCAATTTTTAGCCGCCGTCGTCTTCACGGTCGCGGCCATCACCGATTGGCTGGATGGCCATTTGGCGAGAAAGCACAACTTGGTGACGAACTTTGGGAAGTTCATGGATCCGCTCGCAGACAAATTGCTCGTCACCGCGGCGCTCGTCTTGCTCGTCGAGATGAATCTCGTCGCGGCGTGGGTCGTCGTCGTCATCTTGTCGCGTGAGTTTGCCGTGACCGGGCTGCGACTCGTCGCAGCCGATGAAGGCATCGTCGTCGCGGCCGGTAAGTCAGGCAAGGCGAAGACGTGGGTCCAGCTGTTTGCCATCATCTTCTTATTGTTCGGGAACCCGATTTTTAGTTACGTCGGCATCCCGTTCGGAGAGTGGGCGATGTGGCTCGCTCTCGCCTTGACGATTTATTCGGGAGCCGAATATTTCGCCCAAAACTATAAAATCATTGTAAAGTCGATGTGAATCGAGGAGACGAGTTGTGGTTGCAACTCGTCTTTTTTGAATCGTGAGGAGGAGAATCCATGCAACGGACCGAAATCATTGCGGTAGGTTCTGAACTACTGCTAGGCGAAATCACAAACACGAACGCGCGTTACATCTCACTTCAATTGTCGAAGCATGGCATCCCCGTCCTGTATCATGTAGTCGTCGGGGATAACGCCGCGCGCCTTAAAGAGACGTTCGCCAAGGCGCGGGAGCGCAGCGACTTCGTCATCGTCACCGGCGGGCTCGGCCCGACGAATGACGACATCACGAAGACGGTTCTCGCCGACTTACTCGGCCGTCGAATCACCCGGGACGAAGCCTCGCTCGACACGATTGCGCGATTCGTCCGCTCGCGAGGACGTGAATTGAACGAAGGGGACCGTCGGCAAGCCGACGTGTTAGAAGGTTGTGAGGTGCTCGCCAACCCGGTCGGTCTCGCTCCCGGGATGTGGCTAGACGATGGGGGGACGACGTGGCTCCTCTTGCCGGGCGTCCCTCGGGAGATGAAGGCGCTCGTCGAAGCGACGTTTCCGCAAAAGTTTTCGGGGGCGACACTCGTATCCGAGTCGCTCCGTTTCTATGAGATAGGCGAATCGGCACTCGATGACGCCGTGTCGCACTTGATGACCGGATCGAATCCGACCGTCGCCCCGTATGCGGAGTCCGGGGAGGCGCGGCTACGGATCAGTGCGAAGGCGACAACGGAAAGCGAGGCAAACGAGATGATTGCCGCCGTGAAGCAAGATATTTTGAACCGTGTCGGCGCCTATTATTTTGGGTCGGATGAGGATACGTTGGCGACCGCGTTGCTTCGCGAACTCGAACGTCGACAGTCCACGTTGTCCGTCGCCGAGTCGTTGACGGGCGGACGCGTCCAAGCGATGCTCACCGCCGTCCCGGGTGCGTCGAACGTGTTTCGAGGTGGCGTCGTCACGTACTCCGACGAGCTAAAAAATAGGTGTTTAGGGGTGTCTCTTGCTACAATAAAGTCTCACTCGGTCGTCTCAAAAGAAGTGGCTTTTGAGATGATCCACGGCTTGATTCAACTGACGTCGACCGATTATGGGTTGGCTTATACAGGAGAGGCCGGTCCCGTCTCAAGTTCCGGACGGCCTGTCGGGACGGTATATATCGGCGTGAAGACGAGACGTGGCATTGATGTGATTGAACGCCACTATCCGCATCAAGAACGACACGTGATTCAAGAACGGGCCGCAAAAGATGGATTATGGGCATTATTGAAACGAGTAAAAAAAGGCGAATAAACGTTCGCAAAAAACTTGTGTATGTGATGTCGTTAGCTTATAATAGGAGTATCAATCAAAGGAGGCTCATTTATCTATGAGTGATCGTAAACAAGCGTTAGACATGGCGTTACGCCAAATCGAGAAACAGTTCGGTAAAGGCTCAATCATGCGCCTTGGTGAAAATACAGATCAACAAGTATCGGTCACACCGTCAGGGTCGATCGCCCTCGACATCGCCCTCGGCGCCGGCGGCTATCCGCGGGGACGCGTCATCGAAGTGTACGGACCAGAATCTTCAGGTAAGACGACAGTAGCCCTCCACGCGATCGCCGAAGTACAAAAACGCGGAGGTCAGGCAGCGTTCGTCGATGCCGAGCACGCCCTCGACCCGAAATACGCGAAGAACCTCGGTGTCAACATCGACGAGCTTCTCTTGTCACAGCCTGATACAGGGGAGCAAGCGCTTGAAATCGCTGAGGCGCTCGTCCGTTCAGGTGCGGTCGACATCCTCGTCGTCGACTCGGTTGCGGCACTCGTCCCGAAAGCCGAGATTGAAGGGGAAATGGGGGACTCGCACGTCGGTCTCCAAGCCCGTCTCATGAGCCAAGCGCTCCGTAAGTTGTCTGGGGCGACGAACAAGTCGAAGACGATCGTCATCTTCATCAACCAAATCCGTGAGAAGATTGGGATCATGTTCGGGAACCCGGAAACGACTCCAGGTGGACGTGCCCTCAAGTTCTACTCGTCTGTCCGTCTTGAAGTGCGTCGTGCTGAGACGCTCAAGCAAGGACAAGACATGGTCGGGAACCGGACGAAGATTAAAGTCGTCAAAAACAAGATCGCACCACCGTTCAAAACGGCGGAAGTTGACATCATGTACGGAGAAGGAATCTCACGTGAAGGGGAGCTCATCGACATCGGGGCCGACCTCGATATCGTTCAAAAGAGCGGTGCGTGGTACTCATACAATGAAGAACGTCTCGGTCAAGGCCGTGAGAATGCCAAACAGTTCATGAAAGAGAATCCGCACGTCGCGGCAGCTGTCGAAGAACAGATTCGCGATCATTACGGGTTGAACGGCGAAAAAACGGTCACCGTCGCTGCGGAAGACGATGAAGTGCTCTCGCTTTTAGATGAGGAATAAGTGACACGTCTCACTCAGAGGATTCTGAGTGAGATTTTTTTAGTATTAATTTTTTTATGAATTGGTAGTTCTATCCTGTCCGCGCATTGCATTCTCCTATGTAAATAAGTACAATAAAGCTATACGCGGGCTCGCTCGCGTATTCATTCATGAAAAAATAAAATAACCTTGCGAAAGGGAGGTGAACATGATGGAATGGCTATTAGAGCTTATTCTGATCCTCCTTTTGCCGATAGCTTTTGTTGCAGGTTTTTTTGTGCGTAAATCGATCGCCGAAGCGAAGATTCAAGGTGCTGAGACGGAAGCGACCAAGATTGTAGAGCAAGCGCGACAACAATCGGAAGCGATGCAAAAAGAAGCACGGCTTGAAGTAAAAGAAGAGATGATTCAACTTCGCAACGAGACGGAGCAAGAACTGCGCGAACGTCGCGAAGAGCAAAAGGTGAAAGAGAACCGCCTCGTTCAAAAAGAAGAGGTCCTCGACCGGAAAGCAGACATGCTCGAACGGAAAGAAGACTCACTCGACGAACGGGAAGCGACACTCGCGAAACGCAAACGCGAAGCCGAGACGCTTGAGAGCAAAGTGGAGGAACTGTACGAGGAAGCGCGCCAAGAACTCGTTCGCGTCGCAGCCTTGTCGAAAGAAGAAGCACGGACCATCATCATGGACGAAGCGAAGCAGGAAGCGCTTCACGATGCTGCTCTCCTTCAAAAAGAAATCGAGCAAAAAGCAAAATTTGAAGCTGATAAAAAAGCGAAGCACCTCTTGTCGCTCACGATGCAACGTTACGCCGCCGAGCATGTGGCCGAGACGACGGTATCGGTCGTCAACTTGCCGAGCGATGAGATGAAAGGCCGCATCATCGGGCGCGAAGGACGTAACATCCGGACGCTCGAGACGCTCACAGGTATTGACCTCATCATCGATGACACACCGGAAGCGGTCATCCTATCCGGATTCGACCCGGTCCGTCGTGAAATTGCCAAGATGACGCTCGAGAAACTCGTCCAAGACGGTCGGATTCACCCGGCCCGAATCGAAGAGATGGTCGAGAAGTCACGCCGTGAAGTCGATGAGCGCATCCGTGAATACGGGGAAGAAGCGACGTTTGAGGCCGGCATCCACGGTGTCCATCCAGACCTCGTCAAGACGCTCGGTCGCATGCGCTACCGGACGAGCTACGGTCAAAACGTACTCGCCCACTCGGTCGAAGTGGCACATCTCGCCGGCATGATGGCCGCCGAGCTCGGAGAAGACGTGACGCTCGCGAAACGAGCGGGTCTCCTCCACGACATCGGGAAAGCGATTGACCATGAGGTCGAAGGCAGCCACGTCGAGATTGGCGTCGAGCTGGCCACGAAGTACAAAGAGCATCCGGTCGTCATCAATTCGATCGCCTCGCACCACGGAGACGTCGAAGCGACATCGACGATTGCAGTGCTCGTCGCTGCGGCCGACGCGTTGTCAGCGGCACGGCCTGGTGCCCGCCAAGAGACGCTCGAAAGCTACATTCGTCGCTTAGAGCGCCTCGAATCGATTTGTGAATCGTTCGATGGCGTCGAGAAATCATACGCGATTCAAGCAGGTCGAGAAGTGCGCATCATCGTACGTCCGGACGTCGTCGACGACGTCGTGGCAAGCAAGATGGCACGCGATATCTGTAAGCGGATTGAAGATGAACTCGATTATCCAGGACAAATTAAAGTGACGGTCATCCGCGAAACGCGGTCCGTCGATTATGCGAAGTAAAAAAGCGGAGACCTTCTCCGCTTTTTCTATTGATGGAGGAGGAACAGCATGAAAATTTTATTTATCGGTGACGTCGTCGGGAAACCGGGACGGGACATTTTGGCCGCGCAAATCGGTCGTTTGAAAGACAAATACAACCCGACGTTCATGCTCGTCAACGGCGAGAACGCGGCGAACGGGCGCGGCATCACGAAGAAGATTTACCAACAGTTTTTAGAGCTCGGTTTCCATGGTGTGACGATGGGGAACCATACGTGGGACAACCGCGACATCTTCGATTGGATTGATGATGCCGACCGCATTGTCCGCCCGGCCAACTATCCGGACGGGACACCAGGCGTCGGGGTGATGGTGTTGAAGCAGCGCGGGAAGAAGCTCGCCGTCATCAATGCGATGGGGACGGTCTTCCTCCCGTCGCTCAACTGTCCGTTTCGAACGGTCGATGCATTGATTGAAGAGGTGAAAGATGACGTCGACGCCATCTTCGTCGATATGCACGCTGAGGCGACGAGCGAGAAGATTGCGATGGGCTACCACTTAGACGGTCGTGTCCAAGCGGTCGTCGGCACACACACGCACGTTCAGACGGCCGATGAGCGCGTGCTCGCGGGTGGGACGGCCTATATCACAGACGTCGGCATGACGGGACCGCTCGACGGTGTGCTCGGTATGGACGCGGACGTCGTGTTGAAAAAATTCCTGACACAACTGCCGGTCCGGTTTGAAGTTGCCGAGGGACGGGAACAACTAAATGGAGTTTTAATCACAATCGATGACCAATCGAAGCGAGCCACAAAAATCGAACGCATACACCTAGACGATCAGACCGTTTGGTTTGACTGAACAACCTACCCGAGGGGGAAACAAGAATGGACGTACTCAAAGTTTCGGCAAAATCGAATCCCAACTCCGTTGCGGGTGCACTCGCTGGCGTACTTCGTGAAAAGGGAACGTGTGAAATTCAAGCAATCGGCGCCGGAGCGCTCAATCAATCGATTAAGGCGGTCGCCATCGCGCGCGGTTTTGTCGCGCCGAGCGGTCTCGACTTGATTTGTATTCCGGCGTTCACGGATATTTTGATTGACGGGGAAGAACGAACTGCGATTAAGCTCATCATCGAACCGAGATGAGCTTGCGGTCGGGACATAGGTCCTATTCTTGTAAAGAGGAGCCATCGGCGCGGATGGCTCCTCTTTTTTTGATTGAAATCCGACGTTCTGTCTTCTCAGTTTCGTCATTTTATGACAAGATGAAAGGGAACGTGAAGTTCGATTAAGAGATAAGAGGGGGACGTTTTCGATGGAACAGCTCGTGTCAACGACAGAGAAGGAAGCAACGACACCTGTTATGAAAGCGATTCAAAAACATGCGGCCGGGTTCGGGGCAAAATTGGTCGAAGTACCGATTCCGACGCCAGGTCCGGGTGAAGTATTAATCAAAGTGACGGCGACATCGATTTGTGGGACCGATGTCCACATTTATGAGTGGGACGATTGGGCGAAGAGCCGCGTCAAGCCGCCGTACGTGTTCGGTCACGAGTTCTCGGGGGAAGTCGTGGCGCTCGGGGAAGGGGCGAAGCGCATCAAAATCGGTCAAGCCGTTTCGGCCGAGACGCACATCGTCTGTCACCAGTGTAAACAGTGTCTGCGCGGACAATATCACATCTGTAAGAACACGAAGATCATCGGCGTCGACACGCAAGGGTGCTTCGCCGAGTACGTCGTCATGCCGGAAGAAAATCTATGGGTCAACCCAGACTCGATGCCGGCGAAGCTCGCCTCGATTCAGGAGCCGCTCGGCAATGCCGTCCATACGGTGCTCGCGAGCGACGTGTCGGCCAAATCGGTCGCCATCGTCGGCTGCGGACCGATCGGGCTCATGGCCGTCGGGGTCGCCAAGGCGGCCGGGGCGAGCCGTGTGTATGCGATTGACGTCAACCCGTATCGGTTGAAGCTCGCCGAAGAGATGGGGGCGGAGGTCGTCATCAATAGCTTAGAAGAGAATCCGCTCGAGTTGATTATGAACGAGACGGACGGAGACGGCATCGATGTCGTCTGTGAGATGAGCGGGCATCCCGTCGCGATTGATCAAGCGTTCAAGATGGTCACGGCAGGGGGCGACGTCAACGTGTTGTCCCTTCCGGCGAAACCGGTCGCCATCGACTTGACGCGCGACGTCGTCTTTAAAGGGGTCCGAGTTCAAGGAATCACCGGGCGCAAGATGTATGAGACGTGGGGCCAAGTGTCGACGATGCTTGCGACCGGGCAATTGAACGTCGAACCGATTATCACCCACGTGTTCAAGCTCGAGGAGTTCGAGCAAGGTTTCGAGCTCATGCGGGCCGGGAAATGTGGAAAGGTCGTCTTATTACCATAAACAGGGGGAATCGATATGGCATTTGAACATATTACAGAAGCAGTCAATGAGATGAAGCAAGCGGGCACGTTCCGCTCGCTCGTGCCGCTCGAGTCGGCGCAAGGGAACGAGGTCACGATCAATGGGAAGTCGCTCGTGCAATTGTCATCGAACAACTATCTCGGCCTCGCCAACCATCCACGTCTGAAGCAAGCGGCGATTGAAGCGGTCGAACAGTTCGGCGCCGGTACGGGCTCGGTCCGGACGATTGCCGGGACGTTCAAGATGCATGAGGCGTTCGAACGTGAGCTCGCCGAGTTCAAACATACGGAAGCGGCACTCGTGTTCCAGTCGGGCTTCGCAACGAACCTCGGCGTCTTGTCGGCGCTCCTCGGTCCGGAAGACGTCGTCATCAGTGACGCGCTCAACCACGCCTCGATTATCGACGGCATCCGCTTGACGAAGGCGGCCCGTCGCATCTATAAACACGTCGACCTCGCCGATTTAGAGGTGGCGTTGAAAGAGACGCAAGACTATCGGACGCGCCTCATCGTCACGGACGGCGTCTTCTCGATGGACGGAAACATCGCCCCGCTCCCAGAGATCGTCGAGCTCGCCGAGAAGTATGACGCGGCGGTCATGGTCGACGATGCGCACGCCTCGGGCGTCCTCGGTCAGAACGGGCGCGGGACGGTCAATCACTTCGGACTCGATGGACGGGTCGCGCTCCAAGTCGGGACGCTCTCAAAAGCAATCGGTGTCCTCGGCGGTTACGTCGCCTGTTCGAACGACGTCCGTGACTTCTTGATTCAAAAAGGACGTCCATTTTTGTTCTCGACGTCACACCCGCCAGCGGTCGTCGCGGCGAACCGCGAGGCGATTCGTGTTATGAAAGAGGAAGAAGAGCTGTTCGATAAGCTTTGGGCGAACACGGAGTTCTTCAAGACGGGTCTTCGTGACCTCGGCTTCGACATCGGTCACGCGACGACGCCGATCACACCGGTCATGCTCGGCGAAGAGACGCTCGCGCACACGTTCTCGGACAAGCTGAAAGACCATGGCGTGTTCGCACAGAGCATCGCCTTCCCGACGGTCGAGAAAGGCAAGGCGCGGATCCGGACGATCGTGACGGCGGAACATACACGTGACGACCTCGAACGCGCGCTCGCTGCCTTCAAGGCGGTCGCCGAAGAATTGAACGTGACGCTCCACGCGTAAACTTGAGACTGCAGACGAACTGTCTGCAGTTTTTTTGTGTCTTAGTAAGTGCAGGATTGTTCTCGATTTTTCAATCAATCGTGCAGCCCGACCAATCGAGGAGTGGGCGATTAGTGTTTTAAACAAGGTAGTGCGTTTCATCTTGAAAATTTTGGTAGACATTTCAAAGGGGAGACTATAAAATTTGAAGAGAAATATTTTAAAAAGTATTTTTATTTCAAATACCGAATTGAAATTAAAAGTTTGGAGAAATATAGGGATGATTGATTTTATTTTAATCGCGAGCCTAAGTATGCTTGTTTCGACAGTAGGCATTTATTTATTAGTGAAACCTAAACAAGCAATCACGGATGGCTCTGGTACGGTAGACAGCATCATCGCAACGATTGTGATTCATGTACTGCTTCTCTTCATGACGACGAAACATCTCGGTGCAATCTTGTTACTTGTCGGCATCGGGCTAGGCATTATGTTGTACGTCGAATTATATGACACATTGCTCCCACCCGTAAAAGCGATGAGGATCCGATGATGGGTCAACTTTCAAATGTAGTAGCCGGATCATTCATGACAGCGGAAGAATTTTCGATTCTGACGATTTCTCCGCTGTTTATTATTAACGTTGTGATTGGGATTGGAATTTTAATCGCCATTTGTATCATCGACGTGGAGTCGTGGAAAGAATTTTTCATATTTTTATGGATGACGATTTGGGCATCGCTGTTCGTATCAGTTTATGCGATGGCGTGGTACGTACGCATTAAATATGATACGTCGCCGGATTTCACGGAATCGTTTGGGATCGATTCATTCCCTGGATGGGGAGCTTACTTTAGTCAAATGCTGCATGGTTCAAACGTCACACAGAATGCACTGCTTCACGCCCTCTTTTTGTTCTGGATGCGTAAAAACAACGCCTGGTATGTGTGGGTGCTGAAAGTACCCTCGCTCTTTTTCGTAAGCCTCTTCTTTATCAAATACATCCCGATCGTCTTTCAGTGGCTATTCAGGTAAAAAGAGCAAGGCACTTGGCCTTGCTCAAATCTTGAACATCCCACGAAATCCACGGGCCGCGTAATACGAATCGGCACCGTTGTGATAAACAAAGGTGTGGTCATAGCGGCGGTCGCAGAACAAGGCGCCGCCTTTTTGACGAATCGTCTCTGGCGTTACAATCCAACTCGACGTCTTTAAGTCGAACGTCCCGAGCGTCTGCAAATAGCGATACGTCGCTTCGTCAAGTAGCTCAAGCCCCATCTGTTCAGCTAAGGCGACGACACTCCCGTCCGGCTTGTTCTTCTTCCGGGCCGCTAGCGCCTGCTCATCGTAACAAAGACTACGCCGTCCGCTCGGACTTTCCGGGGAGCAGTCACAAAAGGCGAGCTCACCGTTTGGAAGTCGAATCACGTCCGGTTCGCCGCCGGTCCGTTCCATTTCAAAGAGTGTGAGGAGCTTGTCCGGATTCGTCTCAAGCTTCATTACCACATCTGACCAGACGACATCCGGATGTCGCTCCATGTGGCTATCAAAGCGCGATTCGATCATCGCAAATAACTCGTTTTTGTCTTCAGTTGAGAGGTCGGTCACGATGCTTCACTCCGTTTCAGTAGTTTCTATCAGTATAAGATATTTTTTCGCCATCCATTCATAATTCATTGAGCGAAAGGGGAATGTACGTTGAACTTTGATGAAGTGAATGTCCAGAAGCTACACGAGCAGACGTTCCAGACGATTGATTTGTTTCAAATCAAAACGATTTGGTCTGATTGTCTGCTGAATGATTCTTATCGTGTGACAGATTATTCAGAGCTGAACTTACATATGACGAAGCAAGAATTACTTCAGCTTCGGTGGATTGATTTGACGTTACCGATTGGCATCTATTCGAATGAAAAACTAGTCTTTTTGTATAATTCGTATCATCGCAAATTATATACAGAAAATGTTGTGTCCATCGCGCTAGCCGGACACGATGCTTCCTTCCTCGATTTTTTATTAGCACACAGTCAGACATTTCATTATCCAGATTCATTCTCTGCACAAATGGAATCTCTCTATGATTTTTCGTGGGACAATTTGTGGGACAGCCAATGGAGGGAGTTTTATTTACCGAAGTTGAAAGAACCTACATCATTTATAACTTATTTGTTGGTCACGCTTGGTGCTCAATCATTTCATATCGTTTCATCAAAGAATGAATTTTTGTCCGGTTTTGAAATCTGGGCGAAGCGGACGGGATGCGATCATTCGATGGAACGCATCGGGAAATGGATGTGGTCGAAGACATATAAGGTGAGAGGTGAGATATCACAACTTTCAGAACATTCCTTGCATCAGCTTGTCTCATTAGTAAACCAATCTGAAGAGTGGAAAGGCATTCGATTCCTCATCCCGACCGCGACAGAAACCGTCTCATTGTTCATCGGAGGCGATTTGACGCAAGGGGATGGGTACGGTGCGTTTCAGTATAAACTTGCGGGAGAAGTGATTTCCAATGAGATTTGAAGATTTATTCTTGTATGACGGGATGATGCACGTGTTTGCTTTCAATTATGACATCGGTCCGAAACGTCTGACGTTCCAGCTTCAGCTTCTCGACCACCGCAAGAAACAGAACACCTCTTTCCGTGAGCGCCTCGAGACGAATGGGGTTCATCCGCAAAGCGAGATGGTGAACGTGAAGCTCCGCTTTGAAGACATCATCTACATGGAAGTCATCGATGAATCGTATGCCGATGGGGTGGTGGTCACGTCTCACGACCACTTTGAAGGGAATCAAGTCGTTCGCTATACAAAGTCAGGTTATCTCGACCAGCTACAAAAGACGCGATTTCAGTTATGGGAGTTCATCAAACCGGACGATGTCATGTTGTATCACTATCGGATTTACGGTTTGGACACGGTCCTTGAGATCATCACGCTGTCGGAACCGACTGTCGAGGCGGCGATTGGGTTAACCTGTATCCGTCGCGGAAGCCCGAGCTTTTACTTTGATTGGTAAACTAAAGTACGCATGACAGTAAACAGGCGCCCTCTCAGAAGCGAGAAGGCGCCTATTTGTTAAGTTGATTGAACTACATCTTCCGTCAAATCGATTTGTCGACCGAGCCAGACGAGTGGGACGGTCAACGCTGCACCAATCAAATAGACGACAGCGATCGGCAATCCGTCCGCGAGTAGCCCGAACGTCAGACTGCCGATGCTGAAGGCGAGGGTGTAGGCCGTCTGTTGGACGCTATAGACGTATGGCAGTTGCGCGGCCGGCATTGTCTCTTGGAGCACCGTGTTCGTCTGGACGATCCGGAGTTGGGTGGCGTATCCTTGAACCGCGAGCGCGATGAGTGCGAACACGATATGAGACGTCACGCCGAACAACAAGGCCGCCCCGACCGACAGCATGGAGCTGATCCCAAGCGAACTGCTTCGTTGCGCGCGATACAGATACGCACTGGCCAGAATCATGCTGATCAAGAAGCTCGCGTTCATCGTCCCCCACCAGCTCGTATCGATGTGGAGCTGACGTTCCAGATAGACGAGTAGGAGCGCCGAGATCCAGAGCGTGCTGACGAACGATTCGAGCGTGACGAATACCGTCAGTAACCGAACGAAAGGCGCCGTTCGCACGATGGCAAGGCTGTCTCTTAGGGAAATGTCTGATTCGCCATTTTCTATCGTCACGTCGCGCTCAAGGGAACGGACGAATTGATACGTGACGAGCGTCGAGAGCATGAACATCATCAACGCAATCATCAGAGCAAGTGCGCTAGAGAACGAGGTGACAAGAATCGTACCGAGTGGCCACATCGCCAGCTGGATGAACTGGTTCGACCCTTGAACGAGACTGTTCGCTTGTTGGCGATTCGTCGTCAGCCGTGGGATGAAAGACGCCTGGACCGGACGGGCGAACCCGTCCAAGAAGGCGATGAGCACGACGAGTCCGAGGACGAAAATCGAGTCAGACCAGATGACGGCCCCGAGCAAGACCGTCTTCAACAGTTGTGTGACGAGCAACGTCTGACCGAGGGTGAACCGAGACAAGACGCGGGCAAAGAACAGACCGCTCACGGTCATGCCGATTGTGACGGCAATCGGGAAACTAGCGGCGGCCAGAGCGGAACCGGTCTGTTGATATAACAAAGCGATCAAGGCGACGATATAAAGCACGTCACCGATATTCGCCAGCCATTGACTGACCAGCAGCAGGTAAAACGACTTCCTCATGATTCTCCTCCAGAACTATTCAATTTTGGGTGGATGACATGATGTCGATTTACATACTTTCACCGCTTTCAAATTATTTACAAATAGTTTACGATAAAATGATTAAGAACACAATAAATGGAAAGTGACAGGGGGAAACGACATGTTACACTATGACATCAATGACCAGCTTCAACTACGAATGTTTACCATCGATGATGCGGAGGCGTTGTTCCAATTGACGATGGCCTCGAAGCCATACCTTCGCGAATGGCTCGGTTGGCTCGATTATATCGAGACGGTCGACGATTCGCGACAAAATATCGAAGGCAGAATTAAAGGATTGATGGAGACGGGCGGGTATCCGAAATCGTTCGCGATTGTGTATCAGGGCGAGCTCGCCGGGACGATCGGCTTCAACGATATCAACCGGGGCATTAAGTGCGGCACGGTCGGCTATTGGCTCGGCCAAGACTTTCAAGGGAAGGGCATTATGAGTCAAGCGCTCGAGACGCTCATCGAGTATGGGTTCCGCGACCTCGGGCTCAATAAAATCGAGATTCGTGTCGCGACGGGGAACGTGAAAAGCCGGGCGCTCCCGGAAGGACTCGGATTCAAACAAGAAGGCGTGCTCCGCGACGCCGAATGGCTATACGACCGCTACGTAGACCATGTCGTCTATGGGCTGTTGCGAGCGGAATGGACCGGTTGATTATGAGGTTTTGAAATAATGACCGAGCAGCTGATCGATGATGAAAAAGACGGCTGCGCTCAATACACCGAGTAAGGATGCGAAGTTGAACACTCCCGTCTCGAAAATCGATAGGTCGAACAACAGGCCGTATGGAAGCACGAACAACCAGCCAGCGATAAGGTGGAACATCAAAGACGTCATCCGTTTCGAGCGGAATGGCGTCTTTTCGCTGAGGTATTCCGACAATAGCGACATCGTCGTCCCGTACAGAAACACGACGGGGAGGGCGAACAAGGCATAGACGAGGACGCTCTGCCAATACGGTAATTCGAATGCGTCCAGGAGTACGAGCGGTAAGACGAACGGGATGATGAACAGACTGAACAATGCGGCTTGAATCTTTTGGAACAGCATGGCCTCTCCTCCTTGAAATCATCAGTCGAAAAGCCGACATGCGTTCATGCCGGCTCGTTACAGAATCGTTTTTGATGCATAGAGCGTCTCACCGAACTCGGCATACGCCTGCTCATAACGGCGAAGCGACGACTCCTTATGCATGCACGTGACGTTCATGCGCTCGATTGGGGTCATGTCTTCCGCATACGTCTTCAAAACATGGGCGTTCCGGAGCATCGACGGTGTGACCGAGCGGGCGAGACCGCTCCGTTCGTTCAACTGGCGCATCATTTTCGTGATCATGACGATCGTCAGCTGCTTCGGCTGGTTCTTCGCATACACCCAGCGGAACGTCATCCGGGCGAAATCGAACGAGACGAAGACGGGGTCGTCCGAGTACCAGCGCGGGCGCACCGGTGTCGGGATGTCGGCGAGATAGTTCATGAGGAGCGACTGGTCCGCTTGGCTGAGTTTCAACGTGAATTTGTTGCCGAGCCGGTCGTAGACGTCGAACGCATGGCTCGCGAGATGCAAATCATTCATTCGCAGCCGGATGATATGGTGGACGCGGAGCCCGTATTTATAGAAGAGCGTCACAATCAGCTCATTCCGGTTAACAAGATACGGATGCGCTTGCAGTTGGTTCTCGCTCAATCCTTTCGTCGAACGAATCGTCTTGACGAGCCGGTCGAACTCCGTCTCGAGTGCGATTTGGTCAATCGTCAGCGTATGCGCCGGTTGCGCGTAGTGGAGCATCTTTTTACGGAGCGGGTTCAAAAACGTCGTCAAGCTGTTGATGACCGTGACGATGCGGGCGACCGTCGCCTGTTGGTACAGTTTCTCTTCGATGAGGAAGTCGTTGACGAACGTCTTCCACGATTCGAGCGGGACGGCGAGCCAGTCGTTCGGTGTGTCGAGTTCGACGTTATGGTCACGGAAGTATTTATGGACGTCGATCAAGTCGTAGCGGTAGCGTTTCAGCGTCGACGGTTGCCGTCCGCTCGCCCCGAGGTGATACAAATACGTCTCGATGTATTCCGGGAGTGGATAATCTTTCGTTCGTTTCGTCATCGTCGTTCCTCCTTCTCTTCTTATCGTACCACAAACGGACGTTCTCCATTCCTCGATTCGTGGTAAGATGGGAGGTGAGATTCAAAAAGGAATGAGGAATGGATATGCAACGAGAGAAAGTAATCATCGTCGGCTGTCAGCTACCGACGGTCGATGATTGGACATATGAACAGTCGATGGGCGAGCTCGTCGAACTCGTCGACACCGCGAAGGGTGAAGTCGTCGCGAGACTCGATCAAAAGCGGCAACAAGTCGACCGCCGCACGTTCATCGGCAAAGGGAAAATCGAAGAGCTCGCCATGCTCGTCGAACAGTTCGAGCCGGACATCGTCATCTTCAACGCTGAGCTGTCACCGGCGCAATCGAAGAACATCCGCATCTCGCTGAACGATCCCGAAGAGATGAAATTGATTGACCGGACCCAGCTCATCCTCGACATTTTCGCAGGACGCGCCCAATCGAAAGAAGGGAAGCTCCAAGTCGAGCTCGCACAGATGAACTATCTGTTGCCACGCCTAATCGGACAGGGCACGCAGTTGTCACGTCTTGGAGGCGGCATCGGGACACGCGGACCGGGTGAGACGAAACTCGAATCGGACCGTCGTCACATCAAGCGTCGAATCGATGAGATCTCGAAGCAACTCGAAGGGACCGTCGCGCACCGTGACCGTTACCGAGAACGCCGGAAAGAGAACCGCGTCTTCCAAATCGCCCTCGTCGGATATACGAACGCCGGGAAGTCGACAATCTTTAACCGTTTGACCGAGGCGGACACGTATGAGCAAGACGAACTGTTCGCGACGCTCGATCCGCTCACACGTGAGCTCGAACTGCCGCGGGGCGGAAAAGTGCTCATTACCGACACGGTCGGATTCATCCGCGACTTGCCGACGAAACTCGTCGCGGCGTTCCGGTCGACACTCGAAGAAGTCGTCGGGGCTGACTTGGTGCTACACGTCATCGACGCGTCGAACCCGCACTACTTGAACCAAATCGACACGACGAACTCCGTTCTTTCAGAGCTTGGGGCGAGCGAGGTGCCGCAACTCGAGGTGTACAACAAGAAAGACCGGTTGACCGAGGACTTCCTCGGTGGGCCGCTCCTCATCTCGGCGATTGACCCGAGCGACATCGAGACGCTCATCGGCGCGGTCGAAGATAAGATTTGTGACGTGTTGACGCGCGTCCACGTCGTCTTGCCGGTCAGTTCGTTCGAGCACTATCATCCGGCGAAAGAGGCGATGTATCGGCTTGAAGAGAAGTTTTTAGATGACGGTTCGGTCGAACTCGTCGGATATATGAGAGAAGACACGCGTCTATATGCGACGCTGAAACAATTTGAGGTGTGACGTATGTGGCAGGAAAAGATTGAACATTATGAAGAGATTGCGCCGTTCGTGAAAGCAGCGGAAGCGCGAATCAAACCATTCGTGGAACGAATCGAGGAGACGGCGGAATACAATCAGTTCCGCGTCCTCGAATCGTTCAAAAAACATAAAGTGTCGGATTTCCATTTCAATCCGACGACGGGCTACGGCTATGACGACATCGGTCGGGATACGCTCGAAGCCATCTATGCCGACGTGTTCGGTGCCGAGCTCGCGCTCTGCCGGCCACAAATCATCTCAGGGACGCACGCCATCGGGATTGCCTTGTTCGGTGTGCTCTTGCCTGGAGACGAGTTGCTCTATATCACCGGGAAGCCATACGACACGCTCGAGGAAATCGTCGGGATTCGCGGCGATGGTCGCGGTTCATTGAAAGAGCTCGGCGTGACGTATGACAAAGTCGAACTGAAAGACGACCGGATTGACGTCGATACCGTCATCGCGCGGATTCGTCCCGAGACGAAGCTCGTCGGCATCCAGCGCTCAAAAGGCTACGCCAACCGGCGCAGCATCCCGGTGCAGGAGATTGGGGAGGCGATTACAAATATCAAGGCGGCCCATCCGCACGTGTTCGTCTTCGTCGACAACTGTTACGGCGAGTTCGTCGAGACGTTGGAGCCGACACATGTCGGAGCCGACCTCATGGCCGGTTCCCTCATTAAGAACCCGGGAGGCGGGCTTGCGAAGACGGGCGGCTATATCGCCGGGACACGTGAACTCGTGGAGCGTTGTTCGTTCCGAATGACGACCCCTGGTATCGGCAGCGAGGCCGGCCCGTCGCTCTATTCGCTCCAAGAGATGTACCAAGGCTTCTATATGGCCCCGCACACGGTCGCCCAGGCGTTGAAAGGGGCGCATCTGTCAGCAAGCCTGCTCGCGTTGCTCGGTTTCGAGACGACGCCGCACCACGCCGAGCGTCGGACCGATTTGATTCAATCGGTGACGTTCCGAGACCGCGACAAGATGATCGCTTTCTGCCAAAGCATCCAGATGGCCTCGCCCGTGAACGCGCATGCGCTCCCGGTGCCGGCGTATATGCCAGGCTATGAGGATGACGTCATCATGGCGGCCGGGACGTTCATCCAAGGGTCGTCGATCGAGCTATCAGCCGATGGACCGCTCCGCGCACCGTATACGGCTTACGTTCAAGGCGGCTTGACGTATGCGCATGTCAAGGTCGCATTGATGCTCGCCTTGAGCCAGTTACGCACGAAAGGACTCGTCACGTTTGACCAGACTAAACTCACAACTGCATTGTAACCGAAATGTCATGTTAACTTTCTTAACATCTCTTGACAGGAAAAGTGTCATGTATTATTCTCACAGTGTAAGACAGCAAAGGAGGGGTAAGGGATGGCCGATCAATTTCGTCGCTCCAACCCGTTGTTTCCGATTGGAATCGTCCAAGATTTAACGCAACTGACAGGTAGGCAGATTCGGTATTATGAAGAACAGGGTCTGATTTCGCCTAGTCGGACGGAATCGAAACGACGACTTTATTCCTTCAATGATGTCGAACGTCTACTCGCGATCAAGGACTTCATCGACCAAGGGTTCAACTTGGCGGCGATTCGCCACATGTTGGACAATGAAGAGCCGAAAGAGGCGGAAGCTTCCGCCGCACCGGCACCGGTCAGTGATGCGCCGAAAATCTCGGAAAAAGAATTGCATCAACTGTTAAAGACACAACTGCAAGAAGCCGGACGCTTCAATAAGACATCGCTCATCCAAGGTGAGCTTTCGCGCTTTTATCGCTGACGGCAACACATCAACCATTACACAATGTGAGAGGGGACATTTCACCATGGCCAGAAAAACGTTCACAAAAGAAGACATTAAACGGATCGCACAAGAAGAGGACGTACGCTTTATTCGTCTTCAATTCACAGACATCCTCGGAACAATCAAAAACGTCGAGGTGCCAATCAGCCAATTGGACAAAGCACTCGACAACAAGATGATGTTCGACGGTTCTTCAATCGAAGGTTTCGTCCGCATCGAGGAGTCAGACATGTACCTTTATCCAGACCTTAACACGTGGGTTGTCTTCCCGTGGACAGATGGCAGCGGAAAAGTCGCCCGCTTGATTTGTGATATTTATAACCCAGACGGCACACCGTTCAGCGGTGACCCGCGAGGTACGCTCAAACGCAACCTTGAGCACATGCAAAAGCTTGGCTTCACAGCGTTCAACGTCGGTCCTGAGCCAGAGTTCTTCCTCTTCAAAAAGGATTTGAACGGTCAACCGACGCTCGAATTGAACGACCAAGGCGGCTACTTCGACTTGGCGCCGGTCGACCTCGGTGAGAACTGCCGTAAAGAGATCGTCATCGAGCTTGAGAACATGGGCTTTGAAATCGAAGCGTCACACCACGAAGTCGCACCAGGGCAACACGAGATCGACTTCAAATATGCGGATGCCGTGACGACAGCCGATAACATCCAAACGTTCAAGCTCGTCGTCAAGACGATTGCGGCGAAGTACGGTCTTCACGCGACGTTCATGCCGAAGCCGCTCTTCGGCGTCAACGGTTCAGGGATGCACGCGAACATGTCGCTCTTCAAAGGCGACACGAACGTCTTCTACGACCCGAACGGCGACATGGAACTCTCGGATACGGCACGTGCCTTCACGGCGGGAATCCTCGAGCACGCTCGTGCGTTCACGGCCATCTGTAACCCGACGGTCAACTCGTATAAGCGTCTCGTCCCAGGTTACGAAGCACCTTGCTACGTAGCGTGGAGCGCCCGCAACCGTTCACCACTCGTTCGTGTCCCGGCGGCCCGTGGCCTCTCGACGCGTATCGAAGTACGTTCGGTCGACCCGGCGGCGAACCCGTACCTCGCGCTCTCGTCACTCTTGGCTTCAGGCCTCGACGGAATCGAGAAAGATTTGGTTGCTCCAAAACCGATCGACAGCAACATCTACGTGATGGACAAGCCTGAGCGTGTCGCGAACGGAATCGATGATCTTCCAGCGACGCTCTTCGACGCACTCGAAGTACTTCGTGGCGACAAAGTCGTCATGGACTCACTCGGCGAGCATATCGGCGAACACTTCCTCGAATTGAAAGAGATCGAGTGGGACATGTTCCGTATGCAAGTGACAGAGTGGGAACGCGATCAGTATATGACGCTCTACTAATCCAAGCAAAAAAGCGCTCGTGCCTTCTTCGGAAAGCACGAGCGCTTTTTTTTGCGCGTTTAAAAGGACGTCCCCGAGTGGAGACGTCCTGATTAGAACGCACGTTTGAAAAACGTGGACGTATAGTCGAGCGTCGTATGTAACGTCGTCGCGAACGTGAGCCCGAGGAAGAACGACAAGCCAAACTCGTCGAGCCAGGCGATCGCCGCCGTCTCGTACGGCGTGAACGTGAGTAGAATGACAAGCGGGAAACCGAGATAGATGACGCGAATCAAGTCGCTCAGTACCGGTAAGTGCGAAAGCAACGACCGGTGCGGCATGAGTTTCACGTAAGGCAACCAAAATCCACGGAGCGGCCCCCAACGGAAATAGGCGTCCGATTTCAAATCGAGGTCCGGGGAGAGCCAGAGCGTCCCGACGATCGCGCCGAGAAGGAGGGCGAGCGGGACATCGAGTTCAATAAAAGGCGTGGCAATCGCTAAAGCTCCGATTGCCACGAAATTCGTACGCGTATGCGTCTTACCACTCGCCATTAATGAATCGTCCGGTATACACCGATGACCTTCCCTAAAATCGACACGTTATCAAAATACATCGCCTCGAGCTCGTCGTTCTCTGGTTGCAGTCTGATTTTCGAAGCTTCTTTATAGATGCGTTTGACGGTCGCCTCGCCTTCGTCGGTCATCGCGACGACAATCTCTCCATTGTCGGCTGTGCTTTGTTGACGCACGAGCACCCGGTCTCCATCTAAGATTCCGGCGTTAACCATCGAATCTCCTGAGACAGAAAGCATATAGACGTTATCGGCGCCGACCATGTGTGTCGGGAGCGGGAAATGTTCTTCCACGTTCTCGATTGCAGTGATCGGTGTACCGGCCGTGACTTTCCCGATGACCGGGACGTACGTGACGGCGTCGTGGTCTTCGATGACGACCGTGTCATCGCTCAAAATCTCGATTGCCCGCGGTTTCGTCTTGTCACGGCGGATAAGGCCGCGCTTTTCAAGACGGTCCAAATGACCGTGGACGGTCGAGCTTGAGGCCAAACCGACGGCTTCGCCGATTTCACGGACCGAAGGCGGATAACCTTTGGTGCGGACCTCGTCTTTTATAAAATCAAGTATCTGCTGTTGTCTTGCTGACATTTTTTTCAATGGAAGTCACCTCGATTATGTCGAATATCCTGCGAACGCATCCTATTCTTTATGGTCTAAGTTTAACATAGAACACATGAGCGCACAAACATTCGTTCGTTTTTTTAGCTTGACCGAACAGAAGTTCCTGTTTTATGATGAGAACAGATAAACGAACAAACGTTCTTGGGAACGTGTATTCCTATGATACGGAGGCGAAATTTAATGAAAGATACAGTGAATGGAATCATCTTAGTCGGATTGTTGGTAGTAGGGATGTTCGCATTTTTTATGGTCGGCGAAATGAGACAAGTGGACGTGGCGGCGCCGGTCGTCGAAGACACGCGCAGCATCGAGGCGGAAGTCGCCAAGACGGAAGCGGAGACGCTTGAAGCGCGCATCATCGCTGAGCGGGCTGAAAAGCAAGAGCGCAAGACGACTTGGTTCGCCTCGGAATAATCGTTTCTGTTTGCGAAACGCCCCCGTTCCTGTGTATCGTAGAAAGGGAATGGAAAGAAAGGGAGTGACGAGATGCGAGTCGTCATTTATTGTCGCGTATCGACGAACAAGGCGGCGCAAGAGACGTCTCTCGATCGCCAAGTCGACGAATTGACGCGGATGGCGCGTCGGCTTGACGCCGACGTCGTCGATGTGATCACCGAACAAGAGAGCGGTTATGAAGTGAACCGTGGCGGCCTTCTCGATTTGCTTGAACACGTATCCGCCTCAAACCTCGACGCCGTCCTAGTGACCGACGATAGCCGTCTCGGGCGAGGGAACGCTAAAATCGCGATTTTGCACACGCTCATGAAGCATGACGTTCGGCTCTTGACGATGCAATCACCAGACGAATATATCGTATCCGATGCCGAGAAGATGGTGCTCGAGATTGTGAGCGTCGTCGAGGAGTATCAGCGGAAGATCCATAACGCCAAAATCTCACGCGGGATGCGCCGGGCCGTCGCGAACGGGTTCAACCCACAGCGAAACATTCAGCACCATGACCAAGGCGGTCGGAGCCGCATCGAAGTGCCGATTGAGGAGATCGTCCAGCTACGCGAACGAGGCCTGACGTTCGCCGAAATCGCGGCCACGTTGCGCGGGTTCGGTTACGAAGTGTCGAAAGCGACCGTGAACCGGCGTTACCTCGAGCACGTCTCAGGATTGAAAACTTGATTCCTCGCCGCTGATTTTGTACAGTAGAAGAACAAATTCAGTAGAGAGGGGGCGAGCCTGATGCTAGCACCTGAACAGTTAGAACGAATCAATTTTCTCGCCAACAAAGCGAAGACAGACGGTCTGTCACAACAAGAGATGGACGAGCAACAAGCGCTTCGTCAGCAATATTTGAAAGCGTTCCGACAATCGTTCAAGTCCCAGATGATGGGCATGAAGGTGGTCGATCCGGAAGGAAACGACGTGACGCCACAAAAACTAAAAGAAGAGCAAGATCGACAACGCTCCGAGTGACTTCGAATGCACATCCTATTTCATATAGGATGTGCATGTTTGTTATACACGAACATGGATAAGGTTCGACGATTGACGGGTAAACAAAGCGAAGGAAGTAAACGATTTCAATCAATGTGTTATACTAATTAATTAGTTGTGACACACGAATGAGTGTGCTAAAATATGACGGGTAGAAACTTTGTAACAACAGAGAGGATGAAATTAGTGGAAACAACTACTAAAGAATTATTAGCGATTAACTCGATTCGGACGCTCTCGATTGATGCGGTCCAAAAAGCGAACTCTGGTCACCCGGGTATGCCGATGGGTGCGGCTCCGATGGCGTTCACGCTTTGGACAGATAAGATGCGTCACAACCCGAAAAACCCGAACTGGTTCAACCGCGACCGGTTCGTGCTTTCAGCGGGACACGGTTCGATGCTCTTGTACTCGCTCCTTCACTTATCTGGTTACGACCTTTCACTCGACGATCTCAAATCGTTCCGTCAAATGGATTCGAAGACGCCTGGACACCCAGAGTACCGTCACACGGCCGGTGTCGACGCGACGACTGGACCGCTCGGCCAAGGGATTGCCATGGCAGTCGGGATGGCGATGGCAGAGAAACATTTGGAAGCGACATACAACCGTGATGAGTTCAAAGTGGTTGACCACTTCACATACGGGATTTGCGGAGACGGTGACTTGATGGAAGGCGTGTCGGCAGAAGCTGCCTCACTCGCTGGTCACTTGAAGCTCGGCAAGCTCGTCGTCCTTTATGATTCAAACGACATCTCACTCGACGGTGACCTTCACAAGTCGTTCTCGGAGAGCGTCGAAGACCGTTTCAACGCATACGGCTGGCAAGTCATCCGTGTCGAGGACGGAACGGACATCGACACGATCGCGAAGGCGATCGATGAAGCGAAAGCGGAGACGTCGAAACCGACGCTCATCGAAGTGAAGACGGTCATCGGCTTCGGTTCACCGAACAAGTCAGGGAAATCGGCGTCGCACGGCGCACCACTCGGCGAAGCCGAAATCGAGCTCACGAAACAGTTCTACAAGTGGGAAGGCGAGAACTTCTACGTGCCGACTGAAGTGTATGACTTGTTCAACGAGAAAGTCATCGAGCCGGGCGCGAAGTATGAGTCGGACTGGAACGAACTCGTCGAAGCTTACAAATCGGCTCATCCAGAGCTCGGTGCCCAATTCGAGCGTGCGATGAACAACGAACTCCCAGAAGGTTGGGACAGCGAGTTGCCGACGTTTGAAATCGGCTCGAAGAAAGCGACACGTCAGACGAGCGGAGAAGTATTGAACGCGATCGCGAAAGCCGTTCCGACGCTCTTCGGTGGGTCGGCTGACCTCGCCGGTTCGAACAACTCGATGATTAAAGGTGCGGCGGACTTCGACGAAGATCCGGCTGGTCGCAACATCTGGTTCGGTGTCCGTGAGTTCGCGATGGCAGCTGCCGTCAACGGCATGGCCCTCCACGGTGGCGTCCTTCCTTACGGCGCGACGTTCTTCGTCTTCTCAGACTACCTCCGTCCAGCGGTCCGTTTGGCTGCCCTCATGGGTCTCCCGTCGACGTTCATCTTGACGCACGATTCGATTGCGGTCGGTGAAGATGGTCCGACACACGAACCGGTCGAGCACTTGATGAGCTTCCGCGCGATGCCAAACGTTTCAGTTCTCCGCCCAGCGGATGGGAAAGAGACGATCGCGGCTTGGAAACAGGCGGTGACGACGACATCGACACCATCACTTCTCGTCTTGACGCGTCAGGCGCTTCCTGAGCTTGAAGGGACGTCAGTCGAGCAGGCGGCGAAAGGTGCATACGTCGTCGCGGGCGACTCGAACGGGGCGGACGTGCTTCTCCTCGGTACGGGTTCTGAAGTCCACGTCCTCGTCGAAGCGCGCGAACAACTCGCTTCAGAAGGCGTGAACGCGGCTGTCGTGTCGATGCCTTCTTGGGAATTGTTCGAAGCACAATCGGCTGAATACAAAGAGTCTGTCCTTCCGTCATCTGTGACGAAGCGCGTCTCGCTCGAAGCGGGATCGACGCTCGGATGGTACAAATACGTCGGCTTCGGCGGTAAAGTACTCGGAATCGACAAGTTCGGGGCCTCGGCTCCTGGCGACCTCCTCATGAAGGAGTACGGCATGTCGGTCGAGAACGTCGTCGACGCTGTCAAATCGCTTTAAATCAAGAACCGTCGTGATGTCATCCGTTTCTGGAGGGCATCACGATTTTTTTTCTGACGACTAGCGAATTAGCGTAATATAGTGTATAGTAAAAAACGATGTTTCATATGGTAGAGGAGGTAAAAACCTTGAGTACATTGTTCTGGATTCTTATCGTCGTAGCAGCACTCATCGGAGGTATCGCGATCGGTTTCTTCATCGCTCGTAAATACATGATGAACTACCTCGAACAAAACCCGCCAATCAATGAAGACATGATTCGCACGTTGATGATGCAGATGGGTCAAAAACCGTCACAGAAGAAAGTCAACCAAGTGATGCGTGCCATGAACGTTCAAATGAAGAACGAAAAGAAATCATAATGTTTGTGTTTGAGACACTCCGCCATCGCGGAGTGTTTTTTCGTACCCATATTTTGTTAGACAATCGAACAAACTTTCGCTACCATAAATGAATAGTCTTATTTCAAGATAAGGGGGCGATTCACATTCGTGTATTTAAACAATTATCATGGTTTTTCAAGCTTGAATGGCGAACGTATGCGCTCGGGATCGTGCTGCTCATGTTCGTCGCCGCACTCGAGCTCGTACCGCCACGCATCATCGGCCGCATCGTCGACGAGATGAACGAAGGGTCGCTTGAGCGAAACCTATTATGGCTCCTCCTCGGTGGACTCGCAGCCGTCGGGATTGGCAACTATGTCGCGCGCTTCTTCTGGCGCTACTTCATCTTCGGTGCCTCGATTCGGCTCGGGCGATTGCTCCGGAGCCAGCTCTATCGACATTTCACCGATTTGGATCAACGGTTTTATAAGAAGTCCCGTGTCGGCGATTTGATGGCCCACGCGACGAACGACGTGCAAGCCGTCTCGATGACGGCCGGTGCCGGGATTTTGACGCTCGTCGACAGTGTGACGATGGGGACGTTCGTCATCATCACGATGGTGACGACGATCAGTTGGAAGTTGACGGTCGTCGCGCTCTTACCGCTACCAATTATGGTCGCCTTGACGACACGTTACGGAAAGTTACTACATAGCCGCTTCGGCGTCGCGCAGGCGGCGTTCTCGGAGCTAAACGACAAAGTCCAAGAGAGCGTCAGTGGCGTCCGTGTCTTAAAGTCGACCGGGGAAGTCGGGCGTGACGTTGATTCGTTCGAGACGCTCTCGGACGAGGTCATGGCAAAGAACGTCCGCGTCGCCAAAATCGACGCCCTGTATGACCCGACCATCTTCGGTATCGTGGGGTTATCGTATATCCTCTCGATCGGTTACGGCGCATACTTGATTGAACAAGGCGAACTGACAATCGGACAAATCGTCAGCTTCACCGCTTACCTCAGTTTACTCACGTGGCCGATGCTCGCCTTCGGCTGGCTATTCAACATCGTCGAACGTGGTCGCGCTTCATACGACCGAATCGAGCGTATGCTCGCCGTCAAACCTGAGATTCAAGACGATCCGGTCGCGGCGACGAAGCTCGCGCACTCGGAGGTTGAGGCGGACATCCGTTCGTTCGCCTATGACGAACATGCCGTCCTTACAGACGTCTCGTTCCGGCTCGAACGTGGGAAGACGCTCGGCGTGGTCGGTCGGACCGGTTCCGGGAAGACGACGCTCGTCCGTCTGTTGACGCGTGAGTACGATGTGAGCGAAGGGAAAGTCAAAATCGGGGGCATCAACATCCGACAAGTGCAGAAACAGGTCCTGCTCGAGCGGGTCGCGCTCGTCCCGCAAGACCATTTCTTATTCTCAGACTCGATCGCAAGCAACATCGCGTTCGGTCGCCCGGACGCAAAAATGGATGAAATCATGGAGGCGGCGAAAATCGCAGAGGTCCATGACGACATCATGCGCCTCCCGGACGGATATGCGACGCTTGTCGGGGAACGCGGCGTCACGCTGTCTGGCGGACAGAAGCAGCGTATCTCAATCGCGCGGGCGCTCATGGTCGAGGCGAACGTGCTCATCCTCGATGATGCGTTATCTGCCGTCGATGCGAAGACAGAGGAAGCGATTATCGACCATTTTCGAACCGGCAATCCGGATCAATCGCGTCTCATTGTGGCGCATCGACTGTCGGCCGTCGAACATGCGGACGAGATTCTCGTCCTCGAAGCAGGACGCGTCATCCAACGGGGGAGTCACGCCGACTTGATTCGACAAGACGGTTGGTATAAAGACACGTATGATCGTCAACAGCTCGAGGCGATTGTAGAAGGAGGTGGCCATCATGAAGCATGATATTCAGGAATGGGCGGTCATCAAGCGGCTACTTGGCTATACGAAACGGTATGGTCGACCGCTCGGCCTCGCGTTCGTCTTCCTGTTGCTCGCGACAGGCGCGAAGCTCGCCGGACCGTTTTTAATCAAGGTGTTCATCGATGAGTTCGTCACGCCGGGCGTCTATCCGACGAACTGGGTCGTCACACTTTTCGTCGTCTATATGGTGCTCCACGTGTCGGCGATCGTATTCGATTATTTGCAGTCCATCTCGTTTCAAAAGATTGCGCTCAAAATCGTCCAAAACATCCGAATCGACATTTTCAAACATGTGATGGGAATGCGTCTCGCCTACTTCGACCGGACCCCGGCCGGCGTGCTCGTCTCCCGGATCACGAATGACACGGAAGCCGTCAAAGAGTTGTACGTCGGTGTCATGAGTACGTTCGTCCAGTCAGGGGTACAGTTGCTCGGGACGTACATTTTCCTTTACATCCTCGAGCCGACGCTCGCGACGATGGGGCTCGTGCTCGTCCCGCTGTTTTGGCTCATCATCTGGGCGTACCGCCGATACTCGACGAAGTATTTCGCGCAAGTGCGCGATTTGTTGTCCCAATTGAACGCCCAATTGAACGAGTCGATTAACGGCATGGGCATCGTGCAACAGTTCCGTCAAGAAGAGCGGTTGATTCGCCAGTTTGAAGAGACGAACGAAGCGCATCAAGAGGCGCGTTACCGCAACTTGAAGCTCGATAGCATGTTGCTGCGCCCAATCATCGAACTGCTGCTCGCCTTCTCGATTATCGGTCTGCTCGGTTACTACGGTGTCTTGTCGACGACCGAACAAGTCCAAGTCGGGGTCGTGTATGCGTTCATCAGCTATATCGAGCGCATCTTCCGCCCGGTGCTCGATATTATGCAACGGTTGAGCGAGTTCCAACAGGCCGTCGTCTCGGCCGACCGCGTCTTCAAGATTCTCGACACGGACGAGCCGGCCCCTGGGAAGAGGCTTCCGGGAGAAGCGGAAGTCGCCTCGGGAGAGGTCCGCTTCGACAACGTCACGTTCAGTTATGACGGCGAAGTCGACGTGCTGAAGAACATCTCGTTTGTCGCGAAGCCAGGGGAAACGGTCGCGCTCGTCGGCCACACCGGCAGCGGAAAGAGCTCGATCATCAACTTGCTGACGCGGTTCTATCCGTATCAATCCGGTCAAATCACGATTGATGGGCAACCGATTGAACAGTTTGAAGAGGCGGAACTACGGGACAAGGTCGGCCTCGTCCTTCAAGACCCGTTCTTGTTCACGGGGACGATTGAAGACAACTTGAAGCTGTTCAATCCTTCGATTGATTCGGACCGGGTGCGCGAGGCGGCCGAATTCGTCCAAGCCCACACGTTCATCGAAAAACTAGATGCCGGCTACGGTCATCAAGTCGGAGAACGCGGGGCGACGTTCTCGAGCGGGGAGCGGCAGTTACTCGCTTTCGCCCGCACCGTCGCGCGGGACCCGAAAATCCTCATCCTGGATGAGGCGACGAGTTCGATCGATACGGAAACGGAAGAACGGGTCCAACTCGCGCTCGACCGGATGCGTCGCGGACGCACGACAATCGCGATCGCCCACCGACTCTCGACAATTCAAGATGCGGATTTGATTCTCGTCTTACATCGAGGGGAAATCGTCGAGCGAGGCAACCATCAGGCGCTGCTCCGCCAGGACGGACTCTACAAGAAGATGTACGAGTTACAGTCCGGTCAACGTCTGATGTCATAAAATTGAAAAGATACCGTTTGGCGTATCGAGTTTCCAAAAAAAGCTCGTCCCTCATGTTGAGGGACGAGCTGTTGTGTTCAACGAATCAATTGTTCTTCCGGGTGTTTCAATAGGACGTGCCGTGTAATCAACGTATCTAATTCCTGGCTGATATGAATCACTTCAGGAGACGTCCAACTGTGTTGCGACGCGATTTCGTATAGTTCATCGCGTTTTTGTTCAATGGCATGGTGTAAGTTTTCAGCTGTGATGACCGCCACTTTGTTTCCCCCATCGTTATAAAATAGAAACTGGCATACTTGAATATCCAAATGTTAGCATCTAACTCTACGTATGACAAGTTTCATTTCCATGTCAAACATTACAAAAAAAAGTGACGCTTACCACAAACAAAAGATACGAGCATTTTGAAAAGGTTTTCGCTATAATGGGGCTGAAAGGTGGAAGATCGCATGGAAGTCACTCTATGGCTCGCTTTTGGGGCGGGCGTCTTATCATTTTTATCTCCGTGTACACTCCCGCTTTATCCCGTCTTCTTGTCCTATATTACCGGAGTATCGGTCTCTGACTTGAAGAATGAAGGATTGCGGCAACGGAAAGCTTGGTTTCATACATTCGCGTTTTTGTTCGGGTTCTCGATCGTCTTCCTCGTCCTCGGACTATCAACCTCACTGATCGCCGACGTCTTTATCCAGTATAAGGACAGCTTGCGCATGTTCGGCGCCATCCTCATCTTCGTATTCGGTGTCTTTTTGGCGGGGATTTGGCAACCGAGCTTCATGATGCGGGAGAAAAAGCTGTCGCTCGGGGAACGGAAGAGCGGTTATTTCGGTACGGTCTTGATTGGAATCGGTTTTGCGGCAGGGTGGACACCGTGCACAGGACCGATCCTCGCCGGGGTCATCGCGCTCGCGGCATCGAATCCGAGTCAAGGGATGGGCTATATGCTCGCTTACGTCATCGGCTTTGCGATTCCGTTCCTCATCATGGCCGGTTTTGTAGGGAAGATTAAATATTTGGCAAGAAACAGTGCGACCGTCGCCAAATTCGGCGGCTATCTCATGATGGCGTTCGGCGTCTTGTTATATTTTGATGGTATGAACCGATTCGCTGCGTGGATGAGCGAACTCGTCGGCTTCACCGGATTTTAAAGGGGTTGACCATATGTCGATATTTTGGGGATCGACCATCGTCGCGTTGCTCATGGGGCTCGTCGCAAGTTTCGTTCGGGTCAAAGCCTCGGCCTATCCGACGAACGCGAAGAAGATCTTAATCCCGCCACTCGCGATGTCGACCGGGATGCTCCAATTTCTCGTTCCCGCTTTTCGGCTCACGTGGCTCGAGGTCGGAGAGGCGCTTCTCGTCGGTTTGATTTTTAGTGTGTTCCTCATCAAGACGTCAAACTTCGAGAAACGGGACGGGGAAGTCTATCTTTCCCGTTCGAAAGCCTTCTTCATCGTCGTTTTCGTCCTGCTCGCCATCCGGACCGCGATGAAGGCGTTCATCGGGGCGGAAGTGAACATCTTCGCGACGGGCGGACTATTTTACTTGATCGCCTGGGGCATGATCGTGCCGTGGCGAATCGCGATGTATCAAAAGTACAAACAGATCATGGCCACATGAAAAGCGTACCTGATGATGAAATCAGGTACGCTTTTTTTAGTCTGCTTTCGAGGCGGCAGCTTCCGTCTCGGCATCGATGCCGGTGTTCGCCTTTACGAGAATCCGTTCATAGTTCCCAATCGCTTCGTCAGACTTGGTCAAATACGTCCCGACGATCGCAGCGAGGAAGCCGAGCGGAATCGAGACGATCCCCGGGTTCGTGAGCGGGAAGAGCGCCTCACCGATAAAGATAGCGGAGCCGTCTGGCGCCCAAATGTTCGGACTGATGGCGACGAGGAACAAGGAAGAGAACAAGCCGACGACCATCCCGAAGATGGCACCACCCGTGTTGAACCGTCGCCAGAAAATCGTGAAGAGGATGACCGGCAAGTTCGCACTCGCCGCGACAGCGAACGCGAGCGAGACGAGGAACGCCACGTTCATCGACTGGGCGAAGAAAGCGAGGCCCATCGACACGACGGCGACGGCGACCGAAGCGATGCGAGCCGCAGCCACTTGTTCTTTCTCCGTCGCTTCCCCTTTACGGATAATGTGACCGTAAAAATCGTGGGCGAACGCGGAGGCGGCCGACAAGACGAGACCGGCGACGACAGCGAGGATCGTCGCGAAGGCGATCGCGGCGACGAAGGCGAACAATAAGTCTCCGCCGAGCACTTGTGCGAGGAGCGGAGCGGCCATGTTTCCGGCCGGGTTGGCAGCGATGATGGCGTCAGACCCGACGAAGGCGGCGGCACCAAAACCAAGGAAAATGGTCAATATGTAAAACGCGCCGATGACCCACGTCGCATAGACGACCGATTGACGCGCGGTCGGTGCATCTTTGACCGTAAAGAAACGGATCAAAATATGCGGGAGACCGGCCGTCCCGAGGACGAGCGCCAAGTTAAGCGAAATCGTATCGAGCGGTAGTTTGAATTTGTTGCCCGGATTCAAGAAGCTCTCACCGAGCGGGGTCGCCTTGCTCACTTCCGAGAACATCTTGAAGACGGAGAAGTCGAACTTGGCGAAAACGAGGAACGAGATGATGGCCGTCCCGATCATCAAGAGGACTGCCTTCGTAATTTGAACCCACGACGTGGCCGTCATCCCACCGAAGACAACGTACACCGTCATCAAAATCCCGACGACGACGACGCTCGTCGTGTAAGGGATGCCGAGCAATAGCTCGATGAGCGCACCGGCGCCGACAAGTTGGGCAATCATGTAAAAGATAGAGATGACGATAGCGTTCATCGCGGCGACGCCGCGGACGCGCGGCTTGTTGAAGCGAGCGGCAATCATGTCGGCCATCGTGTATTTCCCTAGGTTTCGAAGCGGCTCGGCGACGAGATATAAGACGACGAGGTACGCGACGAGAAACCCGATTGAATAGAAGAATCCGTCGAAGCCGGCGAGGGCAATCATTCCGGCAATCCCGAGGAACGAGGCGGCCGACATATAGTCCCCGGCGATGGCGAGACCGTTTTGAAAACCGGTCAGTCCGCCGTCGGCCGTATAAAAGTCGCTGGCCGTCTTCGTTTTGCGGGCGGCAAAAAATGTGATGACGAGCGTCAATCCGACAATGGCGAGAAACAAGAGTACGGCAGTCAAGTTCATCGTGTTTCCTCCTGCTTAATTTGTTCGACGAGCTCATCGAAGCGACGGGCGCGTCGGCTGTAGAGGACGCAGAACGTCCATGTCATGAAGAACTGAGCGAAGGCGAGTACCCACGCCCATGTGATGTACCCGGCGACTTGATTGTTTAAAAATGTAAAATAACTCGTCGAAACCGGTAACGTAAAATAAAAGATAAGTGAGAAAATAATCGATGGGAGAATGAAGCGGTTCTTCTCCCGCATGAGTTGAATGAACGTCGGACTCTCGACGATCGCCTCAGCAGAACGGCTACTCTCGGTCTGGGTTGCTTGCGTGACGTCATGCATAAGTGTACCTCCTTCATATTCGAGATACGTACATTATAGAAACGAGAATAAAGGAAAAGCTATCCATTTTTTCACTACTGAAATCCAAACGTTATACTAATATTGGTCATACCAATTTATTGTAAGCGTTTTCAATATTGTCTAAATGTTGAACGTTATTCTATAATAATTAATACCGGAAAAAATAGTTCTTTAGACTTACTAGTCGTATGGCACAATTTACAAACGATGCCATACAAAAAGTCCTCGAAATCGAGGACTACTGTTGGAAATAGTGTTTGTATCTCGTCCAGTCGATCTGTTCTTGCTCGAGCGCTTTCTTTAAAAACTTGTGGTCGCGTTTCGGTGTCGCGGCGATGTAGCCTTTCACGACGAGTTCGGTCGTCATCTCGTTCGCCCGCGATTCTAGCGCGAACTGTCCGATTTTACCGGCGATTTTCCGAATCGCGACATCACGGAACAGTTCCGGTACCGGCGTGACGAGCCGGTCCAGCAGCGTGCGTGTCTCCGGTGTCCACATGTGCCGGGTGCGGTCGATATAATCGTCTTCGATGTCGAGTAAGGACAACCCGTCCTCTTTTGGCATCCGCTTTAAAAATTTGCGGAACATGAAAAACCCGCCGATTGACATTAAGCCAATCATCACGAAACCCCAAAAGACAATGAAATACATGACGAGACTCTCTGGCATCGTCTTTCCCCCGTTCTATTTACAGTCATTCAAACTTAGTATACAAAAAACCGCTCGATTGCAAAAGTATCCGCTTTGACTCAGGATGGACGAACCGGTCACATTTCGTTAGAATAGATAGCGTTGCAAAATGAACGAATCAGGAACGTCTTGAATCAGAAAGGATCACATATATGAGCCAATTGAAACACGAAGTGGAAAAACGTCGCATCTTCGGTATCATCTCCCACCCGGATGCCGGTAAGACGACTTTAACAGAAAAACTGCTCCTACACGGAGGGGCCATCCGTGAAGCGGGGACGGTCAAGGCCCGCAAGAACTCAAAACACGCCAAATCCGACTGGATGGAAATCGAGAAGCAGCGTGGAATCTCGGTCACATCTTCGGTCATGCAATTTGTCTATCAGGACAAAGTTGTCTCGATCATGGATACGCCGGGGCATAACGATTTCGGTGAGGACACGTATCGCGTTTTGACGTCGGTCGACAGTGCCGTCATGGTCATCGATGCCGCGAAGGGGATTGAGACGCAGACGAAGAAACTGTTCCAAGTTTGCCGCATGCGTGGAATCCCAATCTTTACGTTCATGAACAAACTCGACCGCCAGGCGAAAGATCCGCTCGAGTTGATGGAAGAACTAGAAGAAGTACTCGGTATGCCTTCAGTCGCCGTCACTTGGCCAATCGGTAGCGGGATGCAGTTCGAAGGGGTGTATGACCGCATCAAGAACGAAGTTCATTTGTTCCGAGGCGACAAGTCGACGCTCACGCTAAACGAAGACGGTGTGAACGACCCGGTGCTCGCCGACTATTTGACGGAAGAGAACTTGACGAACTTACGTGATGAGATTGACCTGTTAGACGGTGCCGGCAACGAGATTGACGTCGAGGCGATTCAACACGGGAAATTGACGCCGGTCTTCTTCGGGACGGCCCTCGTCGATTTCGGTGTCACGTCGTTCCTTAACCACTACCTCGACATGTCACCGGCGCCAGAAGCACGCAAATCGAACGTCGGTCCAATCGACCCGACGTCAGAAGAGTTCAGTGGCTTCGTCTTTAAAATCCAGGCGAACATGAACCCGGCCCACCGTGACCGCATCGCGTTCGTGCGCATCTGTTCGGGTGTGTTCGAGCGGGGCATGGATGTGACGCTTACGCGGACGGGCAAGAAAATCAAGCTCAGTCAATCGACACAGCTCATGGCGAACGACCGGGAAACGGTCGACAAAGCGTTCGCCGGCGACGTCATCGGGATTTACGATTCGGGCACGTATCAAATCGGGGACACGATCACGACGGCGAAGCAAAAGATTGCGTTCGAGGCGTTGCCGACGTTCCCGCCAGAACTGTTCATGCGTGTGTCGCCAATCAACTCCCTCAAGTCGAAGCACTTCCACAAAGGGGTCGAGCAGCTCGCGCAAGAAGGTGCGATTCAAGTGTATCGCAACGAATATAACGAGATTTACCTCGGTGCGGTCGGCCAACTCCAATTCGAAGTGTTCGAGTACCGCTTGAATAACGAGTATGGTGTCGACATCCGCATGGAGCCGGTCTCTTACAGTGTCGCACGTTGGGTGAAGGACAAGGAATTGAAGGCGCTCAAGCCGTTCCAGGACTCACGGAACATGCTCGTGACGGACCGCTGGGAACGCCCGGTGTTCTTGTTTGCCAATGAATTCACGTTCGACCGCTTCAAAGAGCGTTACGAAGACGAACTCACGCTCGTCGATGCGCTCGACGTGAATGCGGAAATCGGTGTAGAGTAAGTTCGGCTGTCAAAGCGATTCCGTTATGGAGTCGCTTTTTTCATGTTCAACCGAAAATGGAATCTTGATAAGTTTTACTTATGACTAATTTGTGACGGAATGTATTTTACGTCACGCTATAGTTGTATTATGATAAACATGTGATAAGTAAGCGATTACGGCAACTGCCGACGTCGCCGCTTTCAAAAAGGGGGAAATCGTATGGAACAAACGAACGTGTTAGACGCTTTTTCATCGCGGACGAAGTTCGAGGTGAACGGGCAAGCGTATGACTATTACCGACTTAGAAAACTTGAAGAAGATGGAGTGACTGAACTCAGTCGTCTTCCATATTCGATTCGTGTCTTGCTCGAATCGGTGCTACGTCAACAAGATGGCCGCGGCATCACGAAAGAGCACGTCGAGAACTTGGCTAAATGGGGTACAGCCGAGGTGTCGAAAGATATCGACGTCCCGTTCAAACCGGCCCGCGTCGTCCTTCAGGACTTCACAGGCGTCCCGACCGTCGTCGACCTCGCCTCACTCCGTAAAGCGATGGCTGACCTTGGGGGAGACCCGAACAAGATTAACCCGGAAATCCCGGTCGACCTCGTCGTCGACCACTCGGTCCAAGTCGATGCGTATGGTTTCGCCGGCGCACTCATGAAAAACATGGACATCGAGTTCGAGCGGAACGAAGAGCGCTACAAGTTCTTACGTTGGGCTCAAACGGCGTTCGACAATTATCGTGCCGTCCCACCAGCGACCGGAATCGTCCACCAAGTCAACTTGGAGTACTTGGCGTCGGTCGTCCTCGAGAAACAAGATGGCACAGGCAACGTGGCGTATCCGGATTCACTCGTCGGAACGGATTCGCATACGACGATGATCAACGGTCTCGGTGTCCTCGGTTGGGGTGTCGGTGGGATTGAAGCCGAAGCGAGCATGCTCGGTCAACCGTCATACTTCCCGGTACCGGACGTCGTCGGCGTCAAAATCATCGGAGAAGTCAACCCGGGTGTCACAGCGACCGACGTCGCGCTCGTCGTCACAGAAATGCTCCGGAACGAGAAAGTCGTCGGCAAGTTCGTCGAGTTCTTCGGTCCATCGCTTCACACGATGCCGCTCTCAGACCGGGCGACGATCGCCAACATGGCGCCTGAATATGGTGCGACGTGTGGCTTCTTCCCAGTCGACACCGAGACGCTCAACTACATGCGCACAACGGGTCGCCCAGAAGAATTGATCGACCTCGTCGAAGCGTACTCAAAAGCGAACGACTTATTCTATACACCGGACCAAGCCGATCCGTCGTTCACGAAGACGCTCACGCTCGACTTGTCGAAAGTTGAGCCGTCGCTTGCTGGACCGAAACGTCCACAAGACCGCATCAACTTATCAGACCTTCAGACGGCATTCGTCGACAGTGTGACGGCACCAGCCGGACACAGCGGCTTCGGTCTTGAAAAAGCTGAGCTTGAGAAGACGGCGGCGGTCAACTACACAGACGGCGCTGTCGACATGCGTACGGGTGACGTCGCGATCGCAGCCATCACGAGCTGTACGAACACGTCAAACCCATACGTCATGGTCGGAGCAGGACTTGTCGCGAAGAAAGCCGTCGAACGCGGTCTCACGGTTCCAAAATTCGTAAAGACGTCGCTCGCACCGGGCTCGAAAGTCGTTACCGACTACCTCGACAAAGCCGGCCTCACGCCGTACCTCGACCAACTCGGTTTCAACACCGTCGGTTACGGATGTACGACATGTATCGGAAACTCGGGTCCACTCGACCGCGAAGTCGAAGACGCGATCACATCGAATGATTTGCTCGTCTCATCGGTCCTCTCGGGGAACCGTAACTTCGAAGGCCGCGTCCACCCGCTCGTCAAAGCGAACTTCTTGGCGTCACCGCCACTCGTCGTCGCGTACGCGCTCGCTGGATCGGTCAACTTCGACATCATGAACGAGTCGTTCGGAACAGACAAAGATGGCAACGAGGTCTTCTTCAAAGACATCTGGCCATCAAACGATGAAATCAAGATGGTCGTTCAAGACGTCGTCTCACCGGAAGCGTTCCGCAAAGAGTACGATACGGTCTTCACGGGCAATGAGCGTTGGAACGCGCTTGACGTGCCAGAAGGCAACTTGTATGACTTCTCGGACGACTCGACGTATATCCAAAACCCGCCGTTCTTCGAGAACCTGGAGCCGGAAGCGGGAGAAGTCCATGCGTTGAACGGCCTCCGCGTCATCGGGAAGTTTGCCGATTCGGTCACGACCGACCACATTTCACCAGCCGGTGCGTTCTCGAAGACGACTCCAGCTGGACAGTACCTTCAGTCGAAGGGCGTCGCACCGCTCGACTTCAACTCGTACGGCTCACGCCGTGGGAACCACGAAGTCATGATGCGCGGCACGTTCGCGAACATCCGCATCCGTAACCAAGTCGCACCAGGCACTGAAGGCGGCTTCACGACGTACTGGCCGACTGGCGAAATCATGCCGATGTACGATGCGGCCATGAAGTACAAAGAGCAAGGCACAGGCCTCGTCGTCTTCGCTGGAAACGACTACGGTATGGGCTCGTCGCGTGACTGGGCAGCCAAAGGAACGAATCTTCTCGGCATCCGTGCCGTCATCGCGCAAAGCTTCGAACGGATTCACCGCTCGAACCTCGTCATGATGGGCGTCTTGCCACTCCAGTTCATGGACGGGGAGTCAGCCGACTCCCTCGGACTCACAGGCGAAGAAGCGATCGACATCCAAGTCGACGAGTCGGTCCGCCCACGTGATATCTTGAACGTCAAAGCAACGCATGAGAACGGTACGGTGACCGAATTCAAAGTCATCGCTCGGTTTGACTCTGAGATTGAAATCGACTACTACCGTCACGGCGGCATCCTACAGATGGTCCTTCGTGACAAATTGAAGTAAACATGTTGACCTTCCTTTGAAAAAAGGAAGGTTTTTTTTGTGAATGTGCGGAATTAAGGTGAGAGGCCCATCGATATCGGGAACAGGATGAGGAGAGGGGGGAGTGTATGGAGCGACAGACGAAATCAGGGAAAAGCTGGTGGCAACGTTTGATGCAAAAGGAAGAGGTCGTAGAGCATGACGTCGACATCACGCTACCGGAACTCAGACAGGCGATTCATGAGTACGAACAGACGCTACCGAAAGGGGTCAACCGGACCGTCTTACTCGATGATACACAAGAAATCGACTTGACGCGGTTGAAGCGGCATCTGCCCGGCAAACCGAGACAGCGGTTTTTCATGTCGAAAGAGACGTTTTATATCGTTCCAGAAGAGGAGCGGGACATCATTTATGAGATGGACCAAGTCCAACGGGCACTCGACCTGTACATGGAACAAGAACAGAAATTACCGCTCCGCAAGTTTCAACAGACGATGCAACTCGATTTGGCACGTCTACGAGAAGGCGGTTATTTGAAAACGCTACCGAAGCGCCCGTATTATGTCGTTGATGAGACGTTGATTGTCTCGCTCGAGCCGAAACCACCTGAGTGACGTTCACGTTCCGTCACTCTTTTTGGTTTCATTCAATACAGGTCGAGCGGTTGTGGAGGGTTTACAAAGTATGTTACGGTGGAAAACGTATATGAAAATAAGAAAATTGAATAGGAGTGACTACTAATGAAAAGGAAAAGCCAAGTGACGACCGTTTTCATCGTTTCAGCTATCATCACGGTCTTGTTCACGATTTGGGGCATCTTTCCGGAACGCCTCCTTGGCAACGCCAGCCTATTGAACGTGACGACGACCGTTCAAGGATGGCTCTCGAACGGCATGGGCTGGTTTTACTTGCTCAGCGCGACCGGGATTTTGCTCGTCGCCGTCTTTTTAATCTTCTCGCGATTCGGCTCGATTCGGCTCGGAAAAGATACGGATCGTCCCGACTTCGGTTATTTGACGTGGTTCGCCATGCTGTTCAGTGCCGGGATGGGAATCGGACTCATCTTCTGGGGGGCGGCCGAACCGCTCCTCCACTTCCACAGCCCGCCATTCGAATCACCGACTCCTGAAGGCGACGCTCGTACCGCGATGCGCTACGCGTTCTTCCATTGGGGCTTCCATCCATGGGCGATTTACGCGATGATCGCACTCGCCATCGCCTACTCGACGTTCAGAAAAGGACGTCCGGCGACAATCGGAGAGACAATCGGGTCGCTCGTGAACGATCGTTATGAACGTCCCGTTAAACAGACAGTCGACATCCTCGCGGTCATCGCGACGGCATTCGGTGTCGCGACGTCGCTCGGGTTCGGGGCGCAGCAAATCGCAGGGGGTCTTCACTATTTGATTCCAAGCGTACCGAACGCGTTCTCGACGCAACTGATTATCATCGCTGTCGTGACGGTGCTCTACATGATCAGCGCCTCGACCGGCCTCGAGAAAGGGATTCGGATTTTAAGTAATACGAACATCTTCCTCGCCATCGTCTTGCTCGGGGCGACGCTCATCGCCGGACCGAGCGCGTTCATTCTCGACCTGTTCACCCAGACGATTGGGACGTACGTCCAACAGTTGCCGTCGATGAGTTTCCGGACGGCCGCACTCGAACCGGTCGAACGCGAATGGATTAACGGCTGGACGATCTTCTATTGGGCATGGTGGATCTCGTGGTCACCGTTCGTCGGAACGTTCATCGCCCGTGTCTCGAAAGGGCGGACGATTCGCGAATTCATCATCGGCATCTTACTCGTCCCGACCTCGTTCGGACTGCTTTGGTTCTCGGTATTCGGTGGTTCGGCGATCTGGGCAGACTTGTTCGGCGGACAGAGTTTGATTACGGCCGTCAACGAGATTGGAACGGAAGTCGGACTGTTCGCCTTGTTCGAGACGTTCGGAGGGTTCGGTACGTTGCTCAGCATCATCGCCATCTTCCTTATCTCGACATTCTTCATCACGTCGGCCGACTCGGCGACGTACGTGCTCGGGATGCTCACGACGAACGGGAAGCTGATTCCCCCGATGCGCATCAAGCTAACGTGGGGTTTCATTCAGTCCTCGATCGCCGCCGTGCTCCTTTACGCGGGTGGACTGAGCGCACTTCAGGCCGTCGCCATTCTCGTGGCGTTCCCGTTCATTTTCGTGCTCATCTTCATGATCATCGCCTTGTTCAAAGACTTGTCGGATGAACCGGATGAGCGAGACAAATGGATTGATGCGTATAAAAAAGAAGAAGATAAGCTCGGATAATGAAATGAGGGTCTCCATGCGAGACCCTTTTTTGGTCGTAAATATTTTGCATGACCTCCACGCTAGTGTAGGATAGTAAGTGAAGCAGAGTGGGAGGGCATGATATGAAACAACAAATGAAAAAACGTCTGAGTTGGGTGATTGGGGCTGGCATTCTCATCATTGGTGCCTTACTCATTTACAACCTTTACTCGTTGTTCAACTTTTCGGATGACGAAGGCAGGGAGAACCGCACCGAGCCATTCTATACGTCCGTCGTCATCGGCTATGAAGAGAAGAAGCTACCGACGGAAGGCGAGACGCTTGAAGAGCGCGACTACCTTGTCACTTACGACGAGAACGGTCATTTCGTCTCGGAAGTCGTCTCGGGACCAAACGTCGGAGCGAAAGCAGAATGGGACGGCTCGATTTACCGCGAATTAAATCCGGAAGGCGAGGAGACGATTCGTCAAGAGACGACGTCGGGCGCGGTCGCACCTCATCCGTTCCTGTCTCGAGCGACGAACGAACAGATCCGTAGATGGCTCGATGACGGCTCGCTCGGTTCGAGTGAAGGAGACGTCGAGATTATCGGTCGTACCGCGCAAGCGTTCGTCAAGACGGAAACGGCAGAATCGGTCCCGGCTAAATGGATTGAACAATATCCGTCGATCTTCAGTGAAGAAGGAAACGAGGAAGCGGTCACGTACTACATCGATGCGAACGAGCGGATTTTGCTCGCCGCAGAATCGCGTAATAACGGGAAGTTGTTCCACTCGATTCGCATGACGTCTTTTGAATCACGATAAATCGGCTAGGAGCAGACTGAGACGTCCGCTCCTTTGTCGTCTGAAAGGAAGAATGGAATGAAACAAATCAACTTGGACCAAGTGCAGGCTGACCTCACACGTTGGGAAGAAGGCGAGACGGTCGACGAGGCCGCCTTATTGTCTTACGCCCATTGGTCGCGCGCGACAGGGCAACGTGACGAATTGGCTCGCACGTTGACGTTACTCGCGACGAGACGGTTTCGGGAGACGGAGACGATGGACCCGCTTCTCAACCGCTGGATGAAAGAACTGGAGTCGATGCATGCCTTACCGGCAGAACTGCGGGTCAGCCAATTGAACGAGAAGTTGCGCCGATTCCGGCAGACGCTCCAAATCGAATGGCCGACACTTCGTGAGGCCGATTATGCGTCCATGAAAGTACAGATTTTGACCGACTATGAGGCGAAGACGTCGAGCCTGCTCGATCAGTTGGACCAACTTCACGAGGAAGTCGAACGGGCGAAGTCTGATTTACGCGACTCGGAATTCAAGCACCAGCTCGAACAGCTCTCCGCCGTCGTCGTCGAGGCGATGCAAGAAGTGGCGGCGCTCGAGGACGACACCGCGTCCCTCCTTGCCTCGATGCAGGGCAATTACTTTAGCCGTGAGGCGTTCCGTCGCTTCAATGAACGGGTGACGGCCGTGAAATCGAGACTTGAGACGATTATCGGATTACTCCCGGAACAAAAGCGCGAGACGAAGTCGAGCGGCATTGAGAAGTTGGAGACGATGATCGGCTTGACGGACATCAAAGCCCGCGTCAAATCGTGGTACCGCTTTTTGCTGTTCCAACAAGAACGAGAAAAAGCCGGTTTTTCATCGATTCATCAACCATCGCTTCATCTCGTCTTCACCGGGAACCCGGGTACAGGGAAGACGACGCTCGCTCGACTGATGGCTGAGATATACTTTGAACTCGGACTTCTCAGCCGGCCGGACGTCATTGAAGCCGATCGGTCGAGCCTCGTCGGCGCGTTCGTCGGACAGACGGAAGAACAAGTGATGAATAAAGTGAAAGAAGCCGAAGGTGGCGTCTTGTTCATCGATGAGGCATACGCACTGAAGCGACAAGATGCGAGCGGGAGCGACTATGGACAAGCCGCGATCGATACACTTGTCGCCGCGATGACGAGCGGCGAATATGCCCGGAAATTCGTCGTTATCCTCGCCGGGTATCCGGAAGAGATGCGTCACTTCCTCCTCGCCAACCCTGGCCTCCGGTCCCGGTTTCCAGAGTCGAACCATTACGAGCTACCGAACTATTCGGACGAAGAGCTCGTGGCGATTGGCGAGAAAGTGGCCGATGATAACAATTACGTGTTGACGGCTGAAGCGAAACGGGCGCTCCTCGCCCGACTCGACCGCGAACGTGTCGATGCGACGTTCGGAAACGCGCGCACGGTCCATAACATCTTGCTCGATGCGATGTTCCAAAAAGGGTCACGATTCGGCGCGGAGGCTCCGCTTGACGAGATGGCGATTTTGACCGAACTCGATTTTGTTGAGACTGAGTCCGAGGAAGACCGTGCGTTGTCTGTTGACGACCTCGTCGGCATGGATGAGGCGAAACGACAACTCCGGGAAATCGAGGCGCTCATTACCGTCCAAAAACGGCGGCGTGAACTCGGTCTGAAGACGGCGCCGGTCGAGCTCCATGCCACGCTCGTCGGAAACAGCGGGACCGGCAAGACGACGTTCGCCCATCTGTACGCCCAGCTGCTTAAAAAGACGGGCTACCTGAAGCGGGGCCATTTGAAAGTTGTCAGCCGTGCCGACCTCGTCAGCGGATACGTCGGTCAGACGGCACAGAAGACAAAAGCCGCGATCCGAGATGCGCTCGGCGGGGTGTTGCTCATCGATGAGGCGTATAGTTTGAGCGGGGGCCCGAACGATTATGGCAAAGAAGCGATTGACACGCTCGTCGACGAGATGCCGAAACACGGGGAGAACTTGGTCGTCGTGCTCGCGGGCTACGATGCCCCGATGCGTCGATTGATTGAATCGAATCCAGGGCTCAGCAGTCGAATTAAACGAAGCATTCACTTCGAGGACTATTCGACGAATGAGCTCGTCGAAATCGCCATCCGCTACGCCGAGAAATTCGGCTACGTGATGGACGAGGACGTCCGCAGCGAAATCGAGAATCGAATCAGGCAGATGGAACGGCCGAACGCCCGCATGGCCCTGTCACTCATCGACGAGGCGATTGCAAGGCAGTCGTATCGACTTGTCGGCCAAGACGTGTCAGAAAGTGATTTCAACCAATTGTTAGTAGTAGATATTAGTACCAAGTTATAATATAATGATGTGGAAAGTGAGGACGATTTAATGCATACGATTCAAATTCCGGTTCGTTATCAAGAGACTGATATGATGGGGATCGTCTACCATGCGAACTATCTCGTCTATCTGGAGATTGCCAGAACCGAACTCTTGCGTGAACTCGGCGTCGAGTATAAAGACATGGAACAGGCGGGCTTCGTCTCGCCGGTCACGAACGTATCGGTCGACTACAAGAAAAGCGTGACGTTTGGTGACACGGTCAACGTCCGGGTCTGGGTCGACAGTTATTCTAAAATTCGTACCGTTTACGGCTATGAATTGACCGACCAGGATGGTCATTTGGTCGGCACCGCGAAAACGACACACGTCGTCGTCAAACAAGGCGACTTCAAGCCCGTCCGTCTCGACCGTGAGTTCCCGGAATGGCACGAGATGTACATGCGTGTCATGAGTCCCGTCTCATAACAGTGGTTCTTTTGTACCGTCAGTATGGTATCATATCTTGACGGTACTTTTTGTATATAGAAAGGGGAAGATCGCATGCGAAACCCATCGCAATGGATGGTGTGCTGCGCCTTGACGCTCACGTTAGTGGGCTGTACCACCAGCGAACAACCCGCAACGAATGAACCGGTGGAAGAGCCGGTCGTGACGGAAGAACCGACCGCGCCAGAAGAGGCACCGGAATCAACTGATGATGCCTCCGATACACCAGAACCGGAGGTGGCAGAAGAGCCAACGACCGAAGAAGAACCGGCCACGGAAACGCCAGAGGATTCAGCCTCAGTCGAAGAGGCGCCCCCGGTCGAACTCGTGCCGAAAGAACCGCTTGAGACGGAGGGACAGGCCAATTTGGCACTCGGCACGCTCATCCTCGTCAATAAACAAATCGCGCTTCCGAGCAACTATAAACCGCAAGACCTCGTGACCCCGAACATCGCTTTCGTCGACTCGGCGACGGGTGACCGTCGCATGCTTCGTCAAGAGGCGGCGACCGGAATCGAGGGACTCATGGCTGCCGCGAAATCGGCAGGGATTGACTTGAAAGGGACGAGCGCTTTCCGCTCTTATGACTATCAAGTTCAGCTCTTCAACGCGTACGTCGCCCGAGATGGCAAAGAACAAGCGATGAAATATTCAGCGCCACCGGGTCATTCTGAACATCAGACCGGACTCGCGATTGATGTCTCGAGCGCCTCGGTCGGGTATCAGTTGACGCAAGGGCTCGAGCAGACGAAAGAAGGCAAGTGGCTTGCCGACAACGCCCATAAGTACGGATTTATCGTCCGTTACCAGCGGGCTTTTGAAGATGAGACGGGTTATATGTATGAACCGTGGCATCTACGTTACATCGGGGTAGAACACGCAACGAACGTCAAACAAATGAACGTCCCGTTCGAACAATACCTCAAGCAATTAATGGACTAAGGGGAATTGCGATGCCTTATTTAACAGAGATTTTCATTGTATTGATCAGTTATGTGCTCGGGTCGATCCCGTTCGCGCTCATCATCGGCAAGCTCGGCTATCGGGTCGACGTCCGTGAACATGGGAGCGGGAACCTTGGGACGACGAACACGTTCCGTGTGCTCGGCAAACGGGCCGGAACGCTCGTCTTGCTCGGGGATATGGGGAAAGGGCTCGTCGCCGCGCTGCTCCCGCTTTTATTCGGGAGCGACATGAGTCTGCTGTTGGCCGGAATCCCGGCCATCATCGGCCACTCGTACCCGGTGTTTGCAAAGTTCAAAGGGGGCAAGTCGGTCGCGACGAGCGCCGGCGTCTTGTTGGCGGCCTTCCCGTGGTTTTTCCTCGTCGTCGTCACGACGTTCGTCGTGACGCTGCTCGTCTCGAAGATGGTGTCGCTGTCTTCGATGGCGGCGTCCGTCGTCGGACTCGTGACCGTGATCGCGTACGGCATCATTGCGCGAGATTGGTTGCCACTCATTGTCATCGTGCCGCTCGCCTTGTTCATCATCATCAAGCACCGCTCGAACTGGCAACGCATTCGTTCTGGGACCGAGCCGAAAGTGCCATTGTTTCAAAAGCGAAAATAATGCGAATACGGAGATGGATCGTTCAGTGACCTCCATCTCTCGTGTCCTCGATTCTTAGAGCCAAGCTTAACAAGCTTGGCTTTTTTGTGGATTTCTGTTGATTTTAACGAAAATTCACGAAAAACATGTTGGATTTGCCCGTTCTTTACCTTCCGTTTACGTTAAATTTACATCCGTTCGCTACACTAAGAAAGGAAACGAATATTGCGGAGGAGGCAGGCTTGTGTCTTTAATAGGAGAAGAACGTAAACAAAAGATTGTCGAGTGGATTGAACGGGAAGGAAAAGTGAAGACGAGTGAATTGATTGAACGATTGAACGTCTCGGGGGAGTCGATTCGTCGTTATTTAGAGGAGCTCGAGAAAGAACATCGGATTAAACGTGTTTACGGCGGCGCCGTCTTGCATCAAAGCGTCTCGTTCCAACCGATGATGATTTCCAATATGGACGGGATTCGCCGCATCGCCTATACGGCGTTCCAACTCGTCGAAGATGACGCGCTCCTCTATATCGGTCACGGTGTCGCGCCCGAGCAAGTCGCGGCCCGGATGCGTGGACGGAATTTGACGATCGTCACGCCGTCGCTCATGGTCGCGAAAGCCCTGTTCGAACAGCGGGCGAAAGGTGTCTTCACGGGTGACGTCCAGCTCCTCGGCGGCACCATCGACCCGAAACATCTCGTCACGGTCGGTGAGCAAGTGTTACAACAGCTGAAGGCATACGTGTTCGATGCCGCCTTCCTGTCCGTCGAAGGGGTCGACCCTACGCTCGGGCTGACGTGCGACGCGTACGGGCTCGCCACGGTGTCACAAGCGGTCATGCAGCAGAGCCGTACGTGTTATTTGCTCGTTGACCATACCCAGTTCAATCAACAAAAGCGGTATCGGGTCTCGGACTTTTCAATGGTGACGACGATCATCTCCGACTTCCCGGAACCGACGGATTGGAAGCGCGACCTTGCAATCCACGAGGTCGATTGGCGCTTTGCCCCATAACAAAGGAGGAGTTTGAATGATTGAAGTCATCGTGACTACGTTAGAAGAAGCGAAACAAGCAGAACGTTTTGGAGCGGACCGGCTCGAGTTAATTGCCGATTTCCCTTCAGGCGGGACGACACCGAGCTTCGGGACGATTCGAAACGTGGTCGAGCATGTTTCGATCCCGGTCCATGTCATGATTCGTCCGCACGCGAACTCGTTCGTTTACAGCGAGGACGATGAGGAGACGTTGCTCGCGGACGTCGGGCTCTGTCGCGAACTCGGAGCTGCAGGAATCGTCTTCGGCGCATTGACGGCTGACGGGAGCCTCGATGAACGGATCCTTGGTGAAGTGATCAAGCATAAAGGGGACATGGCGCTCACGTTCCATCGCGCCATCGATGAGGTGAGAGATATACTCGCCGCCGTCGAGGTATTAAACGATTTTCCTGAAGTCGATCACGTCCTGACGTCCGGTGGAGCCGCGACGGCACGAGAAGGAATCGATTCGCTCAAGGCGATGCGTGAGACGGCCGAGATGAACATCTTACCCGGAGCCGGTATCGATGCGAATAATGTACGCGAACTGATGGAGACACTTGACGTCTCATTCGTCCACGTCGGGTCCGGGGTCCGGACTGACGGCGCGCTCGATGAGTCGAAGTTCCGACAGTTGCGCGAACAAATGAGGCAATGAAGCAGTCGTTAGACTGTTTTTTTGCTATAATGAAAAAAACGATATAATGTAGGTGACGTTATGCAGGCTTCCGTATATAAACAATTTGCTTTACGTATGCTCTCTGGAAATTGGGGCATCGCGATCTTTGCGGCCATCGCGACGATGCTCGTGCAAACGGTCGTCACGTCGCAACTCGACCTCTCGGCTGATGCGACGCCGGACGTTCTGTTCACATCGATTCTATTGTTGTACAGCTCGCTCGTCCTGCTCGCCCCGCTCGAATTGGGCCGGAACTGGATTTATCTCGACATCGCGAAAGAAGACAAACCGACGCTCGGCTTGCTATTCGATTCGTTCGGATCGCTCAGACAGTATGTGAAGGCCGTTGGTTATTACGCGGTGTTCTATCTTGGGTTGAATCTCCTCATGTTGCTCTTGATCGTACCGGGTGTGTGGTTTTATTTAACGTTTCGCATGGTCCCGTTCATCTTGCGTGACCAACCCGACCTGTCCGTTCTCGCCGCCATGAAAGTGAGCAAGCGACTCATGGCGGTAAAAAGCTCGTCATGCTCAAGCTGCTCGCGAGTTATATCGGCTGGTACGTACTCGTTTTAGTGACAGGCGGACTCGCCTTAATCTTCGTCCAGCCTTATCTCGAGACGGCACTCGCGGGGCTCTACTTGGAAATCAAAGCAGAAAAAGACGCAGCACAAGAAAAAACGGTCAGCTGAGCATACGCGCAGCTGACCGTTTTTCATGTGTCATGACGATCTGTCTTTTGAGGATCGGGTGCATCATCGAACGCTTTTCGCTCCTCGCTCGATGCTTCCGCGTGCCATTTTTTTGCTTGTTCGGTGGCAATCGGGATGGCTTTTTTAGGAGAATATCCTTGGGCGAGCAAGGCGTTGGCGATATCGATGGCTTTCTTTTTGACGAGCGGGTCAAAGTTCTTCAACGATTGCGGATAGTCCTTCATGTTCCATGGCATGGACATTCGCCTCCTTCACTCACTTAATTCCACGCATCCCTCATTTCAAACGTCTTGATGTAGATAGTACTCAATCAGCGCCTGTGTCCCGTTATCTCCATAGCCGTTCTCTTGAAGAATCGTATACAGCTTCGCGGCGAGCTCGAGGCTTGGCAGTTTCACGTTCAGCTGCTCGGCACTCGCTAAGGCGAGCCCCATGTCTTTGATGAAGTGTTTGATAAAGAACCCTGGCGAGTAATCCTCTTGAATCATCCGGGGGACGAGGTTCTCGAGCGTCCAGCTCCCGGCCGCGCCGCCACGGATCGTCTGACGCAACTGCTCGGCGTCGAGCCCGGCTTTTTTCGCGAACGCGAGCATCTCGGCGTTGCCCATCATGATGCCGGCGATGGCGATTTGGTTCGCGAGCTTGGCATATTGGCCGCTCCCGGCATAGCCCATCCGCTCGATCGCCTGACCCATCGCTTCAAACAAGGGACGCGCCTTCGTGAACGCGAACTCCCCACCGCCGACGAGGATGGACAGCGTCCCGTTTTTCGCACCGACGTCACCGCCCGTGACCGGGGCATCGAGCGGGAGCAAGCTCCGGTCGATGGCCGCCTCGGCGATGCGTTCGGCGAGGATTGGGGAAGACGTCGTCATATCGATGACGAGCGTGCCCGGTTCAGCCGATTGGAGAATCATCCCTTCGCCGAAATAGATTTCCTCGACGTCGGACGGATAACCGACAATCGTGATGACGGCATCGGCCCCGACACAGACGTCAGCGACGGTGTCACACCAGGTGACGCCCGCCTCGAGTAAAGCGGTCGCTTTCTCTTTCGTCCGTGTATGGGCCTGGACGTGGAATCCCGCTTTCATCAAGTTCCTGACCATCGCTTGTCCCATGACCCCGAGTCCGATAAATCCGATTGTCTTCATACTGATTGACCTCCTAATTGTTGTTGCGTGACGAGTTTTTCGTATAGTGCATTGTCTTGTAACAGTTGTTGATGCGTGCCACGACCACTAATCGCACCGTTCTCGAGAACGATAATCTGTTCGGCGTGTTGTACCGTCGACAGACGGTGGGCGATGACGAGCGTCGTCCGGCCGCGCATGAGCCGGTCGAGCGCCTCTTGGACGAGCCGTTCCGACTCGGAATCAAGGCTCGAGGTCGCCTCGTCGAGAAGCAAGATTTGCGGATCGCGTAGAAGCGCTCGGGCGATGGCAAGTCGCTGACGCTGCCCACCGGACAACCGGACCCCACGCTCCCCAATCTCGGTATCGAGCCCGTCTGTCATCGCCTCGATGAAGAGACGGGCGTTCGCCATCTCACACGCCTGTAAAATCTCTTCCTCGGAGGCGTCTCGTTTCAATCCGTACAAGATATTGTCACGGACCGTGCCCGATAGGACAGGCGAGTCTTGCGCGACGTAGCCGATGATTTGGCGCCAATCGTTCCGGCCATATGTTTGAATGTCTCGACTGCCGTAAGTGATTCGCCCTGACGTCGGCAGATAGAATTGTTCGACGAGCGCGAAGAGCGTCGTCTTGCCGGCTCCGCTCGGTCCGACGATCGCTGTCGTAGCCCCGAACGGAACGGTCATCGACAGCTGTTTGATGATGGGTGTCTCACCATATTGGAACGTCACATCCTCAAAGGCGAGTGACGCCTGTTGAATCGATTCCGCCCTGTCCGTATAAGGTTCTGCTTCCACGAGAAGCAGTTCTGAAATCCGTTCGGTCGCACCGCGCGCCTTTTGGAGACGCGTCAAAAACTCCGACATCGTGATAAGCGGCGTGATGATTTGGAACAAGTAGAGCATGAACGCGAGGAGTGACCCCGTCGACAGGGCACCGGTCGAGACACGGTACGCCCCGAAGCCGAGGATGGCGATGAGCATCGCCGTCAGCGTCACGTTAAGTAGCGGGATTAACAGCGCTTGAATGCGTCCTTCTTTTACCCCGTAATTGAACAGGAGCTCAATCCGGCGTTTTCCTTCTGTCACTTCTTCCGGCTCCGTCGCTTGCGACTTCACGAGGCGAATCTCGCCGAGCAGTTCGGCGAAGAACCCGGACAAGGCACCGAGTTCGTGTTGTGTCTTTTTGGCGATGACGCGCAACTTTCGGCCGAGCGGGATGACGATGAGCAGTGTCGTCGGCACAGAGAACAGGATGACGAGCGTCATCTGCCAATCGAGCGTGAACAAGATGCCGACCGCCCCGATGATCGAGACGAGTGAGGTCAGCAGACGGACGCTCTGCTCGGACAACAGTTGTTGGAGCGTCGTCGTATCGTTATTGAGCCGCGAGACGAGCTCGCCCGACTTGATGCCGTCGTAAAACGGGATCGGCAACGCGACGAGCCGTTCCCATAACGTCGTCCGTAAGTTCGCGACGACGCGCTGACCGACAATATGTAACCAGTAGATTGAAATCGCGCTCGAGATGACTTGGACCAAAAACGCCACGATGAAGATGGTGACGAGCCGTGCATCGAGCATGGCGACGCTCCAGTTGTCGACGACACGTTGCAAGATGAGCGGGATGGCAAGTGAGGCCATCGCTTGAACGAGCGAGATGAGGATTGCCCCGATGAATAACGCTTTCGGAGGCTTGGCGATTCGAAACAGTCGAACGAATGACCGCCATGTGGTCGTAGATTCCATCACACGACCCCCTTTCCATTTAACTTTCGCTGTTTCGAAATGAAGTGTCAAGACGTCGAACTGGATTACCGAATAATGATAGAATAGATACGAGGTGAAGTGACATGAAATGGATACATACGGCCGATTGGCATCTGGGCAAGATCGTCCACGGCCGCCATATGACAGAAGACCAACGGATCGTCTTGTTCGATTCGTTTTTAACCATCGTCGATGAGGAGAAACCGGACGCGATCGTCGTCGCGGGAGATTTATACGACCGCGCCGTGCCGCCGGTCGAGGCCGTCGATTTGCTCGACGAGATGTGGAAAGCGCTCGTCTTAGAACGGAACATTCCCGTCCTCGCCATCGCCGGCAATCACGATTCGGCAGAGCGCTTGCAGTACAGCTCGAAACTGTTGACGAAAGTCGGGCTCCATATCGTCGGAAAAGTTGAGCCGGATACGGGACCGCTCGAAGTCGGCGGTGTCCCGTTTTATTTGATGCCGTTCCTCGAGCCGGCGCGGATTCGTTACGCTTTTCATCACGACTCCATTCGTACGCATCACGATGCGCTCGCCGCGGTCGTCGACGCTTACGGCGACATCGATAAACGAGCGGTCGCCGTCGGCCATAGCTTTGTCGCGGGCGGGCTCGAGACCGATTCTGAGCGTCAACTGTCCGTCGGGACGGCCGGACAAGTCGCGAAAGGCTTGTACGCCCCGTTCGGCTATACGGCACTCGGTCATTTGCATAACCGGGACGCGATTCAAGATGACCGGATCGCGTACAGCGGTTCGCTCATGAAATACTCGTTCTCCGAGGCGAACCATGTCAAATCGGTCGATATCATCGAGTGGGACGGGACGTGGACGCGCCGGCGTCGCCCGCTCGAGGCGCGACGGGATCTTCGCATCTTGACCGGGACGTTAGACGAGCTGCTCGCCCCGTCATTCTATCAAGACGAGGCTGTGGAGGATTATTTGAAGATTGTGTTGACGGATGAGCGCGCCTTGTTCGACCCGATGGCGAAGCTGCGCACGGTTTATCCGAACATTCTCCATCTCGAGCTCGAACTGTTGCGCCGTCAGGACGAGACGTCACGCGTCGAACGGGAGAAGCTCGACCGTCGTTCGGTCGAGGACGTCTATCTCGACTTTTTCAAAGCTGTACATGGGAAAGACGCTGACGCACATGTCCGTGAACTGATCGAAGGGGGTGGTCTGAAATGAGACCTGTCAGCCTGACCATCACCGCATTCGGCCCTTACGCCGAGACGGAGACGATTGATTTCACGAAACTTGAAGGGCGTTCGATGTTCGTCATCAGCGGACGCACAGGTGCCGGCAAGACGACCATCTTTGACGCGATGACGTTCGCCCTATACGGCCGGGCGAGCGGGTCGCTTCGAAACGCGAGCGACTTTAGAAGTCAGTATGCGGAACCGGAGCGGAAGACCGAGATCGACTTCTCGTTCACGATTCGAGACGAGCGGTACCGCATCGTCCGTCAGCCGCAGCAACCGCATCCGAAGAACAAGACGCCGATCCCGCACGAGGCGGTGCTCTATGAATGGAACGACGCGTGGAAACCTGTCGCGACGAAAGTGAACGACGTCGAACAGACGATTGAGTCGCTCCTGCAGCTCAGTTATGAACAGTTCAGCCAAATCTTACTGCTTCCGCAAAATCAGTTCCGGCAACTGCTCGACTCGGATTCCGTCAAGAAACAACAGATTTTACAGTCGATCTTCAAGACGGAAGCGTATCGCGCGTTCCAAGAGGAATGGGTCGAACGACATGGGAAGTATCGAAAACAGGTCGAGTGGGCGATCGAGACGACGCGGTTAAAACTGTTAGAACTTGAAGACGAAGAGATCGAAACAGTTGCGATGCGGAACGTACCGGATATTATCACGTGGCTTGAGGATAGGGAAGAACGTCTGTTACAAACGAAAGACACGGTGCAGCTAGAGAAGCGGGCGGCTGAGATCCGACTCGAGGAAGCACGGACGCATTTGAATGAGGCAACGGTACTACTCACGTTAATGGAAGAGCGGGATACGTACCGTAATGCGCTCAACACGTTCTGTGACGCAGAAGAGGATCGCGTGAGACGACGTGCCTTGATTGAGCGGCTCGAGAAAGTCATGAACGTCCAACCGCACTATGAACGGTTCGAGACGCTTCGGCGCGATGCCGAGCGCATCAAAAAAGACCGCATCGAATCTCAAAAGCGTGACGAGACGTATGCGGCACAGCTTGAGACGTTACATGAACAATCCGACAAGATGATGGAGCTCCGCCAAGAAGCCGAACGGGCGAACAACCGATTGACTGACATCGCTGAATTGCTACCATATGTCGAGGAATGGCAACGCGCGACAGAAAAGCGGACAGCGTTGAAGCGACAGGTCGAGCAACTCGGTGTGTTCACGGACGAGGCTCGCTTAGTTGAGCTACGTGACCTGGAACAGAAGCTCGCGAAACAGCTTGAAGACAAGCCTGCGACTGAACAACTCGTCGAAGCGGAGCGGCGCTACAGTCAGCTCGAGTATCACAGCCACCTCGTTGAAAAATGCGAGCGTGTCGCCAGCGAGCTCGCCGCTTGTGAGCGGAACGGGAAAGACGTGCAGCGTCAACATACAGCCCAAACCACGCTTGTCGAGCGTTTCGTCGAAGCCGAGCATGCGCTCATGGCGGACACGCTCCGGGACCGGCTCAAGGCGGGCGATCCGTGCCCGGTTTGCGGTTCACGTAGCCATGAACCTGTCGAACGTTCTGGTGGAGGGGCGAACGTGACCGAGCATCAATTAGCGATCGAAACGCTCCGGCGGCTCGACACCGCGCTCCATGAGGCACGCGCCGACTATCGGGCGCTCAAGCGCCAACTCGATGAACTCGTCAATGAGCGCGACACCGCTTCCGAAGCGTTACAATTCCACGGTCCGGCGAGCGAGGCGCTCAAACATCAAGCGTCTCTCGTCCAAACACTCCGGGGCGATGTCGAAGAGCGTAAGCGCCTCGAGGCGACGTATCGGACGACCACGCAGGCGGTCAGGAAACTTGAGACCGCCAAGCGAGAGCAGGCGGAGAAGCGGCAATCCTTATTCGAAGCGTTGCAATCGATTCAAGAAACGTTACAGACGATGCGACAAGTGGACGGCATGACACGCACCACGTTGACGACTGAACGCGACCAGCTGACGTTACGACTCCAAGCCGTTACGCGTGAGGTCGCGGAGTATGAGCGTCGACTTGAAGAGGTCAATCGTCTGAAGTGGGGGGAAGCCGAACGATTCCGATTGCTCACGGAACAGCTCGAATTCGAGGAACGCCGGTTAAACGAAGCGCGGGCGCAACTCGACGAGGCACTTCAGAAAATCGAGTTGACAGAAGACGCATTCTTACAGGACCGGACGCTCGTCGACACGTTGCCCACGTTAAAAGAACGTCTCGCCAAAGAGCTCGAAGAGGCGGGGCGAATCGAACACGCCCTGCAAGCAGTGGAAGTGAAGATCGGGGCGCGGCCACGTCCTGAGGTCGAAGCGCTTAAAGAACGCGTCCGAGTGGCACAGGAGGAGAACGAGTCGCTCTCCGAACGTCTCGTCACCGCTGACGTCCACTTGAAACGTCACCGCCAGACGGTCCGCGAGTGGAATGCGCTTCGTGAACAAACGGATGCCGACGTCAGACGGCTTGAGACAATCAAGCTGATCGCCGATACGGGGCGCGGCGTGAACCCGCAGAAGCTGACGTTCGAGACGTACGTCCAGACGGCGTTCTTCGACCAAATCTTACATGCGGCCAATATCCATCTCGATCAAATGACGAGCGGACAGTTCCAACTTGAACGAAAAATCGAGACGGCAAAAGGAAATGCGAAGTCCGGCCTCGAATTATTAGTCTTTGACGCCTATACGGGCCAGTCGCGGCGTGTGCAAAACTTATCCGGCGGTGAAGGCTTTAAAGCTTCCTTGTCACTCGCCCTCGGCCTAGCTGAAGTCGTGCAGCAATTGAGCGGTGGCGTCAGCCTCGAGACGATGCTGATCGATGAAGGTTTCGGGACACTTGACGCCGAATCGCTCGACCAGGCGATCGAGTTGCTCATGTCGCTCCAATCGAGCGGTCGGCTCGTCGGGGTGATCAGCCACGTTCAAGAGTTGAAAGACCGCGTCGATGCCCGGATTGAAGTGAAGAAAACAAGGAGCGGGTCGACGATCCAGCTCGTCGTGGAGTGAGAGATGATGATGATGAGACATATGGAAACGAAATCGAGTTTAATCAGTCAGTTGCAAGCAGCCGGAATTCGACGAGGAGACGCGCTGTTCGTCCACACGTCCCTATCGAAGCTCGGTTGGGTATCGGGCGGAGCCCAGACAGTCATCGAAGCGTTGCAAGAGACCGTCGGACCGGAAGGGTTACTCATGATGGCGACCCAGACCGGGGACAACTCGGACCCTGCAGGCTGGGAGGCGCCGCCTGTGCCGGTCGAATGGTGGGAGACGATACGTGAGACGATGCCGCCCTACGACCCGGAAAAGACGGCGACGCGCGGAATGGGTCGTGTCCCCGAACTGTTCAGGTCGTACCCGAATGTGTATCGCAGCCAACACCCGATGTGGTCCGTCGCCGCTTGGGGAGACGACGCCGAGCAGGTCGTCTCCGGTCATACGCTCGAAGCGGGCTTTGGACCGGGCTCCCCGATTGAGAAGATGATTGAACGGAACGCAAAAATCCTTCATCTCGGTTCACCGCTCGATGCGACGACGCTCTGGCATTATGCCGAGTACGGGATTGACGGTCCGATGAAGCCGTTCGGTTGCGCGATGGTCGAGTCAGGGGAGCGGGTATGGAAGACGTTTGAACATGTCGACGTCAACAGTGACCCGTTCGGTCCGATCGGTGAGAATATCGTCAAACGAAAAGACGTCAAGACGTTCACGATTCACGAGGCGACGTGCTACGTCATACCGTCGGACACGTGGGAGCCCGTCCGACACGCGCTCGTCGCGTTGCGTAGCTGGCTATCTGACTAACAATGGAGAGGGGAAATCGGATGAACCGTTTTGTGAAGTATACAGGAATCGCGCTGGCCGTCATCGTGCTCGTCGCGTTCCTCGCTGTCGTGGGCATCTCGGCCCATATCGGCGACCAATTGACGTCACCCGTCCGTGAGACGTTGACGTTCACACCGAAAGCGCTCGACATCAAGTATGAGAACGTGACGATTCAAGCGGAGGATGGCAGCGACTTGTACGGCTGGTGGATCCCGCACCCGACACCACGGGCGACAATCGTGTTCGCCCACGGGTATGGAAAAAACCGCGAGCAGTCGGATTTGCCACTGAAAGAACTGATCCCGGAGTTCCATAAACAGGGCTACCAGTTCTTGACGTTTGATTTTCGGGCGTCAGGCATCTCGGAAGGCGACCGCGTCACGGTCGGGGCGAAAGAACAGTCCGACTTACAAGCGGCCATCGCCTTCGCGAGGGAGCGGACTGATGGACCGATCGTCTTATACGGCGTCTCGATGGGAGCGGCGACGGCGCTTGCGACGGCCGATGAGACAGCGGTCGCAGCCGTCATCGCCGACAGTCCGTTCAGTGACTTGCGTGCGTATCTCGAGACGAATTTGCCGGTGTGGAGCGATTTGCCGAACTTCCCGTTCACTCCGGTCATCATGACGGTGACGCCGTGGTTCACCGGACTTGATGCGGATCTTGTCAAACCGATTGACGACGTCGAAAACATCGATGCGCCGATTCTCTTGATTCATGGAAGAGGGGACGACGCCATCCCAGTGTCAGAGAGCGAACGGTTGGCCGAACGAAACGACCAAATCGAGTTATGGGTGACCGATAATGACGGTCATGTCGCCTCGCATAAAACGTTCCAAGCTGAATATCGGGAGCAACTGTTCGATTTTTTAGAGCGGGTGCTCTGAACGTGGAGTCTAGGGTAGCCTAGACTCTTTTCGTTCAGTCTGAAGTACCGTATAGGAATGGAAATCGATTGGAGTGATCAGATGGCGAAGATTCATCAAGCGGACGTGACGATTGAACTGTTCCCAAGAAAGTATTCAGAGAAAGGGGAAGACGTGTTCATCGCCTCCATGTTCACGATCGAGGTAGAACAGAGATTCATCTTCAATTTTTATGGATCATTGCTCCTCGAGTCAGAGTTTCAAGATTTATTGTCTGGTATGAGAGAATTGTTAGATGGCACGTCGGAGAAGTTTTTGCTCGATCCAATCGAACCATATTTCGTCTTAAGGATTGAACGGAAGGCGGACGATTTGTATAAATGGACGGTTTGGGCGAGGACCGGACCGAAGCGGGTGGATGCATTCTTCTTCCCGAGAGAGGCGGTGGAACGGTTTTATGGGCAGTTGGAGCAAGAGATGGCGGAAATCTTGCCGCCACCGTTCTTGCCGTAATTCACATCAGAGACGCAGATAGCGTCTCTTTTTGTTATGATTAGTAACGAGAAGGAAAGAAAGAAGGGACCAAAATGGACATCATGGCAATACTCTCGTTTCTACTGCTTGGAGCGCTCATCGGGATTTTGAGCGGATTCTTCGGCATCGGGGGCGGGATTTTACTCACGCCGCTCCTGCTCGTCTTCGGCTACGAGGCGAGTGCGGCCATCGCGCTCAGTCTCATGCTCACGCTCGGGTCGACGACGGCGGGGACGATCTCCCATATCAAATTAAAAAACGTCAATCCGAAACACGCCCTCTTGATCGGTGCGTTCGGGGTCGTCGGGACGTGGGTGGCGACACCGCTCGTGTTTTATCTCGAGACGCTCGACGGGGCGAAACCCGTCATCTCGCTCGCCTATATCGCACTGTTGACGTATTTCGCGATCTCGTTTTTCCGTTCCAAACAACACGTCGAAGGGAGTGTCGGCTCCGAATCGGTTCCGCGGATCGGATTCATCGGACTGTTCGGCGGATTCATCTCGTCACTTATGGGTGTCAGCGGTGGCTTCGTGTTGACGCCACTTCAAGTCAAGTTACTCAACACCGAGATGAAACGGGCCGTCGGGACGAGTATCACGGCAGCGCTATTGATCGTCTTGTCCGGTGTCGTCAGTTATGCGATTGCCGGGGCTGATACGAACTATTGGCACGGCCTTGCGCTCATCGCTGGCGCGATGATCGGCTCTCCGATTGGGGCGAAGCAATTGCAACGCTTCAGTTCGCAACTCGTGAAAAAAGCGCTCGGTGGCTTTTATGTCGCCGTCGCGCTCAGTGTGGCGTTGAACTTGCTCGGATTCAATGACATCTCGCTCGGGCTACTCGTCGTCCTCGCACTGACGTTCATCGTGGCGTTGTTCGTTCGTCCGAAAACAGCAGCTAAGTAGAAGAAAAACCCCGTCAACCGACGGGGTTTTATCGTCTAGAAATATGGTCGATGTTTTCTTGAATCTCGCCGACCTTACTCTTCGCTTCGCGCAATCGTCGTTCGAACGCCTCGGTGTCACGTTTTGGTCGCCGTTCTTCTTTACCTCGACGTTGTCCTTCACTCGAGCGATGGAGATGGGTCGCTTTCATCAACCGCTTTTTAAACGATGAATCGCTCATAAGGACACCCCCTTCCATACTTATATGTTCCACCGTCGAAAGCGCGTGAAACGCGTCGATGTACTCAAGACGCAAGCGAACGTTGTACCTGCTTGTTGGCCGTCACCTTGACTGCAAGGAATGCGGCGAGCAGCGCTTTTAACGTATCCCCGATGATGAACGGGATATTCACGGTCAAGGCGTCTAGGAACGACAACCCGAGCATCACTTGCAACCCGAGGCTACCGAGTAGGTAGACGAGCCCGAGGCCGAAGACGAGGTTGTACGTCACGAGCGCCGGGAAGGACCGGTGTTGCTCAGAGAAATAACCGATTAAATAGGCCGCAATCGGGAACGATAGTAAATAGCCGACCGTCGGACCGACGAACGGGGCGAGGCCGCCTGAGCCGCTCAACACCGGAAGGCCAATCATGCCGAGCAACAAATAGACGATGACGGCGAGGGATCCCTTCTTCGCACCGAGGATCGAGGCGACGGTCATGATGCCGAGCATTTGGAGCGTGATGGGCACTGGACCGATCGGGATGGCAATGGAACCGATGCTCGCGAGCAGCGCCGCCCCGATGGCGATTTGCGTGATATCTTTGATTTTCATATGTAAACCCCTTTTCTGTTAACGTTGACTAAAACTAGGTTAACATTATTTGAGGAAATGAACAAGCAAAAAATGAAGACCAGGTCATAAATGACGTGGTCTTCATCGATTAGGCGTGCGTCGGTAATTTTTGTTTCGCCTCGTCTAGCTGCGTTCGAACCGCATCGAAGCCGGTTCCGCCGTAGCTGTTTCGGCGTGCGACGGCCGTCACAGGGGACAATGCGTCATATAAGTCCTCGGTGATCAACGCGCTATGGGCTTGATACGTCTCGAGCGGAAGCTCTGACAAGTAGAGACGCTCTTCAATGCAGTGACGGACGAGCGTGCCTGTCACTTCGTGCGCTTCCCGGAACGGCATCCCTTTCGCCGACAAATAATCAGCGAGCTCGGTCGCGTTCGAGAAGTCGCGCTCGGTCGCTCGTTTCATCGTATCCGCGTGGAACGTCATGTCTTGAATCATCCCGGCCATGATGCTGAGGCTGCCTTGGACCGTCTTGACGGTATCGAACATGCCTTCTTTGTCTTCTTGCAAGTCTTTGTTGTAGGCGAGAGGAAGACCTTTCATAATCGTCAACAGCCCGATTAAATTCCCAACGACCCGACCAGATTTACCACGAACGAGTTCGGCCATGTCCGGGTTCTTCTTCTGCGGCATCATGCTCGAACCGGTCGAGAACACGTCTGAGATCGTGATGAATTTAAACTCTTCACTGCTCCATAAAATCAACTCTTCGCAAAAGCGTGACAAGTGCATCATGAGGAGCGAGGCGTTCGACAAATATTCCAAGATGAAATCACGGTCGCTCACGGCGTCGAGGCTGTTCGGATAGACACGGCTAAAGCCGAGCAGTTCGGCTGAACGATGGCGATCGATGGGGAACGTCGTCCCGGCGAGCGCACCGGCCCCGAGCGGACTCATGTCGATTCGTTTCAAACTGTCAAGAAAGCGCTCCTTGTCGCGCTCGAGCATCCAAAAATATGCGAGCAAGTGGTGCGCGAGGGAGACCGGTTGGGCCCGTTGCAAATGCGTATAGCCGGGCATGACCGTCTCGATGTTTTGTGAGGCGTGAGAGACGAGGGTTTGTTGCACCGACTCGATGCCCGCAATCGTCTCGATGACGCGGTTCTTCAAATAAAGATGCATGTCGGTCGCGACTTGGTCGTTTCGACTCCGGGCCGTATGCATCTTACCGGCGACGGGACCGATCTCTTCATGAAGCAGCGCCTCAAGGTTCATATGGATGTCTTCATGGAAAACCTTGAACGTCAACGCGTCCTGTTTCGCCTTTTTTGCGAGCGTATGGAGACCACCGACGATTTGATCGACTTCAGCCGAAGTCAAAATCCCTTGCTCCCCGAGCATCGTCACGTGGGCGATGCTCCCTTCGATGTCTTCGAGCACGAGCGCTTGGTCGAAGTGAATCGATGCCCCGAACTCGTCGACCCATTCGCTAGCCGTCTGTTCGAACCGACCGCCCCATAGTTTACTCATGCACCATCGTTCCTTTCTCAGCGAGCACTTCCGCTTGTACTTTCGTCGGCAGTCCCCATAACTTGATGAAGCCGACGGCAGCCTGTTGGTCGAACGTGTCGGCCGACGTGTAGGTCGCGAGTTTTTCGTCGTAAAGCGAGATTGGTGACTTCCGTCCATCGACGATCGCTTGCCCTTTGAAGAGCTTCATCCGTACCGTTCCGGTCACCGTCTGTTGCGTCTCGTCGATGAAGGCGAGGAGCGCCTTCGTGAGCGGCGAGAACCAAAGGCCGTTGTAAATCGTCTCGGTCAATTTCTGCTCGACAATCGGTTTGAAATGGGCAACTTCACGGACGAGCGTCAACGCCTCGAGTGCTTGGTGGGCGGTGATGAGCGTCATCGCACCAGGTGCCTCATATACTTCCCGTGACTTGATCCCGACGACACGGTTCTCGATGTGGTCAATCTTCCCGATACCGTGGGCACCGGCGACGATGTTCAACTCTTCTAGAATCGATGTGAACGAGGCCGATTTGCCGTCGATGGCGACCGGGACCCCTTGCTTGAATTCGATTTCGACGAGTGTCGGTTCGTTCGGCGTGTCTTCAAGTTGAGCCGTCAGTTCGTATGCGCTCGCCGGAGGAGCCGCCCAAGGGTCTTCGAGGATGCCGCACTCGACGGCACGTCCCCAAATGTTTTGGTCAATCGAGAACGGTTCTTCTTGCACGATCGGAATCGGGATACCGTGCTCTGCCGCATAGGCAATCTCTTCTTCACGTGACCATTTCCACTCCCGGACCGGAGCCATGATTTCAAGTGATGGGTCGAGCGCGTGGATTGAGACCTCGAACCGGACTTGGTCGTTCCCTTTCCCGGTGCAGCCGTGTGCGACGGCGACCGCACCTTCCGCTTGTGCCACCTCGACCAATTTTTTCGAGATGAGCGGGCGCGATAGGGCGGAGACGAGCGGGTAGACGCCCTCATACATCGTGTGGGCTTGCATCGAGTACCGAGCGAAGTCGTTCACGAATTCATCGACCGCGTCGATGACGACTGATTTGACCGCACCGACCTTTAGTGCTTTCTGTTGAATTTGATCCAAGTTTTTTCCTTCGCCGACGTTCAAGCAACAGGCGATGACATCATAACCTTGTTCATCTAACCATTTGATTGCGACCGATGTATCCAAACCACCAGAGTATGCGAGCACGAGTTTTTGTTTCATCATCTATACACCCCTTATACATAATTATTCATCTGTATTTATAAATATACGACTTACTTTAACGGATGCTCTCATGGAAAGCAACCCTTTTTCAACAAAAAAAGAATCACTTTGAAAAGTGACTCTTCTTTCATTGCATAATTTCAAGTTCAGGCATCCATTGCGAGACATGTTCACTCGTCGGTGTGAACAGTTCCGGCTTCGCCTGCTGTAGCGGCACGACTTCAAAATAGCCCGCGCTCGAGCGACGGGTGAACGTCGGATAAAACACCGGGTTGGCGAGTTCGAACGTCGTCTCGTCTTCGAGCGTCGTCTTGACGACTTCGATCCCGACGATGCCACCGGTATTCCGCTCATCGCCTTGTTGACCCGATAAGAAGTTACCGAGCGAGTAGGCGACGAACGTCCGATTGCCGTTCGCCCCGTCCACCCAGGCGACCGGTTGCAATACGTGCGGGTGGTGGCCGATGATGATGTCGACGCCGAGGTCGGCCAACTCTTGGACGAGCGTTTCTTGCGACGCGTTCGGGAGCGGCTCGTATTCGTTACCGAAATGGAGTGAGACGACGGTCAGGTCGGCCGCGTCTTCCGCTTTCTCGACGTCTCTGCGAATCAAGTCCAAATCGATGTAGTTGACATGATACGGCTGTTTCGGCACGACGCCGTTCGTCCCGTACGTATAGGCGAGGAAGGCGAACGAGATATCGTTCTCCGTCAGCGTCCGAATGTTCGCTTTGTCTTCTTCTGAGATGAATGAACCGGTATACGGCATCCCGATTGCGTTCCAATGGTCAATCGAGTTCTCGATCGCCCTCACGCCGCGGTCAAGCGTATGATTATTCGCCGTCGTGACGAGGTCGATCCCGGCTTGTTGTAACGCGTCTCCAATCTCGTACGGGCTGTTGAACGCCGGATAGCTCGACAGGCCGATCTCACTGCCCCCAATCATACTCTCTTGGTTGGCGATAGCGATATCCGCGCCTTGTAGAATCGGGGCGATGGCCTGAAGACCAGGGTTGAAGTCGAACCCATCATCGGTCGCGGCGGCGTTATACACCGAGTCATGTAACAAAATATCGCCAATAGCGTAGACGGAGGCGGTCGTAATGACCGGCTCCGGTTCGACCGGTGCAACGGGTTCTGGCGGTTGTTCGGTCTCGACTGGCGGCGTCTCGGCCTGGTCCCCGACGCTTGGTTCGACCTCGGCGGTGGCACAGCCGGCTAATAGAAGGATCGATAATGGAACGACGAGCCTCAAAGAAATAGGGGTCCGTTTCAACTGACAAGTCACGTCCTTTCGATAGGTTACACGAAGTGCAATCATTTATTTCTTCTTTTCGACGAGACTGTCATGAATTCCTCGTCACGACGTAAAAAAATGTACCAGGCGAAAAGCACCTGGTACATCGCGTCATACTCGTTCTCGTTTTAAAATATGTTCCATTTCCTCGAATTCGTTCGTGATCGTCTGACTCGGCGGTGGCGTCATCAGGCTGACGACGTAAATCGCGAGCGCCGACAAGAAGAACGCCGGAATCATTTCGTATAGCTCACCGATGGTCCCGAACCAACCGGCGGCGAAATTCTTCCAGACGATGACGATGATGGCGCCGGTCAACATACCGGCGAGAGCACCTTGACGCGTCGTCCGTTTCCAGAACAAACTGAACAAGATGAGCGGACCGAACGAGGAGCCAAAGCCGGCCCACGCGTATCCGACGAGGTTGAGAATCGTATCGTCTGCACCGAGGGCGAGCCAAATCGAGACGGCCGAGACGAGGATGACCGTGATGCGTCCGACCATGACGAGCTCGCGATCACCGGCACCTTTACGGAAAAACTTTTGATAGAAGTCCGTCGTCGCGGCACTCGATGACACGAGGAGCTGTGACGAGATGGTCGACATGATGGCCGCAAGGAGGGCCGCTAAGAGCACACCGGTAATCAAGTCGACGAACAATAAGTCAGACAAGTTAATGAAGATGTTCTCCGGGTTGTCGATGTCTAACCCTTGTTGCGTGTAGTAGGCGAGTCCGAACAATCCGGTCGCCATCGCCCCGACGACGGTGAACACCATCCAAGAGATACCGATGCGGCGTGCCGTTTTAATATCTTTCAACTTTTCAATCGCCATGAAGCGGACGATGATGTGCGGCTGCCCGAAGTAGCCGAGACCCCATGCGAACAATGAGACGATTCCGATCAACGATTGCCCTGTCAATGGATCGAGGAGTGCCGGATCGATGTCGCCGATCGTTTGGAACGCGTTCGAGACGCCGTCCGTTGCCGTGATGGCGATCGCCGGAACGAAGATGAGGGCGAACAACATGATGAGTCCTTGGACAAAGTCGGTCCAACTGACGGCCAAAAAGCCGCCGATGAACGTATAAATGATAATGATGGAAGCCAAAATCAAGACGCCCGTGACGAACTCGATGCCAAACACGGCGTTGAACAACCGTCCGCCGGCGACGAACCCGCTCGTCGCATACAGCGTGAAGAAGATTAGTGTGACCGCGGCCGAGAACGTACGGAGCGTTCCTCGTGTATCTTTGAACCGTTTTTCAAAGTAGTCTGGAATCGTAATCGCATCTTCAGACAAATACGAATACGTCCGCAGACGCGGGGCGACGAGCAGCCAGTTCAAGTATGCACCAATCGTCAACCCGATGACGATCCATCCACTTGAAAGTCCTGTCGCGAACATCGCACCCGGGAGGCCCATTAAGAGCCAGCCGCTCATATCCGAGGCGCCGGCCGATAAAGCTGCCACACCCGGACCGAGCGCCCGCCCGCCGAGCATGTAATCACCGATACTGCTCGTCCGGCGATAGGCGACGATGCCGAGAAGCACCATGAGCGCCATGTAAATCGTGATTGAAATCAAAATACCGTTCATTCTCTTTCCCCCTACCGTTCATGAGTTGAAAACGCTTACAAACTATATATATCATGTCTTGACAAAATTTTGTCACAAAAATGAATAGGTTGCACGTCTTACTTTCATGATTGACCAAGATGAATTATAAAATTAAGTGCAACACCCAA
>NZ_JJMW01000070.1 GCF_000714435.1 Exiguobacterium alkaliphilum 12/1
ACAATGAGAAGCGCATCTATCGTCTCATGCGTATCCATGAGATCCGTTCGGTCCTCCGCCAGAAGCGAAAACGGCACAAAAAGTCGTCACCACAACATGTGGCAGAGAACGTATTAAACCGTGAATTCACAGCTAAAAAGCCGAATGAGAAATGGGTAACGGATGTGACAGAATTTAAATATGGCCTATCTAAGAAGGCCTATCTCAGTGTGATTCGTGATCTTTATGACGGATCCATTATTAGCTATGTGCTGGGACACTCTAATAATAATCAACTGGTATTTAAAACGCTTGACCAGGTAATCGTACGATTGCATCAAGAACACCCACTGATTCATAGTGATCGTGGATTCCAATACACCTCTAAGGCGTTCAAGCGTAAATTAGAGTCGGCAGGAATGACTCAAAGTATGTCACGGGTTGGTCGCTGTATTGATAATGGACCAATGGAATCTTTTTTCGGCACGTTAAAATGTGAAAAGTATTATTTACATAAGTATCAGACCTTTGAAGAACTTAACATTGCCATAAATGAGTACATCTATTTTTATAATCACGAAAGATACCAAAAACGATTAAACGGCCTCAGCCCTAAAGAATATAGAGCGAAAGCCGCTTAAATCACTTTTATTATTTCCACTGTCTACTTGACAGGGGGCAGTTCAGATTATTTTTTAATAATTTATTAAACTCAAAAGGGCACTGAAAGTTTCGTTCTCCACCATGATATAGATTCCTAAACCAATAAAGACAATGGGTATAATCCATCTACCGTAATTCTCTAAGGTTTCAGAGACATGTTTAAAAGCTGCCAAACGATATCCAATAAAACACCAAATCGCAACCATAATAAAGAAAGTAATAACCGTTACTGCTAGTTGGTTCATGGTTAAAGTAGAGAAGAAAGGAACATATATTCCAATGTTATCTCCGCCATTAGCAAATGTTATAAATGCTACACTTAAAAAGACACTATTATACTTTCCAGAATTTAAACTTGAAAGAATTGCATTTTCATCCTCATCTTCTCCCTTTATAAACAACATAATCCCTAAATAGATTGGGATTAGTCCAAGTAATCCTACCCATTTCTCTGGAATTAACATAACTCCAAAAGTTCCTAAGAGACTAACTACTACTAACAAGGTAAAACCTAGATATTGTCCAATAATTATATCCTTAGGGGATATATGCTTATTCTCTGTCTGGTTACCTTTTAAACCTTCACTCGTTTTCACCTGTGCTTTTGCCTGTGAAAATAGCAGCATCAAAACAAAAATATCATCAATATTGGTAACTATAAATGCCCCTATTGCAGAAATAACGTTCAAAATTAAAGTCAATTACATCAACTCACTAACTGATTTTTTATTATATTTAGAAGTTATACTCATAATGAGTCCTTTTTAAAAAAGGAATTTCCATCTGTCTGGAAGAGCCCTTTTTAGCACTTTTTCCTTTATTCTTTCACTCTCATTAGTCGCAAACCATTTAGAGCTACTAGAAGGGTTGCGCCCATATCGGAAAGAATGGCAATCCAGAGAGTTAACCAACCTGGGATAACCAATAGTAAGGCAATAAATTTAATAGCAATTGCAAAAGTAATGTTAGCTTTGATGATATTAAGAGTTTTCCGGCTAAGTTTTACAGTGAATGGAAGTTTTCTTAAATCGTCTCCCATTAGAGCGACGTCTGCAGTTTCTAAGGCTGTGTCTGTACCAGCTCCACCCATTGCAATCCCAACTGTTGAGGCCGCCAATGCAGGTGCATCATTGACCCCATCTCCTACCATTGCTACGTTGCCATACTCGGATCTCAACTGTTTAATAAAGTCTAATTTGTCCTGTGGCATTAATTCTGCCTCTATATCAGATACTCCAACCTGCCCTCCGATAGCATTCGCAGTGCCTTTGTTATCACCAGTAAGCATAATTGTTTTTTTGATTCCAAGTTGATGTAACTTTTGAAGAATTTCCTTACTTGACTCACGAACTTCATCAGCAACTGCAATAACTGCAAGTATTTCTTTTTCGGTTCCAATAATCATGGCTGTCTTACCTTGATTTTGAAGAGTAGTAACATTTTGCTCTAAGTCTTTATCGAAATCATTAGTCAATAATTCCTTAAAGAGTTTCGGGCTACCGATGTAATAAGTCGTCCCGTTTACGATACCCTTTATACCCTTTCCTGTGATAGAAGAGAAATCCTCTACCTGTATGTCAGAATAAGTAATGTTTTCTTCTTCTGCTTTTTTCATGATGGCTGAAGCAAGAGGATGCTGAGAACGATACTCCAATGCAGTAATAATGGATAGTAATTCTTTTTCATTTATCTGTTTGTTCAACACATTATAATCAGTTACAGCTGGGACCCCTTTTGTTAATGTTCCTGTTTTATCGAATGCAATGGCCTTTAAGGCGCCCATTTCTTCTAAATACACTCCGCCTTTTACAAGGACCCCTTTTTTCGCAGCATTTCCAATCGCTGAAACAATAGAAATAGGAGTCGATATAACCAACGCACAAGGACAACCAACAACAAGAACAGCTAATCCTTGATAAATCCATGTTTCCCAACTGCCATCAAAGAATAATGGAGGGACTATAGCAACTAATGCTGCAATGATCATAATAATCGGTGTGTAATATTTTGCGAATTTATCAACAAATGCTTGCGAAGGAGCACGTTCCCCTTGTGCTTCCTCTACAAGATGAATAATTTTAGAAATTGTTGTATCTTCTACAAGTTTCGTTATTTCTACTTCAAGTAATCCTTCTTCATTTAAGGTACCTGCAAATACTTCATTATCAACCGTTTTCTCGACAGGGACTGATTCACCTGTAATAGCTGCTTGGTTAACGGCAGAGTACCCACTTACAACTACACCATCCATCGCAATCTTTTGACCAGGTTTTACAATCATGATATCCCCAACAGCAATATCATCAACATGAATCATTATTTCTTGTCCATTACGTCTAACAAGTGCCTCTTTAGGAGCGATATCCATTAATGAACGAATCGATTGTCTTGCTCTATCCATAGAGAATCGCTCAAGTGCTTCACTGATTGCAAAGAGAATAACAACAATGGCAACTTCTGCCCATTCTCCAATAATAGCACCACCTATAACAGCCACTGTCATAAGGGTTTTCATATCAAATTCAAAACGTAGTAAGTTTTGCAAACCAACTTTAAAAAGTGATAATCCTCCGATAAACATGGATGCTAAAAACAATAAGGTAGTAACAATGTTCTCTTCTCCATTCACATACGAGGAAAGATAACCAAAGGCAATCAATAAGGAAGCATAAAGTAGAGTACTATGCTTTTTATAAAACGGCACTTTATCTTCTTTTGTATCTTCTTTTACCTCTTGTGATGCTTGGCGAGCAGATTTTTCAGGTGTCACTTTGAGATTCTCAAATGCACCTGCTTTTTCTAGTTCTTCTATCGTTGCATTACCATAAACAGCAATTTTAGATGCACCAAAATTTACTTTTGCATCCTCAACTCCAGATAGCTGTTTTACATTTTTTTCGAATTTACCCGCGCAGTTTGCGCAAGTAAAACCTTGTACACGATAGGCCTTCATTTCTTGTTCAGATGTTATTGCCTTTTGATCAGACATTGACATTCACTTCTTTCTTATGATGAATTATAAAATTAAGTGCAACACCCAA
>NZ_JJMW01000071.1 GCF_000714435.1 Exiguobacterium alkaliphilum 12/1
TGGGTGTTGCACTTAATTTTATAATTCATCGATGCAAAACATCTTCTCGTTCGACCAGCACGTCACGAAAGACGTCATGGTGCCGCGGACGAAAGTCGAGGCGATCGACATCGAGGCGACGCGCGCCGAAGTGCTCGCGACGTTCGCCGACAGCCAGTACACCCGTTATCCGATCATGGAAGGCGGGGACAAGGACCATTTAATCGGCTACATTAACGTCAAGGAAGTGCTCATGGGCTTGGCGATGCAACCTTCTGTCGATTTGAAGGCGTACGTGAAAGAGTTGCCTGTCGTCCACGAGATGACACCGTTAGAAGATACATTGAAACAGATGCGCGAGGTGCGGACGCATATCGCTATCGTCCTCGACGAATATGGCGGCACATCGGGCCTCATCACGCTCGAAGATTTGCTTGAAGAGATCGTCGGCGAGATTCGTGACGAGTTCGATGAGGACGAGGTCGACCCGATCCATACGGTCGATGCGTCGACGTACGACATCGACACACGCGTCCGCCTCGACGAGCTCGAAGGACGCTTCGGCCTCATGTTCGAGAACGCCGAGGAGATCGATACGCTTGGCGGTTGGCTCCAAGTCAACCGGGACGAGAATAGCGTCGGGACGACGTTCGAGTTCGACCGCTACATGCTCACCATCCTCGAGATGACAGAGCATCACGTCGAACGGGTCCGTCTCATCGTCCATCCTGACGTCAAAGAGGCATAACAAAAGGTTCATCCGCGTGTGTTGCGGATGAACCTTTTGTCGTTCCATCAATGCGGGGCGACGATGTTTCTGAAGCGAGGAGGTTTAGTCTACCCGTCGGTCATTCCATCTCCATCCATTCTTTATGATTTCGTTGCAGTCGTTCAACCAAACCTTCCTGATCGATGTCTTCCGCGTTGACGCGTCCGGAATAGAATGACTTGTTCCCGTCTTGAATCGAGATGAGAAGTGTCCGGAACGGCACGTCGGCCTCGTCGAGCACGCGCTTGACGTCACGCATCCGTTCACTCGCATGTTGCGCCGTTGCATCTTCGCCTTCAATCCAGATGACGAGGGAACCGTGATCGCGTCCGATTTGTTTGATGTCGTACGGGTGGTCGAGGATGAGCGTCGCCGGGTCGAGCGCCTCCTCGGCCGAACCTTCGCCTTCATAGATGGTCAACACTTCTTCATACAACTCATAGTCGAAAGGGAGCGAGCGGAGGGCTGTTTCCACGAGCGGATGATATTCTGCATGTAGCCGATTGAACGTCACCGTCCCGGACAGGACGTCATCATAGTAATCGTTGATAATCGCGCCATCCCCGTTTACGACCACATCAAACTGTGTGTCCTCGCTCGTTTGTGATGCAAATGTGACGACGTACGCATCGCTCCCCCAAATCTGTAGCCCAGCGTGTACCGCCGATACCTCGATATGTGGATAGTACGTCGTGACGTATTGTTCCGCCGTCGCGATTGCTCGCTGTTCATCTCGCGGGTCACCGAACAATGTGTGTGATAGGAGCGTACCGACCCCGTACAGGATGAGCCCGGCTCCGATCAGCGTCCCGAGAAAACGCCGCATACATACCACTTCCTCACTAAAAAAGTCTGTTTCTTCCATTATCGTAATCGATTGCGTATTTGAACACATCCGCTTAAAGAACGAAAGGCGTCGACTTACGGACGATAACTCGTGTGTCATGTAACCAGTCAACCTGATAGCGTCAGAGAAAAAGGACTGATTTCATGGGACAACTTGTCATCCATCCAGACGGGCAACGCGCCATCCGTTTCGGCATGTGCCAACGCTGCCTGAGTACCGACGTCCGGGGTTTCACGTGTCTTCACGGGAGCTGCAGCTATTGCCGCAACTGTCTCCACCTCGGTCGGGTATGCCGCTGTGACTTCTTAAAAGAACTCGACGTCACGACGCCGGTCGAGCCGACCGAGCTCGTCATGCCGTTCGACTTGAGCGACGGCCAAGAACATGTGAGCGAACAGCTCCTGAAGTGGTGGGAGACGAAGACGTCCGGCCTCGTCCACGCCGTCTGTGGGTCCGGCAAGACGGAGATGGCGTTCCCGGTCATCGAACGCGTCGTAAACGTTGGGAAGCGTGTCCTCATCGTCTCGCCGCGTCGCGATGTCGCCATCGAATGGGCCGACCGACTCGAGCGCGCCTTCTCCGTCCCGATCACAAGGCGTTACGGCGGTGGGGAGAAAGACACGGTCGGGATGATCACCGTCGCGACGGCACCGCTCCTATTGAATTTGAAACACGTCTTCGACTACGTGCTCGTCGACGAGTCGGACGCGTTCCCGTTCGCCTTTGACTTGTCGCTCTGGTGGACGATTCGACGCGCCGGGAAAGGCGTCTTCTTGTTCGTGACGGCGACCCCGACCGTCTGGCAGCGTCAGTTCCCGACCGTCCACTTGTCCCGGCGCTATCACGGGCATGACTTGCCCGTCCCGACGCTCGTCAGACAGACGGATGAGGCGATCATCGCGTTCTGCCAAAGAGAGACGCCGCGGCTCTTGTTCGTGCCGACGAAGGCCGACCTCGTCCGTTACGGGGCACGCTTGACCGATGCCGGCTTCACGGTCCGCATGGTCTCGGCCGACACGAACGAGCGGACGGACACGCTCGAGTGGCTCGCCTCGACGAACGGCATCGTGCTCGCGACGTCGATTTGGGAGCGGGGCATGACGGTGCGCGGGGTCGATGTCGCCGTGATCGAGAGTGAACATATGCTCTTCACCTCGCGCGGTCTCATCCAGATGGCCGGGCGGGCCGGACGAAAACCGGACGCGCCGACCGGGGACGTCGTCTTCTTCTACAACGAGCGGACGTGGCGTCAAGACCGGGCCATCGAAGCGATTGAACGGGCGAATCGCCGATGAACTGCCTCGTCTGTCGGAAACCGCTCAATGTCAAATGGACGCCGTCGACGTTGTTCAAACGTGACTGGGTCTGTTCGGACTGCGAGACGTCACTCACCCCGCTCGTGCCGGGCTGTCCGAGATGCGGGCATCCGACCGAGGACGAGAAGACGTGCCCGGACTGCATCCGCTGGCTCGCCCTCGGTCTCGACTTGACCGTGCGCTCGCTCTACGCCTATGACGAGGCCGGGGCGAACTGGCTCCACCGGTACAAGTTCGGCGGGGACGTGGCGCTCGTCGAACACGTGAAGCCGGTCCTCCGGGCGTGTCGTGAGAAAGGCGTGTGGTACGTACCGATTCCGCTCGGCGAGGAGCGATTAAAGCAGCGACGCTTCAATCAGGCGGAACTGCTCGCCCGTGCCATCGGACCGATGCGGCCGCTACTTCAAAAGACAGAGGTTTTGAGTCAACGCGAACTTGGGAAAGGAGAAAGGCGGCACCGTCAAAACCCGTTCGCTATACAAACCGAAGTCCGATGTGAGAAAATTGTTCTCGTCGACGACGTCTATACGACAGGGACGACGCTCCATCAGGCGGCGCTCACGTTGAAACATGCGGGCTACCGAGAAGTTTCTGCCGTTTGCTTGTTCCGGGCGCTAAACAAATCAAAAACGCGTCCGATATAAAAGGCAGAGGTGAAGGACAATGGAAGCCACAACGTGTCAAAAGTGCGGACGCCTGTTCATGAAACAAGGCCGCTCGCCTTACTGCCCGTCCTGCGGGGAAGTCGACTTTCAAAACTTCTTGAAAGTGCGCGACTTCATCCGTGAACCAGACAATAGAGAGACCACGATCGGGGCCCTCGTCGAAGCGACAGGCGTCTCCGAGCTTGATATCACGCGATATATCCATGAAGGACGCCTGATCATCAAGGACAACCCAGGTCTCGCCATCAGCTGTGTCCGGTGCGGGGAACCGACGAACGCCGGAAAAGTTTGTACGAGTTGCCAGACCGACATGCAGCAAGAACTGCACAGTTTACAACAAAGCATCACGAAACCAAGCGCTCGCGCTTATCGTTTGGACTAACATCAAGAGGGGGGATACGCATGCGCATCGATTCTGCCAAGTGGGTACATTTACCACACACGTACGAGAAGAAAACGCAAGCCGAGACGAAGCCCGAGCCAACACGCCAAACGGACCGACTATCGATATCGGCGGAAGCCCGCGCCCGGTTTGAAGAACCGGTGAAACATCCGGAACGCCTTGAGAAGATCAACGCCTTGAAGGCCGAGATTGACGCAGGGACGTATTCACGGGACGCGCGCGACATCGCCAAACGCTTTCTACAAGGATGAATGGAAGCAAGGTCCGCTTGAGGCCTTCGCACGGATAACACGGCACGGAAGCTGACTAGAGGGGACCCCTTTTTAGTCGGCTCTTTTTTTGGAAAAAGGAGAGACTTATGCTCGCATTACATACACGTTTGCTCGAACTCGCCTACGAGAAAGAACAGCTCTTGATCAAAGGCGACATGCCCGCCTTCACGACGCTCGTCAAGGAAGAAGCGAAACTCGTCCGGCAAATCGCACAAAAAGAAGCGGAACGACTTCAAGGTTTGCTCATTTTGGACGATGAAGAGAAAGAAGCACTCAGACCGGTCCTGTTCGAACTGAAACGGCAGAACGAATTGAACGCCGCGCTACTCGAACAGTCGCTCAACTATATCAACTGGCACCTCGACATGCTCATGCCAGACGCAGACGATTTCACTTACGGCCAACAAGCGTTCGAGACACGCTCGTTCAGCCGCGACGTATAAGGGGGAAGATTGATGGGTTCAACATTTATGGGATTGGAGACGGCACGGCGGAGCCTCTCGACACACCAATGGGCGCTCCAGGCGACCGGCAACAACGTCGCCAACGCCTCTAACCCGGGCTATTCACGCCAACGCCTGACGATCGGCATGACCGAACAACTGAGCGTCAACTTCGGCGGCACGAAGGCCGGACAGTTCGGGACCGGTGTCCGCGGCGAGACGCTCGCTCGGATTCGCGACTTGATGATTGACCAGCAGTATCGAGATGAGACGGTAAAGAATTCGTTTTATGCGACGAAGCAAGCGGCCTTCGGACGAATGGAAGACATCATCAACGAGCCTTCTGAGAACGGGCTCGCCAAGTCGCTCGACTTGTTCTGGGCGTCGCTTCAGGACTTGTCGGTCAACCCGGACGACACGGGCGCGCGTAGCGTCGTGCGCCAACGGGCGATGACGCTAGCCAGTACGTTCAACTATATGTCCTCCTCACTTACTAAAGTGCAGGACGATTTAAAAGCAGAAGCGGACGTTGTCGTCAAGAAAGTGAACGATCTTTTAACAAAAATCAGTGATGTTAACCGTCAAATCGGAGATGCGGAACCGCTCGGCGTGTTACCGAACGAATTGTATGACGCACGTGACCGTTACATGGACGAACTTGCCCGATATATCGAATTCGAGCGCAAACCAATCGACTATTTGAACGGCGAGACGCGCGGGAACTCGCAACGGATGGCGGAAGGGCGTATTGATATTGTCATTAACTTGAATACGACTCCGACAAAAACACCGGTAACGTTAGTGGATGCAGCTAATGGAAAGGTTGGCTCAATTGGGAGTTCTGGTTATAAAGATGCGGGGGCGCTTGCGGCAGACCCAATGCTTCCAATGACGTTTGACGATATGCCGAATGGAAAGTTGAAAGCACTTGTCGATATGCATGACGGGGCCTTCACGAAAATGCTGAAAGACTTAGATGAAATGGCAAGCGTATTCGCGACAGCGTTCAACAATACCCATAAGTTAAACAAAGATGCGGCAGGTGTGGAAGGGCGAGACGATTTCTTTATTGATTCTGTATCAGGTACGAATGTAGGGATAAAAGCCTCGACCATCCAAGTGAGCGATGACTTTATGAAGAACCTTGATTTGATTGCCGCGTCACAGGACGGCAACATCGGCGATGGCAGCGGGGCGCTAGCACTCGCTCGCTTGAAAGAATTCTCACTTAGTTTTGATGGCTCTGTTACGACGTCGACTTCGATTGGGAAATATTATCAAAACGTTATTGGGAACATGGCTGTCGAGGCAAGTCAAAACGGTAGTCTTGCTAAGAGTACCTTTGCCCTCATGGCGAGCTCGGATCAGCGACGCATGTCGGTGAGCGCCGTGTCGCTTGATGAGGAAATGACGATGATGATCCAGTATCAACACGCTTATAATGCGGCGGCCCGGAATATTACCGCCGTCGACGAGATGCTCGATAAAATCATTAACGGCATGGGAATTGTAGGGAGGTAATGATTGATGCGTGTCACACAGACGATGCTTACACAGACAAACTTGAAACACTTATCAAGTAGCTATAACACACTTGCCCGTGTTCAAGAACAATTGATTAGCGGAAAGCGGATTCAAAAAGCGTCGGAAGACCCGGTCGTCGCGATGCAAGGCATCCGCTACCGAACCGAGGTGCGCGAGGTCGACCAATTCCGCCGTAACGTCAGCGAGGCGACGAGTTGGATGGACTTGACCGACTCGACGCTGAACGAAGTGACGGAAGCCGTCAAACGGATTCGCGAATTGACGACGCAGGCGGCAAACGACACGTATGAGTCGTCACAACGTCAAATCATCAAGAGTGAAATCGACCAGCTCGTCGAGCATATCGGCTCGCTCGCGAACGCGAAATCGGGCGAGAAGTACATCTATAACGGCACGAAGACGGACCAGCCGCTCATCGACATGGCCGCGCTGAAGGCGTTCCTCGCCGACCCGGACGCGGACGTCGATTCGATCTATACGGGCGGTGTGCCGACGGACAGCGGCAAGATTTCCTTCGAGGTGTCAAAAGGTATTACGATGCAAGTGAATATGCAACCAGAAACGATATTTGGAAAAGAGCTGTTCGAGGGACTCCATAAATTGAGTACAATGTTAAATAAACCGGATACGGGCGGGGCCGACTTGTCGGCACAGCTCGCGACGCTCGACACGCTCGGGCAGAACTTGATCACGGAGCGGGCCGAACTCGGCGCGCGCGCGAACCGACTCGAGCTCGTCGACAATCGCCTGCAAGACCACGAAATCATCGCGAAGACGATCATGTCGGACAACGAGGACATCGACATCGAGCGCGTCATCATGGAACTCAAGTCACATGAGACGGTGCACCGGGCCGCACTCTCGGCCGGTGCCCGCATCATCCAGCCGACGCTCCTCGACTTCCTTCGGTAACGGCGGATGAATCTCGCGAGGCTTGAGATGCGGCAGACGCATGCTGCCATCCAGATGACGTCGAACCGGCCCGTGCTCGAGATGAGACAAGGCCGGGCCGACATGACGATGACGCAAGGGAAGGCCGAGATGACGCAGCGGACGACACCAGGGACGCTCGAGGTCGACTCGTCGGTCGCCCGGAGCGAGAGCAACTTAAAAGGCGCGCTCGAACTCGGCCGCCATTTCGGCGGGCTCGGTGAACAAGGGGCGCGCGAGGCGACGAGCATGGCCGCCCGCGAAGGCGACCAGCTCATGCGGATCGAGAACGGCAACCCGATTCCACAGATCGCCGCCAGCAAAGTGAACGACCCGTATCCGGTCGTCGACCTCGAATTCATGCCGAAGTCGATTGACCGCGTCAAGTTGACGTACACGCCGGCGGATGTCAAAATCGAGTGGAACGTGACACCGGCACAGATTGATGTATCGCTCACCCCGACCGATTTCTCGTTCACGCCATGGACGACGGACATCTCGCTCCGTCAACAGGCGTCGCTCGAGATGTGGGCGGTCGGTGGGATGTATGATGAGACGCGTTGAAAGTGAGGAAGATCCATGTTCATTGAGACAGATTATTTTGGCAAGATCGAAGTGAAAGAAGAAGAGACGATCTCGTTCGTCAGTGAGATCCCGGGCTTCCCGGAATCGAAGACGTTCGCGCTCATCCCGTACGGCGACGACCTGCCGTTTTGGTCGCTCCAGTCGCTCGAGGACAAGGCGTGCGCCTTCGTCGTGACGAACCCGTTCTGGCATAAGCCGGATTACGCGTTCGAGTTGACGGACGGGGCGAAAGACCAGCTCGGCATCGACGAGGCGGAACACGTGTCGGTGTATGCCATCGTCACGCTCCGCGAACCGTTCGAGACGTCGACGCTCAACTTGAAGGCCCCGATCGTCATCGAGACGAACGAGCGCCGCGGCAAACAAGTCATCCTAGACGATGCCTACCCGGCGCGCTTCCCGCTCGGCGGCCAGAAAAGCGAGGTGCGCTGATGCTCGTATTGAAACGAAAACAAGGCGAGGCGATTCATATCGGCGACGACGTGACGCTGACGGTGCTCGCGATCGAGGGCGACCAAGTGAAGCTCGGGATTGACGCACCGCGCCATATCGACATCCATCGCCATGAAGTGTACGTCCAGATGCAGGCCGAGAACGAGTCGGCCCGGGACAGCGCCAACTTGATGCGACAGATGATGCAAAACAAGTCGGAAGCGTGAGCTTTCGGCTTTTTTCATTGGTGTAGCTTATTAACGGATGACAGTCGCCCTGATCATGCGTTACGATGGATGGGAATTTCGGGGAAAGGGTGCGGTCGTTTGGGTCAAGTTGTCAATATCTTCTTTATCAATATCAGTATCATCTATCTCGTCTTGTCGCTCACGCTCTACTTGATGCGACACGTGTTGCCGGTGCAAGTGGCGTCGCCGCTCGCTGTCCGGGTATGGTTCGGGCTCGCGATGGGGCTCGCGGCCGTCTTGTTGACCGTCAATTCGTTCTCGGTCGGGGAGGCGCGCATCGACCTCCGCATCATCCCGCTCGCCTTGGCGGCGGCGTACGCCGGACCGATCGGGGTCGCAGTCACGATTGGGCTGACACTTCTTGGTCGCTTCGGGCTCGACGGCATGACCGATCAGTTCATCCGCTCGTTCGGCACACTCGGCCTGTTCTTCGTCTTATCGCTCGTCTTGAATCGATTGTCACTGCGGCGCGGTCACTTATACTCGGCCTATCTCGTGTTTGGGGCCGTGCTCGTCTTATTCCGCATCGCCGGGAATATTCCGATGCACGCGTTCACGAATGTGTTCCTGCCGTATTTCGTCATCACATTCTTCGGCGGCTGGATGTGCTACTGGGTCGCGAAGCAAATCGAGACGCATTTGCGCATGTTCCGACTCCACACGCAGCGAGCGACCGTCGACGAGTTGACGGGGCTGCCGAACCGGTATATGACGCTCGAGCGGCTGAACGACGTCGAGGCGTCCGGTCTTCCGTGGGCACTCCTCGTCATCGACGTCGACCGGTTCAAACAGTTGAACGATACATATGGCCACCGGGCCGGGGATGCGGTGTTGCGTCGAATCGGGACGACGCTCCGCGACCATTGCCCGGAAGCTGGATTCGTCGGACGATACGGTGGGGAAGAGCTCGTCATGGTGACCGAGAACGCGCATGACGCCGAACAACTCGCCGAACGGCTCGTCCGTGCGGTCCGTGAGACGACGTATACGTTCGAAGGCCAACCGATTCCGATGACGATCTCGGTCGGGGTGTCGATTGCGAACGCAGAACCGGGGACGGTCGTCTTCGAGCGAGCCGATGCCGCACTTTATCAAGCGAAGGCGGATGGTCGCGACCAAGTGAAAATCGGGTAAACAAAAAATCGGCCGTGGCCGATTTTTTTAGTGGATATTTTTCTTCTTGAACTGTCCGCCCCGGACGTCGTGAATATTGCCGATGGCGAGGAATGCCTTATCGTCATAGTCGTCGAGGATGTCTTTCAGCTTCGTCTCCTCGAGTCGGCTGATGACCGTGAAGACGACTTTCTTCCCGTCGCCCGTGTACGCCCCTTCCCCGTGCAAGTACGTCACGCCGCGGCCGAGCCGGTCCATGATCGCCTGGCCGACGTCTTCAGGCGATGTCGTGATGATCCACGCCGCCTTCGATTGGTCGAGTCCCTCGAGTACGACGTCAATCGTCTTGAAGGCGATGAAATACGTGAGGAGCGAGTACATCGCCCGGTCCCAGCTGAAGACGAAACCGGCCGTCCCGAGGATGAAGATGTTGAAGAACATGACAATCTCGCCGACCGAGAACGGCAATCGGTTCGTGAAGGCGACGGCCAAAATCTCCGTCCCGTCGAGCGAACCGCCGGCGCGGATGACGAGGCCGATGCCGACGCCGAGCAAGAAGCCGCCGAAGACGGTCGACAAGAGCAGGTCGTCCGTGAACGGTTCGATGTTATGTAGCAGAATCGTGAAACCCGACATGAGGAGGATCGCCGTCAACGTGACGACGGCGAACGTCTTCCCGATTTGACGATAGCCGAAGTAGATGAACGGCAAGTTGAAGAGGACGAGCCAGATGGCGAGTTTCGTGCCGGACAAGTACGAGACGATAATCGACACCCCGACGATGCCGCCGTCGATGATTTGGTTCGGGACGAGGAACGCCTCGAGCCCGATGGCGAAGATGAGGGCGCCAAACAAGAGGAGGAGTCCTTTGGCGACGAGTTCCGTCCGTTTGATCGGGTTATGTTCGCGCTTCAAGCGCGTCACTTCCTCCGGTGACGGGGAAGGCATCGGTGGACGCTGCATAGACATCCGCCCCTTTCCTTTTTTAAACAGTATAACAAATCTCATAGCGTTTTAAGCAGTCGAGGCAGGGAATCTGACACAACGTATGGAACTAGTGGGGATTCAGAAAGGAGGGATGCGATGCGTCCGCTCATCCTCGGCGTGTTCGCCGCACTCTTTTTCGCGAGCACGTTCGTCTTAAATGAAGCCATGCATATCGGGGGCGGCCACTGGGCGTATAGCGCCTCGCTCCGCTTCTTGTTCATGATCCCGCTCCTCGTCCTCGTCGTCGCCATGCGCGGCGGATTGGGGCGAGTGCGAAAGGCACTCGCAGACGACCCGGTGCCGTGGCTCGTCTGGGGGACGGTCGGGTTCGGCCTGTTTTACGTCCCGATCTGTATCGCCGCTGTCGAGGCACCGCCTTGGCTCATCGCCGGCACGTGGCAAGTGACGATCCTCGCCGGGGCGCTCTTGTCGCCGCTCTTTAAACGAGCGGACGGGACACGCGAACAGATTCCGTGGACGGCGCTCCGCTTCTCCGGAATCATTTTGTTTGGGGTCGTCCTCATGCAAGTCGAGTTTTTACAGACGTTCGAGCCGCGCTTCCTGCTGATCGGCGTCTTGCCGGTGCTCGTCGCCGCGTTCGCCTATCCGCTCGGCAACCGGAAGATGATGGCCCACACCGACCTCGACGTGTTCGAGCGCATCCTCGGCATGTGCGTCGGCTCGCTCCCGGTATGGTTGTTGTTGTTCGGTTACGGGCTGACGACCGGGACGCCATCGGGGGCGCAAGTGTCGCAGACGCTTCTCGTCGCGTTACTTTCCGGTGTCATCGCGACGGTGCTCTTCTTCAAGGCGACCGATCTCGTCAAACACGACATGGGCCGGCTCGCGACGGTCGAGGCGACACAGGCGCTCGAGGTGCTGTTCGCGCTCGTCGGCGAGATGTTGATTTTACAGGCGGGACTGCCGTCAGGGCTGTCGCTCGTGGGGATCGGGATTGTCATGATTGGGGTGACGTTGCATAGCCGAGCCTCACTCAAGGTGATGGAGAAGCCAGTTGCGATTGACCGATATGGGAAGGAGGGATGAAGATGGCGTATGGGATAATCGGCAAGTTGACCGCGATGCAAGGAGAGCGGGAGACGTTGCTGGCGATATTGCTTGAGGCCGCCACGTCGATGGAACAGGAAGCGGGGTGCGAGGCGTATCGGGTGAGCGTCTCGCTCGACGACGACGCGATCGTCGTCTATGAAGTGTGGGCAAGCGAGGCCGCCCACCAACAGTCGCTCGCGCTTCCGGTGACAAGGCGATTGATCGATCAGGCGAAGCCGATCTTGGCCAGTGTCGAACAGATGGTGACGTTTGAGCCGAAAGGAACGTATTAAAAGACCCACGTCCGCGGACGTGGGTTTGTCAGTTACGATTTTGTGAGGCTGCCTTTGACTTTGGCGTAGAAATCGTCCATCATACCCGTACGGCTGCCGAGCTGGCAGACGAGTTCGAGCGTCTCTTTATAGAACTTCTTGACGAGCCCTTTGTTTTTGATGGCTGGCATCGATGCGAGCGTCTTCTCTAAGTTCTGCAAGATCTCTTCGATTTGCGCGTCCGAGTCCGGTTTCACGATCGTCATGTTTTCCGGGATCTTGACAAGCTTGTCCTGCTCCTGGTGACGGAACGAGGCGCCGAAGCCGAGGTTCTCGATGAAGAGGTGCGGCATCGCCTTTTGGCCGAAGAACTGTTTATGCCAGTCCGTCGCTTTCATCGTGTCCATGTCCTGCTTGAACGTGGACGCCGTCGAGACGTACTGTTTGAACAAGTCGGTCATGAATTTCTCGATGACCGGGATTTGAAGGGCGAAGACGTTTTTTAAGAGCGCGTCGAGTTGCGCCCGTGATAATTGGGATTCGTTAGACATGTCGGTTCCTCTTTTCTATAATGCGATACTTTTATCGTATGGGATTGGGGAACGTGCGTCAACGCATCCCGAAACATTTTTTCAGAATATTTAATGATTTGCCTGCATTTTGTGCGATAATCGTCTCATGGCAGGAATAAAGAGGAGTGGATCAACATGAACAAAACATTGAAGTGGGCCGTCGCGCTTGGCGTGACCGGGGCCCTTGTCGCAACGGTCGGTGTCGTCTCGTCCCGGGGACGGACCGATGACACGTCGCAGACGATTCGGGACCGTGCCCTCGGCTATGAGATCATTCTCCCGTCGAAGATCGCCGAGGCGATCGAGCGCGGAGACGTCTACATCGAGAAGTCGCAAGACGTGACTGATATCGGCGACAAGGCGAGCTACGGCACGTTCGACCTCTACTACAATCTTGAGGGCGGCGACGACCAGTTGTTGTTCCACTTGGACCTCGTCGACCGCGAGTTGTCAGAAGAGGCGTTCGCGGAGGAAGTCGGCTACGGCAACTACCTCGGTGCGAGCGACAAGACGTTCTTCTGGGTCGAACCGACCGAAGCCGTGCCGGGTGCCGAGGCGCACACGGACGAGATCACGGAGCTCCTTGAGACGCTCCCGGAGCTCGAGTTCCGCACGTTATGAGTCCGCCCGCTTCGGCGGGCTTTTTGTTGTGCTACAATAAAGGCGAGGTGATGGTATGAACTATACAGTAGAAGAAGTGAGACAACCAGAAGACGTGCGAGCGCTCGAAGCAGCGGTCAACACTTTTGACGGAATTGACGTCAAAGTCGGCCACGAGGCGGTCGGACAGAACGACTACGCGGTTTACGCGGACGATTTGCTCGTCGGGTATTTGATGTTGTTCCCGTATCTCGAGAACGAATATGAAGTGAACGCGCTCGTCCATCCGGATTACCGGAAGCAAGGTGTGTTCAAGGCGCTCTTGGAGACGGCGAAGCGGGACGCGAAAGCGAACGGCTGCGAGGCATTCACGTTCGTCATCGACCGGAAGTCGAAGTCCGGCAAGGCGGTCGTCGACCACCTTGGTGCGGCGTATCGGTTCTCCGAGTACAACCTCGTCTTGAAAAAGGCAGAGCTGTTCTTGAAGCCGAACGAGGTGTCGCTCCGCGAGGCGACGGACGCCGACCGTCCGCTCATCATCGAGACGCTATCTGAGGCGTTCGGTGACCCGATTGATGTGACGGAAAACATTTATCGGCAAATCGACACGCCGGACCGCGTGACGTATATCGGCGAGGTCGAAGGTCGTCCGGTCGGCGTCATCCGCGCGCTCCTCTCAGGCGACGACGCGGGCAGTATCCACGCGTTCGGTGTCCGGGCGAGCGAGCAAGGCAAAGGCTACGGCTCGAAGATGTTGAAGCAGATGGTCCAGCAGCTGTTCCGCATGGGCCGGACGAAGCTCGAACTCGATGTCGAGACGGAGAATAAGGCCGCGCTCGAGATTTACAAGCGGGCCGGTTTCGCGGAGAATGGCGGATATGAGTTTTACCTATTAGAACTGTGAGGTGAACATCATGGTCAGAAATTTGAAATGGCTCGGGGCGGCGTTTGAGGCGTTCCTTGGAATCCCAATCCTCGGCGGTCTGTTCATCATCAGCATGGGCTACTCGCCGCTCGGCTTCATGCTCGCGTTCCATATCGTCGTGCTCGTCTTGTCGCTCACCCGGCTGAACCGATTGTCGTTCGGTCCGATCGTCGGCATCACGGCGTCGGTGCTCGGCTTTATCCCGATTGTCGGGATGCTGCTCCACTGGGCGGCGGCGATCGCACTCGCAATCGATGCGCTCACGACGACGCGGGAACGGTCGCGTGTGTCGACAAAAGAAGATCCATTTTGAATCGACGCTCTCCATATGGAGGGCGTTTTTTCATTGACCAAACGTTCAACTGAAAACGCTATACAAAAGCTTCCAATGAGACGATATAGAAGGTGATGAATTACACAGAGGAGGAACTTACAGTGAAGATTTTCAAAAACTTTACGACGCAGCTACTCGCGTGGATTTTGGTCACATCGATCGTGACGGGCGGTTCGGTCGGGTACATCACGCTTCTATTACTTACGGAGCTCGAGATGGAAAAAGGTCAAGTCATGCTCGTCGGGACGGCCGTGTCGCTTCTCATTTCAACTATCGGCAGTATCGTCATCTACTTGATTGCGCGCCGTCCGCTCAAAGCGATCGAGTCGGCGTCGGATAAGGCGGTCCAAGTCGGTAACGGTGACTTGACGGTCGAATTTGCGAACGAGTCGACGAACGACCGCTCGGAGATGGGGCGTCTGCTCCTGTCGATGGACAACATGGTCGGACACCTCCGAGAGCAAGGAACGAACATGCGCTATACGGCGGACCAATTGACGGGTTCGGCGCAAGAAATCGCGGCGGCCGTCCAAGAAGGGAACGTCGCCGGCGAGAACATCCGCCAAGCGATGGACGCATTGAACAAGATGCTCGAAGACAACGTCAACGCGACGTACAGCTCGATGGACTTGCTTGGGGCTGTTGCCCGGACGATGGAAAACATTCGTAACGAGATGGGCTCGGCTTTGAATGCGGCGAGTGAGATGCAACACGAGGCCGAGAGCGGGAAAGGCCTCGCCTCGTCGTCGGTCGATGCGATGCATGCGATTGCCGGCAAGGTCGAGCAGTCGTCGACGCTCAACAGCAAGTTGACGGAGATGACAGGTGAGATTTCACGGATCACGGACGTCATTAGTGACATTTCAGCACAGACAAACCTGTTGGCGTTGAACGCGTCGATTGAAGCGGCACGGGCCGGCGAACACGGACGCGGTTTCGCGGTCGTCGCGGCCGAGGTCAAAAAGCTCGCTGAACAGACGGCGAACTCGACGCAAGAGATCACCGATTTGATTGTCGACGTCAAACGTCTTGTTGGTGACACGTCGTCTTCGATGGCGAACGTGAAAGCGGAAGTCGAGACAGGGGTCGGTCTTGTCGAGAAGGCGGGCGGTGCGTTCGCGACGATTCACAACTCGGCGAACGAAGTGTACAGCCACGTCCATTCGGTCGATGCGCTCTTAGATGAGTCGCGCGGTCAGATTGATTCGGTCGTCACGAACTCGGCGGGCATTGTCGGAATGGTCGAAGAGGCGTCACGTTACGCCACAGAAGTGACGTCGGCGGCGAGCCAGCAGGCAGCCAGTCTCGGGGAAGTGAACGGGGCGATGACGGAACTCGTGCGTGTCGCGGAAAGTTTACAGAATGAGACGGAGCAAGTGAAGGTGGAAGCGTAAATTGATGGGACAATCTTTGAAAAAAGGTCGTCCCATTTTAATTGAGGTGATAACTATGATTAACGAATCGGGATACTATTTGTTTCGGGTTGAGAAAGTGATTGAAAGCGAAAATTTGAAACAGATTGAAACCCTGTATATTATTGATTTCGTGGTAGAAAGTGATTTTGTAGACTTCCTTTCCAATCAAGAAACACTCGGTGTAAATATAGAAGAAGCAATAGAGAAGCGAGTACGTGAATTGAAATCAAGTCATATATTTCTTAGAGGAATTAGAGAAAATTTAGAGGAGGATGAAGTATTTCAATTATCCTCAAAAGTAGTGAATCTTCTTTTTGAAAACAGCTTGGATAGTAAAGCGTTTCAAGAGTTGTTAAATCAATATGACATTTTTTATAAACTGATCATTGGAGTTGTAGATATTTATGCTAGTGGTATCGACGATAGGAGAGATTATAAAGAATTAGTACTCGAAGAAGATATTATTGGAAAACGAAAAATGACACGTAAATACTCTAAAGCATACAATTTTATATCTGATCGAAAATTATTTAGACAAGGATGATAACTAATGTTAGAAGCGAAAATTAATTTCGTAGGAAGAGGGAATTGGAGTGAGATTAAATTTCAGATAGATAATACTACTTACGAGATTTTATATGACATTGGATTTTCAATGAAAAATATTTGTTACACAAAAAATGGAGTCTCAACTTTGTTCACTCCTGAAATGTGATTGGTAATGAACCATTAGTAAATTATAAAGCGAATAAAAGCTCAGAAACTAAAAGACTTCTAATAATCAGTCACTGGGATTTAGATCATTATTCAGTCATACAGAGCTTCGCAGACGAAGAACTAGATTTATTCGATAAAGTAGTTGTACCAGAAGCACATACTTCAAAAACTTCCGTAGAAGTAATAAAATGGATGTCCAAAATATTAGGGGATAAATTATGTTGCATCAAACAGTCGCCCAGGGCTGCGGGGGGTGTGCATATCATAAAAGAACCACCTTTATTTCCGGATTTGAGCAGTAGCAAAATCAATGTAGGCCTGTACAAAACTTCATATTCACAAAGTAGAAATAATGGAGGTCTTATCTTAATCATAAAGATAGCTAACACATTATTAATGTTTAGTGGTGATCATCATTATCTTAGTTTGAAAAGATGCTTAGAATACATAAATTTAGAGTCGATAGAAGAAATGGCTGTAGTTGTTCCTCATCACGGAGGTCTTGCTGGTTCATTGGATGATTTTCTTAATGAAATCCGATTAAATCAAATCAATACGACTTGGTATTTGTCAGCTGGGGTTGATCATGAATCGCTCTGTAAAATTTTGTATGAGGGAGAAGAGATTACCTTGAACAAATGGCATCCAAGAAAATCGGTTATGGACTCTATTAGGCTTCCTGTTTTGAAAACTCTTGATGTAAAAAGTAATACATATTTGAGCGAAGAAGGAAGACATTTAAAAATAAGAGTGAATCAAGATGGTGAAATAAAAAATTCTAAATTGTCATTAAACATATTAGAAAATACTCCGATATAGAGTATGGAAACGATAAAACGTTCCAACTAATACAAGGTGAGGGGCCGGCCTAAACCTTGTATGCTCGGACAAATGGATTTGGAAGAGCGGAAAAAACTCAAACCTATGGAGGGAAATTACAATGATTATTAACCACAACTTAAACGCGATGAATGCACACCGTAACATGTCGTTCAACACGACAAACACGGGTAAAGCGATGGAGAAGTTGTCTTCGGGTCTTCGTATCAACCGTGCTGGCGACGATGCTGCTGGTCTCGCAATCTCTGAAAAAATGCGTGGACAAATTCGTGGTCTTGATCAAGCTTCCCGTAACGCTCAAGACGGTATCTCTCTCATCCAAACGGCTGAAGGCGCTTTAAACGAAACGCACTCAATCCTTCAACGTATGCGTGAACTATCAGTGCAATCATCAAACGGATCTAACACAGATGCAGATCGAAACGAGATTCAGAAAGAAGTTTCTCAGTTAACGCAAGAAATTGATAGAATTCGAGATACAACAGAGTTCAATACAAAAAAACTTTTAAATGGAGATATGGCTGTTAAAGCTACGTCATCTACTACTGGAATTCAAGGTGTAGAGTTGAAAAATGATAATGTCGTTGCTGGAAGTTACTCGATTACAGCTGCGGCAGCAGGCGATGTAACTCTTGGTGCAACTGTAACTTCATCAACAATTTCTGGATTCAATGCGGATGCTGATATTGTTTTTGCAGCCGATGCAGATCTTGAAAACCTTGAACTAGGTGAGTATAAGTTAATCTCTTCAGATGCTGGTGCGGGAAACTTTAAATTGGAACTTCAAGATGCGAACGGTAAAGTGGTTGCTTCAAATGCTTCAGTTGCAGCAAATGCTGCAGCGACACTCTCTGGTGCGGGTGGAGTAACTTTCAAAGTTGCAGCTAACGCCGTAGCATCAACTGGTGAAGCAAACTTTAAGTTAGAAGCCACAACAGCAGCAGCTTTGACATTAACTGATGCTTCTGGAACTGTTGCGACCCTTGCTTCGGGATCGGTTTCAAAAAATGGAGTTTTTGAGGTTGGTAACTTCAAAATTGAACTTAACTCAGAAGCATTTGCATCGAAAGCTGCTCTAGCATCTACAGCGTTGTTTGCTGGTACTGTTACTAATAAAGCAGAAACTTTCCAAATTGGAGCAAACGAAGGCCAAGTAACAAAACTTGGAATCAGTGATATGAGTGCCTCTAGTTTAGGAATTAATGCTCTTGATTTAACGTCAGCATCTTCTGCTCAAGTAGCAATCTCAAAAATCAATACTGCAATTGAAAAAGTGTCTGGGGAGCGTTCGAAATTAGGTGCAAACCAAAACCGTCTCGAGCACACAATCAACAACTTGAACGTTGGAGCTGAAAACCTTCAAGCTGCAGAATCACGTGTACGTGACGTAGACATGGCTAAAGAGATGATGAACTTCACGAAGAACAACATCCTCAACCAAGCTGCGCAAGCAATGATGGCTCAATCTCAATCACAACCCCAAGCAGTTCTACAACTTCTTCGGTAATGATTGACGGGCGTCTTATCTGGTAACGGATAGGAGTATAACTGGGTGAATTGCTGGGACTCCTTAGAGCCCTCCTTACGACAACGTGACTGGAAACGGTGAGCGTGAACGTTTTGAAAAAAGGAAGGGATTGGACAATCAGCAGCCAAGCATCTGTCAGGAAACTGTGATGAAGGTTCAACGACTAGGATGAACGACCTACCGACATAATGTCCATGGTTATGAGATCCGTACCTCGACAACGGCGAGGGAAGTGCCCAGCCCCTATTTTACAATAATAATGATTTTTATATTGATATTGTAAAAGGGTGAAGATATAGTCTAGACCATATTGAAAAATATGGGCATCTGCAAGCAAATCAGCAGCCACAAGCTGTGCTTCAATTGCTCCGTTAATATAGCAATTGATTATTTAAAAGTTATACTAAAAACCGTGAAGCTTATGCTTCACGGTTTTTGACGTCTTGCCATTTATAAACGACCGACCAATACGTACGGTTCAACCGTCGGGCAATCTCTTTATCCGTCACGCGCTGCTGTTTCCATTTGATGAGTAAAGCGATATCCTCGTCACTATACGGCCTAGCGGGGACGGAGACGCGAATCGTGTAGTCCGGGTGTGATTGCTTATACAGCTCGATTTCGTTCTTCAGACGTGTTTCCCATGACAGTTTATAAGTGAATTCTCGTAGTTCGGCGATATATGGCTCGAGTAAATCCAAAATGTCGAACGTGTCAGTCACTTTCGTCATTTTTAAATAACAGCCTGTACCGCTCGGCGTGCCCGTTGTTCGCACATTGATGTCATAACGTGCTTTCATCCAGATGGCTAACTGTTTCAACTGTTGTCTCGAGAAGGCTTGTAAGTAGAAAGCGATATGCGGGGTAAATTGAATCTCTTTCTTGTTGTGATTGAATCGTTTACTGAGGAGGAGTGAGCCATCGTCCAAATAGAGTGTGAGCAGACATGAAGGATGATGAATGTCTTCAAGCAACTCGAACGGAATGTGTTTCTTATTGTCCGGATAAAAATGAGGGAAGAGTTTCGTCATCAACGGAATGGAGCGCGACACAAGATTGTTTCCTCGTAAATACAATATGTCAGAGAGCTTTTTTGCTTCCATTGGCGATAACTTAACTGGCCCATCCCAAAATGCTCCCGGTAACTGTTGTTTACACGTCGATCATATGGATAGCACTTCGTGATTTCACCATCCCCTAAAATACTAGCGACTAAAATGGCTACCTGTTCCTCGGATAGTCCTTCCCAGTCCATCTCACTTCTCCCCTTTACGTAGTAATCTCCTTACAGAAATCATTCCCGATTTATCGGAATGACCTGATTCAATAATTCGTCAGCCCATCTCAAGTTTTTGATTGACACGTCGATACATAGGAAGAGAGAAGGTGTTTATATGGGCAAGGATTTGATAGAAGAGCTGGAGGTCGTCTACACCGAACAAAAGCGATTAGACGAACTAGAAGACTTATTGCGGACGATGCGGTCCATCGCGATTGAAGCGGCGACTTGCGGAGATAAAAGACGAGTGCAGTTACAGGAACAATTTCATGATTTACAAGCCCGGGTCACCTATTTAAAAGCAAAGAAACGAGAACCATTTCGTCAAAGCACTACAAATTGACCTGATTTCTACCGATATAGTCCATGAGAACAATGATTAGAGGAGTAGACGCAAATGAACCCGACCATTTCTGAAGTCCGGCTTCACCTACCTTCTTCCGTCTTGCCGTATGAACAAACGAAAAACGTGTTCGTCGAAGCGAATCAAGCGAAACTCGCCGACGAAGGCATCGTCATTCTGCCGACGCCTCAACACGTCACAAAGTTAGAGGCGGCTGTCGAGAAGGCGAACTTGGTACTCGAGCAACAACGTACCGGCTTGAAGTTCATGAAACATGAAAAACTGAACGACTATTATATTCAAATCGTGGATACGAACAATGAAGTCATCCGCGAAATCCCAAGCAAGAAGTCACTCGACTTTTTCGCCGCGTTCATGGAGTTCAACCGATTGTTCGATGAACGCGTGTAAAGGAGGCCAACCATGACATCACCAATCCGATTCGGCGGACTCGCCAGTGGGATCGATACCGATACAATTATTAAACAATTGATGCAAGTCGAGCGTGTCCCGGTCGACAAGCTTGAGCAAAAGAAGCAAGTGACTGAATGGAAACGTGACGCATACCGTGAAATTAACCGCTCGCTCATGTCGCTCCGTAACAGTGCCGTCGATTTGATGTTCAGCCGGAACTTCTATGCGAAGACGGCGAGTTCCTCCGACGCTTCAAAAATCAGTGTCACGGCCGGGCCGTCTAGCGGGAACAGTGCGCTTCGAATTGACTCGGTGACGCAACTCGCGACATCGGCGACGACAATCTTAAGTGCGACCGATCAGAATGGTGCAAAATTAACAGGCGCAACGAAACTTTCGGATATGAATGGTTTTGTGGCTGGTCAAAAGCGAGTCATTCAAGAGACGGCCGGAACGGAGATGACGTTGCCGAAAGATTTAGACTTCACGAATGTCACACTGAAAAACGCTGCCGGACAAACGCTTAATCCAACCGATTTTAGTTATGACGCGTCGACGGGAAAACTTACTGCAACAAATACGACTGCTTACCCTGACGGTGTCATCCCTCAAGGTGTGTCGGCGGAGTTCATTTCCGGCACCGGCTTTGAGATTCAATATAAGTCATCCACTACTGGCACATACAAGAAAATTGAGCTCGGTGCAAATGCGACTGTGCAAGAATTCGTATCGAAATTAAATGAAAAAGAAACGGGCTTATCCGCCTTCTTCGAGTCATCGACGGGGAAAATCTCACTGTCGACAAAAGATACGGGCGCAACCGCGACGCTCGACTTTGATTTAGGATTCAAATCAGCCTTCGCGATAGGTGAGACGAACCCTGTCGGTCAAAACGCTCAATTCAAAGTGAACGGGATTGATGTAGAACGCGCGACAAATACTGTCACGATTGACAACATGACGCTCACGTTGAAGTCGAGGTTCCCGACACCCGATAATCCTACAGCCGGACCTGTCACCCTCTCGGCCGCGACCGACACCCAAAAAATCTTCGACAACATTAAAGGTTTCGTCGATAAATACAATGAGACGATCGACCTGATGAACAAGAAAGTGCGAGAAGAACGTTTCCGTTCATTCGCACCGCTCACGAAAGCCCAACGTGACGAACTGTCAGAAGATGAGATCAAGAAGTGGGAAGAAAAAGCGATGAGCGGGATGCTCAAAGGCGACACGATTTTACGTAGCGCCATGGACTCGCTCCGTGGCAAATGGTCGGGCACGTCTTCGGCGACGAACGACGCTGAGATGCGCCAACTGTTCCAAATCGGCCTCTCGACCGGCGCCGACTTCACGAACGGTGGTAAGATTGAGCTAAATGAAGAAAAGCTCAAAGCCGCCATCGAGAAAGACCCGGAGCAAGTGTATCAACTGTTCACGAACGCGGAGAGCGGACTGCTCCCGCAAATCCGTGACGCAGCGGCCGCATCGCGGTCGAACATCACCCGGATCGCCGGGGCGGACGGGGCCGGTGCCCCGACGTACTCGATGGGCCGTGAGATGACACAAATCGATACCCGCATCCAACGATTGAACGCACTGCTCGTCGATAAAGAGAACGCCTACTACCGTCGCTTCGCGGCGATGGAGACGGCGATGAACCAGGCGAACTCGCAAGCCGCCTCACTGCAACAGTTTTTAGGCGGAGGCATGTAAGAGGAGGAAATGAACATGGTAGCCAACCCATATGCAGCTTATCAAAACAACGCGGTCACGACCGCGAACCCGCAAGAACTGACGCTCATGTTGTATGACGGGGCGCTCAAGTTCACGCGCCTCGCCAAACTCGCCATCGAGCAAGGGAACCCGGACCTAAAGAACACGAACATCCAAAAAGCACAAGCCATCTTTCAGGAGATGCGCCTGACGCTCAATAAAGACATCGCCATCTCGGCGAATCTCGACTCGCTCTACGAGTACATCTGGCGCCGCCTGTTGGACGCGAACGTGAAGAACGACACGACGATTCTGGATGAAGTGCTCGATTTCACGACCGAACTCCGCGACACGTGGAAAGAAGCGATGAAACTCGCGAAGCAAGCATGAGACCGATCGACGAGATTATCTTAAAGACGCAACGGCTGAAGGACCTACTCGCGCAAGTACCGGAAGAGCCGACGTACGACACGTGGATGGACCAAATCCATGAACTGTTGGACGACCGTGAGCAACTGCTCGCCGCGCACGGACCGGACCTCGAGGCGGCCGACCAGACCGTCATCCGTCAACTCGTCGACGACAGTCAAAAGATCGCTCGCTTGATCGAGGCCGAGCATCAACGGCTCGGCATGACGCTCGGGACGGCCCGGCAAGAACGGAAAGCCGTCAAGACGTACGTCGACCCGTACGAGGACTTCGATTCAAACTTCTCAGGACTATTCGACCAACAGACATAAAACAGCTCGAAGGCGCGCCTTCGAGCTGTTCGTCGTTCACGGGGTCTTCGGTTGGCGTCGGGCTCTAGAAACGAGGTGCGTCACGCCAAACAAGATCAGCCCGCTCACGTTAAAGTTCACGTATAAGCGACCGAAGTCTTGAACAGAGTTGACGGGGACGAGCCCCGACAGAAAGACGAGCGGTAAAATCGTCACATGCATGACGGCCCAGTGGATGAAAATCTGTTTCGGGAACGACCATCTTCTCACTTCGTAGATGACGCTCGTGACGCCGAGGAAGAAGCCGATGCCGCCGTACGTCAAAGTGAGGCGGACACTTTCCATGTCACCGGTTAATACGTTGTATAGGGCGAGCACGCCTGACGTTGCCAACAGCAGAATCCCGCGCTTTAATCCTTTCTTCACTAAATCCATCGAACCCATCCTTCCGCTTATGTAGTGGTCTATTCTACGCAAACGACCGCTCAGAAGTTTCATCGATTTTCGAGACAGGTGCAAACACGTCTGTTATCGGGTAAAATCGGGTAAATACCACTATACCCGTTGCTTCTTTTCTGGAATGAGGAGGGAAACGAGATGAGTGAGAAAAAAGTGAAACCCGAGTCAGCCAAGAAACGTCGTTACTTCGTCTACGGTCCAGAAGGAGCGTACGATGAATACGTGGAACGTGACCCGAAGCTCGAGGCGTATATCGAGGACGACGCCCCGCTCGAGGACGGGCCCGACCCGTATGAGGAAGAGGATTTGAAATCAAGAGGATAATGTAGCCGAAGTCAAGGTCAGATTCATGACCTTGACTTTTATTTGTTCAGGGGACGCACCTTGAACTTTTTCTTACACCGGTCAGGCTAGACAATCCCGTATGCTCATCTTATCAACCACTACCAACACGAAAAGGAGAGATTTTTGATGAAGATGAAACGATACGGATTGGTGCTCGCGTTGCCTTTGGCACTACTTGTCGGATGCGGAGAAGCCGACGAACTGAAGACGACGGCGACCGATACGGAGGAAGTCGTGGCAGCTGAAACGGAACAACAGACGGCTGAACCAAAAGAAGAGGCGGACGTGCAAGAGAGCGAGCTCGGCTCAAACCAGATCTACATGAAGAATAAGGCGCTCGACGTCAACGAGACGATCGGTTCGATTCAGTTCGCCATCGATAAAGTCCAGACGTCACGACTCACGGTCGCAGAGGCGTACCGTGAACTATTCGATGGGAAAGAGGCGGTGACGGTCGTCGCGATGAACGTCATCGTCGAGAACACGATTGACGACACGGTCAGCTTCCACCCGAACCAGGCGACGCTCGTGACGAACACGGGCGAACAGGTGACGGCCGACCTCTGGCACTCCGACGACGTCGGTGGCGAGTTCCTCGGGAAAGTGAAGAAGGAAGGGAATGTGCTGTTCTTCGTCGAGGCGATGCCCGAGGAGTTGACGGAAGTCCGCTTCATCGTCGACGGGCCGTTCGACGCGAACTATGAGCAAATCGCTGAAGACCGCTACGAATATAAAATCGACGTCACAAAATAAAGAGAGTGCATCCGCTTGGATGCCTCTCTTTATCGTTGATGCGGCAACGGGATCGTCAACACGTTCCAGTTATCCCCGGCGAATACTTTCGCGAGAAAGACGATTTGCCCAACGTGATAACTATAGTGCGACACTTGTTTCTCGATCGCCCAGATGACGCTCTTCTCCTCACCACGAATGAAGACCGTCTTACCAAGGTCTTCTGGCGTGAGGCTCACTAATACATCGTCCAACAGCTGCCAGCGCGCGTCCCACGTCGCCATGAGTTCTTCACGAGACAACTGCTGGTCCTCAAACTCGGCGTCGCGGTTGCGGTCCGGTTTCTCGCCGTCCGTCGTCAAGAAGTCGGTCCATCTGGATTTCATATTATTCGAGATGTGCTGCACGATGACGGCGAGCGAGAGGGTGTCTTTTGCAAGCACACGATGCAGGTCCTCGTCGTTCACTTGATTCAAGGCGTCCTCGGCGAGTTGCTTTTGTTCCTGAAAAATCGAACGTACCGTTTCAATATAGCGGGCTTCAAACATGAAATGACCTCCTTTGGATTCATACCCTAATCTCAATCGCATAAAAAATAATAGTAAAATAGTAAATTCCAACTTATAATAGAAATGAACCGTGCAAGACGCCACCGCGCGATCGGTTCTTGGATGCCTCGTTTAGGTTTTGACGTGAGTCATGTCGCGTCTATCTCCTTTCGGTTTAGGGGTTCACCCGTAAAGAGAACCGACCGCGTTTGTCTGTGAGTGGATGAGCGCGGTTTTTTGTATGCGAAAAGGGAGAGCTGCGGCTCTCCCTTTAGGCGTGTTCCAATCGAAAATCTTCCCAATGGTCCCGGGCTTGGTTCCGAATCCGCTCCGACACTTCTTTGCTGCCGAGAAGGATCCCATACCAACGACGCGCTTCTTCATAAAATCCGAGCGCGGCCGAAAGGTCCGCAATCCGCAGCATGAGCTGGTCGTACGGGAGGCCGGTCCGGACTTGATCGGTGTAGGTTTCTTGTACTTCGTTATATTTGTCGAGCGTCCGCTTCATCCATTCACGTTCCGCCTTCGCGTTCCCCGTCAACCGATACATCCAGACGAGGCGCATGCCGAGCATGGCGACGACGGATGGTTTCTGCCCGCTCAATTGGGCCGTCATGACGGCGAACTTGTACAGCGTGATGACTTGCTCCGGCGTCCGGTCACCGGCCAAGACGTCGGCGTTCACGCGCGGGAAGTACTCGGTCTCGAGCGCCTCGCGGTTGTTCTTCCGCACCTTATCAAACGAATCATGGAAGACGAGGTGGCAGTGGCCGCAGACGGCCGGTTCATACAAGTACGGGTTCTCGCCGTCATACGTCGTATAGCCGTCCTTCGCGACTTCTTGCGGGCGGATGTGGCGCGACAAGATGCGCGGCGTCGTGCTCTCTTTCAAACAGTACGGGCACTTCACTTTCTTTGAAAACAGATGTTCAGCCATAGGTCACCTCACACGTACACGTTGACGAGCAACCCGCGAATCTCACCGACCTGGTCAAGCAGCGACAGGCGGGACGCCTCGCCCGAGATGACCTGGTCCGTCAACGCGAGCAGCTTCTGGTCGACCTGTTCGACGATCTTATAAATCTTGGCCCGGCCGCGGCGGTTGAAGCCGCGCTTGTCCTCGAGACGGAGTGCCGCGTCAACGGCGTCTTTCATAAAGTCTTTAATCAGTTGTTTATATTCAGCGAGTGACTCGACCGTCTGACTCTCGGCGAGGAGCTCGCCTTGTTCGTGGATGGCCGCGATTTGGCGTTGGAAGCGCTCGTGCTCGCGGTCCTCTCGTTTCTGTCCGATGACGTTCGAGAATGAGACACCGGGCTCGACGTCCGGTTTCTTCGCCTTGCCGGCGCCGAGGAGCGACTGCGTCTCCATGATGCGACGAATGTCCATAGGGATCCGTCCTTCCTTAAGTTAGTTCAATAATTGTAACACGCCTTGCGGCAGGGCGTTCGACTGGGCGATCATCGCCATGCCGGACTGGTTCAAGATATTGAGGCGGGCGAAGTCCATCATCTCGCGGGCCATGTCGGCGTCACGGATGCGTGACTCGGACGCCGTCAAGTTCTCCGAACCGATCGTGACGACGCTGACGTTCGCCTCGAGCCGGTTCTGGATGGCGCCGAGCTTCGAGCGCTCGAGCGAGACGGCGTTGATGGCGGCGTCGAACTTGGCGATGGCGTCCCCGGCGTCGGATGCCGTCAACACGCTGAGTCCGTCGATGCCGAGCGCGCTCGCACGCATGTCGGCGACGTTCAAGATGACGGCTTCACCGCTCCCGGCCCCGACTTGGAAGAACAGCTCCTTCGCGCCTTGCGTGTACTCGCCGTTCATGATCTTCTTCGAGTTGAACTCGGTCGTCTCAGCGATGCGCGTCACTTCAGCGGTGAGGGCGGTGATCTCTTCTTGAATCGCTTTCGCGTCGTCGCCGCTGAGCGTCCCGTTCGACGCCTGTACCGACAACTCGCGCATCCGTTGGAGGAGGGCGTGCGTCTCGTTCATGCCGCCTTCGAGCGTCTGCGTGAGCGAGATGCCGTCGAGCGTGTTGCGCTCGGCCATCGACAGTGAGTCGAGGCGCATCCGCATCTTCTCTGAGATGGCGAGACCGGCCGCGTCATCAGCCGCTTTATTGATGCGGACACCGCTTGAGAGGCGGTCCATCGTCTTCTTCATCGTCGCCTGGTTCATCGAGAGCGACGTGTATGCTTTTAAGGCTTGTACGTTATTGGTAATTTTCATAGCGGTTCCCTCCTAGCGGTTGCGGGGTGAGTCGAGCCCGTTCCATTGCTTCGCCCCAAGTGTGGTCAAGGTCTTTTGCGAGATTGTGCAACTCCTCAATTTTTGACAGGTCTTGTTCAATCAATGCCTCGAGGCTCGATTTCGCCATATACAAGTAAATCTCATCGAGCTGGGCCGAGATGATGCCGCCGTTGTCGTGCAAACCTTGGTGCAGTTTCGCGAGTAGTTCGCGCGCCTGCCGGAGGTGACGGTTTCGTTCAGCGATCGTCGTTGTCAATGCGTGTTCATAATGATAAGCGAGGGCGTGAAGCATCGCTTGCGTCAGCTCTTCGGCGCTCATCTCGTATAGTTGATTCTGGTTCATCCTTGTTCTCCTTTAAGTGAGTCGAGTTCTTCAATCAACAACAATACTTCGGCCATGACGTCATACAGCTCGGGCGGGATGGCGTCGCCGAGGTCGAGATCGAGCAGGTGGCCAAGGAGCGAGTGGTCATGCTCGATGGCGACGCCGCGCGCTCTCGCCTCATCTAAAATCTTGTCGGCGACGGCGCCCGTCCCGCGGGCGACGATGACCGGGGCCCGGTCCGTCGACTCGTCGTAGCGGACGACGGCGGCCGTCTTTCGTTTCGTCAAATCCATGCGTTGATACATGTCGGCCTCCTAAATCTTGAAGTCGTAGCCGCTCGTCGGTGTTGTCACCGGCTCGGCTTCGACTTTCTCGGTCTTCGTCAACGGTCTAAACTGCGTCGTGACGCTCTTATAGCCGATCGCCTCCAAAGTCGTCTCGATCTTTCCGAGGAGCGGACGGGCGAGCGTCTCGACGCGCTTGTCATCGTGCTCGAGCGTCAGGCGCAGATTCCGGTCGATCGCCTCGAGCTTGACGGCGATCTCGCCGAGCCGCGGCGTCTCGAGCCGGATGTAGAGGACGCTGTTCTCCCAGTCGACGACGTCACCGGCTTCCCGGTTCTGGATATGGACGTGGATGCCTGTGTCGATCTCTTGCACTTTTGCCGGCAAGGCGAGCAAGAGCTGATGCAACTGGCCACCGTCGAGCCGGTTGAGCGTCTGTTGGACTTGGAAGAACGAGGCGAGGCGTGCGGCCTCCGGGTTCGCCGCATCCGCCTTGACGGACAGGCCCGACGCCTGGACGCGCTGTGCCGTCTCTTGGATGACGCGGCCCGACAGCTGTTGGTCGAGCTTGAACGGCGGGACTTTCGCGATCTCACCGGCACGGGTCGCACCATGCGGGATATATTCGAGCCGGACGTGGTTCGGCACGTACCGGAAGTCGTTCAACGCAGCGCGCACTTCTTTGATGAGGGCGGCGCTCTCGGCCGGCTTCGTCGAAAGCAGTCCGAGCGCGACATCGAGTTTCGCCGTCATCGAGACGAGCGCTTTCTCTTGCGTCGCGTCCGTATGTAACAAGGCGTCGGTCTTCTGGATGAGCTGCGTCAACCGGGTCGATACCGTCTCGAGGGCGGGGCGGGCCGTGTGCGGACTCGTCTCGACGAGCGCGGCGACTTGGCCGAGCTGTTTCGTCACGGTCGCCTGTTCGTTCCGGAACGTGTTCGTCACCGTCGCGAGATGGTTCGTCACTTCCTTGACGACGACTTGCCGTCCGGACGGGAGCGTCACCGTATCAAATTGTGGGCGGTTCACTGGAACGTGAAGCTGCTCGACCGATTTTTGCGGGACCGGGACGTCGCGGATGATGCGGTCGACCGTCTCGGGCGTCGGCGTCATGCGTTCGCTCACGGGGCGGGACAAGTTGACGAGCTCGACGAAGCGTTCCTTCTGCGGGTACGGCGCGTCAGGGGCGGGCGGCTTGATTCGCTCTCTCGCCTCAGAGAGCGTCGACGCGGCGATCGCGTTCTGGACGTCGCGGGGGACGTCCGGGGTGTCGACCGTCTTCAATAGAAGGATCGCGTCGCGCAGGTCGCCTTTCATCGCCGTCTCGAGCAAGCGGACCGTGTCGGCGCTCATCGGCAGGCGCCCCGTCTGGAGCAGGCGGCTGACGGCGCTCCTCACTTCGGGCGGGAGCGCGGCGAGGAGCGTCTGAATCTTTGATTCGAGCTTCGCCGGCTGACTGGCCGGTTCCGCTTCTTCTTTTGCCGGGAAGACCGTCGCGAGGAGCGTGCCGTCTTGGTCGGCGAGCGTCACGTGGAACGGGTTCGTCTTCGGCATGCCGTCCTTGAACGTGAGCTCGACTTCTTCGCCGTTGATTTTGACGATGGCCGTATCGGGGCCGGTCTGTTTGACGAGCTCGGCCTTATAGACCCGGTTCGTCTGGATGCCGGCGCTCGCTTGCACGAGGGCGAGCGGTTGGGCTTGGATTTGCATAGTTGTCACCTCGACCAATATATCGACCTCTTTTTAAAAAAGTGAAGCAAATTAGATAAGAAAAAACCTCCCGTCACATGACGGAAGGCAGGTCAAGATTCGAGCACAGGGCTCATGTTCAGTTGTTGGAACCGGGCGACGAGTTCTCCCGTCGCTTTGATTTGATTCTTCAAGACGTACGCGGTCGCGTTCGTCTGAATCCGGCGGCCGTCGGTCGTGACGATGATGCCGTTCGGGTTCCCTTCGACCGTGGCGATTTCACGGACGTGGGACCAGGCGTACCATTCGCAGTCCTCGCGCTTCGGCGATTTCGTCGGGAAGAAGACGAGACCGCTCGTCGGTTCGATGACGACGGGCACTTTCCCTTTGACGCCGGCGACGCGCTTGGCGATGAAGATCCGTTCCTCGATCGAGCTGTTATACTGGCGGCAAGAGAGCTGCAGCAACTGATACGGCCTGAGCGGGGTCGAGATGTCCGTGCCATCCTCGAGAATGATTTGCGACTGCTTCATCATGTCGAAGCAAGGCAAAATCGCCACGGTTCGTTTCGTGATGCGATATTTTTCGTCGGAATAGTAGGGGCGCATACGCTGCACCATCCTCCTCATATTGGATTTTCAGGATCGGCTAAATGTTAGCGGCACAAACCTAAATCATCTCTTCCATGATATATCACAAAAAATGTAAACTCAATATGACAATATGAAAAGTAGGGAAATATAATTCCAATGTAAGCCAAAAAGTAAATCGTTTGCAAAATATTGAGAAAGTGTTTGTCACGCCATCCATAAGGTGGTAAGATTACCGGTAGAGGGAAAGCCTCTGTATTCTTCAATGGTGAAAGGAATGGATTTACACATGGTAGGTAAAGTAAAATGGTTTAACTCAGAAAAAGGTTTTGGATTCATCGAAGTAGAAGGCGGCAAAGACGTGTTCGTACACTTCTCAGCAATCCAAACTGACGGCTACAAATCACTTGACGAAGGTCAAGAGGTAGAGTTTGAAATCGTTGATGGCGAGCGTGGCCCACAAGCGGCTAACGTTGTAAAATTATAATTTCAAACTGAGCCGGCTCTCGCGTAGAGCCGGCTTTTTTGTTTTTCTCACATAACGTCTGACTCGTCAATTTCGCGTTTAAAAATCTGTGGAACGGGTACAAACCTTTATACCAACCGATTCAGCGACGAGACGGATCATTTGGAACAAAATTGTCATTATTTTCTGATGATAACGTTTTCAATGCAAACGAATTCGGGGTATACTAAATATGAGCCACCTGGTTCCACTTTCTTTTCAGAAATGAAGCAGGAGATTCCGTCACATGCGACGAATCATTGGGTCAAGCGGTTATTTTAAGGAGGAGTTCAGATGATTTATAACATTCGCGGCGAAAACATTGAAGTCACACCAGCCATCCAAGACTATGTCGAGAAGAAGCTGGAGAAGTTGACTCGGTATTTCACAACTCCTACGGATGCACAGACGGCTTACGTCAACTTGAAAGTGTACAATGAAAAGCAAAAAGTAGAAGTCACGATTCCGATGCCGAACTTGTTGCTTCGTGCTGAAGAGACGAACCTCGATATGTACGCGGCGATCGACCTTGTCGTCGACAAGTTGGAGCGTCAAATCCGTAAACACAAAACGAAACTCAACCGTAAAGGACGCGCCAAAGAAGGCGGGATCGGCGAGTACTTCAAAGCGCTCGAAGGCCCGGAAGACGTGGCAGTGTATGACGATGAAGAGTCAGAGCTCGAACTCGTGCGGACGAAGCGTTTCACGCTCAAGCCGATGGACACAGAAGAAGCGATCCTCCAGATGGATATGCTCGGCCACAGTTTCTTCGTCTTCTCAGACGCCGAGACGGGCAACACGAACGTCGTCTACCGTCGGAAAGACGGCAAATACGGCTTGATTGAACCAGAATAATCTTAACTCGACTATCACACGGCCTCCCTCGACGGGGGGCCGTTTCGTTTTGCCTTTCCTTGAAAGCGCGGGTCACTTCGGTTAAACTGTACATTAGGGAAAAAACATGCATTTTATAGGAATGCTGAGGAGATATGAGTATGGCGAACTTTTTGAAAGATTTATTTGCTCCACAGAAACGGATATTGAAAAAAGCAGAGAAAGCGGCCGACCTCGTCGAGTCGTTTGCTGAACCGATCAAAGCGTTGTCTGACGAACAGTTGCAGGCGAAGTCTGAAGAGTTCCGCGGTCGTCTCGCGAAGGGCGAGACGCTCGACGACATCCTCCCGGAAGCGTTCGCGGTCTGCCGCGAGGCGTCGGAGCGCGTGCTCGGCATGCGTCACTACCGCGTCCAGCTTATCGGGGGATACGTGCTCCATAACGGCGACATCTCCGAGATGAAGACCGGGGAAGGGAAGACGCTCGTCGCGACGCTCCCAGTTTACTTGAACGCGCTCACGGGCCGCGGCGTCCACGTCGTCACGGTCAACGAATATTTGGCCCGTCGTGACAAAGAGTTGATGGAACCGCTCTACTTCGCGCTCGGCCTCTCGGTCGGCTTGAACGTCTCGAACATGGGACGCGAAGAGAAGCAGGCGGCATACAACTGCGACATCACGTACTCGACGAACAACGAGCTCGGGTTCGACTATTTGCGCGACAACATGGTCCTCTACAAGGAAGACCGCGTCCAGCGCGAACTTTACTTCACGATCGTCGATGAAGTCGACTCGATTCTCGTCGATGAGGCGCGTACTCCGCTCATCATCTCGGGATCGGCCCAGAAGTCGACCGAGCTCTACACGCGCGCCGATGCGTTCGTCCGCACACTGAAAGTCGAGGACGACTACACGGTCGACGTGAAGACAAAATCGGTCCTCCTCACGGACAAAGGGGTCGACCTCGCCGAGAAGTTCTTCGGCATCGACAACTTGTTCGCGATTGACCACGTTTCGGTCAACCACCACGTCGGCCTCGCCCTCCGTGCGAACGCGGTCATGCACCACGACGTCGACTATATGATCCGTGACGGCCAAGTCATGATCATCGACCAGTTCACGGGCCGCGTCATGGACGGACGCCGTTACTCTGAAGGGTTGCACCAGGCAATCGAGGCGAAAGAAGGCGTCGAGATTCAACGCGAATCGATGACGCTCGCGACGATCACGTACCAGAACTACTTCCGCATGTATGAGAAGCTCGCCGGGATGACCGGTACGGCGAAGACGGAGGAAGAAGAGTTCCGGAACATCTACAACATGCAGGTCGTGACGATCCCGACGAACAAACCGATTCTCCGTCAGGATAGCTCCGACCTCATCTTCAAGTCGATGGAAGGCAAGTTCAAGGCGGTCGTCGAAGAAATCACGGCAGCGCACGCGACAGGCCAACCGGTGCTCGTCGGGACGGTCGCGGTCGAGACGTCTGAATACTTGAGCAAGCTCCTCTCGAAGAAGAAGATCAAGCATGAAGTGTTGAACGCGAAGAACCACGCCCGCGAGGCCGAAATCATCGAGAACGCCGGTCAAAAAGGCGCGGTCACGATCGCGACGAACATGGCCGGACGCGGAACCGACATCAAGCTCGGAGAAGGCGTCATCGATCTCGGTGGTTTGTATATCATCGGGACGGAACGTCACGAGTCACGCCGGATCGACAACCAGCTCCGTGGTCGTGCCGGTCGTCAAGGGGACCCGGGTAAATCCCAGTTCTACTTGTCGCTCGAAGACGAACTGATGCGCCGTTTCGGTACCGACAGCCTCCAGAGCATGATGGAGCGTCTCGGGATGGACGACACGCAACCGATCGAGAGCCGCATGGTCTCGAAAGCCGTCGAGTCGGCCCAAAAACGAGTCGAAGGGAACAACTACGACGCGCGGAAACAGCTCCTCGGTTACGATAACGTCATGGCCGACCAACGGAAGGTCATGTATAAGGACCGGGCCAGCATCCTCGAGAACGAGTCGGTGTCTGACATCGTCCGTTCGATGATGCAAGACACGGTCGAGGCCGGCGTGGCGCAGTATACGCCGCTCGAGCTCGTGCCGGAAGAATGGAACATCGACGAGCTCGCGCACTGGGCGAACCAGACGCTCGCGCTCGAGAATTCGGTCGAAGGGAAAGACTTCTTCGGCAAGGAACGCGAAGAGATCACCGAACTTCTTCTCGAGCGCACGAACGCGCAGTACGAGGCGAAACGTCAACTCGCGCCGCCAGAGCGGTTCAACGAGTTCGAGAAGATCATCGTCCTCCGTGCCGTCGACTCGCACTGGATGTCGCACATCGACCATATGGACCAGCTCCGCCAAGGGATTCACTTGCGCGCTTACGGTCAGAACGACCCGCTCCGCGAGTATCAGGCGGAAGGGATCAACATGTTCGACGCGATGAACGCGGCCATCTCGGAAGAAGTGACCGGATTCGTCCTTCGCGCCGAGGTCGGCGACAACCTCCGTCGTGAGAAAGTCGTCGAAGAAGAAGTGGCCGTCTCTGGCAAGGACGACGCCCCGGTGAAGAAGAAGCCGGTCCGTCGCACCGAAGACCAACGTCTTGGCCGCAACGACCCGTGCTGGTGCGGATCGGGCAAGAAGTTCAAGAACTGCCACGGTAAACAACAAGCTTGATTTTTTAAGAGGCGAGCCTGCTCGCCTCTTTCCTACGGAAAGGTGATACACACTATGGAAATTTCAGATATTCGGAACGAACTCGAGGCGATGGCCAAACGCCTCGACAACTATAAGGCTTCCCTCAACTTGACGGAGAAGCAGGCACGTATCGCCGAGCTCGAGAACGAGATGACGTACCCGGACTTCTGGGACAGCCAAGAGAAGGCGCAAAAAGTCATCGACGAATCGAACGGCTTGAAAGCGATGGTCGACAAATATCAGGCGCTCGCCGACGGACATGAGGACGGCGAAGTGACGCTCGAACTCATCAAGGAAGAGCCGGACGCCGAGATGCAGCAAGAGCTCGCCGAGATGGTGACGGAGCTGAAAGGTCAATTCGACGAGTTTGAGCTCGAGATCCTCTTGAACGGGCCGTATGACGCGAACAACGCCATCCTCGAGCTTCACCCGGGAGCCGGCGGGACCGAGTCGCAAGACTGGGCATCGATGCTCCTTCGCATGTATCAGCGCTTCGCCGACAAGCAGGGTTGGAAAGTCGAGACGGTCGACTACCTTCCGGGCGAGGAGGCCGGCGTCAAGTCGGTCACGCTCCGCATCGTCGGGCACAACGCCTACGGGTACTTGAAAGCGGAGAAAGGGATTCACCGTTTGGTGCGCATCTCGCCGTTCGACTCGTCAGGCCGCCGTCACACGTCATTCGTCTCATGTGACATCATGCCGGAGTTCGATGACGACATCGAAGTCGACGTGAAGACCGAAGACCTCCGCATCGACACGTACCGCGCGTCAGGCGCCGGCGGTCAGCACATCAACACGACCGACTCGGCCGTCCGGATCACGCACGTGCCGACGGGTGTCGTCGTCTCGTGTCAGACCGAGCGCTCACAGATCAAGAACCGTGAGTCGGCGATGAAGATGCTTAAGGCGAAACTTTATCAACGCGAGCTCGACGAGCAGCAACGTAAGCTCGACGAGATTCGCGGCGAGAAGACGGACATCGGCTGGGGTAGCCAAATCCGTTCGTACGTCTTCCACCCGTACGCGATGGTCAAAGACCACCGGACGAGCTATGAAGTCGGGAACACGGGCGGCGTCATGGATGGGGACATCATGGGCTTCATCGACGCGTACCTCCGCAAGACAAATATGTGATGCATGTGGCTCAAAGACCGATGTCTTTGGGCCACGTTGTATGTAGAGGAGAAAACCTTTAATGAAGCAAATCGTCAAAGACTATATGTATTTACTGACCGGGTCCGTCTTCGTCGCCTCGGCGTTCAGCTTGTTTCTACTCCCGAACAACCTCGCCTCGGGCGGCGTCAGCGGGATCTCGATCATCACGTACGAGCTGTTCGGCATCTCGCCGGGGGCGTTCCAGCTCGTGGCGAACGTGCTCCTCCTCGTCATCGGCTGGATGATCCTCGGGCTCGGCTTCGGCGTCAAGTCGCTCGTCGGCTCGATCTTCTTGCCGGGCGTGATCTTGTTCTATGAGTTGATTGACGCCGGTGCCGCAGTGAACGATACGTTGCTCGCGGCCGTGTTCGGCGGGGCGGGCGTCGGGATTGGCCTCGGCCTCATCTTCCGGGGGCGCGCCTCGACGGGCGGGATGGACTTGATCGCGCAGATCCTACATAAGTTCACGCACATCCCGCTCTATCTGTGTATCGCCATCCTCGACGGGGCGGTCGTCCTCGTCGCGGCGGTGACGTTCTCGTTCACGACGGGACTGTATGCGCTCATCGCGCTTTTCATCACGATCAAGATGATCGACTTCGTCCAGCTCGGCTTCACGCAAGACAAGATGGCGTACGTCATCTCGGAGAAGCGTGACGTCATCACGCGGGCCGTCTTCGACGAGCTCGACCGCGGGGCGACTGAGATTCAGGCGATTGGGGCCTACTCGCGACTCGACCGACCGATGCTCCTCGTCGTCGTCCGGCAGAATGAGGTGAGCCGGTTGAAGGAGATTATCCGTCGCATCGATCCCGACGCGTTCCTCGTCTTCAGCGAGGCGCACGAGGTAATGGGGCAAGGGTTCACGTCGGACAAACGCTACATCAACGTGCCGTAAGATGTGTAATCTTTGTGTACTTTTCATGAGATTAGGTTAGAAAGCGCTTCAGAACGGCTATAATGGTAATTGTAGGTTATTTCTACAACTTAGGAGGGGAACCCTATATGAAGAAGTGGATGATGGCCATCGGCCTCGGCGCCATGCTCACGCTCGGTGCGTGCGGTGGCGGCGACGAGGAAGACACGTCAGGCAACGATTCGGGGACGACGACAGGCTCGATTGACGCGGAAGCGGTATACGCGCAAAACTGTGCGGCTTGTCACGGCGCGAACTTAGAAGGGATGAGCGGTCCGGCTTTGACAGACGTCGGGGCACGCTTGTCGGCTGAAGACATCGAAGGAATCATTCGAAACGGTCAAGGAAATATGCCTGCGAACGTTATCCAAGATGACGACGAGATCGCAGCCGTTGCGGCTTGGCTCGCTGAGAAGAAATAATACGGAGACCACGGGGCGACCCGTGGTTTTTTGTTTCGTCGCGATGAAATGTTGGTAAAAAAGAATAACAACTTCAAGGGGTGGGGTACATTGAAAACGAAATTGATTGATTGGCCCACGTTCATCGGCGCGTTCTGCCTATTGCTCGCGGTGACGCTGCCGCTCGTCTTGTTCCCGGAGACGGGCAGGACATGGGTCGGGGTAGCGAACACGTTCATGACCCAAAACTTCGGGATGCTGTACTTGGCGATGGGACTCGGCGCGTTCGGGTTTTTGATTTTTGTCGCCTTCAGCAAGAACGGCCACGTCAAGCTCGGGCGCGAAGACGAGGAGCCGGAGTTCAGCACGTTCTCGTGGGCGGCGATGCTGTTCGCGGCCGGGATCGGCTCGAGTATCCTCTACTGGTCGGTCATCGAGTGGGTGTACTACTATCAAGGGCCTCCGTTCGGCGTCGAACCGGAATCGACCGAGGCCATTCAGTGGGCGACGGCGTACGGGATGTTCCACTGGGGTCCGATCGCCTGGGCGATCTATACGCTCCCGGCGCTCCCGATTGCATACTTCTTTTACGTCCGGCGCAAGTCCGTACTCAAAGTGAGCGAGGCGGTCCGGCCTGTCATCGGCAAATGGGCGGACGGTCCGGTCGGGAAGCTGATTGACATCTTGTTCATCTTCGGCCTGCTCGGCGGGGCGGGGACGACGCTCGCCCTTGGCACGCCGATGATCGCCGAAGGAGTGAACGAAATCACCGGCATCCCGGTGACGCTCGGCATGCAGGCGGTCATCATGCTCGTCTGCACGGTCATCTTCGCCGTCAGCTCGTACGTCGGGTTAAAGCGCGGCATCAAAGTGCTCAGTGACTTGAACATTTGGCTGTCGCTCTCGATTCTCGCCTTCGTCCTCATCCTCGGGCCGACGCGCTTCATCCTCGAGACGACGTTCAACGCCGTCGGCATCCTGCTCGACAACTTCTTCAAGATGGCGACGTGGATGGAACCGTTCGGGAACCTCGGCGGATTCACCGAGACCGGCTTCCCGGAAGCATGGACCGTGTTCTACTGGGCGTGGTGGCTCGTCTATGCGCCGTTCGTCGGACTGTTCGTCGCCCGCATCTCACGCGGTCGGACGATTCGCGGGATGATCATCGGGACGATGGTATATGGGACGTTCGGTTGTATCCTCTTCTTCGGAATTCTTGGGAATTTCGGGCTTTATCTCCACTTGAGCGGCGCGTTCGATGTCATCGGTTATATGGATACGTACGGACCGGCTGCGACGATTATCGCCATCATCGGGCAGCTGCCGTTCGGCAAGGTCGTCGTCGCCGTGTTCACGTTCCTCGCCATCATCTTCCTCGCGACGACGTTTGATTCATCCTCATATATTTTGGCATCGGTGACACAAAAGTATGTCGAAGGGGAGCCGGCGGCTTGGAATCGTTTGTTCTGGGCGTTCGCGCTCTGTATCATGCCGCTTACCCTCATGTTCCTCGGGGGACTCGACACGCTCCAAACGGCGAGCATCGTCGGCGGGTTCCCGCTCATCTTCATCATGCTACTGCTCGCCTGGTCGTTCATGCGTGTGTCGAGTAAGGACATCCGCGCCTCGGACGAGTACGAATCGCCGACAATCCACATCAAGTACCGAAAGAAAAAGCGGTCGCCGTTCGATGCGTTGAAAGACCAACCCCCTGAGTAAAATCGGAAGGCGTCCTCATTACAGGACGCCTTTTTTGAACCGCGATTTCAGTAAATATGACGAATGCGTGAAGTAAGCATTCGATGTGACAATTTCCCACCGTGCGCCCTCCAACTGAAACACTCCTGTAATGGTGTTTTAAAAAACCGATTGATATAATGGTAGCGCTCCTTGTCCTGTCTTCGGTCTAATTGACTAGGGCGTGGGTACGAGCAACGTGCCTTGACAGCACGTTCTGTTTCCTGTAGAACAGAGGCTAGACGAAAAATATACAGTTACTAAAACAATGAAACTTCGTCATAGATGCATGAAAAATATTTAAAAAGGGTAGGGAATACGTTATGATTTCGATGCAAAAAGTCAGTAAAGTATATCCGAACGGCGTCGTCGCCGTCGATGATCTCGACATAGAAATCCAAGACGGCGAGTTCCTCTACGTCGTCGGACCATCCGGCGCCGGGAAATCGACGTTTATGAAAATGATTTATCGGGAGGAGAAGCCGTCGAGCGGTCAATTGTTGATTGACGGCATCGATGTCGGCAAGCTGAAGAATCGCCACGTGCCGAAACTTCGCCGCCAACTCGGCGTCATCTTCCAAGATTTTAAGTTGTTGCCGTCGCTCACCGTGTACGAGAACGTCGCCTTCGCCCTCGAGGTCGTCCAAGCCGACACGAATACGATGCGCAAGCAAGTGATGGACGTGTTGAACCTCGTCGGGCTCAAAAACAAGGCCCGCAACTATCCGGACGAACTGTCGGGTGGGGAACAGCAGCGCGTCTCGATCGCCCGCGCGATCGTCAACAAGCCGAAGCTCATCATCGCCGATGAGCCGACCGGGAACTTAGACCCGGACACGGCGTGGGGCATCATGGAAGTATTTGAAGAGATTCACCGCCGCGGTGCGACGATCGTCATGGCGACACACAACCGTGACATCGTCGATAAGATTCGCCATCGCGTCATCGCGATTGAGAACGGGAAAGTCGTCCGCGATGAAGAGAAAGGAGCGTATGGCTATGATATTTAAAAGTGGACTCCGCCACTTACGGGAAGGGTTCAAAGGAACACTTCGCAACGGGTGGATGACGTTTGCGGCCATCAGTGCCGTCACCATCACATTGTTACTCGTCGGGATTTTCGCGCTCGTCATGTTCAACGTCAATGAGATCTCACAAAACGTCGAGAACGACGTCGAGATTCAAGTGTTCGTCACACGGACCGCCGAAGAGGCGGACGTCGAACAGCTCGGACAAAACATCGAACAGATTCCTGGTGTCGCCGAAGTCACGTTCAGCTCGAAAGACGATGAGCTCGAGAACTTCCGCAACCAGTTAGGGGAAGACGCGAACGCATACGGTGCGGTCGAGAAGGACAACCCGCTCCACGACCGTTACATCGTCAAGGCGTCAGACCCGCTCGAGACCGAACAAGTCGCCGAGGTGGTGCAGTCGCTTGAGAACGTCGATAGAGTCACATACGGACAGGACTATATCGACAAGATGTTCGCGTTCTTCAACGGGATTCGCATCGGCGGACTCGTATTGATCGTCGGGCTCACGCTCATGGCGATGTTCCTCATCTCGAACACGATCAAGATGACGATTTTCTCGCGTCGCCGCGAGATTGAGATCATGCGTCTCGTCGGGGCGAAAAACAGCTTCATCCGCTGGCCGTTCTTCATCGAAGGACTCCTCCTCGGTGTGCTCGGCGCGCTCATCCCGATCGCCGTCGTCTACTTCGGCTACGATGTCGCATATAGTGCTTTACAACCATCGCTAGATCAATTGAATGGTGATATATTTAAGTTGATTGATCCATCGACGCTCACGACGCAAGTGTCACTCGTCTTGTTGGCACTCGGGGCGTTCATCGGGATCTGGGGATCGACGACATCGCTCGGTCGATTCTTGAAAGTCTAACTTAGATAAGGGGGAGTTGGCGGATGAAACGTTCGCTTGCGCTTGGGTTATGTATGACGTTACTTGCCGCGCCGGTCATGGCGACGGAGAAAGAGACGTTACGGGAACGACAAGATCGTCTATCCAAACAGCTAGAGGCATCCAAGAAAGCGCAAGCCGAGACGGACGCCGAGCTTGACATCACCGAGGCGGAGCGTGACGCGGTCTTGACCGAGGTGAAGGCCGTCAACGAACGGCTCGATAGCCTCAGTGAACAGATTGCCGTCCAGCAGGCTGAAGCCGACGCGGCCCGCACCGAGCTCGAGACGACACGCCGCCAACTCGCTGCCCAAGAGCAGTACCTCCAAGGCCAGAAGGCGCTCCTCAGTGAGCGTCTTCGTGTGCTTCAAGTAAACGAGGACCGGTCCTATCTCCAAGTCATCTTCGAATCCCGCACGTTCGGGGATTTCGTCACGCGTCTCATGACGGCGCAGTCGATCGCGGAGCAGGACCGGGACCTCATACATAGCTTCATGGAAGAAGTCGAGCGGCTCGAGTCGCTCGAGACGACGCAACGGACCCAGCTGTCGTTCGTCAAACAAAAAGAGCGTGAACTCGTCATCACGAAGCAGGCGCTCGACCGTGCAGCCGAGGAGAAGCAGTCGCTCCTTTCCGAACTAAACGAACAAGTCGAGCTACTCGAGCTCGAACAGATGACGCGCGAGGAAGAACAGGCGCTCATGGACGAACAGCGCCGCATCATCGCCGGTCAGCTCGAGGCGATTGCAACCGCCGAACGCGAGGCGGCCGAAGCGGAAGCGAGACGACAAGCGGAAGCGAAAGCAGCAGCCGAGGCACAGGCGAAGGCGGACGCCCAAGCGAAGGCAGATGCAGAGGCGCGAGCACGCCAAGAAGCCGAGGCGAAAGCGAAGACGGAGTCGTCGCCGGGCACAGCACGTGTCGCGCCACCGGTTCCGCCAGTCGAAGCGGCTGAGAACGTGACGCAACCTGTGTCGACGTTCGTCCGTCCCGTCTCCGGGTACGTCTCGAGCCGGTTCGGCCCGAGGGCGAACCCGCTCACCGGGGCGCCGGAGTCGCATCGCGGCATCGACATCGTCAACGCGACCGGCACGCCCATCGTGGCGGCGGCACCCGGCATCGTCATCAAGGCGGCGCCGGCGACGGGCTACGGCAACGTCGTCTTTGTCTCGCACGTGTTAGGCGGCCAAGTGTGGACGACGGTGTACGGCCATCTCGACTCAATCACGGTCACACCGGGCCAGACGATCGCGGCCGGCCAGACGGTCGGAACGCTCGGCAACACGGGCTGGTCGACGGGGCCGCACTTACATTTCGAACTTCACCGTGGCGAATGGGCCCCGGGGCAACCGAACGCGGTCGACCCAGGTCCTTATATCGGCTATTGACGGAGAGACGCGTCCCAAATGTGTGGAACGCGTCTTTTCTTCTAAACTTTTTGCTATACTGAATGAAAGACTGATCAAGAGAAATGAGGGACTACCCGTGAAAAATTCAACCGCTGGACTACTCGCCGGCGCCACGTTCGTCGCTGGGGCCGGTGCAGGGCTCGCGACGATGGCGTTTACCGATACGACTGCTCTTCCGACCGCCATCCAACCGCGGAGCGAGGGCTGGGACAAAGTCGAACAAGTGCGCAAGCTCATCGAGGCCCACTCACTTAAAGATATATCAGACGAAGCGCTCCTCATCGGGGCGCTCGACGGGATGACCGCCGCCCTCGACGACCCGTATTCGGACTTCCTCGACGCGGAAGAGACGTCGCAATTCACCGATTCGATTGAGTCGAGTTTTGAAGGAATCGGCGCGACTTTGGAGAAGAAAGGAGAAGACATCTTAATCGTCGCTCCAATCAAAGGCGCTCCGGCCGAAGCGGCCGGACTCCGTCCAGGGGATGTCATCACGGCCGTCGACGGCGAGTCGATTGAAGGGATGGCCGTCGAAGAGGCGGTGCGTCTCATCCGCGGAGAGAAAGGGACCGTCGTCACGTTGACGATTCGCCGCGGCGGGCAAGAGGCCGACTATGAGATCACGCGGGACACGATTCCAATCGAGACGGTGACGTCAGAGGTGAAGGAAGAAGCGGGCAAGAAGATCGGCTATCTGCAAGTGACCCAGTTCTCCGAACCGACCGACGACGAATTTTTGGAACAGCTCGAGGAACTCGAGAGTCAAGACATTGATAGCCTCATCATCGACGTGCGCGGAAACCCGGGTGGCCTGTTGCCGTCCGTCATCACGATGGTCGAAGGGTTCGTCCCGACGGACACGCCTGTCGTCCAAATCGAGGACGCCAACGGGGAGCGTGAGTCGCAGAGCGGCCGCGCCCGTGAGGCGAAGCCGTACGGCCTTTTCGTCTTGACGGACGAAGGCTCGGCCTCGGCGTCGGAGATTCTTGCCGGTGCGCTCAAAGAAGGGGCCGGGGCGACCGTGATCGGCAACAAGACGTTCGGCAAGGGCGTCGTCCAGACGGCGTTCGATTTGGCGGACGGCAGCAACTTGAAGCTGACGACGAGCAAATGGCTCACGCCGGACGGCAACTGGATCAACGAGAAAGGCATCGAACCGGACATCGAAGTCAATCAACCGGACTATTTCAGCGTCAACCGCATCCTCGCCGAGGCGGACACGCTCGAAGTCGGCGACTACGGCGATTCGGTCTCGAACTTGCATACCGTCTTAGAAGGCCTCGGCTACGAGCCGGGCGGACAGGCGGGCTATTACGGCGATACGATGGCGCGGGCCGTCTCCGCTTTCCAAGAAGACAACAACTTGACGGCGGACGGAATCGTCAACGAGGAGACGGCATCGGCGCTCGAATCACGTCTACTTGAAGTCATTCAAGACGAGGCGAACGACGCCCAGTTGAACCGTGCGCTCGAAGAAGCCGCAAAATAAGGATTAGGGAAAGGATTGGACACGTGTGGACGTTCTACGAATGAGTGTACTCGCTTTATTGACTTTGATTGGTAGTCCGCTGCTCTGGGTGACGCTCGTCGCCCTCGCTTACATATCCATGACACGCATCAAACGGGAACGGGCGATGTTCCGCTCACGCCGGCGCCCGCCAAAATCGGACTGGATTCATTTCGTCTGGCCAAGCCTTCTGCTCGGCGTGCTCGCCTCGGTCGCGACCGTCTGGCTCGAGACGACGGTCAACGTCGAATGGCTCGTCACGTTCACCGTCCTGTACGCCCTCGTCGTCTTGACGATGCATCCGCGCTTCGTCAGCCCGGCGTTCCCGCTCCTCGTCATGCTCGCGGCCGTGTCGCTTCGTGACGTCATCTCGTTCGGACCGCTCGACGAGACGGTCGCTCAGCTCGCCGAGGTCGGTTGGCCGGTGTATGCGCTCGTCTTCGGCGTCGTCACGCTCGCCGAGGCGGTCTTGCTACGGTGGAACGGGAACGTCGAGACGTCGCCGACGCTCATCTTGTCGAAACGTGGTCAATTCATCGGCGGTCACGTCGTCAAACGACTCTGGTTCTTCCCACTCGTCGTCTTCTTGCCGCCGTCGTTCGGGTTCGACGGGATGGTCCCAGTCATCCTACCGATTCCAATCGGGGTGAGCCTCTTGTCGACCGGGGCGTTGCCACGGACGCTCCTCGGAAAGTTGAGCACGTATCGCGGCATCCTTGCCGTCATCGCGCTCGGTCTGTTCGGAGCGTCTTACGCACTTGACGTGCCGTACGCCGGTTACGTCTTGATCGCGCTCTATGTATTGTATGAGCTCGCGTTACAGCTCATCAAACGTGAGAACCGGGCGACGACGCCGGTGTTCATCAACGGCAACCGTGGGGCGGTCATCGTCGACACGCTCCCGGGTTCGCCAGGGGAAGCGATGCAACTCATCCCGGGCGAGTCGATTTATAAAGTGAACGGGACGGTCATCACGGGCGGGAGCAGCTTCTATGAGGCGCTCCAGCTTCATAAACCGTACATCAAGCTCGAGGTACTCAACTTGAACGGGGATATCCGGTTCGTCCAGCGGGCGATGTATGAAACCGACCCGCATGAGCTCGGCATCTTGTTCGTCGGGGAGCCGATGAGCCCGCGGCTACGTCTGCGCAAGTTATGAATGCTCGAAAAAAGGGAGCCTCCGCGGAGGCTCCCTTTCGTGTGCTTACGATTCAAGTTTCGATGGTTTGAAGCCCATCGTCGCTTCGACGGCGTGTTGCCAGCCTTTGTAAAGATTTTCGCGGTGCGACTCGTCCATGCTCGGTTCGAACTGTTGGTCGAGTTTCCACTGTTGCTTGATTTCCGCTTGGTCTTTCCAGAATCCGACGGCAAGACCGGCGAGGTAGGCGGCCCCGAGTGCCGTCGTCTCGCTCACTTCCGGCCGCTCGACCGGGACGTCCAAGATATCAGCCTGGAACTGCATGAGGAAGTTGTTGTTGACCGCGCCACCATCGACACGGAGCGTTTTCAACTCGATTCCTGAGTCTTGTTCCATCGCCGTCAAGACGTCACGCGTCTGATAGGCGAGCGACTCGAGCGTCGCCCGGACAAAGTGTTCTTTCTCGGTACCGCGCGTCAGGCCGAAGATGGCACCGCGCACGTCCGAGTTCCAATACGGGGCACCGAGCCCGACGAAGGCAGGGACGACGTAGACGCCGTCTGTCGTCTCGACACGGTTCGCGTATTGCTCCGTGTCTTTCGCTGACTTGAGCATCCGGAGCCCGTCGCGCAGCCATTGGATGGCCGAACCGGCGACGAAGATCGATCCTTCGAGCGCATACTCGACTTTCCCATCGTAGCCCCAGGCGATCGTCGTCAACAGGCCATGGTCCGATTTGACGGCTTCCTCGCCCGTGTTCATGAGCATGAAGCAACCCGTGCCATACGTGTTTTTCCCTTCGCCTGAATCGAAGCACGCTTGCCCGAACAAGGCGGCCTGTTGGTCACCGGCAGCGCCGGCGATCGGTACTTCGAAGCCGAAGAAGTGGTACGGGATCGTATGGGCGTACACTTCACTCGATGGCTTGACTTCCGGGAGCATCGATTTCGGTACAGTGAGGATGTCGAGGAGCTCGTCATCCCACTTCTGCTCATAGATGTTGTACATGAGCGTACGTGACGCGTTCGAGTAGTCGGTGACGTGGGCGTGGCCGCCGGAAAGTTTCCAGATGAGCCACGTGTCGATCGTCCCGAAGAGGAGCTCGCCATTGTCCGCTTTCTCACGGGCGCCGTCGACGTTGTCGAGGATCCATTTCACTTTCGTCCCTGAGAAGTAGGCGTCGATCAATAGCCCCGTCTTGTCACGGAACAAATCGGCGTGGCCCGCTTCTTTCAGTTCGTCACAAATGTCGGCCGTTTGACGCGATTGCCAGACGACGGCGTTATAGACCGGACGTCCCGTCTCTTTTTCCCACACGACGGCTGTTTCCCGTTGGTTCGTGATTCCGATGGCCGCGATCTCTTTTGGATCGATATCAGCCGACCCGAACGCCTCGGCCATGACGGCGAGGACAGAACCCCAAATCTCGTTCGCGTTATGCTCGACCCAGCCTGGTTTCGGGAAGTATTGTTTGAACTCACGTTGCGCCGTCGTGACGATTTTCCCGTGATGGTCGAAGATGATGGCCCGTGAGCTTGTCGTTCCTTGGTCAAGTGCTAAGATATAACGTTTTTCTTTCTCCATATGAGAGTGCCTCCTTAGAAATTAGAAAGATTATGGGACGAGAATGCCATAGACGAGGGCGGCGATGACCGCCCCGATGATTGGTCCGACGACCGGAATCCATGAATAGCCCCAGTCCGACGTCCCTTTGCCTTTGATTGGAAGAATCGCATGCGCAATCCGCGGCCCGAGGTCACGTGCCGGGTTGATGGCATATCCCGTTGTACCACCAAGTGAGAGACCGATCGAGACAACGAGGAAACCGACGATGAGCGGATTCAAGCCGTCCGTGAACGTGTTGGCCCCGAATGACAAAATTCCGAAGACGAGAACGAACGTACCAATGATTTCCCCGATCAAGTTGAACGGCGTGCTACGAATCCCTGGTGCGGTCGAGAAGGTGGCCAGTTTGGCACCCGGATCGTCGGTCACATCATAGTGCGGTTTGTAGTGCACGAACACGAGGACGGCCCCGATGAACGCCCCGATAAACTGTGCCAAGATGTAGGCTGGCACATCAGCCCAAGGGAATGAGCCTGCTGTCGCTAGCCCGACCGTGACGGCAGGGTTCAAGTGCGCCCCTCCGTAGATTCCGGCTGCGTATACCCCGATCATAACGGCGAAGCCCCAACCGAACGTGATGACGACCCAACCTGCGTTCTCCGCTTTCGAATGACGGAGGACGACGCCGGCGACGACACCGTTACCGAGCAAGATGAGTAGCATTGTACCAATAATTTCGCTGACGAATGCTGACATGTGATACTCCCCTCTCCCATATTGAATTTTGACTTACCACTTCATTATATCCCCCAATTGAAAGCGCTTCAAAACAAAGATATTCAAAAAAACCACTTTTTTATTTTCAAAGTGGCTTTCACTTGGTAAAACGCCCGATGAAATCGGCGGTGATACCGACGATAAAAACGAAAAGGACGCCTAGACTCATATACGTGAACGGCATCCAAAGTTGCGTCATCAAGTCGAGTGTGATCGAGACGATGACCACGCCATACAACAAGGCGAGGCGGCGTGAAATCTCTTTCTCACGATAACGGCTCGTCACCGTCGCGCCGAGCGGGGCCCCGATGAACGCGCCGAGGATGAGCGCGGCCGGGACAAGGAAGTCGAGCGTGAGCGACGGCAAATAGCTGACGAGTCCTCCGAACGCGATGAACAAGACGGCGGCGAGGCTCGTCCCGACAGCCCGGTGCGTCGAGTAGCCGAGCCAGCTGACGAGGAGCGGGACGATGATGAAGCCGCCGCCGATGCCGAGGAGCGCAGACAACAGCCCGGCGATCGCCCCGATGACACCCGCGGCGACGGTCGTGTTTTCTTTCGGTCGGCGTTTCGATGTTTTCTTTAAGAGCGTAACGGCAAAATAAGATAGGATAGCGAGATAGAACACGTTCAGCAGCCAATCACTCGTACCGGAGAAGGCGAGGACGAGCCGGCTCGACAGTTGGGCCGTCACGGCACCAGTCAGTCCGATGAGGAGCCCGGTCGTCCAGGAGACGTTGCCGAGCGACGTATGCCGCTTCGCACCGGCGAGGCTCGTGCCGACGACGAAGAGCAGAGACGTCGCGACCGCCTCGGCCGCCGTATAACCGCTGAACAACAGCACCGGGACGATGATGACCCCGCCGCCGATGCCGAAGAACCCGGACAAGGCGCCGACGACGGCGCCGAGCGGGATGAAGAGGAGAGACCACATGTCGACCAACTCGTTTCTACATAGATTCATCCTTTATCATAACGGAATGGGCGACATGTCAGAAGCGAATATTTGTTCGTGTATGTGCTATAATCAAATCAATTATGTAGGAACAGAAAGTGAGGAATCATCATGGAATCGATCCCGTTCGCATTACAATCGGAATATACGCCGGGAGGTGACCAACCGGAAGCGATTCGACAGCTCGTCGAAGGCGTCAACCGTGGCGACCGCTACCAGACGTTGCTCGGGGCGACCGGCACCGGCAAGACGTTCACCGTCTCGAACGTCATCCAAGAAGTGAAGAAGCCGACGCTCGTCTTAGCCCACAACAAGACGCTCGCCGGCCAGCTCTACTCGGAGTTCAAAGAGTTCTTCCCGAACAACGCCGTCGAATACTTCGTCAGTTATTACGACTATTACCAGCCGGAAGCGTACGTTCCGTCGACGGACACGTTCATCGAGAAAGACGCGTCGATTAACGATGAGATCGATAAATTGCGTCACTCGGCCACGTCCGCCTTGTTCGAGCGGGACGACGTCATCATCGTCGCCTCGGTGTCGTGCATCTATGGTCTCGGTAACCCGGAAGAGTACCGCAGTCTCGTCCTCAGTCTCCGTGTCGGAAAAGAGATGGGACGCGATGAGATGCTTCGGAAGTTGATTGACATCCAATATGAACGGAACGATATCGATTTCCAGCGCGGACGGTTCCGTGTCCGCGGCGACGTCGTCGAGATTTTCCCAGCGTCGCGTGACGAGCATTGTATGCGCGTCGAGTTTTTCGGTGACGAGATTGACCGGATTCGCGAGATGGACCCGCTCACGGGCGAGATTATCGCCGACCGTGAGCACGTCGCCATCTTCCCGGCGTCCCACTTCGTCACGCGTGACGAGAAATTGCAAAAAGCAATCGTCAACATCGAAGCCGAGCTCGAAGAACAGCTCGAGAAGTTCCGCGAGGAAGGAAAACTGCTCGAGGCGCAACGGCTCGAACAACGGACGAACTACGACCTCGAGATGATGCGCGAGATGGGTTACTGTTCCGGGATCGAGAACTATTCCCGGCATTTGAACCTGATGCCCGAGGGCGCGACACCGTACACGCTCATCGACTACTTCCCGAAAGACTTTCTGCTCGTCGCCGACGAGTCGCACGTGACGCTCCCGCAAGTGCGCGGGATGTACAACGGCGACCAGGCGCGGAAACAAGTGCTCGTCGACCACGGCTTCCGTTTGCCGTCGGCGAAAGACAACCGTCCGCTCAAGTTCGAGGAGTTCGAGAAGAAGTTGAGCCAGGCGATCTTCATTTCGGCGACGCCGGGTCCGTATGAGCTCGAACATACGCCGCACATGGTCGAACAGATTATCCGTCCGACGGGCCTCATCGACCCGACGATTGAGATTCATCCGATCAAAGGGCAAATTGACTACTTGATGGATCAAATCCGCGAGCGCATCAAACGGGACGAACGTGTCCTCGTGACGACGCTCACAAAAAAGATGGCCGAGGACTTATCTGACTATCTTCGTGAGGCCGGCATCAAGGTCAACTACATGCACTCGGAGATCAAGACGCTCGAACGGATCGAAATCATCCGCGACCTCCGTCTCGGCAAGTATGACGTGCTCGTCGGAATCAACTTGCTCCGGGAAGGGCTCGACATCCCGGAAGTGAGTCTCGTCACGATCCTTGACGCCGATAAGGAAGGGTTCCTCCGTTCGGACCGGTCACTCATCCAGACGATTGGCCGGGCGGCCCGAAACGCGAACGGACATGTCATCTTGTTCGCCGATAAGATGACCGATTCGATGCAACGCGCTATCGATGAGACCGACCGACGGCGGACGATCCAATTGGCTTATAATGAAGAACACGGCATCACCCCGAAGACGATTCGAAAAGAAGTACGCGGTGTCATCCGGGCGACGGTCGATGCCGAGGAGGAAGTGCTCGAGTCGCTCAGCTCGATGAAGCCGGCCGAGCGCGAGGCGGCAATCGCCAAACTAGAAGAAGAAATGAAACAAGCGGCCCGCGACCTCCAGTTCGAGCGGGCGGCCGAATTGCGTGACTTAATCTTGGAGTTGAAGGTAGGGAGTTAAATGGCTGAGAAGAAAAATGCGATCGTCATCAAAGGGGCGCGCGTCAACAACTTGAAAAACATTGATATCGAGATTCCTCGGGACCAACTCGTCGTCTTGACGGGTCTGTCCGGTTCCGGGAAGTCTTCGCTTGCCTTCGATACGATTTACGCGGAAGGGCAGCGCCGCTACGTCGAGAGCTTGTCCGCGTATGCAAGGCAGTTCCTTGGGCAGATGGACAAACCGGACGTCGACACGATCGAGGGTCTCAGTCCGGCCATCTCGATTGACCAGAAGACGACGAGCCGGAACCCGCGCTCGACCGTCGGGACGGTGACGGAGATTTACGACTACTTACGGCTCTTGTTCGCCCGGATCGGGAAACCGGTCTGTCCGAACCACGGCATCGAGATCTCGAGCCAGACGATCTCGCAGATGGTCGACCAAGTGATGGAGCTACCGGAGAAGACGCGCCTGCAAATTCTCGCCCCGATCGTCTCCGGACGAAAAGGGACGCATGTGAAAGTGTTCGACTCGCTCAAGAAAGAAGGGTTCGTCCGTGTCCGCGTCAACGGGGAAACGATCGAACTGACGGACGAGATCGAGCTCGACAAGAACAAGAAACATTCGATTGAAGTCGTCGTCGACCGTCTCGTCGTCCGACCTGACGTCGAAGGACGGCTCGCCGATTCGCTCGAGACGGCGCTCCGCCTCGCGGACGGCCGGGCCATCATCGACAAGATGGACGGGACGGAGCTCCTCTTCAGCGAGCATCATGCCTGTCCGATTTGCGGCTTCTCGATCGGGGAACTCGAACCGCGCATGTTCTCGTTCAACTCACCGTTCGGCGCATGCCCGACGTGTGACGGACTCGGGACGAAACTCGACGTCGACCCGGAACTCGTCATCCCCGACGCGACGAAGACGTTGAAAGAAGGCGCGGTCGCCGCGTGGCAGCCGACGAGTTCGCAATATTACCCACAACTGCTCGCGGCGATGTGCAACCATTTCGAAATCGACATGGACGTCCCGTTCGAGCGGTTGTCGAAACGCGACCAGGACCTCGTTTTGAATGGGACGGACGAAGAGTCGTTCCTGTTCCGCTACGAGAACGATTTCGGCCAAGTCCGGACGAACACGATTTTCTTCGAAGGGGTGCTCCGAAACATCGAGCGCCGCTACAAAGAGACGACGTCCGACTATATCCGCGAACAGATGGAGATGTATATGGCGACGCACGCCTGTCCGACGTGTAGCGGTTACCGGTTGAAAGAAGAGACGCTCGCCGTGAAAATCACGGGCCACCATATCGGGCAAGTGACCGAGCTGTCGGTCGTCAACGCGATCAACTTGTTCGACGCCATCACGAACGAGTTGAGTGAGAAAGACATCGCCATCGCCCGCCTCATCTTGCAAGAGATTTGTGAGCGGCTCAGCTTCTTGAACAACGTCGGACTCGACTATTTGACGCTGTCACGGGCAGCCGGGACGCTCTCAGGCGGCGAGGCGCAACGGATTCGACTCGCCACGCAAATCGGGTCGCGCCTCACAGGCGTCTTGTACGTCTTGGACGAGCCGTCCATCGGGCTACACCAGCGTGACAACGACCGCTTGATCGCGACGCTCAAACAGATGCGCGATATCGGCAACACGCTCATCGTCGTCGAACACGACGAAGACACGATGATGGAAGCCGACTATTTGATCGACATCGGGCCTGGGGCCGGAGAACATGGCGGGGAAGTCATCGCCGCCGGGACGCCGAAGCAGCTCATGAAAAATAAGAAATCGCTCACCGGTCAATACTTAGCGGGCAAAAAGTTCATCCCGCTGCCGACCGAACGAAAAGTACCGGACGAGCGCTTCCTCAAGATTTTGAAGGCGGAAGAGAACAACTTGAAAGGGGTCGATGTGTCGATCCCGCTCGGCATGTTTATCGCCGTCACCGGGGTATCCGGGTCCGGGAAGTCGACGCTCATCAACGAGATTCTGTACAAGTCGCTCGCCCATCACATCAACCGGGCCAAAGCGAAGCCAGGGAAACACAAGAAGATTGAAGGGCTCGACCAGATTGACAAAGTCATCGACATCGACCAGTCCCCGATCGGACGGACACCGCGGTCGAACCCGGCGACGTACACGGGCGTGTTCGATGATATCCGCGACGTGTTCGCCTCGACGAACGAAGCGAAGATGCGCGGCTATAAGAAAGGCCGCTTCAGTTTCAACGTCAAAGGTGGGCGCTGTGAGGCGTGCCGCGGCGACGGGATTATCAAAATCGAGATGCACTTCCTTCCGGACGTGTACGTGCCGTGTGAGGTGTGTCACGGGAAACGCTATAACCGTGAGACGCTCGAAGTGAAGTATAAAGGGAAGACGATCGCCGACGTCCTCGACATGACGATTGAGGAAGGGCTCGACTTCTTTGACAAAATTCCGAAAATTAAGCGCAAGATTCAGACGATCTTTGACGTCGGTCTCGGCTACATGAAGCTCGGCCAGCCGGCGACAGAACTGTCGGGCGGGGAGGCGCAGCGCGTCAAGCTCGCCTCGGAGCTCCATAAACGCTCGACCGGGAAGACGATTTACATCTTGGATGAACCGACGACGGGACTCCATGTCGACGATATCGCCCGGCTGTTGAAAGTCCTGCAGCGCCTCGTCGAGAACGGGGACACGGTGCTCGTCATCGAGCACAACCTCGACGTCATCAAGTCGGCCGACTACTTGATCGACCTCGGTCCGGAAGGCGGTGACGGCGGCGGGACGATCGTCGCGACGGGGACACCAGAAGAGGTCGCCGAAGTGGCGGCATCGTATACCGGAAAGTATTTGAAGCCGGTATTAGTACGGGATGCGGCCCGGGCGAAACCGAAAGCAGGAAAACGGAAGTAAGGTATAGAAATGATGAGAAACGGGAACATGATTGACGTGTATCCAATTCGAAGGGGGAAATGAACGTGAAACAAGAAATGCGTGAACTGATTCTCCAGCAAGTGAAAGACGGCAAGTTGACGATCGAGGAAGGCATGACCCAACTCGAACGGCTCGAACGGTTAGAGCCCGAGCGTGTCCAAGCGCTTGAGGCGCAACAAGAGACAGAGAAGGTCGACGCCTACTCGGTCGAGTCGCTGACGACGAAATTGACGTCGGCGGTCGAAGGGCTCGTCACGAAACTGCGGGACAGCGATTTCTCGTTCAGCTCGAACTTCGGGCCGGAAGTGACGTACTCGAAGTCGTTCCCGTTCACCGGGACTGACATCGCGCTCGACTTGTTCAACGCCTCGGCGACGATCGTCTCGTCGGACAACGACGAATGTGAACTCATCGTCACCGGCCGTCCGCTCCGCCAGCAAGATGCGGACAAGGCGCTCGAACAGCTGCAATCGGCCGTGAAACACTCGGTCATCGGGGACCGTCTCGTCGTCTCGCTCCGTGACAAACTCGTCCGGGCGCACGTCGAGCTATACGTCCCGCATCATCATTTCGACCACCTGCACGTCCAGACGCTCAACGGGGAAGTCCGTGCCGACGGGCTCGATGTCGAGAGTGTGCGCGTCCAGACGGCGAACGGTCGCGTCGTGCTCCATGAGGTCCATGCCTCGGAACTCCTCCTCAACACAGGGAACGGCACGGTCGAGGTCGACGGTGTCGAGACCGAGCTCGTCCACGCCCGGACCGGCAACGGTGCGGTCATCGTGAGCGGGAAGTATGACAAAGCCTCGCTCAAGACCGGCAACGGCAACATCCGGGCCGAACTGGCGACGGCACGTCCGGCCAAGTTCGAACTCGCCTCGCTCGCGGGGAACATCCGTCTCGTCTTGCCGCACGGCGCCGAGGTCGAAGGGGAGCTCGAGACGAACTTCGGAGGACTCCACTGCAACTTGGACGAACTCGAGATCGTCCGCGACCGGAAAGACGTCGCCCAGCGACGCCTCGAATTCATCTCGGGCCGTGGCCAGACGCCGCGCATCGAGGTCGAGGCCGGAACGCGTACCGGAACGATCGACCTCGAGCACGGCTCGCAGCATACGCCGTCGACGTTCCTCGAAGAAGACAAGCATGAACCGGTGGACCCGGTCGACCCGGTCAATCCGGGTGACTTGAACAATCCGTTCCATCAGAAGTGATACACGACCCGGAGGCGATGCCCCGGGTTCTTTTATAGAGGGGGGATGAGATGCGACGATTTGTTTCAGTGTCCGGATGGATGATGATCGCGGTGCTGTTGCTCGTCGGATGTGACGAGGAGCAGCGCGTCGTCAACGGAAATGAGCCGGCTGACGACGAAGCCATCGCCGTCGCTTGGGCGTATGTAACCGCTCGAAACTGGGAAGAACCTGCAATCAATGCGGGAGGAAGTGCTGAGGTACAGCGTGTCACGGTCGATCACGGCTATGAACTGTTAGATGATACGTATTTTGGGAGCGAGGTGCTCGCAGTGTCGTTCGCGTCTGAACCGGACAGTGTCGTTGGTGTCCCGACAATTTTAGTCGAGCCGGAGTCGGACACCGTGGTCGGCTATATGCCGGGTGAATGACAGAATCATCGAAAACCTCGAGTCCAAGTCGGACATCATCAGGATTGCCCTTTCCATTGAGTCGGTTACGTCCTGTTTAGTCCGTAACGGGAAAGACGTACAGCGCCGCCCGAAAGCCCGCCCCTCAGGAAAGCGGCGTGCGGCCAGGGTGGCTAAAGGACGATCAAACAAAGGAGCATCATCCCGAGTGGGACGACGCTCCTTTGTTTGACGTTTGTGCCGTCTGGTCACAGGTTCATCTCATACTCCATCTGTTCCCAGTCCATCATCGGTGCGTCGTATAACGTGAACGAGCCGATAATCAACAAGATGAACAGAATCGGTCCGGCGATAAGCAGAATAATCCCGAGGTTGCGCATCTTTTTCGACCGGTTCCAGTAGAAGATGATGGCGACGATCATCGAGATGAGCGAGCCGGATAAGAAGAAGCCGACGATGTTCAAGATGAATAATAACAGGACCGTTTCGTTTTTCGTCGCAGCGTACTCACGCCACATGTCGACAAGCGACTTGATGAGATAGACGAGTGCCGCAATCGCGACGATGAAGATAAAGATGACGGCAATCAAAAATAGTGAGTTCATGAATTTCACCTCCTCCTAGTGGTCTATACCCTATTTACGATGCCGAGACGAATTTGTTTCATTTTTTCTGACACGCCACGACTCACTTTCGCTGACGCCAATCGTAGAGAGTTATGATACAATAATGAGCGTGAAAGGGGCAGATACTCATGCAAAATATCGTACGTACGGCTCAACTCGTTGAACGCTTCAAGTTGAAAGTCGTTGCAGGTGAAGAAGGACTCCACCGTCCTGTCGTCACACCTGACCTCAGTCGTCCGGGGCTCGTCCTCGCCGGCTACTATACGCACTATGCGAAGAACCGCCTGCAAGTGCTCGGGAAGACGGAGCTCACGTTCTACGCGAGCCTGTCCGAGGAGAGTCGCCGCGAACGCGCGAAGATTCTTTGCACCGAGCTGACACCGGGCATTCTCATCACGCGCGGCTTCGATATCCCAAAAGAGATTCAAGAACAGGCCGAGGCGGCGAACGTGCCGCTCATGCAGACGAACGCGGTGACGACGTCCATCGAGTCACAAATCACGAACTTCCTCGAGATGGAGCTCGCACCGATGACGGCGATGCATGGCGTGCTCGTCGACATTTACGGCGTCGGTGTCTTGATTAAAGGCCAGAGCGGTGTCGGGAAATCCGAGACGGCGCTCGAGCTCGTCAAGCGCGGCCATCGTCTCGTCGCCGATGACTCGGTCGAGATTCGCCAGACGGGCGACCAACTGCTCGTCGGGTCGGCACCGAAACTCATCCGGCACTTGCTCGAGATTCGCGGAATCGGCATCATCGATGTCATGACGCTCTTCGGAGCCGGGGCCGTTCGCTCGCACAAGAAGATAAGTCTCATCGTCAACCTCGAGAACTGGGATGCGGGGAAAGTATATGACCGTGTCGGGCTCGACCATAACACGATGAAGATTATCGACAGCGAAGTACCGCTCCTCACGATCCCGGTCCGTCCGGGACGTAACTTGGCCGTCATCGTCGAAGTCGCGGCGATGAACTATCGCCTGCAAAACATGGGCATCAATACCGCGGAAGAGTTCGCCGAACGTCTCGCGAACGCGATCCACGATAACGAAGGGGAGATGGAATGATGGTGGAGCCGACGTTTGATCGTGTAGCGTTTGAAATCGGGTCGCTCCCGATTTACTGGTACGGGATGATTATCGCCTTCGGGGCGATGCTCGGACTTGTACTCGCCTTGTTCGAAGCGAAACGGATCAACTATGATTCGGAACGACTCGTCGACGTCGTCATCTGGTCGATCCCAATCAGTATCGTCTTCGCCCGTGTGTATTACGTGGTCTTCCAGTGGGACTACTATAGCCAAAACCTCGGGCAAATCATCGACATCCGGCAAGGCGGGATCGCCATCCACGGGGCGATTTTTGGGGCGCTCCTCGTCGTCGTGATTTACAGCATGCGCAAGTCGATGTCGTTCTGGAAAGTGACCGACATCCTCGCGCCGTCGCTCCTGCTCGGACAAGCGGTTGGGCGTTGGGGCAACTTCATGAACCAAGAAGCGCACGGCGATGAGACGACGCGTAGCTTCCTCGAAGGAACGCTCCGTCTCCCGGACTGGATCGTCAACCAGATGTTCATCGACGGCGTGTATTACTTGCCGACGTTCTTGTTCGAGAGCGTTTGGAACATCCTCGGTGTCATTCTGCTCGTCGTCTGGCGCGTGGTCGGCAATCCGCCGCGTGGCTACATCTTCTTGTCGTACTTCGTCTGGTACTCGGTCGGCCGCTTCTATATCGAAGGGCTCCGGACGGACAGCCTCATGGCAGGCGACTTGCGGACGGCTCAAATCGTCTCGATTTTGATGATCGTCTTCGGTATCGTCATGATGGTCGTGCGCCGCAAAGCGAAACGGTATGATGACCCTTCAGAGAAAGGACTGTTTGATTGATGGATACGTTACTGTTTGATTTGGACGGGACGTTGCTCGACACGAACCCGCTCATCCTCGCGAGCTTCCGGCACACGCTCGGCTACTACTTCCCGGACGAGACGTATCGGGATGAAGACTTGTACCCGTTCATCGGCCCGACGCTCGAGAAGTCGTTCCGTGAGCTGAACGAGCCGGAATGGAAAGAGATGCAGGCGTTTTACCGGAGCTTCAACATCGCGATGCACGATGCCCTCGTCGCCGAGTACCCGGGCGTCATCGAAGGACTCTATCGCCTGCACGCGAAGGGCTATAAGATGGGTGTCGTCACGTCGAAAGGACGTCCGGTCGTCGAGCAAGGCTTGCGCCTGTTCAACATCGACCATTTGTTCGACGTCGTCATCACGGCCGACGACGTCGAAAACGAGAAGCCGCACCCTGAACCGGTCGAACGTGCCCTCCGCGCGCTCGAATCCGCGCCGGAACGCGCCGTCATGGTCGGGGACAACGACACGGACATCTTCAGCGGCAAGAACGCCGGGACGAAGACGGTCGCCGTCGGCTGGGCGCTGAAGGGCCGCGCCTTCCTCGAGTCGCTCGAGCCGGATGTCATCATCGAGTCGATGGAGCATTTCGAGGCGTGGCTCGACGAGGTCACGGTCCATGCGTAAGACGGAACGGTTCCGTCTCGCCGGGCCGAACCCGCTCTGGCAGATGTATCGGACGATTCGGTTCGTCCGCGTGTTCAAGAACACGGCCGTCGTCATGGTCGGCCGCTTCTTCCCGTCGGTGAAGGCGAAGCGTTGGTTATATCGAACGTTTCTCGGCATGCGGATCGGGGAGTATAGCGCCCTCGCCCTCATGGTGACGCCGGACGTCATGTTCCCGGAGCGGATCTCGATTGGACGGAACACCGTCATCGGATTCAACACGACGATTCTCTGTCACGAGTACCTCGTCGATGAGTATCGAATCGGCGACGTCTCGATTGGGGACGAGGTGTTGATTGGGGCGAACGTGACCATCCTTCCAGGTGTCACGATCGGCGACCGGGCCGTCGTCGGTGCCGGTGCCGTCGTCCATCGGGACGTCTTGCCGGGCGAGCGCGTCATCGGGGCGAAGCTCCAAACGGTCGACACGAAATAGACACAATTTAGCACGAAATCAATTTCTTACGGTGACGAACGTCACGACTTGAAAATACTTGAGCGGTATCACTTTTTCACGAAGCGATACCGTTTTTTTGTGTCTTCAAGCGACTCGGGGCGGCTAACAAGTTTTTGCCGAAAAGCAATTATGAGACCCTATAAAATATATTCATTATAGAAGGAATATAGTCCCGATTTTTTTTAAATTTTACAGTTGCCCTCGCCGTTTGAGTGCGGTATTCTTAACCCTGCAACTAAAAAACGATTTAGCATTTGATGTGGGGGATTTAGAATATGGAAGCGAACTATGAAGCTCTAATGACGCTACCCGAACCAGAATCTCCGCTCGCTGCGGAGCTCCACTACTATAGAGGTCGTCGCGCGTTACGAGAAGGTCGCCTAGATGAAGCGACTTTTTTCATGGCTGAAGCTACGGCTGCCGCCACGCATCGTGTCGATTACCATAAACAGTACGCTGAACTGTTATTTGAAGTAGGAGAGGTCTACCACGCCAACGACGTGTGGAAACGGGTGCTACAACTCGATGATACGGCGACAGAGGCCCTTTACCACCTCGCGAGCAACTGTGCCTACATCTCACAATATGAAGAAGCGGCCACGTACGCGAGCCGCTACCTCGAACAAGAGGCGAACGGTCCTTACGCGGAATCGGTCCAGTCGCTCCTCGAACTGATTGAGCTCGAGCAAGAGCTTGAAGACGAAGAGGAAGACGAGTTGATCACGTGGCATACGGAGGCACAGCGTCAAATCGACAAAGGCCGCTTGTTTGCCGCTAAGTCGACGCTCGAGCGGTTGATTGACCGCTATCCGACGTTCTGGCCGGGCTATAACAATTTGGCGGTCGTCCATTTCTATCTTGGGAACGACGAGACGGCGTTCGAGACGCTCGGGTACGTGCTCGATGAGAATCCGGGCAACTTGCATGCGATTTTGAACACGATCTTGTTGCTCCATGAAGCCGGACAGTCCGAGGCGGCGCTCCAACTATCAGCCCCGCTGACGCGCGTCCGTCCGCTTCAATTCGAAGTGCGCTATAAACTCGCGACGACGCTCGCGCTCGTCGGGCATTACGATCACGCCTACGAAGAACTCCGGCTCTTGAAAGAGCGGGGCTTCCGTGGGGATTCACTGTTTGGGCATTGGCTCAGCGTCTCCGCCTACAAGACCGGACGTCTTGAAGAGGCGGCGACCTATTTGAACGGTGAGCAAGCGAAGCAAATCGAGGACAAACAGTCGTTCGATATTCGCGACAACCTCGAGTTCCGCTCGGCGCTCGTCCAAGGCTTGCGTCAAGAAGACGATTTGGCGCGGATCGAGATTATCCGCATCATCGCCAAACTTGAAGACGACGAGGCGTTTGAGGCGCTCGCGCTGACGAGCACGGTCACCGATGACGAGACGGTCATCGCTTTCGCGAAGAAGTGCCAAGCCGTCATCTGTGCCGTCCCGTTTAAAGGTGACGCACGTATCGAGCGTGCATACGAAGCGCTCGTCTTGGCTGAACGGCACGTCTCGGAAGCCGAGCAGATGAGCCTCGAAGGCGACTTCTACGAACGATTCGCGCGCCTGTTGCTCGGACAGCACACGTTTGACGACGTCACGGCATCGGCCGCTGCGCTCGTCTGGATGTTTTATGCGAAACGGGACGCGCTCGTCCTCGCGGACTGTGCCGACGTGTTCGGGGTCGACGTCTCGACGCTCACGGACACGATCCGTTCGTTCAAAGCGACACTCGAACGAGCATAAAGATAGACGATACCTCCCGAGGTTTCATATACTGAAGGCAATCAATTTCATGCAGAGGTGGTATCTTTATGACAGAAGAAAAAATCTATGACGTCATCATCATCGGGGCCGGCCCGGCCGGAATGACGGCGGCGCTCTACGCATCGCGCGCCAATTTGTCGACGCTCATGATCGAGCGCGGCATCCCAGGTGGCCAGATGGCAAACACAGAAGATATCGAGAACTATCCAGGGTACGACAGCATCCTCGGTCCGGACTTGTCACAAAAGATGTTCGACCACTCGAAAGCGTTCGGCGCGGAATACGCGTACGGTGACGTACAGCGCATCTCGGACGAAAACGAATACAAAATCGTCCACGCCCATAACCGTGACTATAAAGCACGCGCGATCATTCTCGCTTCAGGCGCGCAATATAAAAAGATTGGCGTCCCGGGCGAAGAAGAGCTCGGCGGTCGCGGCGTCTCGTACTGCGCGGTCTGTGACGGCGCGTTCTTCAAAGGCAAGAACTTGTTCGTCATCGGTGGCGGCGACTCTGCCGTCGAAGAAGGCGTGTTCTTGACTCGTTTCGCCGACAAGGTGACGATCGTTCACCGTCGCGACGAGTTGCGCGCCCAGAAGATTCTTCAGAAGCGGGCGTTCGACAACCCGAAAATCGACTTCATCTGGAACCACACGCTCCAAGAGATTAAAGAAGTCGACGGCAAAGTCGGCGGCGCACGTCTCGTCAGCACGATTGACGGCACGGAGACGGACTATGACATCGACGGCGTCTTCATCTATATCGGAATGAACCCGATCACCGGGTTCGTCCAAGATCTCGGCATCTTGAACGAACAAGGCTATATCGTCACGAACGAGGCGATGGAGACGAAGATTCCTGGAATCTTCGCTGCCGGCGACGTTCGCGACAAGACGCTCCGCCAAGTCGTCACCGCGACGAACGACGGATCGATTGCCGCGCAAAACGCGCAACACTATATCGAGGGTCTCCTCGAGGCGTTGCACGAACAAAACGCGTGATTCAACGGAGAAGGCATTGCGGGCGACCGCAATCCCTTCTCTTTTTTTCGAGCGTTCGCTATACTAAAGAGTGAAGAGCGCTACACACACGGCTCGGTTGTCAAAATTAAGGGGGCGTCATGGAGATGGAAGACTTTAAAGGATTAGAAGAATTGATCATCATCAGCGGGATGAGCGGGGCCGGGAAATCGGTCGCGATGAATAGTTTCGAGGACCTCGGCTATTTTTGCGTCGATAACTTGCCGCCGGTCTTGTTGCCGCAACTGATCGATGTCATCAGCTCGGTCCGTCCGAAAATCGCCGTCGCCATCGACACGCGGACGCGCGACTTCATCGATAGCCTGTTCATCGTCATCGATGACTTAGAAAAGAAGAACGTCCATCCGCACTTACTTTATCTTGAGACACGGGACGACGTGCTCGTCCGCCGCTATAAAGAGACGCGCCGGTCACATCCGCTCGCACCGGAAGACGCGCCGCTCGTCGGCATCAAGATGGAACGCGAGCTGCTCGAAGGGTTCCGCGACCGGGCGCATACGCTCTATGACACGAGCGATTTGAAGCCACAGATGCTCAAGGACCGGATCTTGCTCCAGTTCAACGAGGAGCGCATCCCGTTCACGGTCAACTTCATGTCGTTCGGGTTCAAGCACGGTGTGCCGCTCGACATCGACCTGTTGTTCGACGTCCGCTTCATCACGAACCCGTTCTACATCCCGGAGCTCCGTCCGCTCACGGGCCAGACGAGCGAGGTGCAAGACTACGTCATGTCGCACCCCGAGGCGCGGGCGTTCTATAAGAAGCTGATTGACATGCTCGAATTCCTGTTGCCGCAGTACAAGCGGGAAGGAAAGACGCAAGTCGTCGTCGCGTTCGGCTGTACGGGCGGGAAGCACCGCTCGATCACGTTCGCTGAAAAAGTATCGGAACATTTCGCGGAGCGCTATAACGTCAAGACCGTCCATCGCGACTTGGCGCACGCGACGAAGGAGAAATGAGATGAGACGCGATCGGAAAGTTGTCGCCATCGGCGGCGGTACCGGACTATCGACGCTCGTCCGCGGGTTGAAGCATTATCCGCTCGACATCACGGCCATCGTCACGGTCGGGGATGACGGGGGCAGCTCAGGACGGCTCCGCGACGAGTTCCATATGTTGCCTCCGGGCGACATTCGAAACGTCATTCTCGCCTTGTCGGAAGTCGAGCCGCTCATGGACAAGATTTTACAGTATCGGTTTGACAGCGGGTATGGCCTTGAAGGGCACTCGCTTGGAAACCTGATGCTGACAGCGGCGACGCATATTTGTGAAGGCTCGTTCGTCAAGGCGGTCGACGTCTTGTCGCAACTGTTGAACGCACAAGGTCGCGTGCTCCCGGTCACGGAGACGCTCATGACGCTCGCGGCCGAGTTCGAGGACGGGACGATCGTCAAAGGCGAGTCGAAGATCCCGCTCGTCGAGAAACCGATCAAGCGGCTGTTCTTGCTCGAGGACGGCATCAAGCCGGCACCAGGGGTCGTCGAGGCGATCCATGAGGCGGACGTCATCGTGCTCGGGCCGGGCAGTCTCTATACGAGCATCATCCCGAACTTGTTGATTCAAGAAGTGCGCGACGCCATCGTCGAGGCAGGCGTCCCGGTCGTCTACATTTGTAACGTCATGACGCAACCGGGCGAGACGAAAGGGTATGACGCGATGAAGCACTTAAAGGCAATCGAGGTGTATCTCGGCAAATCGTCGATTGATACGATCGTCGTCAATAACGAGCCGATTGAAGAGACGTACCTCGAGCGTTATCTCGAGGACGGCTCCGAGGAGGTCCGCTTCGACCGCAAGAAGCTCCGGAACTACGGGACGAACGTGCTCGCCGGGGACATCGTCGACTATAACCGTGACTACATCCGTCACGACTCGGACGCGATTGCCGGGCTCGTCATGCAGCGCGTCCTCCGTATCAAGAAACCACGCTCGTTCCAAGAGCTTGAACTGAAATAGAACGATTGATCAAGAAAGGAGGGGAATGAGATGAGCTTTGCTTCAGACGTCAAAAAAGAATTGACCCAACTGACCGTCACCGATGCCGAGGCGAAAGCGGAACTGTCCGCCCTCGTCCGGATGAACGGTGTCATCTCGCTCGCCCTCGGGCGCGGGATGACGCTCGACGTCTCGACGGAGAACGCGGCCATCGCCCGACGGATTTATTCCCTGATGAAACGACTGTACGACCACCACCTCGATTTGTTCGTCCGTAAGAAAATGCGGCTGAAGAAGAACAACGTCTACATCGTCCGCGTCTCCCAGCACGCCGAGACGATGTTGAAGGACCTCGAGATTCTCGGTGAGCATTACGAGATGATTCGGACACTCAACTCGGACATGACACGTGACGAGAATTTGGCCCGTGCCTACTTGCGCGGCGCCTTCCTCGCCGGTGGCTCAATCAACCATCCGAAGACGTCGTCGTATCACCTCGAGGTATACAGCTTGTACGAGAACCATAACCAGGCGCTCCGAGACCTCGCCAACCGGTTCGGCTTGAACGCGAAGACGCTCGAGCGGAAAAAAGGGCATATCCTCTACATCAAGGAGAGCGAGAAAATCTCTGACTTCTTGAAGCTCGTCGGGGCGACGCGCGGGATGCTCGATTTCGAGGACGCCCGTATCATCAAGGACATGCGCAACTCGGTCAACCGGCTCGTCAACTGTGAGACGGCCAACTTGAACAAGACGGTCGGGGCGGCGCTCCGCCAAGTCGAGAACATTAAGTATCTCGAGCGGACGGTCGGCCTCGAGGTGTTGCCGACGAAGCTCCGCGAGATCGCCGAACTTCGGGTCACGCATCAGGACGTCTCGCTCCAAGAGCTTGGCGAGATGCTCGAGACAGGACCAATCTCGAAGTCCGGCATCAACCACCGACTCCGGAAGATTGACCAGATTGCCGAGAAAGTCCGAAAGGGCGAAGAAATCGGCTCCTCGTGAGACCGGTTGCGCCAAAACCATTCTTCCTATATAATTAGCAATTGTGTATAGGATTTTGAAAAGCGAACTAAAGGAGCTTTATGATTATGGCGAATGATAAGAAACGACTTTCGCTCACGATTGACGCAGAACTTGACCGCGTCATCACCGAGCGTGCAAAAGAAATCGGGATTCCAAAAAGTGCACTCGTGACGTTTGCGACGAGCCTTTTCCTCAACCAACTCCGGGCGGAAGAGATGCTCTCAGGCAACACGAACGCAATCTATCAAGTCATCCGTAAGGACTATGAGTTGCTCACAAGTGTCCGCAACTTAGATAACTAAGCGAAAGGCTGACTGCGGTCAGCCTTTTTTGGTTGCATCCGCCTGTGAAATTTGGAATAGTGGAGATATTGAATCGATAGGAGGTCGATGGAATGGGTCAAATCTTGCTCATCTTGTTGTTACAACTACTATACGTCCCGGTGCTCACGCTCCGGACGATTATGCTCGTTAAAGGGAAGACGGTCATCGCCGGATTGTTCGGGACGCTCGAGACGCTCATCTACATCTTTGCGCTCGGCATCGTGTTCCAAGACTTGACGACGCTCGGCATGGTCGTCTACGCCGTCGGATTCGGACTCGGGATCCTCGTCGGCGGATTCGTCGAGCGGAAGCTTGCGATTGGCTACAACATGATTCAAGTGCACACGCAAGAGTTCCCGGCCGAACTCATCCAAAAGATGCGCGACAGCGGCTACGGGGTGACCCATTATCAAGGGCAAGGCCGTGACGGCGTCCGCTATCGCCTCGACGTCTTGGCGGCCCGGACGCGCATGAAAGAGTTGCGTCAGCTCGTCGAGCATTACGAGCCGAAAGCGTTCCTCGTCGCGTTCGACCCGATTGACTTCAAAGGCGGCTATATGATGAAAGGGCTCCGTCGCCCGAAATGACGGACGAGACTCACGGAAAGTGGGTCTTTTTTTGTGGGAACGGGAATAGGGGGTCAAAGGAGTGGGACGAATGAGACGAAAAACGATGTGGTTTTGGGTGATCGTGTTGATCCTTGTCGGAGGCATTGTGTACGGGCTGTCGTTTTGGCAGACGTCTTCCGGCGTCAAACCGCCGCTTCCAACCGTGAAGGTCGGATCGGTGACGGCCGAAGTGAAGCAGTCGACGTATTGTTGGGCGAATGGGGACGAGGCCGTCTGTGAAGATCACGCCTTGCCTGAGCCGGACGACTTGCAAATTGTGACGGTCGAACCCGGTGCAACGATTGACGTCTCGTTCCATGAAGCGCCGGACAATGAGACGTTCCATCAAATCGTGGACGGGGAACTCATCCCGGCCGAGCGAATCGTCCCATCGGAGCCAGGCGTGTATCTGTTCGAGACCGGCGGGGACTGGGCGAATGGGGATAGTCGCTACGTGTTCGGGGTCGAGGTGACGGAATAAAGAAAATCCCTTCTCAGACGAGAAGGGATTGATGTGTTAACGCGTCATGACCTTGTCGATGAGACCGTAGTCTTTCGCTTGGTCAGCAGACATGAAGTAGTCGCGCTCTGTGTCGCGCTCGATGACTTCAAGCGGCTGGCCCGTGTTGTCGGCCATGATTTGGTTCAACTTCTCACGCATCTTGATGATCCGCTCGGCGTGGATTTTAATGTCCGACGCTTGACCTTGCGTGCCGCCGAGTGGTTGGTGAATCATGATCTCCGCGTTCGGCAATGCGAAGCGTTTCCCTTTTTCACCGGCTTGGAGCAAGAAGGCACCCATCGATGCGGCCATTCCGATACAAATCGTCGACACGTTCGGCTTGATGAAGTTCATCGTGTCATAAATCGCCATTCCGGAAGTGATCGAACCACCCGGGCTGTTGATGTAAAGCGAGATGTCCTTATCTGGGTCCTCGGCTGCAAGGAAGAGGAGCTGCGCGACGATCGAGTTGGCGACGTTGTCGTCAATCGCACTTCCGAGCAAGATGATCCGGTCTTTGAGCAAGCGTGAGTAAATGTCATATGCGCGTTCCCCACGACCTGTTTGTTCGATAACTGTTGGAATTAACATTGAATCTGCCTCCTTTATGTAGGTTGTAAACATATCATACCGTTATAGTCAATGTTGGTCAAACGATAGTCATCGTTTTTCACCTATTCCACCATTCTTTGGCGATGAAACGAAAAAAGAGGCCAGGCGTGTGCCTGACCTCTTACATATGATACACCCGGAGAGATTCGAACTCCCGACACCTGGCACCGGAAACCAGTGCTCTATCCCCTGAGCTACGGGTGCATGTTCTCTGACACGATTTATTATACATTTGTTTTTTTAAAAAAGCAATCCTGTTTCATGACCTTTTTTTGAAGCGGCGTGGAGTCGCTTCCGCTACAATAGGAGGCGAGGGGAGTGACCGAGATGCAACGGCAAGAGCAGCATCAAGTACAACGACAACAATTGACGCAAGACATGCTACGGCGCCTGCCCGTACTAGAGGCGGACCGGGCCGCCATCGTGTTCCAACTCGGACGGCTCGCGGCTCGAAGCGGACAGGTCGCCAAAGGGAACGGCATGGTCGAGTGGATTGCCGACGCGGGGGCCGGTTTCGAGGCGCGTCTGTTCGAGCAGATCGAGGAAGGGAGCGGGACGGAAGCGGAGAAGGCGCTCCAACGACAGCTCGTCCTCGCGCTCGACCATCGGGGGCTGTTGCCCGAGACGGATGCGATGCTCGCGGACCAATTCGGTGTCGAGGAGAGCGCCATCGAGTCAGCGCGCCGGGCGCTCTTGTTTCTAGAACCGACGGGCGTCGGAGCGAAAAACGAACACGAATGCCAATATCGACACGCGATCGAACACGACGACCCGCTCGTCTTGGACGTGTTCGAGGCGATGGAGGCGGGCTTCGACGATGTCCCGGGCCGCCTCGGGTTGAGTGCGTCCGAATTCGATCGCGTCACGCGCCTCATCGCGACGTTGCCGAAAGTGCCACTATTATATGAAGAAACCGAACAAATTTTCCCAGAGCTCGAAGTGAGACGGGAGGACGGACAGCTCGTCACGACGTGGTTCACGCCGGCGCTCGACATCGAGGCGGACGCAGAGCTGACGTGGTGGCACGACACGCTCGCGATGCGGGCGAAGACGTTGCAGTCGATTTGGGACGTCATCGCGGAAAGGCAGGCGGACTGGTTGAACGGGGAGCTCGTATTACACCCGTTGACACGAAAAGAAGTCGCCGCGCGCATCGGTAAACATGAGTCGACGGTCGGGCGGGCGATTCAACAGAAGTTTGTCCGCACCGAGGGCGGCACGATGGCGTGGCGTGATTTGTTCGTGCGGGCGACCGTGCGGGGACAGTCGCCGTTCATGATCAAACGCATCATCGCCGAGCTGATTCGTTCCGAGACGGCACCGCTTAGTGATCAGGCGTTGACCGAGGCGCTCGCGAACGAAGGGTATCACGTGACGCGACGGACGGTCGCCAACTATCGGGAAGCGCTCGGTTTCGGCAACTCGCGGGAACGGGAGCGGCAACTATGGAAAGGAGAGAGTTGAATGAAGCTGACACTTTATCGGCGTGACAACTGTTCGTTATGCGAGGAGGCGCTCGTCATGCTCGAATGGTTGCGAGAGGACTATCCGTTCGAGCTCGAGCAAATCGACATCACGACGGACGAGGCGCTCGAGGCCAAGTACTTGTTCGAGATTCCGGTCGTCATATATGAAGGGCACGTCATTAGTCAAGGGCGATATGATGACAGCAAAGTTGAAGATTTTGTTAAGTATACGCTTACATCGAAAAAAAACGTTTAGAGGGGTTGCAAGACGGAAAGGTGATTGATAAGATGAACTCGTAGCGGTGGGACGTAAAAATAAAAGTGGGACAAAAAATGTCCACACTTAAAGTCGAGGGGGAATGAGGTATGATCCAGCAACTGATTCATGTTCAGAAGCAAATCGTCCCAGACCTGCTCGACACGCTCCGACATCGTTACGACATCTTACATTATGTCCGATTGATGCAGCCGATTGGCCGCAGGACATTGGCCACGAGCCTCGGGCTAACGGAACGAATCTTAAGGCGGGAGGTCGACTTCTTGAAAGACCAAGGTCTACTCGCAGTCGCCACTCAAGGTATTTCCCTTACGGAATCGGGCCGAAACGTTCTTCGAGACTTGCATGAGGTCATGGGAGAAATCCTAGGTATCTCAGAAGTCGCGCGAGAACTCGAGCAAAAGCTAGGCGTTCGCCAAGTCGTCATCGTACCGGGAGACTCGGACGAGACGTTCTGGGTCCAGCGAGATATCGGACGGGCCGCCGTCACGCAGTTAAAAGCGCGACTGGCACCGGACGACAATATCATCGCGGTCACAGGCGGCACGACGATGGCATCTGTCGCGGCGATGATGTCGCCCGATAAGAAAGAACGGCCGATGCATTTCGTACCAGCGCGCGGCGGACTCGGTGAGACGCTTGAACTTCAGGCGAACACCGTCTGTTCAAGGATGGCGGACCGGGCCAACGCAGACTATCATTTGCTCCACATTCCAGACGAAGTGTCGCAAGAGACGTTCGAGCGGATGGTGGAGGAACCTAGCATAAAAAATGTGCTGGAAATGATTAGAGCGGCGCGAATAGTGGTACATGGAATTGGTGAGGCCGAAACGATGGCGAAGCGCCGTCGCGCCACACCGGAGCATTTGCGGATGATCGAACGGCATGAAGCCGTCGCCGAAGCGTTTGGCTATTATTTCAACGCGGAAGGTGAAATCGTGCATCGGGTCAAGACGGTCGGCATTCAATTAGAAGAGCTCGACAACATGGACACCGTCATCGCGGTCGCTGGAGGGAAATCGAAGGCGCAGGCGATTGCCGCATATGCGAAACATACGCCGAACATCATTCTCGTCACGGACGAAGGTGCGGCAACAGAATTATTAACGTGTTATTAAAGAGTTGACCCCCGTTGGCTCTTCAATAAATAGCTTCTACCCTAAGGAGGAAATTAACATGGCAGTAAAAGTTGGTATTAACGGATTTGGACGTATCGGTCGTTTGGCATTCCGCGAGATCATCAAAAACGAAGGAATCGAAGTTGTTGCAATCAACGACTTGACTGACACGAAGATGCTTGCTCACCTTCTCAAGTACGACACGACGCAAGGTCGTTTCGACGGAGACGTTGAAGTACACGACGATCACTTCCTCGTAAACGGCGAGAAAGTTCTTACACTTGCAAACCGCAACCCAGAAGAACTCCCATGGGGCGAGCTCGGTGTTGACATCGTTCTCGAATGTACTGGATTCTTCACAGACAAAGAGAAAGCGGAGCTTCACTTGAAAGCTGGCGCGAAAAAAGTTGTCATCTCGGCACCAGCTACAGGTGACATGAAGACTGTTGTTTACAACACGAACCACGAAATCCTCGACGGTACAGAGACAGTTATCTCTGGTGCTTCATGTACGACAAACTGCTTGGCGCCAATGGCGAAAGTTCTCCAAGATCAGTTCGGAATCGTTGAAGGTCTCATGACGACGATTCACGCTTACACAGGCGACCAAAACACGCTTGACGCGCCACACCCGAAAGGTGACTTCCGTCGTGCGCGTGCGGCAGCAGCGAACATCGTACCGAACACGACTGGTGCGGCGAAGGCAATCGGCCTCGTTATCCCAGAACTTCAAGGTAAACTTGACGGTGCGGCACAACGTGTACCAGTTGCGACAGGTTCACTCACAGAGCTCGTAACAGTTCTTGAGAAAACTGTATCGGTTGACGAAATCAACGCAGCGATGAAAGCAGCAGCAAACGAGTCTTACGGTTACACGGAAGACGAAATCGTTTCTTCTGACATCGTCGGCATCACGTACGGTTCACTCTTCGACGCGACACAAACGAAAGTCATGACAGTTGGCGACAAGCAACTCGTTAAGACAGTTGCATGGTACGACAACGAAATGTCTTACACTGCACAATTGGTTCGCACACTCAAGCACTTCGCTGAAATCGCGAAGTAAGTTCGTGAACTAAATAGAATCAAATAGGAGCGGAAACAAGAGATTGTTCTCCGCTCTATTTATGAAATTGAAATGCACGACACATGGAGGCGAAGGTTATGAACAAAAAGTCTATTCGTGACATCGATGTAAAAGGGAAACGCGTCTTCTGCCGCGTTGACTTCAACGTTCCACTCAAAGATGGCGTCATCCAAGACGAGACGCGCATCCAAGCGGCTCTTCCGACGATTAAGCACTTGATCGACGGCGGCGCGAAAGTCATCTTGGCGAGCCACCTCGGCCGTCCAAAAGGCGAGAAGAACCCTGAGTTCTCACTCGCACCGGTCGCGGCACGTCTCGGGGAACTCCTCGGCAAAGACGTACCACTCGTCGAAGAGGCATATGGCCCGGTCGCGGAAGAAGCGGTCGCAAAACTTTCTGAAGGCGACGTCGTCGTGCTTGAGAACGTTCGTTTCTACCCAGGTGAAACGAAAAACGACCCGGAACTCGCAAAAGGCTTCGCATCACTTGCTGACGTCTTCGTCAACGACGCGTTCGGTGCGGCTCACCGTGCCCACGCTTCGACGGAAGGAATCGCGCAAAACGTCGACACGGCAGTCGCCGGTCTTTTGATGGAAAAAGAACTTGAAGTGCTCGGCAAGGCGCTCTCGAACCCAGATCGTCCGTTCACGGCCATCATCGGCGGTTCGAAAGTTGCTGACAAGATCGGGGTCATCGACCACCTTCTTGACATCGTTGACACACTCATCATCGGTGGCGGTCTCTCGTACACGTTCTCGAAAGCACTCGGGCACGAAGTCGGGACGTCACTCCTTGAGGAAGACAAGCTCGACCTCGCACGTCAATTCATGAAAAAAGCAGAAGACAAAGGCGTGAAGTTCTTGATGCCAGTCGACTGCGTCATCACGAAAGAATTCGGCGAAGAGACTTACGTCGGACCAGTCGATATCGACAAGATCCCTGCGGATCATATGGGTCTTGATATCGGACCGAAGACAGTCGAACTTTACGCGGAAGCGATTCGCGAATCGAAACTTGTCGTTTGGAACGGACCGATGGGCGTATTCGAACTTGATAAATACGCAAACGGAACGAAAGGTGTCGCTCAGGCACTCGCGGATAGCGATGCTTACTCGATCATCGGCGGTGGGGACTCAGCTGCAGCAGCTGCCAAGTTTGGCCTTGCAGACCAAATGAGCCACATCTCGACGGGTGGTGGCGCGTCACTCGAATTCATGGAAGGCAAAAAACTTCCAGGCGTCGAGGCGCTTAACGACAAGTAAAATAGAGGAGGGTTATCGATGCGTAAACCGATTATTGCAGGTAACTGGAAAATGAACAAAACACTCTCGGAAGCAGTCGCTTTCGTCGAGGAAGTCAAAAACAACGTCCCGTCAACAGACAAAGTTGACGCGGCAATCGGCGCACCAGCTGTCTTCCTAGCTCCAATGGTAGAAGCAGCAAAAGGGTCAGACTTGAAGCTTGGTGCCCAAAACATGTACGACAAAGACAGCGGGGCGTACACAGGTGAGACGAGCCCAGCGATGATCGCGGACCTCGGTGTGACGTACGTCATCCTTGGACACTCAGAGCGTCGCGAATACTTCGGCGAGTCGGATGCGTTCATCAATAGCAAAACGAAAAAAGCGTTCGAACACGGTCTTACGCCAATCGTTTGTGTCGGTGAAACACTCGAGGAGCGCGAAGGCGGCAAGTTCGAAGAAGTCATCAAGACGCAAGTCGAAGGTGGCCTCGCGGACCTCTCAGCTGACCAAGTGAAACAACTCGTCATCGCCTATGAGCCAGTCTGGGCAATCGGTACTGGTAAATCAGCGGACGAAGCAGACGCGCAAAGCTCATGCAAATATGTTCGTGACGTGGTGAAAGGCCTTTACGGTGAAGACGTGGCGGCTGCAGTACGCATCCAATACGGCGGTTCTGTAAAACCTGAGAACATCAAGGAGTATATGGCGCAAGAAGACATCGACGGCGCACTCGTCGGCGGTGCTTCACTTGAAGCTGCTTCGTTCCTCAAGTTGTTGGAGGCGATTTAAATGGCAAGACCAGTCGCCCTCATCATCTTAGATGGTTTTGGCATGCGGGACGAGACGTTCGGTAACGCGGTCGCTGCGGCGAACAAACCGAACTTCGACCGTTTCTGGGAGACGTATCCGCATACGCTTCTCAACGCGCAAGGCGAGTACGTCGGCCTTCCGGAAGGACAGATGGGCAACTCGGAAGTCGGTCACTTGAACATCGGTGCCGGCCGGGTCGTCTATCAGTCACTCTCGCGCGTCAACAACGCCATCAAAGACCGTTCGTTCTTCGACCGTCAAGCGATGAACCATTTGGCGGGACATGTGAAGAAGTACGATTCGAGCCTCCACATTATGGGCCTCGTCTCGGACGGCGGGATTCACTCGCACATTCAACACATGTTCGCTGTCGTTGAGTTCGCTAAACTTCATGGCATTGAAAAAGTCTACATTCACGCTTTCACGGACGGCCGTGACTGTGATCCGAAATCAGGCGCAAGCTTCCTCGAACAGACGGAAGCGAAGCTCGCTGAACTCGGTGTCGGTCAAGTCGCTAGCGTGTCTGGACGCTATTATGCCATGGACCGCGACAACCGTTGGGAGCGCGTCGAGAAAGTATACGACGTCCTCGTCCACGGCAAAGGCGAAGTCGGCACGAACGCCGTCGACGTCTTGAACCAGTCGTATGAAGCAGGGCTCACGGATGAGTTCGTCAACCCGACGGTCATCGAGAAAGACGGTCAACCGATCGCGACGATCAAAGACAACGACGCGATCATGTTCTTCAACTTCCGTCCGGACCGGGCGATCGAACTTGCGAAAGTGTTCAAAGAGAAGACCGGCTTCAAAGGCTTCGAACTTTCGAACACACATCCACAGAACATCTTGCTCGTCTCGATGACAAAGTTCTCGGATGAAATCGACACAGATATCGTCTTCCCACCGGAAGATTTGAAGAACACGCTCGGCGAAACGCTCGCCGCGCAAGGGTACAAACAGCTCCGCGCCGCGGAAACTGAGAAATACCCGCACGTCACGTTCTTCTTGAACGGACAACAAGAAACACCGTTCGAAGGCGAAGATCGCTTCCTCGTGCCGTCGCCGAAAGTCGCGACGTACGACTTGAAACCGGAAATGAGCGCATACGAGCTCACAGAAGGTCTCTTGGAGCGTATCGAGTCAGATCAATACGATGCGTATATCATCAACTACGCGAACCCGGACATGGTCGGTCACTCGGGCATGCTCGAACCGACGAAAAAAGCGGTCGAAGTCGTCGACGAATGCCTCGGTAAAGTAGTGGACGCACTCATTGCCAAAGGCGGCGCGGCGATCATCACGGCGGACCACGGGAACGCTGACCTCGTCACGAACCCGGACGGCTCACCGATGACGGCGCATACGACAGAACCTGTCCCATGTATCATCACGAAGCCAGGCGTTGAACTGAAACCTGTTCTAAAAGGCTCGCTTTGCGACCTCGCGCCGACGTTGATCGACCTTCTCGGTGCCGATCAACCGGCTGAAATGACCGGTACGTCAATCGTTACAAAAAAATAATTTCCAACCAAAAAGGAGAGATTTAATATGTCAATGATTACAGAAATTTACGCACGCGAAATTTTGGATTCACGCGGTAACCCAACAATCGAAGTAGAAGTCTTCACAGAAGACGGCGGTTTCGGCCGTGCCCTCGTCCCATCAGGCGCATCAACTGGTGAGCACGAAGCAGTCGAACTCCGCGATGGCGACAAGTCACGTTACCTTGGTAAAGGCGTACTTAAAGCCGTTGCTAACGTAAACGACACAATCGCACCAGAACTCATCGGCTACGATGTCTTCGACCAAAACGCACTCGACGCTAAAATGATCGAGCTCGACGGTACGAAAAACAAAGGTAAACTCGGCGCTAACGCGATTCTCGGTGTCTCTATGGCAGCAGCACACGCAGCAGCAGACGAGCTCGGCCTTCCACTTTACACGTACCTCGGCGGATTCAACGCGAAGACGCTCCCAACGCCAATGATGAACATCATCAACGGTGGTTCGCACGCGGACAACAACGTTGACTTCCAAGAGTTCATGATCATGCCTGTCGGCGCGCCATCGTTCCGCGAAGCGCTCCGCATGGGTGCAGAAGTATTCCACGCCCTCAAATCAGTTCTTTCTGGTATGGGTCTCAACACAGCTGTCGGTGACGAAGGTGGTTTCGCACCAAACCTTAAGTCAAACGAAGAAGCGATCACGGTTATCCTTGAAGCGATCGAAAAAGCTGGTTACAAAGCTGGCGAAGACATCTACCTCGCGATGGACGTTGCATCTTCTGAGTTCTACGACAAGTCGACTGGCAAGTACGAACTCGCTGGCGAAGGCAAGTCGATGACGACTGCTGAGCTCGTAGACTTCTACGCTGAGCTCGTTGACAAGTACCCAATCATCTCAATCGAAGACGGTTGCGACGAGAACGACTGGGATGGCTTCAAGCTTCTTACTGACAAGATCGGCCACAAAGTTCAACTCGTTGGGGATGACCTTTTCGTAACGAACACGGAGAAACTCGCTGAAGGTATCGAGAAAGGCATCTCGAACTCGATCCTCATCAAAGTTAACCAAATCGGTACGCTCACAGAAACATTCGACGCGATCGAAATGGCTAAAAAAGCTGGTTACACAGCTGTTATCTCGCACCGTTCTGGTGAAACAGAAGATGCGACAATCGCGGACATCGCGGTTGCGACAAACGCTGGTCAAATCAAGACTGGTTCGCTCTCGCGTACAGACCGTATCGCGAAGTACAACCAACTTCTCCGCATCGAAGACATGCTCGGCGATGTAGCGAAATACGACGGTATCAAGTCGTTCTACAACCTCAAAAAATAATTGATTATTTTCAGGTCCGCCTTGTGCGGGCCTGTTTTTTTGTGTGAGTGTTTTTCAATCCGTCCCGGCGGCACCGATGCTTTCTGCAGGCAATCCACGGAGCCTCCTCGCACATCGTGCTTGCGGGGTCTCCGTTAGATTGCTTTCCTGCAAGAGTCACGGTGCCGCTTGGACGGTTGTGGGCGCTCGCTCACTCTCATATTATTTTTAGATATATCATTTATTCGATGGCGTATGTGTCACATGTAAGGCGGAGCGCGAAACAAGACGGCAGGCTGACTCCTAGGGGAGAGTGATGCAAGGATGACCCGGCAAAGCGCGAAATGCCCTGCGGAGGCATCCGCATCACCCCTGGAAAGCAGTCTGCCGTCTAGTGAAGCAAGAAACATGAGGTATGTTAATCCGTCATTCCGGGAATAGGATAGTGTAGGTGAAAGGGGGCGTTCATGATGATGATCAGCGGTTTTCTCCTTCTTCTCATCGCGCTCGGTGTCGGCGGTTGGTTCCTGTACAAGTATATGGACAACCGGAAATGGTCGTGACGCATGTCACGGCCGTTTTTTTTGTGCGTGAACGCTAGGAAATTGGGTATAATCAGATACAGTAGCTAAAAAGGAGAGACGTCCATGACACGTGTACGGAAAGCCATCATCCCGGCCGCGGGGCTAGGCACCCGTTTCTTGCCGGCGACGAAGGCGATGCCAAAAGAGATGCTCCCCATCGTCAACAAGCCGACGATCCAATTCATCGTGGAGGAAGCGGTCGCCTCGGGCATCGAGGACATCATCATCGTGACCGGGAAGAACAAGCGCGCCATCGAGGACCATTTCGACCGCGCCATCGAACTCGAACAAAACTTGGAAGCGAAAGGGAAGACGGAGCTCCTCGAGTCGGTCCGTCACTCGTCGAATCTCGCGAACATCCACTACATACGCCAACAAGAGCCGAAGGGACTCGGCCATGCGATTTGGTGTGCCCGGAAGTTCATCGGCGACGAGCCGTTCGCCGTCCTGCTCGGGGACGACATCATCGAATCGGACGTACCGGCGACACAGCAGTTGATTGAGCAATACGAACGCCACGAACGTGCCATCATCGGCGTGCAGCGCGTCCCGTATGAAATGACGAAACGATATGGTATAATTGACCCGCTTGCCGTCGAAGGGAAGCTGATCCCGGTCCGGACGTTCGTTGAGAAACCGCCGGTCGAGGAGGCCCCTTCGAACCTCGCCATCCTCGGTCGCTACATCTTGACGCCGGACGTCTTCGAGACGCTCGCGGCCCAAGAAGTCGGTGCCGGGGGCGAGATTCAACTGACGGACGCCATCGCCCGATTGAACGAGGCGAAGACGGTGTACGCCTATGAATTTGAGGGTCGTCGCTATGACGTCGGGGAACCGATCGGCTTCATCGAGGCGACGATCGCCCACGCCTTGTGCGACCCGGAATTGAAACCTAACGTCCACACGCTCTTGAAGCGTTTCGTGGACGAACTCGAACAACAGTAAGGTGTGTTACTTTTGAAAACAATGTTAATGGTCTGTCAAAACTATTATCCGGAGATCGGCAGTGCCGGCAACCGGATGCAAAATATTACGCATCTCATGAAAGAACGTGGCTACGACGTCGAGGTCATCACGGCCGCGCCATCGTATCCGAACTTCAACTTGTATCAAGACGACCGGTTCTGGAACGATCACGCGCTCAACAACCAACCGTTCATCAAGCGGCTCATCACGAAGAAGCGCAAGCACACGTCAAACATGCTCAGCCGGCTCGCCTTGTTCGTCGAACAGATGATGAAAGGCGTCGGCGCCGTACGGACGCTCGACACGAAACCGGATGTCGTCTTCGCGACGACCCCGTCTTTTTTTATGGCGTTCGTCGGGGTGTATGCAAAACGGAAGTATGGCGTCCCGTTCATCTTGGACGTCCGTGACTTGTGGCCGGAGTCGGTGAAAGGCGTCGGCGTGTTCAAGTACGACTGGATGCTCGCCCCGGCGTTCTGGTTCGAGAAGCGGCTGTACAAGTCGGCCGACGCGATCATCATCAACTCGGAAGGGTTCCGCAGCTATCTGCGCCAGCGCGGCGTCGACAACGAGCGCATGCACTACATGCCGAACTCGATTCGACAGAGCGAGCGGGAACTCGAGCGGACCGTCCCAGAAGACGACCGGATGGAGATTCTATACGCCGGAAACATGGGCCTCGCCCAAGACGTGTCGCTCTTGCTCGAGCTCGCGGAGCGGTTCCGCGACGAGCCGCGCGTCCACTTCAAATTGATTGGTTACGGCTATCGGAAGAACGAGTTGAAGGAGACGATTAAGGCTCGCGGCTTCAAAAACTTCTTGTTCCTCGAAGCGATGCCACGGACGGAGGCGTTCCAGGCGATTAAAAATGCGGACGTCGCGTTCGTCAGCTTAATCGACCAGGACGTCTTCGACACGGTCATCCCTGGAAAACTCATCGACTACATGGCGGTCGGCAAACCGATCGTCGCTGCGGTGTCAGGCCATGCGGCGAATGTCATCGAAGCGGCGGAGGTCGGCTACGTGTCACGGAAGCGTGACATCGATGAGATTGAGCGCTCGCTCCGAACGCTTCTCGAACGTCCGGAGTTACGCGAACAGTACGGCCGAAACGGCGTCCGCTATGTGAAAGACAACTTGTGTTGGGAAAACAATATCCACGTCCTCGAAGACGTGGTCGAAAAAGTAACGATGGAGGAAACACGATGAAGGTATGTATGTTTGTATGGAACCATTTTACGAATGACGCCCGCGTCCTTCGCGAATGCTCGGCGCTCGCCGAGGCGGGCTACGAGGTCGATTTGATTGCCCTCCAAGACCCGAAGAATAAAGAGCTCCCGGCTGAAGAGATGCGTCCGGAAGGATTCCGTGTCATCCGCGTGAAGCGCCAACCGTCGATTCTCGTCAACGGGATGAAGGCGCTCAAATCGGCCCGGACGTGGGTCACACAGAAGACGACGCGTAAAATCGGAGCCGGACTCATCGGAGCCGGACTGTTCGTCCTCGCGCCGTTCACGATGCTCGGCCTCGGTGCCGCGGCAGGCGCGATTCTGCTCCCACCGGTCCGGAAAAACATCGTCAACTTGAGCGCGATGCTCGAGATGGTGTTCGCCTCGACGAAGAAGTCGTATGACTTCTATCATGCCAACGACTTGAACACGCTCCCGCAAGCGTTGATCGCCGGGAAGCTCGTCAACAAAGGGAAGATCGTCTACGACTCGCACGAAGTCCAGACGGACCGGACCGGTTACGGCTACATCCAAAGTAACCTCGAAGGCTGGCTCCTGCCGTACGTCGACACGATGATGGTCGAGAACCATACGCGCGCGGCGCATAACGAGACGCTTTACGGTTTCTATCCGTACGTGCTCCACAACTATCCGTTCTATCGTCCGCTCGACTTCTCGCTCCGGAAAGACTTGCATGCGCTCCTCGGCTTGCCAAGCGATGAGAAAATCTTGTTGTACCAAGGCGGTATCCAAGCCGGTCGCGGTCTCGAGCAACTCATCCTCGCGGCGAAAGATTTCAAGGAAGGGACGCTCGTCATGATCGGGGACGGGAAACTGAAGCCGACAATCAAGCAGATGATTGAGGACGAAGGCGTGGCGGACCGCGTCAAGATGATTGACAAAGTACCGGTCGAGGCGTTACCGTATTATACGATGAACGCGTATCTCGGCTTCCAAGTGTTGAACAACGTCTGTTTCAACCACTACTCGGCCTCGTCGAACAAGTTGTTCGAATATTTGATGGCCGAAGTGCCGGTCGTCTCGTGCGATTTCCCTGAAATCGAACGGGTCGTCGCCGGGAACGATGTCGGGGTCGTCGTCGACTCGCACGACCCGCAGTCGATCGCGGACGGTGTCAACCGCCTGCTCGAAGATGAAGCGCTCTACGCACGCGTCAAAGCGAACACGAAGACGGCGCGTGAACAATATAACTGGGATTTGGAAAAAGAGGCACTCTTGGACGTCTACGCAAACGTCGCAGACCGCAAGTTGCCGATTATGAAAGACGGTGCGCCAAAACCAGCATAACGAGAAGACTGCGGTTTTGGCCGCGGTCTTTTTTATGTGGAAAGGGGAACTCATATGAAACGTCAACAACAACATCTGCTCCGCCAACAGGTGTGGAAGAAACTGCAATCGATCTCGTTAAAGGACATCGCCTGGATTATCGCCGGGTCGTTCATCCTCGCCTTCGGGGTCAACTACTTCACCGTCCCGAACGACTTCTCGGAAGGCGGACTGCTCGGGGTGACGATCATCTTGTTCTATCTGTTCGAGTGGGACCTCGGCGTCACGTCGATTATCGGGAACGGGATTCTCTTCATCATCGGGTATAAGCTACTCGACCGCCGGACGATGGTGTACTCCGTCATCTCCGTCGTCGCGACGTCGTTCTTCCTCAGCTTGACGCACAACTGGGGCAGCCCGTCGGAAGACAAGCTGCTCGCGGCCGTCTATGCTGGGATTTTGATTGGAATCGGTATCGGTATGGTGCTCCGTGTCGGCGGAACGACCGGGGGCGGGGTCATCATCGCCCGGCTCATGGAGCGGTATCTTCATTTGAGCGTCGCCGTGTCGATGTTCATCATCGATGCCATCGTCGTCGCCGCCTCGGGTTTCTTCCTCGGGGAACAAGTCGTCCTCTATACGCTCATCGCCATCATCATCGGCTCGTGGGTGATCGACCTCGTCGCCGAGGGACTCAACATCCGCAAGGCCGTCACGATCATCAGCGACAAACAAGAAGAGCTCGCCGTCGTGTTGACGGAGACGCTCGGCCGCTCGGCGACGATTATCCACGGCCACGGCTACTATACGAAGCAGGATAAGAACATGCTCTATATGATCGTCGACAAGCGCCAAGTCGCGCCGCTCAAGAAAATCGTCGAAGTGACGGACCCGCGTGCGTTCGTCGTCATCCACCAAGTGAAAGAGGTCATCGGGGAAGGGTTCAGCTACCCGTCCCGATAATTTGAAAGCTGGTGTTTTCGTCATAACTTCTATATAATAAAAGGCGTGTAAAAAGAAGGAGGAACTGACTACTATGCAAACGATCGCTACAATCAGCCTACTCGTCGTGGCTGTCTTATTGATTGTCGTCGTACTGCTCATGTCAGGTCGGTCGCAAGGTCTTGGGGCGATTGCAGGTGGCGCGGAGCAGTTGTTCGGCCGCCAGAAAGCGCGCGGCTTTGACGCTGTTTTGAACCGAACTGCAGCTGTACTAGGCACGTTGTTTTTCATTTTAGGATTACTAGTCGCATCATTATGATGAAAGGCTGATCGTTCTCGATTTTTACGTGAGGCGGTCAGCTTTTGTTTTTTTAGAATTTTTTTTGGGAATAATGGAATGTACGAGGAGATGACTTGAACGATGAAAGTGACTGCACCGAAACCGTTTTTCTTTGAAGGCGGACCACGTGCCGTGTTGATGTTACATGGCTTTACCGGATCGAGCGCGGACGTCCGCATGCTCGGCCGTTTCCTACAAAAAGAAGGCTATACGTGTATGGGACCCCAGTATCGGGGACATGGCGTCCCACCGGAAGAATTGCTTCAGTTCGGACCAGCCGACTGGTGGCAAGACGTCCAGGACGCGTATCAGGCGTTAAAAGATAAAGGTTATGACGAGATTGCCGTCTGTGGCCTCTCGCTTGGCGGCGTCATGTCGCTTCGCCTCGCCTCAGAAATGAACGTCAAAGGGGTCATCCCGATGTGCGCACCGACCGGCATCGACGCCGAGGACCGGTTATACAAAGGAGTCCAGGCGTACGCCCGAGAATATAAATCAAGAGAAGCGAAAACACCTGAGCAAATCGAGCAAGAGATGGACGACTTCAAGCCGATGCCGACGCTCAAGGACCTTCGTGCGTTCGTCCGCGAGACGACGACGAAACTCGAAGACATCTTCGTCCCGGCGCTCGTCGTCCAAGGGGCGAAAGACCGCATGGTTGATCCTCAATCTGCACACGAGATTTACGAGGCGATCAACGCGTTCCAAAAAGAACTGCTCATATATGAGGAGTCAGGACACGTGATCACCCTCGACAAAGAAAAAGAGAAACTGCACCACGACGTGCTCGATTTTCTCGAAACGTTGGACTGGTCAGTGTGAAAAGGAGGTGTCACGTTGAATTTACGTGACCAACTACTAGAAATCATCCAGTCGAGCGATAAAGCGCTCACTGTCGACCAATTGACCGAGCGATTAGCGCTCGAGTCGACGGATGCGTTTAAAGAACTCATCCGAACATTAAACGCCCTCGAAGAAGAGGGGTTAATCGGCCGGACGCGGACGAACCGTTACGGGACGCTCGCCGCACTCGGCCAAGTTGCCGGCATCATCTCGATTCACCAGCGCGGCTTTGGCTTCTTGTCGGTCGAAGGAGAGGCCGATGACGTCTTCTTGCCGGCCGAGCAATTGAAAGACGTCTACCACGGCGACACGATCCTCGTCAAAAAACGCGAGGACAACCGTGGCAAGACCGAGGGCGTGCTCCTCAAAGTATTGAAGCGCGGCTTGTCGGAGTTTGTCGGGACGTACACGCTCCCGAGCGGACGCCTCGACCAGTTCGCCTTCATCGAGCCGGACGACAAGCGCATCAACTTCTGGCCGGTCGTCAACCCGGACAAATCGCTCGGTGCCGTCGATGGCCATAAAGTCGTCGTCCGCATCACGAAATATCCGGACGGCCGTTTCGCCGGGGCGTGTGACGTCGTCCGCATCATCGGACACAAGAACGACCCGGGCGTCGACATCTTGTCGATCGTCTACAAGCACGGGATTCCGACCGAGTTCCCAGAAGACGTCATCAACCAGGCGAACGCCGTGCCGGACGAGGCCGACGAGAAAGACTTCATGGGCCGCGTCGATCTTCGCAACGAGACAATCTTCACGATCGATGGCGAAGACGCGAAAGACTTGGACGATGCCGTCCACGTCAAGAAGCTCGACAACGGCAACTACGAGCTCGGCGTCCACATCGCCGACGTCTCACACTACGTGACGGAAGGCTCGCCGCTCGACATCGAGGCGTTCGAGCGCGGGACGAGTGTGTATCTCGTCGACCGCGTCATCCCGATGCTGCCGCACCGCCTCTCGAACGGAATCTGTTCGCTCAACCCGCACGTCAACCGCTTGACGCTCAGCTGTGTCATGGAAATCTCCCCGCAAAACGGGAAGGTCGTCAACCATGAGCTGTTCCCGAGTGTCATCAAGACGACGGAGCGGATGACGTACACGAACGTCCGTGAGATTATCGAGCGCGACGACGAAGAGACGCTCAAACGCTACGAGCCGTATATCCCGTTGTTCGACCTCATGGCCGAGCTCGCGGAAGTGCTGCGCAAGCGCCGTAACTCGCGCGGGGCCATCAACTTCGATTTCGCCGAGGCGAAAGTCGTCGTCGACGAAGAAGGCAAACCGGCCGACATCGTCTTACGTCCACGCTCGGTCGCCGAGAAGTTGATCGAAGAGTTCATGCTCGCCGCCAACGAGACGGTCGCAGAGCACTTCCACAAGATGGACGTCCCGTTCATCTATCGTGTCCACGACAATCCGAAGTCGGACAAGCTCGACTTCTTCTTCGATTTCGTCGCCAACTTCGGCGTTCATATCGAACGGTTCAAAGGCCAGACGGTCGACCCGAAGACGCTTCAAAAGATTTTGAAGGCGATCGCAGGGGAACCGGAAGAAGCGGTCATCAGCACGATCATGCTCCGCTCGATGCAACAGGCGAAGTACGACGACGTCTCGCTCGGCCACTTCGGTCTTGCGACCGACTTCTACACGCACTTCACGTCACCGATTCGTCGTTACCCGGACTTGATCGTCCACCGTCTCATGCGCACATACGTCTTCAACGGCGACGTGTCAGAGAAGACGATCGCCAAATACGAGGACCGTCTCGACTCGATCGCCGAGCAGGCGTCGAAACGTGAGCGTCGTTCGGTCGATGCCGAGCGTGAGACGCAAGCCTTGAAGAAAGCCGAGTATATGGAATCGCGTCTCGGGGAAGAGTTCGATGGCGTCGTCAGCGGTGTCACGAACTTCGGGATGTTCATCGAGCTCCCGAACACGATTGAAGGGCTCGTCCGTCTCCAGTCGATGGATGACTATTACCACTTCGACGAGTCGCAGCTCATGTTGCTCGGGGAGCGCACGAACCGTCAGTTCCGCATCGGGGACGCCGTCCGTGTCAAAGTCGACGCCGTCAACCTAGACGAGCGGACGATTGACTTCACGATCGTCGGGATGCCGAAGCGGGAACAGTCGCGCCGTCGTCAACCGACGACGATCAAGGCGAAAGAAGGCCGTCCGAAGAAAGACGACAAGCGCGGAGGCCGTGGTCGTGACGACAAACGTCCGAAACGTGGCAAGTCAGGGAAATCGGGTCAAGCCGGCAAATCGGCGAAACCAGGCGAGAAGCCGAAACGGGACGGCGAGAAATCGTCACAAGGCCGTTCGGCGCTCAACTTGAAAAACAAAGACAAGCAAAAACGTAAAGGCGACGCCAAACGCGGAGCGAAGAAGCGTCGTTGACGGGAGGGGGCGACCCCTCCTCCATATTGAAGTAAAGGACTGAATGTGTATGGCCAAGAAGAAAGATTCGAACGTGCTCGCCCAAAACCGAAAAGCGTCCTTCGATTATGCGATTGAAGATACGATTGAAGCCGGTATGGTGTTGACGGGGACCGAGATTAAATCGGTGCGCCAGTCAAAGATCAATATCGCCGACGCGTATGTCCGCTTTGACGGTGGCGAGGCGACACTTCACAACTGTCATATCAGCCCGTTCGAGCAAGGGAACCGGTTCAACCACGAGCCGCTCCGTGTCCGAAAGCTATTGTTGCATAAGAAACAAATCAATCAGCTCATCGGCGCACAAGGGCGTGACGGCTATACGATCATCCCGCTCAAAGTGTACATCAAGAATGGCTTCGCGAAATGTCTCCTCGGCATCGGGCGCGGGAAGAAGAAGTATGACAAGCGCGACGACTTGAAGAAGAAAGATGCGAAGCGCGACGTCGACCGGGCACTCCGGGACCGGCAAAAATACTGACAGCGAGACCTGATTGTGGTATAGTTGTTGTAGTACCAATTACCACCTCGGGGACGTTATGGATTCGACGGGGGTAGGTCGGTCGTATGTGGCGTGTCGAGGGGTCGGCCTCGTTAAAACGCAAACGCCTATAACTGGCAAAACTAACACACAACTCGCAGCAGCCTAAGTGCCCTGCGGATCCTGACATCCATCGCTTGTGTGGATGATTATCAGGGTCTCAAACTAAGCAAGCTACGCTTCAACCTCGCCGTCTGAGGGCGCGAAGAAGAGATGAACCAGACTGGATGCGACAACGCCTGTTTATCGGCAGTGTCACATTGAGATTCAATAGATAAACTACACACGTAGAAGCATGCGTTACGATGCCTTCGGACGCGGGTTCGACTCCCGCCGTCTCCATTTTTAAGCAGTCTACGATGACTGTGATCAATGATATTTCATGAAGACCTTCTAATTTCATTGAGATTAGAAGGTCTTTTAATGTGAATGGAGCATGTCTCACAATGAAATGAAAGTAGGTGAATCGAATGGGAAAATATCAATTAGATATGAAAAGTAAGGTGGCCGCTGCCAAGTATCAAGATGGGAAAAAACCAGCTGTATCGAATAAAAAAGATAAAATCAATCAGCTTCGAGAAGCGTATTTAAAGAAGCAACAAGAGAAGAAACAAGCTGGTGAGTGATCAGCTAGGTTAGCTGACTTTAAGTGTCATGCTATAAGAAGATGGAATGAAAGAAGAGGGTCATCCGTGCGTAGTTTATGCACGGGTGGCCCTTTTCTTGTTTCTTCTTTTGTTAATCAAAGTCGATTTATCTCCATTTCAAACTTGATTCCATTATGATATCGATTCGGTTATTTGATGCTCACCACAAGTTAAATAAATCCACAACAATCACATCACTATTATCCTAGAAGATGAATAACAAAAGTGCCATTAACAAATCACTGATTGCGAGTGTGCCGAACTGCATGAGTCAGCTTATTTTTTTAGACTGCGAATCACGAGCCATCCACCCGAATGCAACAACGTCTGTTCATCAGCAGTGTCTCATTGAGAACTTTATCGATAAACTACACACGTAGAAGCATGTGTTGATGATGCCTTCAGACAAGGGATCGACTCCTGTTGTCTCTACTTTTTGAATAAATAAAAATGCTACAGGCGTTGCTAAATCAGTACTTGTGGCATTTTTACGTCCTGATTTATTTGCGAACCTATATTAATATAGTGATTATTATTTTTTTAAAAAAAGGTTGAATAAATCAAAGGGATGAATTAGATTTTTATTAAGGGTTTAATTGGTAATATTTATTAAT
>NZ_JJMW01000072.1 GCF_000714435.1 Exiguobacterium alkaliphilum 12/1
TTAGAACTGGCTAGTTATGTCCCAGCCTCTTAGTTTGATTAATAGGTAGAACGCATGAATTGATGAATCCCGGACGCCGTCGCTTCGGCCATCCGTTGACGATACGTCGTACTCGTCAAATGGGCGCGGTCGTTCTGATTTGTCATAAAGCCGTACTCAACGAGTGTCGAAGGGACGCTGTTCTTCCCGACGACGTAGACGTTCTGATATTTGACGCCTCGATTTCGAATGGTCGGGATTCGGGCGCCGAGCTCACGGTTGATGGAAGCGCCCAAGTTGCGGCTCGCCGATACGTATGGGTTCGTCGTATAGCTTTCGGTCGTCGGCACGAGTACTTCGTGACCGTGATAGGACGCATTTGTAGAAGAGTTCGCATGTAGGCTGACAAACGCGCTGCCGTTATACGACTTCGTCAAGGAGACACGGTTCGCGAGCGACAAATAAGTATCGGTTGAACGCGTCATTCGGACGTTGTAGTTGTAGGTGCCGGACAACGTGCTCGCAAGGCGCTTGGCGATGTCGAGTGTCAATACCTTCTCTTGGACTGACCCGTAGACGGCGCCAGGGTCGTATCCGCCGTGCCCGGCATCGATGACGATTGTTCGGCCGGAACCGGTCGATGTGTTCGTCGTCGTTGTGCTCGCCTTTAAGTATTGGGATGAGACGTAACCAGTCTGTCCACCGTAGGACACTTTATACCAAGAGCCGTACGTGCCGAGGTACGTGACGCTTCGTCCTGAAGGGATCGTCAAAAGGATGGTCCCGGTCGACGAGGCACTCTTACGTAAATTCAAGTTGACCGTCGTGACGTACGTTTTAGCAGTTGTCGTTGCGGTAGAGGCAGACACTTTCACGTATCGTGCCGAGACGT